>NZ_JBKEZY010000013.1:0-97526 GCF_053345335.1 Bacillus sp. M5A3_1b | reverse complement strand
CCCAGCCATTTACGAGCCATTAGCTCAGTTGGTAGAGCATCTGACTTTTAATCAGAGGGTCGAAGGTTCGAATCCTTCATGGCTCACCATTTTCGCGGAAGTAGTTCAGTGGTAGAATACAACCTTGCCAAGGTTGGGGTCGCGGGTTCGAATCCCGTCTTCCGCTTTATTACTAAGGGGCCTTAGCTCAGCTGGGAGAGCGCCTGCCTTGCACGCAGGAGGTCAGCGGTTCGATCCCGCTAGGCTCCATCTAAATAAAAAAGCTTACATCATATGATGTAAGCTTTTTTTGTATTTAAAAAGACAACTTTCATACTTGTCGTTTAAAATGAAGAAAATGTAAAAGTAAAGGATGGGGGATAATTGTGAAAGTTGTTATTGCATCTGATTCATATAAAGAAAGCTTAAAAGCTATAAAAGTATGTGAAGCTATTGAAAGAGGATTTGGAGCAATTTTTCCTAAAGCAGAGTACGTAAAAATACCAATTGGAGATGGAGGTGAAGGAACGGTTGATTCACTTGTGGATGCTACAGATGGAAGAATGATACCTCTTCATGTGACAGGACCGCTTAGAGAACGTGTACAAGCCTTTTACGGTATGTCTAAAGATAAAAAGACAGCGTTTGTTGAAATGGCAGCAGCATCAGGATTACAACATGTTCCGGTTAAAAAGCGAAACCCACTTATTACAACGACTAAAGGAACCGGAGAGCTTATACTACATGCGCTAGACGAAGGAGCCGAGCACATTATTTTAGGACTTGGCGGAAGTGCTACAAATGATGGCGGAGCAGGTATGTTGTCAGCTTTAGGGGTCAGGTTTATAAATGGAAAAGGGGAAGTAATAGAGCCATCTGGAGGAACGTTACATTCGATTGTCGCTATTGATTTTTCATGCATGGATTCACGCTTACTGCATATAAAGATAGAAGCAGCATGTGATGTAGATAATCCGTTAGTTGGAATAAAGGGAGCATCTTTCGTATTTGGGAGGCAAAAGGGTGCGAATGCAGAGATGATGAAAGAGCTGGATGAGAATTTAAAGCATTATGCGAATATCCTTAAACAATACTTATCTTGCGACGTATCTAAAATACCTGGCGCAGGAGCCGCAGGAGGAATGGGAGCAGCTGTTATTGCAGTGTTAAAGGGAAACTTGCGGAGAGGAATTGAAATTGTATTAGACTATACAAATTTTGATAAGCATATAGAAGGAGCAGATTTAATTATAACTGGCGAAGGGAGAATAGATGAACAAACAGCATATGGAAAGGCACCTGTAGGTGTTGCGGAGCGTGCAAAGCATTTTCGTATTCCTGTCATTGCTATTGGAGGATCTGTATCTCCGAATTATCCAGCTGTTCATGAAAAAGGAATCGATGCAGTATTTAGTATTACAGCGAGTCCTATGACATTAGAAGAGGCATATAAAGTAGCGGAAGAGAATATCGAAATGACAGCAAAGAATATTGCCGCAGTATGGAAAATAGCATCAGAAAAACACTTCTAAATGTAGGAGTGTTTTTTATTATTATTTAATAATAATGATGGTAGTTGTTTCATTAAGTTAACTTTATACATTGTATAGTCTTGAAATTGCGTTTTTAAAGCGAATATAAGTGAATAATTTGTATATCCATACAGAAAAATGTCGAGTTGAGTCAGACTATATAAAAGATTTAAAATATTTAGTGAAGGCATAAAAGGGGGATACTATCTATGAAAAAAGAAATCTCAGTTATTGGAGTTCCAATGGATTTAGGACAGATGCGTCGCGGGGTAGATATGGGGCCGAGTGCAATCCGTTATGCAGGCGTAATTGAAAGAATTAAAGAAATTGGATATGACGTTAAAGATATAGGAGATATATGTATAGAGAGAGAAAAAGAAGTAGATGTAAATACAAACTTAAGAAACCTTACACAAGTTGCAACTGTATGTAACGAATTAGCAAGTAAGGTGGATCATATTATAGAAGAGGGACGTTTTCCACTTGTATTAGGTGGTGACCATAGTATCGCAATTGGTACATTAGCTGGTGTTGCGAAACATTATAAAAATTTAGGTGTTATTTGGTACGATGCACATGGTGACTTAAATACAGAAGAAACTTCACCATCTGGAAATATTCATGGCATGTCACTTGCAGCAAGTTTAGGGTATGGACATCAAACGCTTGTAGATTTATACGGGGCATATCCAAAGGTGAAAAAAGAGAATGTTGTAATTATCGGTGCACGTGCATTAGATGAAGGAGAAAAAGACTTTATTCGCGAGGAAGGTATTAAAGTATTCTCGATGCATGAGATTGATCGTATGGGTATGACGGCTGTTATGGAAGAAACAATCGCTTATTTATCTCATACTGATGGTGTACATTTATCATTAGATTTAGATGGTCTTGATCCTCATGATGCACCAGGAGTTGGAACGCCTGTAATTGGTGGCCTATCTTATCGTGAAAGCCATTTAGCAATGGAAATGTTAGCGGAAGCTGATATTGTCACATCTGCTGAGTTTGTTGAAGTAAATACCATTTTAGATGAGCGAAACAGAACGGCAACAACGGCAGTTGCTTTAATGGGTTCTTTATTCGGTGAAAAACTAAAATAAATGTAAGAAAAGCAACTGAGAAGTTGCTTTTTTTATTTGAAAATAAGCGTATAATAATGATTTATATTATACTGTACGATAATAATGTTTGACATCTTGCCAATTTAGACTAAAGGGGGGTTGTTTGTAATTGTCGTTTGTTTCATGTATGGTATAATTAACTAGTTGTTGGAAATACATACAGATAGAGCATAAAACAATATTTCAATATATGGATAGAATTGCTCGTAAGTAGGAGGAAGGGTTAGCATGCCTTTTGAAGATACGACCATTTTGAAATATCTTAGTACGGTATTAGATATTGCCGTTGTATGGTTTATTATATATAAGTTAATTCTCATAATCCGAGGGACGAAAGCTGTTCAACTTTTAAAAGGGATTACAGTTATTATTGTCGTTCGGATGATCAGTATTTTCCTTGAATTGCATACGCTTTATTGGCTAACTGAGCAAGTATTAACGTGGGGATTTTTAGCCGTTATTATTATTTTCCAGCCAGAATTGCGAAGAGCACTTGAGCAGCTAGGACGCGGGAGTTTATTTTCGCGTGTTGGAACTCATGAGGATGATGAACCTGAAATCGTTGCAACAGCGATAGCGAAAGCAACGGAATATATGGGGAAACGTAGAATTGGTGCATTAATTACTTTGTCAAAAGAGACCGGTATGGGTGATTATGTGGAAACGGGTATTCCGCTAAATGCACACGTATCATCGGAATTACTTATTAATATTTTCATTCCTAATACACCTCTTCACGATGGAGCGGTCATTATGCAAGGAAGTACCATTAAAGCAGCAGCGTGTTATCTTCCGTTATCGGAAAGTCCGTTTATCTCTAAGGAACTAGGAACTAGGCATCGCGCTGCAATGGGAGTTAGTGAAGTTACTGATAGTATTACAGTAGTTGTGTCGGAAGAAACTGGCCAAATTTCTTTAACGAAAAATGGTAAGTTGCATCGTGATTTGAAGACAGAACAACTGAAAGATATGTTGTTAGCTGAATTTAGTGCGAGCGAAAAAACGACTTCTTCGTCTTTATGGAATTGGAGGAGAAAGCGTCATGGATAAGTTAATGGAGAATCATTGGTTTTTAAAAGGGATCTCATTACTATTGGCGTGTATGCTTTTTATGTCAGCGACTTTAACTGAAAAAAATACGACATCGGGGGTACTACCTTTCGCAAATGATGCGAAAGAAACCTTAACTAATTATGCCATTAACCTTAAGTATGATGAAGAGAAATATATTGTAAGTGGTATTCCGTCAGAGGGCGTTAAGGTGAAGTTAGAGGGCCCAAAAGCAGCAGTTGCTACAGCAAAAGCGAAAAAACAATTTGATATACCAGTTGATTTGAGAGATAGCGAAAAAGGAACTTATGAAGTTTCTTTGAAAACGAACGGGCTTCCAGATGATGTGAAAGGAACAGTTCAGCCATCAACAATTAAAATTACTCTACATGAAAAAGCGAGAAAATACGTTCATGTAGACTTAAAATTATCAAATGAGGATCAAATGCCAGCGGGTTCAACTCTTGAAAAATCAAACATTAAACCTGATACTGTTGAGGTAGTTGGGACGAAAGAAGAAATTGAAAGTATTTCATCTGCTAAGGCGTATATTGATTTAAAAGGTGTTAATAAAACTGTTACAAAAACAGCCGAAGTTACATTATACAATAGAGAAGGAAAACGTTTAAATGTAAGAACGAGTCCATCTAAAATTAGTGTAACATTGAATGTGGCGACGCAAGCTACGGCCAATAATACTGAAAAAACTGTTCCTGTAACGTATACGAAAAAGGGGAGTTTACCAGAAGGATTGGCCGTTACAAATATTAGCATTGAGCCGAGAGAAGTAACGATAGCAGGTCCAAAAGATATCTTGGATAATATACAATCGATAGAGGGGGTCGAAGTAGATCTTAGTCAATTGACAGAGTCTACAACATTCGATACCTCTGTTTTATTGCCAAAGGGTGTAACAAGTGCAAAACCGAATCAAGTGAAGGTTTCGGTAGGAGTGCAAAAAACAAAACAAACGAAAACAAGAACGATTGATGGTATATCAATTCAAAAAAATGGACTTTCTAAAGATGTTACGGCCCAGCTACTTTCACCGCAAGATGGGAAGATAAGCGTTGATATTTCAGGAGAAACAAGTATAGTAGATAAAATAACAGCTGCTCAAATAACAGCAGCCATTAATCTGCAAAATGTATCTCCGGGGACGAAGGATGTTTCTATTCAAGTGAGCGGTCCTGGTAATATTTCAATAGAGCCAAAGCAAAAAAGTGCCAAAGTCACAATTGTGAAGAAAGAAAATCCAGATAAAGAAGTACAGGGTAACGGTGAAAAACCAGATTCAAATAATAACCAAGATAATCAAACTGAAAAACCAAAAAATCCTGAACCTAAGCCTGACACGGAACAGGAACAAAATAAAGATAAAGAAACTAGTCAAGAGCCAACAGTAGATAATCAAAAAGAGCCAGAAAAAGGAGAGAATCATAATGGGTAAATATTTTGGTACAGATGGAGTACGCGGGGTTGCGAACCAGGAGTTAACGCCTGAATTAGCGTTCAAAATTGGACGTTTTGGTGGGTATGTATTAACAAAAGATACAGATCGTCCAAAAGTAATTATTGGCCGTGATACACGTATATCAGGACATATGTTAGAAGGAGCTTTAGTAGCGGGTCTATTATCAACTGGAGCAGAAGTAATGCGCCTTGGTGTTATTTCTACACCAGGTGTTGCTTATTTAACAAAAGCGCTAGATGCACAAGCAGGTGTTATGATTTCTGCATCTCATAATCCAGTACAGGATAATGGAATCAAATTCTTCGGTTCAGACGGTTTTAAATTAACAGATGAGCAAGAAGCAGAAATTGAAGCTTTATTAGACAAAGAAGTTGATGAGTTACCACGTCCAACAGGTACGAATCTTGGACAAGTGAGTGATTATTTTGAAGGCGGCCAAAAATATTTACAATATATTAAACAAACTGTAGAGGAAGATTTCTCTGGTTTACATATCGCTTTAGATTGTGCGCATGGTGCTACGTCTTCTTTAGCTCCATACTTATTTGCGGATTTAGAGGCTGATATTTCAACAATGGGAACTTCACCAAACGGCATGAATATTAACGATGGAGTAGGTTCTACACATCCAGAAGTATTAGCTAAATTAGTAAAAGACAAAGGCGCTGATATCGGTCTTGCTTTTGATGGTGATGGTGACCGTCTAATCGCTGTAGATGAAAAAGGAAACATCGTTGATGGCGATCAAATTATGTTTATTTGTGCGAAGTACATGAAAGAAACTGGTCAATTAAAGCATAATACAGTCGTTTCAACAGTTATGAGTAACTTAGGTTTCTATAAAGCACTTGAAGCTAACGGTATTACAAGTGATAAAACAGCAGTTGGTGACCGTTACGTAATGGAAGAGATGAAGCGTGGTGGTTACAACTTAGGTGGAGAACAATCTGGTCATATTATCTTACTTGATTACATTACAACTGGTGATGGAATGTTAAGTGCACTTCAATTGGTGAACATCATGAAAATGACGAAAAAACCATTATCTGAGCTTGCAGGTGAGATGACAAAATTCCCACAATTACTAGTAAACGTTCGTGTAACAGATAAAAAACTAGCATTAGAAAATGAAAAAATTAAAGATATTATTCGTGTTGTAGAGGAAGAAATGAACGGTGATGGCCGCATTCTTGTTCGTCCATCTGGAACAGAGCCACTTATTCGTGTAATGGCAGAAGCACCAACACAAGAAGTGTGTGACGCATATGTACATCGTATTGTAGAAGTTGTGAAAGCTGAAGTTGGCGCTGAATAATTCAATAAATTTATGAAAAGGGAGCACAAGAAGTGCTCCTTTTTCATATGTTTTATAGACGATGAAAAAAATTTCATTGACGGTTTATCTATGTTTGTTATAAGATGGTCTTGTTCTTTTTCTCAAAGGAAATATTGTAAATTATAGAAGCGCCAGAACTACAAGTAGTGTAGTTGACGAGGTGGAGTTTATCGAGATTTCGGCGGATGACTCCCGGTTGTTCATCACAACCGCAAGCTTTTACTTAAATCATTAAGGTGACTTAGTGGACAAAGGTGAAAGTGTGATGAGAGAAAAGGAACGGATACAAACTAGCTGTATAAGTATATACGGACTTAAACCCAATCGAGAGGAAGGTGAAAGCCGTTACAAGCTTACAGGGCTAGCAATATGTAATCCGTTTTTTTAGTATAAATAAAAATGGTATCGGACTATGTCGTTACATGTTCGCAGAGCAATGTAAGCATTTGTAACGGCGACTAAACATGTGTGGAATCGTAGGATTTATTGGAGAACAAGATGCAAAGGAAATTTTATTAAAAGGTTTAGAAAAGCTAGAATATCGTGGATATGATTCAGCAGGTATTGCAGTACAAGCAGAGAACGGTGTTGTTGTATACAAAGAAAAAGGTCGTATTGCAAAACTTCGCGAAATCGTAGATGAGAACGTAGCAGCAAGCGTGGGAATCGGTCACACACGCTGGGCTACACATGGTGTTCCAAGCAAAGTAAACGCGCATCCGCATCAAAGTACATCAAAACGCTTTACACTAGTTCATAACGGTGTAATTGAAAACTATGAATTAGTGAAAAAAGAATATTTACAAGATGTAACGTTCGTAAGTGAAACGGATACAGAGATTATCGTACAGCTTATGGAACAACAAGTGAGCACAGGACTAAGTGTAGAAGAAGCGTTCCGTAATACGCTATCTCTTTTACATGGCTCTTATGCAATCGGATTACTTGATGCTGAAAATCCAAACATGATTTATGTTGCTAAAAACAAAAGCCCGCTATTAGTAGGTGTTGGTGACAACTTTAATGTTGTGGCGAGCGACGCTATGGCGATGTTACAAGTTACAGATCAATTTATTGAGTTAATGGATAAAGAAATCGTAATCGTAACGAAAGAAAGTATTACAATTAAAAACTTACAAGGTGAAACGATTGAACGTGCACCGTTTACAGCGGAATTAGACGCAAGTGATATTGAAAAAGGAACATACCCTCATTTCATGCTTAAAGAAATCGATGAGCAACCACTTGTAATCCGTAATATAATTCAAAAGTATCAAGATGAAAATGGCGAGATTGAACTGAATGCAGACATCCGCAATGCGATTTTAGATAGCGATCGTATTTACATCATTGCATGTGGAACAAGTTATCATGCAGGTCTTGTTGGAAAACAATTTATCGAGAAGTTTGCAAAAATGCCAGTTGAAGTGCATGTAGCAAGTGAATTCTCTTATAACATGCCATTATTAACAGAAAGACCATTCTTCATTTATATTTCACAAAGTGGTGAAACAGCTGATAGCCGTGCAGTACTTGTGCAAACAAATGAAATGGGGCATAAAGCATTAACGATTACAAACGTACCTGGTTCTACACTTTCTCGTGAAGCTGATTACACACTTCCGTTATACGCGGGACCAGAAATCGCAGTTGCATCAACGAAAGCGTACACAGCACAACTTGCAGTACTTTCAATTTTAGCTGCGGACATTGCTAAAGCAAAAGGCGAAGTTCTTGATTTCGATTTAACACACGAATTAGGACTTGTAGCAAATGCAATGATAGAACTTTGTGATCAAAAAGAAGAAATGGACGCATTAGCAAAACAATTTTTAGCAACAACTCGTAACTGTTTCTTCATCGGACGTAGCGTAGACTTCTACGTAGGATTAGAAGGTGCGTTAAAGCTAAAAGAAATCTCTTACATCCAAGCAGAAGGATTTGCTGGAGGAGAATTAAAACACGGTACAATCGCCTTAATCGAAAACGGTACACCAGTTATCGCACTTGCTACACAAGAGCACGTAAACCTTGGAATTCGTGGTAACGTGAAAGAAGTAGTAGCACGCGGAGCTAACCCATGTATCATCTCAATGAAAGGCTTAGAAATGGAAGGTGACAGCTTCGTATTACCAGCTGTACACGAAGCGCTAGCACCGCTAGTAGCAGTTATTCCATTCCAACTTATCTCATACTACGCGGCACTTCACCGCGAATGTGACGTTGATAAGCCACGTAATTTAGCTAAGTCTGTTACTGTTGAGTAGGAGATTGGTAGGTTAATAAATATAGTGTAGATTTTAAATAAATTTACGAATTTGTACCCCTTTGGATAGTTTATCTAAAGGGGTATTTTTGTGCCGAAAAAGAACATCTAAAATTGCTAAGTGGATAGCACCCTACTAATGAAAGTTTTACTTTATCGGATTTGGAATAGAACCACTTTTATTTATTTGAATTTTCCGTTACTATTTTAAGTATCATTGAACCATTTTCTTTATTATAAAGAGAAGAGACGATAGATTCATGGACATTACAAGGGGGCTTATTATATGAAAGTGAAAGCAAAAACATATTTAAGTATAGAAGAGATTATTTCATTACCGGCCTTATCAAGTGCAAACATAAGTGATGATGGCAAAAACGTAGCGTTTGTTAAGAAGACAGCTAACTGGAAAGACAATACGTATAGAAATCATGTATGGATATATGAAAAGGATAAAGAGCAGAGTTACCCACTAACAGATGGGGATATAGATAGTACACATCCATTATGGTCTCCAGATTCTAAGACTATTGCATACCTTAGCCCAGGTAGTGACGGGGAGAATACAAATCAAATCTTTGTTAAGTCCATAGCCGGTGGTAGTGAGGTTCAAATTACGAACGAGAAGGAGGGAGTTAATACATTCAAATGGGAGCCTACTGGTAAAGGTTTTTATTATATTGCACAGTCAAAAGAATGTGAGGAAATAAAGAAACGTAAGGAGCTATATGGAGAGTTCCACCATGTAGGTAAGGAACATCGAAATAATTGTTTATACTACATTGAGCTAGAAAAAGTGATACAAAATGATAAAGAGGAACGCGAGATTAACGGTGTTTATCAACTAACGGATGGTAAGGATTTTTATATACATAACTTTGATATTTCAAATGATGGGAAAAAGGTTGTATGTATGGCTACACTAAGCTTAAACGATTATATGAATGATGATCTATATATATTAGATGTTGAAGCTGGGGAACTACAAAAAATGAATATGGATAAGTTGTTAGGAGGGAGCGTTTGCTTTTCTCCTGAGAGCAACAAAATATGTTACGCAGCAAGCATAAGAGAGAAGGATTACTATAGAAATCATATACAAGATAATACATTAGAGATATATGATATGAATACTGGAGAAGTGATTCAACCTTTAACCGATTTTGATAGTACGGTTATGCCATTGCAGTGGACAGCTAAAGGGGTTTTAATTAGATGGCAGGATAAAACGAATTACCGTATTGGCTTGCTGTGTCAGGATGGCACTGTGGAGATGTTAAGCGAAACGTTAGATGGTTTTATAATGGATGCCTCTATAACAAGGGATGGCAATCATATAACATATACTAAGGCTATAACAAATGAAACCTTTGAAATCTATTTGGATGATAAAAAAGTAACAAATGAAAATAGCTTTTTCGAAGGAAGGCTTAAAAGTAACAGAGAAATCATCTCATGGAAAAGTAGTGATGGTCTTGAAATAGAGGGTGTTCTATCAACCCCAGTAGAGTGTGACTTAAATAAAAAATATCCCTTATTAGTAGTAATCCATGGTGGTCCAGCTTGGGCATCCTTTCCGATATTTTCAGACTGTTTTAATGAGAAATATCCGATTGAACAGTTTATCGAAAAAGGCTTTATCGTTTTAGAGCCAAACTATAGAGGAAGTTCTGGTTATGGTAATGAATTTTTAAAAGCAAACTATAGAAAACAAGGATTTGCTGACTACGATGATGTTATATCTGGAGTGGATGCACTAGTAGAAAAAGGAATTGTAGATAAAGATAGAGTAGGAGTTATGGGATGGAGTAACGGAGGATATATATCTGCTTTCTGTTCTACATTTAGTGATAGATTTAAAGCTATCTCAGTTGGGGGAGGAATTACGAACTGGAGTACTCATTATGTAAATACAGATATCCCTTACTTTATTAGCATGTATTTAGGAAATACTCCATGGAATGATCCAGAGATATATAAGAAAACATCACCAATGACATATATTAAATCAGCCTGTACGCCTACGTTAATTCAACATGGGGAAAAGGATGTAAGAATTCCAATTACAAATGCATATGAGCTATATGAAGGGTTAAGAGATATGGAAGTTGATACGGAGTTAATTATATTTAAAGGAATGGCATATAGTTCTGATCAGCCGGGAATGAATGTAGCTATTATGAAGCAGAACTTGATGTGGTTTTCACACTATATTCTTGAGGAAAGTATGAAAGATTTTCGTACTATATAATGGATATCCGCACAGGGATTTTTCGTTGTGCAATTGTATCAGATTGTTGTAAACTGTATGCAAACCATTATTGAGAAGATTTAAATGATTATAGGGAACGGAATTCGGAGGACTAATATGACAGCGAATAAGAATGAGTTATCTGTAGAACAACGTGAAGAACTATTAAAAGTATTACAAGCTCGTTTTGAGAAAAACATGAACCGCCATGAAGGTCTTGAATGGGCTAAGATTGAAGCGAAGCTGGCTACTAATACTGAAAAATTGTGGTCAATTCATGAAATGGAAGTAACTGGCGGTGAGCCGGATGTTGTTGGTTATAATGAAGAGAAGGACGAGTATACTTTCTATGATTGTTCAAAGGAGAGTCCTAAAGGCCGCAGAAGTCTTTGTTATGATCTTGAAGCGTTAGAATCAAGAAAAAAACATAAACCAGAAAATAACGTTATTGATGTTGCAAATGCTATGGGCATTGAACTATTAACGGAAGAACAATATCGGGAATTGCAACAACTTGGGGATTTTGACATGAAATCATCAAGTTGGGTACAAACACCTTCAGATATTCGAGAACTCGGTGGTGCTCTATTTTGCGATTATCGCTTCGGACATGTTTTCGTGTACCACAATGGAGCAGATTCCTATTATGCTGCCAGAGGATTCCGTGGTTCGTTAAGAGTTTAAATTTGGAGTAAGTAAGAAAAGAGCCTATACTTAGGCTCTTTTTCTTATTTATATTTTAAAAGTAAACTGTTACTACGCAGTTTTACTTAATTTATATGTTTCATGGTTGTTTTTACGGAAAAGTTTAGGGAAAACATAGCCATCTAATCCAATACGTCCAGCGTTATGACCTGCAACTAAAATGAACATAGTTAAAATAAGCAGATTTGGGTTTACACTAACAGTTCCACTTAGTAAAAATGAAAGATTCATTATAATTCCAAAGAATGCAGCAGTTTTTGTTAATCCGCCTAAAATTAAACCTAGACCTACTAAAATTTCTCCCCATTGAACTAAAAAGCTAAATAGGTCTGCGTTTGGAAGAACAAAGTGTTGAAGGAAGTCTGCCCACCAACTTTGTACTGCAGGGTGGTCACCTGATGCTTGAGCAATAGCGCCCTTTAGAAAACCACTTGCGTCAAAAGATTGTCCGAAGACTTTGCCTATCCCAGCAGCGAGCCATGTATATCCTATATAAAGCCGTAAAAGTAATAATATGAAAGTAGCACGTTTATCAGTTCTTAAAAAATTGATAACCATTGAAATCCCTCCAATATTGTATTTACACGTTTATTATATATCCATTGTGAAAAAAATCACAATGGATATAATGTGAACAAATTTATGATTTTTTATTTATAAAATTGCACATACAATATTGTGAAGTTTATTTTTGAAAATTAAGCAATAAATCAGGGATAGGAGCTATCTATTGTAGCGGCTAGCTCCCGTAGTAAACAGGTTCATGTATGCTCTTTAAGTTCATATGGGCATTCCGGATTACTTCTCTGGCTTTATATAAGGAATAACTTGTGCAGTCACCCCTACAGAAGCACCTCGAATAAAGTCTTGGTTTTCTAATGCCTTAAAGTTTTCCGTTCTCCCAGTTAGCATAACACCTAAAATTTTCACTTGATCGAATGGTTTGTCCTTGTTTGATTTTAAAAACTTTTGGATATCTTCGTCATATCCATCGTCATCGAATTGTTTAAGTGAATCAAAGAACCTTTTGTATGCTTCTTCAGGGGATTTTTCTGGATTAAATCCGTAAACTGGCATACCGGAAGGACCTCTGCTTTCATCTTTAATAGGTGAGACCATATATAGCCATACGATATTTAAGTTATCTGGTAGTTTCTTTTGAATTTCTTTTAATGTATAAGCTTTATCGAAAGAGATAGCAACTTCTGCTACATAGTTATCCATTGTTGAAACTGCACTTAATTCATTTTTGACGCCATCATGATATTTCTTGATGGCTGGATTATAAAATGTAGCAACTTTATTTTTCGTTTGTTTATCATAATTGTAAGACTCGGTACTAGAACTAGACCAATAAGAACCTGGTATTAACTCGTTGTAATCGATGTTAGAACGAAACCAGTCGTAAGAGCTTGTCAGTGTATTCCATCGCACTAAGTAACCGTTAATGTTTTTAGAACGATTAGATACGATATTGCCACCAAACATAGAGGAATTACTCGTAACTTGAGAATCAATATGGACATTGGGCTCTGCAATTGCATTATGTAAAAAGAGTCGTTCGTGAAGCTTTGTAGAGCTTTTCGCTGCAAAGTAATTGCCAACTTTATAAATGATAGGGATAAGCACCATGACAACGATAATAGAGGTAATGATGATTTTAAGTAACTGTTTTCTTTTAGCCTTTTTTAATGCATCTTTTAAAGAAGTATCCATTAAGGTGTTCCTCCTATTTTTGAGTGAATTGCTTTACGTGCACGCTGTAACTTTTGTTTGACGCTGTTTACTTGAATATCTAGTATTAGAGCGATTTCTTCGTATGTAAAAGCGTAGTAATATTTTAAAAAGAAGGCTTCTTTGTATTCTAGTTTTATATCTTTTAATAAATAGAAAATCTCATCTTTATTTAAAACTGCATCCAATTCTCGGTCTGTATATTGAAGTTTTGAATAAATTTCTTCAGTTAAGTAGATATTTTGCTGTTCTTTTCTTCGTTTTAAATCAATGTATTCATTTAATGCGACTCTAAAAAACCACGGACGAATGTTACTCTCGGTTAAGTCATCTAGCAATGTGTATACTTTATAGAAAGTATTTTGGATGATGTCTTCTGCATCTTCCTTTATAGCTCCTTTCGCTAATAGTAGTTTGAACACTTCCTCTCCTAAATTGATAAGATAGGAGGTCAATATATTTTCTTTTCCCATCATTTTTCCTCCCTACACTTATACAACGAACAGGTAATGGTAAATGTATACACTTAAACTTAAATTAGTTATTAACTATGGTTTATAGTACAGGATACTTTATAAATAGGAGTGGTTATTTTATTTTTGAAATATTAAATCTTTAATGCTAAAATAAAATTTGGAGATATATGGAGAGGGGATAAAGACTCGATATGTGGATGAACTTGTGATGATTCGAAATTTAGATAGATAAATTTTTCTCTCATAAGTGAGGGTTTATTTAGTTATCTGTAAATCATTCAAGGACTGCATATTTGGCTTGTACATCCCTTTTGTAAGGATAATGTGTAGGGAAATTCATATCTCTTATATAAAGTATGCGTCCTTTAAATTGGAGGAGTATATGATGAATCAATTAAAAAATAAAATAGCAGTTGTTACAGGTGTAAGTCGTCTAGATGGTATAGGCGCAGCGATTTGTAAAGAATTAGCTGGAGCAGGATATGATATATTTTTTACGTATTGGACAGCGTACGATAAAGAAATGCCTTGGGGCGTTGATCAAAGTGAACAAATACAATTAAAAGAAGAGTTACTAAAAAACGGTGTGAAAGTATCGAGTATGGAGTTAGATTTAACTCAGAATGATGCACCGAAAGAGCTTATAAATAAAGTTACTGAACAACTAGGTTACCCTCATATATTAATTAATAATGCAGCGTATTCTAAAAATAATGACTTCTCTAATTTGACTGCTGAAGAATTAGATAAGCACTACATAGTAAATGTTCGTGCAACTACATTGTTAAGTAGTCAATTTGCCCGAGGATTTGATAAGAAATCTGGTGGTAGAATTGTGAATATGACGTCGGGACAATTTCAAGGGCCTATGGTTGGAGAGCTAGCGTATGCAACAACGAAGGGAGCTATTGATGCCCTTACGAGTTCGTTGTCAGCTGAAGTCGCCCACCTAGGTATAACAGTGAATGCAATTAATCCAGGTCCAACTAGTACAGGCTGGATGACTGAAGAGATAAAGCAAGGATTAAAGCCGATGTTTCCTTTTGGTAGAATTGGTGAGCCGAGGGACGCGGCAAGACTCATTAAGTTTTTAGTAAGTGAAGAAGCAGAATGGATTACTGGACAAGTTATTCATTCTGAAGGTGGATTTAAAAGGTAAAAAGAAGGTATCTCACCCTAGTGAGATACCTTCTTTTTTAATCTTTCTTCAATCTTCGTGCAACACCGTTCCCTAAAGATTGTAGCCCTTGAACGAGGATAATTAAAATAAAGACAGTTGCATACATTACTTCCGGTTCGTAGCGTAAATGTCCGAATCGATATGCTAAATCACCAAGACCGCCAGCACCTACAAGTCCAGCCATTGCTGTTGCACCGATTAAACCAATCGTTGCAATTGTTAATCCAAGTACAAGGGAGGGACGAGCTTCTTTCACCATAACGTGCCAAATGATTTTTATAGTAGAAATGCCCATCGCTTGGTAAGCTTCAATAACACCACGATCTACTTCTAATAAAGCTGTCTCCATTAATCGTGCAATATAAGGAGCTGTGAATACGACAAGTGGTACGATAACACCTTGCACACCAATGGAGGTTCCCATTAGAAACTTTGTAAAAGGTAAAATGAAGAATAATAGAATGATAAATGGAAGAGAGCGAATTATATTAATAACGGTATTAAGAATAGGATAAATAATTTTATTTTCATGCTGTCCACCAGGTCGCGTTAAAACAAGTGTAACGCCAAGTGGTAATGCAATAAGGATAGAGATAAATAGTGAAATAGATGTCATTTGAAATGTTTGAATGGTTGCTTCCCATATGACTTTACCCCATTCATCCAAAAAGGATTTGTTTCTCATAGTCTGTTCTACCTCCTTCTACGATGATCCCTTGCTCTTGTAAAAATGATAAAGCGCGGTCTACTTCAGTTTTTTCACCTTGCATATGAATAATCAGTTTCCCGTATGCTTCATGTTTTAACTGCGTAATATTACCGGATAAAATATTCGGATACACTTGAAAGCGTTTTGTAGCGATAGCTAACGCTGGTTCGCCAGAAGAGGTTCCTATAAATGAAAGTGTTACGATTTCTCCGGTTCTTTGAAGTTCTTTTTGTACTTCTTCTGGAATTTTAGCTGCAAATGCACTGTTTACGAATTTCTTTGTTGTTGTATGCTGTGGGTTTGTGAAGATATCCTTCACAGTCCCGCTTTCAACTACTGCTCCATGTTCCATAACAGCAACTCGGTCACATATACGCTGGATAACATTCATTTCATGTGTAATTAATAAAATTGTGATCCCGATTTCTTCATTAATCTTTAATAATAGGTCGAGAATAGATTCAGTTGTTTCTGGATCCAAAGCACTCGTTGCTTCGTCGCTTAATAACACTTCCGGTTCATGTGATAGTGCACGTGCAATGGCAACACGTTGCTTCTGGCCGCCAGAAAGTTCGCTCGGATATGCATCTTTTCGGTTAAAAAGATCGACAATACGTAAATACTTTTCTACCCTTTTTTCAATTTCATTTTTGGGAAGACCAGATAGACGTAACGGTAATGCGATATTTTCATAAACTGTCACAGTTTTAAGTAAGTTGAATCCTTGAAAAATCATTCCGATTTTTTGTCTCGATTTTGCTAGTTCTTTTGCTGATAAAGTTGTTAAGTCTTGGCCGTTTACAATGATATTTCCTGTCGTTGGTTTTTCTAATAAATTTACACATCGAATTAATGTACTTTTACCAGCGCCACTATATCCAATGATTCCAAATACTTCGCCCTTTTTTACTTGAAGGGAAGTAGGTTTAAGAGCTTCTACATTCCCTTTTTTTGTTGTAAATACTTTGGATACATTTTTTAATTCAATCATTATCGTCAGCTCCTACCAAGATGGTAAAACTGAACCATCAAATTTTTTCTCGATAAATTCTTTTACTTCTTTAGATTGATAAGCTTTCTTTAATTTATTTACAACAGCATCATCTTTATTTTCAGTACGAACAACGACCCAGTTTACATATGGTGAATCTTTTCCTTCACGGAAAATAGAATCTTTCGCAGGGCTTAATTTTGCACCTAATGCAAAGTTTGTATTAATTGCAGCTGCTTTCACTTCACTTAGTTGTGTCGGTAATTGAGATGCCTCTAATTCAACAATCTTTAAATTTTTTGGATTTTCAATTACATCTTTCGCAGTCGCTTTTTCTGTAGCCTTTGGATCCACTTTTAAAACGCCTGCTTTTTCAAATAGCTTTAAAGCTCGAAGTTCATTCGTTGGATCATTTGGTACAGCGATTGCGTCGCCCTCTTTTAAGTCTTTTACATCTTTTATGTCTTTAGAATATACGCCCATAGGGAATGTTACTGTTGAAAATACTTCAGTTAATTTCATATTACGTTCCGCTTTAAATACGTCTAAATATGATTTCGTTTGATAGCTATTTACATCGAGGCTTTTTTCATCTAAAGATACGTTCGGTGCTACATAATCATTAAATACTTTTACATCAATCTCGAGTCCGTCTTTCGCTGCCACTTCTTTTACCTTTTCAAAAATTTGTTCATGTGGTCCACCTGTTACACCGACAGTAATCTTTTTCTCATCTAATGCTTTTACCTCTTTATCAGAATTAGCACCACATGCACCTAACAATAATACCGCTCCACTTACAATGCTCAATAATACTTTTCTCATCTATAGTTCCCCCTTCATATACGTTCCAAAATAAAAAGCACCTCTCAAAAATAAGAGAGGTGCCGAATAGATAAAATAGGTTCCTCTCTTATCTTCCAAAACGAAAACTCGTTTTGCAGGAATTAGCACCTTAGCTTATACGTCATAAGCTCGGTTGCCGGGCATCATCGGGCCAGTCCCTCCGCCACTCTTGATAAGAGTATGTGTATGTAGTTTTTTAATATGGTACTAATAGTAAATCTTACAAAAAGAATTGTCAATGTTATTTTCTGAATATATTTTATTTTAAGGTAATAGAAACGTTACCTTTCTTATGTCCCTTTTCCACATACATATGAGCTTCAGCAATTTCTTCTAATCGGTAAGTTTTATCAATAACAGGTTTTAAATGTTCTGTTTCAGTTAGTTCTTTTAGTAGAATCATATCCTCTTTACTTACCTTTGCCATCATTCCATTAACAGATACATATTTTCCATTGGGTGTTAATGCATTTGTACAAAGGGATTTTTTATACTTTCCAACTGCATCAAATATAATATCGTAGCGCTCGCGCCTCTTAGTAAAATCTTCTTTCGTATAATCAATTACTTTATCAGCTCCTAAAGATTGAACGAGTTCAAAATTTGAATTACTACAAACACCCGTAACGGTTGCACCGAAATATTTAGCAAGTTGTACAGCAGCTGTTCCTACCGATCCTGAGGCACCATATATGAGCACTTGTTGCCCTTTTTTTATACAACCCTTTCTCAGGAAATGTAATGCTGAAGTTCCACCAAAAGGAATAACTGCCGCTTCTTCATACGTCACATTGGTAGGTTTTAATGTTATTAATCCACTTTCATGTACGCATGTGTACTCGGCATAACCACCGAGGTTTAGTTCTGTTAATGCAAAGATAGAATCTCCTTTTTTAAATTGGGTTACATCTGTTCCTATTTCTTCGATTTCACCGGATAACTCTACGCCAAGTATAGGTTTTCTCGGTTTTCTGAAACCTAATATGATCCGCATAGGAATCCAAAATAAGAGGGGACTATTAAAACCGCGTATTCTACAATCTCCAGTCGATACACTTGTTGCGTGAATTTTAATTAATACTTCGTTCTTTTTAGGTGTAGGTTTCTCTATATTTTGAAGCTGAAGAACGTTAGGTGGTCCATATTTTGTGCAAATCATTGCTTTCATAATAACCTCCCGAATTTCGTTGTTTTTATTTACATCATATTTAAACCTTTCATCAAACATGTTGTTATTTAGAGCTGAATTTAAATAATGACATTGGAAATCATATAGATTTAACAGATGAAAAAGTGGTATTATTTGGTAAAGGGGGATTTTTATGAAGAAAATTATAGTAGCTTCTAGTTTATTACTTACAATTGGTTTAGGGGTAGGGTGTAGTAGTGATAAAGTATCGAAGACGGGTGAACCCAAAACGGCATCAGTAAAGAAAGAGAAGGATTTAGCCGCAAAAGATATTTTTAATAAGGCGTATGAGAACTTAAAAAATGAAGAGTATGTAACGGTGATGCAGGATATGGACATAAAGGCTGATGGACAAGAACTGAGTATAATGAAGGCTAAAATACAAATAGAGCTGAAAACAAAGAGTTCTCGTGCTGAAATGAATGTTTCGGGTACGGATATTATCATTTATGGTGTAAATGATAATATTGTTGGTCAAGTGAAGAATCCTAATACAGGTGAAGTTATATCTATACCAGAAGAGAAATTAAATATTAGTGGGATGAATGCAGCCAAGAGTGTGAAAGAGAATGTAGAAATCCCACCAGAAATTGTACAAAAAATGAAGATGGAAAAAAGTGGAGACAAATATAAATTAAAGGTCAGGTTAAAAGGAAAAGATGCAGAGAGTATTTTAGGTAGTATAGGTGAAACGCAGAAGAAAGCATTAGAAGCACAAAATGCAAAGGTAGAAGAGATAGATGCAGAATATATGATCACAAAAGATTTTAAATATGAATCATTAAAATTGGATATAGTTGTGAGTAGAAATAGTAAGGAGAAAGCAAAAATTATGACGGATATAAAATATACATCATATGAAAAATTTGATCCCATACAGTTGCCAGTAACGAATTAATTGATTTGAAGAGAGATGCCTAAAAGAGTAAGGGTATCTCTCTTTTTTCGTTACTAATATATTTTCTTCTTAGAAAAATATGTACAATATGTAGTGAAAGAAATTCAAACAAGGAGAGTGTCATTTGAAAAAAAGAAAGATAGTAGTTGTCATTGTAGCGTATACCGTTTTGTTAGCGGCGTCTGTACATACGTATAAAAAACAACTCGATCATCCTATGATGAGTGATGTCGGTAAATTGCTTCCGACAAAAATAAAACGTGTTGAAAGTGCTACGGATGAGCACTTGTTAGTAAAATTAGTGCAAGATGCAAAAGTTTCAGGAGAGAAAATTTCCATTGCAGGTATGCAACATAGCCAAGGAGGACAGACGTATTATCCGAACGGCACGATGCTTGATATGAAGGGATATAATAAAATATTAGAATTTGATCCGGAGGAGAAGAGGATTAGGGTGCAAAGCGGTGTCACATGGAATGACATTCAAAAGAAAATCAATCCATATGGTCTTGCGGTTCAAGTAATGCAATCTCAAAATATTTTTACTGTTGGTGGTTCATTAAGTGTGAATGTACATGGGCGTGATATTCGTCATGAAGCATTGATTGATACAGTAGAGTCATTCAGATTGTTAATGGCAGATGGTACGGTACGTAATGTAAGTAGAGAAGAAAATGCAGAGCTATTTCCATATGTCATAGGTGGTTACGGGTTATTTGGTGTCATTTTAGATGTGACATTAAAGTTAACTGATGATGAATTATATGAAATGCATACGAGAATGATAGATTATAAAGAATACACATCTTATTTCAAAGATAAAGTGAAAAGAGATGAAAATGTTCGTATGCACTTAGCCCGTATTTCTGTTGCCCCCAATTCATTTTTAAAAGAGATGTATGTGACAGATTATACATTGGCGAAAAATCAAAATATGAGGGAAGAGTACAGTGAATTAAAAGAGGAAACTATTATAGCTGCACCGAAATTTTTACTCGGATTATCCCGTTATAGCGATTGGGGAAAGAATACATTTTGGGATATACAAAGAAGTTATTTTGAGCGTACAGATGGAGCGTATGAGACGCGAAATAATGTTATGAGGTCAGATAGTGCCTTTATGGAATATGAAAATCCGAATAGAACAGAAGTGTTACAAGAATACTTTGTGCCTATAGATTTCTTCACGGAATACATAGATGATTTACGTAACGTATTAAATGAAGAAGAGTTTAATTTGCTCAATATTACGATTCGTTATGTGGAAAAGAATGAAAATGCAGTTTTATCCTATGCGAAAGATGATATGTTTGCGCTAGTTCTTTTAATTAACCAAGGACGCTCAGAGGATGAAATAAAGAAAACAGAAGATGTCATTCAGAAAATGATTGATGTTACTTTAAAACATAATGGTAGTTATTATTTACCGTACTATTCGTATCCAACGAAGGAGCAGTTAAAGAGGGCATATCCTCGTATAGAAGAATTTCTTCAGAAGAAAAAAGAAGCGGATCCAAAAGAGAGATTTGTGAATTTATTTTATAGGGAGTATACGAAATGACATATAGAAGATTTGTGGCTTCGCAAAGTATCATCATGATGGCGGGAAGTATGATATTTCCTTTTTACATTCTATTGCTTCGGAATGTTGGGAATAGCTTCTCGCAGTTTGGCTGGGCTTATGGCTTATTTGCTTTAACTTCAGCACTTGTATATCCATTAGTAGGAAAGATGTCTGATCGAGTAGGCGATCAAAAATTATTAATTATATATGCTTGGTCCATGGCAATATTAATGCTTTGTTTCCCGATTGCCACGGAAGTCTGGCATGTTTATATTCTCCAAATTGTAATGGGAGTTTTAGGTGCTGTGCAGCGTAATACCGAGAAGACGTCGTTAGCACGAAAGGTTGTGCAAGAAAATGCTGGTTATGAGATTGGAAAATATCATGTGTGGACATCGATTGGAGGAGCAGTAGCAATTATTGCAACGGGATATTTAGTAGATTTCTTTACGATTGGCACCATTTTTTATATTGCATCTATCTTATATGTAGTGAGTGGGATTGTATTAAGTAGTAAAAAAATATAATCATCCCCATTTTTACCTGAATACCCTTTATTTGTTATACTAAAAGGGAAAATAAAAGAAAAGGGGACATTGCCTTTGATGAAATTTTTAATTTTAGCTATTCTCACTTTGTTTTTGATTCCATGGACAAGAAGCGGTAGTAAACTTCGAGCAGTGGATAAGAAAGGGGATGAGAAGGTTGTAAAGGGTAAGAAATCATCCATTTTAGTTATTCCTGTATTATTTTGGATAGGTATTGCAATCTATGAATATCTTTGGCTAATCGATGATCGAGCAGATTCGATTCTTACTCATTATTCTGTTGCAGTAGCAATTTTAATTGGGCTTGTTTTATTTTCACAAGATCAAATAGGGAAATTAGAAGGTACATTAAAAGGACTTCTAATGTTTATTTTACTCGCAAGTTACGGCTATTTTGGTTATTTACATGATATAGTAATCACGCAAAAAAAATATGATTCTGTTGTGAAGATCGAGAAAGATATTTCAGAGCCGTTTACTGAAAATGATCAACCGTTTACAGTGCCGCCAAAGACAGCGGAAAATAAAATGAAAAAAGTATTTGGGGATATTCCGAAAGTAGCTTATTTTGAGCTAGGGGAATTAACGCCACAAATGGTAAATGGTGAGGCTTTATATGTAGCACCGATTGAAGTTTCAGGCTTTTTTAAAGCACGTAAAGCTGAGACAATTCCAGGGTACGTAACGATGTCAGGTACGAATCCTGATGCGGAAGCGAAACTGCACCTTGGTTATAAAATGAAATATGTGCCAAGCATGTTCTTCGGGAATAATTTAGAGCGTGTTGTAAGGCAAGCCGAACCAAATCTAATCTTTAAAGGGAAACCTAAATTTGAAGTGGATGATAAAGGGAAACCGTATTATACAATGACGTATGGTGAATTTATTTCAGGAAGATCTGGATTTGAGGTAGAGGGCGTTGTAGTAGTAGATGCACAAACAGGTGAAGTGAAAAGATATGATAAAGGAAAAGCGCCTAAATTTGTTGATGGTGTATTAAATCACGAGACCGCATCTACATTAAATACGTACTTCGGTAAATATATTCACGGATTTTGGAATACGAAATTCTCGCAAACGGATATGAAGATTCCGACTGAGTGGGGAACGAAAGAAGGAGTTACACCAATATTCGGTAAGGATGGAACGTTATATTATTTTACTGATTTCACCTCCCCGAAAGAGGGAGTAGATTCTGCGTTAGGTTACTCGCTTATCGATGCGCGTACAGGTAAGTTGTATTACTATAACGGAAAAGAAGTGAAGGGAATTATGGATGGTTCAGCTGCTTCGGAAGTAGTGGATAATTCCTTTAAGAGAGAGAAATGGCATGGAACGATGCCGGTTATTTATAACGTGTATGGTAAACCTTCTTGGATTGTACCTGTTATTGATGACGGGGGATTAGTACGTGCTCATACAGTTATCTATGCTTCTAATGCGAAAATATTTGCAACAGGTTCGACGCAAAAAGAAGCGCTTGAGAATTATAAAAATGCGCTGAGTGGAAGTGGAGATTCATTTAGACCGACTTCAAATGGTAAAGAAGCACAAAAAGAAGGCGTTGTACAACGTGTATATAAAGAAAAATCAGGTGAAAATACAATTGTGTATGTACTGTTAGAGAATGAACAAAAAGTATTTATGATACCGGTGAAGAAATTCCCATATGCTATGTTTACAGAAGTGGGAGATCCAATTCAAATCACATATTTAGATACAGGAGAGGCGATGTCTTCCGTATCTAAATTTACAAATAGCAATTTGAAAAAGTAAAGCGATAGAAATTCTATCGCTTTTTTTACGGTATGAAACAGGAAAATGCACTATACTTGACGTATGTTTATGTTGTAACTATAATTGTTACGATTTAGTATTTATCGGAAAGGGTGAACGGAAAAAGTGAATGGAGTTAATCACGAAATATATAAACCTGTAAAGACAAATAGGTTATGGATGATTCTTGTATTAGGGACACTTACGGCGATTGGGCCATTATCTATTGATATGTATTTGCCTTCTTTACCAAAATTAACAGATGATTTACAAACAGGCGCATCTCTTGCACAGCTTACATTGACAGCTTGTTTGCTTGGGCTTTCAGTAGGACAATTATTTGTCGGTTCAATTAGTGACATTTACGGAAGGCGCAAACCTCTTATTATTGCTCTTATTATTTATGTTGCATCTTCTTTACTTTGTGCTATTGCGCCATCTATTTGGAGTTTAGTGTTATTACGCTTCTTACAAGGAGCTTCAGGATCGGCTGGGATTGTTATATCACGTGCAATGGTGCGTGACATGTATTCGGGTTCTGAAATGACGAAGTTTTTCTCACTGCTCATGTTAGTAAACGGAGCAGCGCCTATTTTGGCACCGATTATTGGAGGACAATTGCTACAGTTTACAACATGGCGCGGTGTCTTCATCGTTCTTGGAGCAATTAGTGTATTCATGTTAATATCAGCTACTTTTGTATTACGTGAAACATTACCTATCGAAGAAAGAGAAACAGGTGGATTGTCAGGGACGTTGGCGACGTACGGAAAACTGTTAAAGGATCGTCTGTTTATGGGATATGCATTGTCACAAGGGCTAGTAACGGCGGCAATGTTTGCATACATTTCGGGCTCACCATTTGTGCTGCAGAACATATACGGAGCATCACCACAGCAATTTAGTTTATTCTTTGCGATTAACGGTATCGGTATTATTATTGCTAGTCAGGTAACAGGTCGTTTAGCAGGGAAAGTGAATGAGAAGACATTATTTGTTGCTGGTATTATTATTGCAGCTGTTGGCGGTTTATCTTTACTACTGACAATCGTACTAGGAATAGGTTTAATTGGTGTTTTATGTTCGTTATTCCTTGTCGTATCAAGTGTCGGGGTTGTATCAACAACTGGATTCTCGTTAGCGATGAGAAATCAGAAACAAGCCGCAGGAACAGCGTCGGCCTTATTAGGATTATTACAGTTCATTTCAGGAGCACTTGTTGCACCGTTAGTAGGTATTGGCGGAAGCAATACCGCATTACCGATGGGGGTTGTGATAGCTCTTTGTGAAATTGGTGCTGTGTTATGTTATCTATTTATGGCCAGAAGAAGTGAGAAGCAGTTTGAACTGCAACAAAGACAAAATTTAGAGGCTTAATTTATACAAAAGAGCTGATTCAAACATGTTTTGAATCAGCTTTTTTTTCATTTCTTTGAAATAACTTATACAGTGTTGTAAGGTGATGCAAAAGTTATTTGTATAAAGTGACGATACTGTGACAAAAATGTTGGTGTGTATATTAAGGTATCGTCTTAAGTGTAAAAAGTAGGGTGTTCTCGGTATAATAACAAGTGGAGATAAAAGAAACTATAATGAGTAATAGCTGTAGATAAAAGGAGAAGAAGAGATGAAGAAGGTTTTGGGTATTGCTGTAATGGGAAGTATGCTCCTTCTAGCAGGGTGTAATGGAAATAAAGATACGAAAGAACCGAAAGAAACGGTAGAGCAATCTACTGAGCAAACAGAAGAGATGAAAGAATACCGTGCAGTACATGAAAAATACGATATGAAAATGAATAAAGAAATTAATAAAGCACTACAGTTATTTGAGGTGGCAAAAGAAAAGGGCGGTAAGGAAATAACGAATGCTACATATAAAGAAGATGTGCAAAAGGTAACGACTAGCATGTTAGAAGATATTGATAATATACGTAAAGAAATTCGTGTTCCAAAGTCGAAAGAGCAAGAACATGAGGTATACGCTGGTTTCTTGAATGAATCGGAACAAGCAATGAAAAAATTACAGAAGCTAGCTAAAGAAGAAGACTCATCATTGATTCGTGATATAGAAATTAACTTTGCAACAGCATCAACATACTATAAACGTTTTCAAGCAGAAACGAAAAAATAACTTTGCGTACGCGCAAGGTTATTTTTTCTTCTTATCATCTCCGTCTTCATCCTCGGATACTAATACCTTCTGTTCTTCGTGAAATGCAGAGATTGTTTGTCCGGTAAATATTATCGAATGGAGTATAAAAAGAAGTGATACGTTTCTTTTTAATAAAGAGTTTATAGAAGCTGATGATGACAAGTATAACGATTGTTAAGGGTAACTCTATAGTAGCAAGAAGTAAAAACTGATTTTTCTAAATATATCCAATTTGATTGACTTTTCATTTTTTCAGAATTATAATTCGAAATATACAATTTGAACCAAATAATAATATAGCAATTTACTTATCCAGAGAGGTAGAGGGACTGGCCCTATGACACCTCAGCAGCGGGTTCTGTAACAGGAACACCGTGCTAATTCCAGCAAGCAAGTCTTGAAAGATAAGTGATGGGCCTTTGTTTATTCAGCCTTGATCTTATTTTTTAAGATCAAGGCTTTTTGTATTTTAAGAAGCGGAAAAGTAATGGGAACAAATATGTCAATAAAACAAAGTAAATTCATTTGTTTAGGGGGTTATTGAAGTGTATGTTATTAAAAAACTATCGGTTATGGTGTTCACGCTATGGGTCATTACGACAGTAACATTTTTGATTATGCATATCATTCCTGGGGATCCATTTTCATCAGATGCGAAAATCTTTCCAGAGGAAGTAATACAAAATATGAGGGCGAAGTATCACCTCGATGAACCGTTATGGAATCAATATGTCGCTTATTTAGATGGCGTAGTTCATTTTGATTTTGGTGAATCTGTTCAATCGACGGGGCAAGGCGTATCAGAAATTATAACGACAGGATTTGGTCCATCAGCGATTATTGGTTTACAAGCACTTGTTATTTCATTATTAGTCGGAATTGCAGCAGGTACATTTGCAGCTCTCTATCATGGGAAAGTAATTGATTATAGTGTGAGCTTACTTGCGATTCTCGGTATTTCTATTCCAAGTTTTATTTTAGCACCATTATTTATACAAGTATTTGCTATACAATTTGAACTTTTGCCAGTAGCGTCTTGGGGCACATTCGAACATACGGTATTGCCATCCTTCGCATTAGCGTTAGGGCCAATCGCGGTTATTACAAGATTTGTTCGTTCTAATATGATTGAAGTTTTGCAGAGTGATTATATTAAGCTAGCGAGAGCGAAAGGCATCCCGATTAAGAAAATTATTATAAGACATGCTCTTCGAAATGCGATTGTTCCAGTACTTACATTTGTTGGACCGTTAATGGCTGGACTTTTAACAGGGACTTTCGTTATTGAAAAAATATTTTCCATTCCTGGTCTAGGAAAATATTTTGTGGATAGTATTTTTAACCGGGATTATCCGGTCATTATGGGAACAACGATTTTCTATAGTGCATTATTAATTTCTTGTATTTTCATTACAGATATTATTCACCGTATTGTTGATCCGCGTATTCGTTCTATTACGTAAGGAGGGGGGGCATTTAAATGGGAGCTTATGAAATCAATAAACAGTTATTAACGAATGAGGAGAAAAAAGAATTAACGATAAATAAAGATCAGCAAACGATTAGTCGGAAGAAGGAAGTGTTTCGCAAGTTTATATCAAACCCTATAGCAGTTTTAGGGGCAGTGACGTTATTACTAATTATTATTTTCTCACTGGTTGGCGAAAGTTTAACGGCATTTACTGCGAGTGAACAAGTAAAAGAAGCAACAAACCTCCCACCTAGTAGTGAGCATTGGTTCGGAACAGATGATTTAGGAAGGGACATATGGGCGCGCACCTGGGCTGGAGGGAAAATTTCACTAACAGTTGGATTAGTGGCAGCGGCTCTTGATATAGGAATAGGTGTACTAATCGGGGGCTTTAGTGGATATGTGAGAGGACGTAGTCGCCTTGGAACGTTAATTGATGAGTGGATTGTACGAGGGATTGAAGTGTTATACGGTATCCCATATTTATTAATTGTTATTTTATTATTAATCGTTATGAAACCAGGGCTTTTTACAATTATTATTGCCCTTGCATTAACAGGATGGATTGGCATGGCACGTCTCGTTAGGGCACAAGTATTATCTTTAAAGCAAAGAGAATTTGTTATTGCAGCGGAGCGATTAGGTACATCGCATATGAAAATTATATACGGGCATTTAATTCCGAACTTAACAGGCATTATTATCGTAAATTTATCATTTACAATTCCAGCAGCTATTTTCTCAGAATCATTTTTAAGCTTTATCGGACTCGGAGTACAATCACCAGCAGCGAGCTGGGGAACGATGACGAACGATGCACTCGGGACATTACTAAGCGGAGAATGGTGGCAATTATTCTTCCCAGCAATCATGATTGCACTCATTATGTTTGCATTTAATGCAATTGGTGATGGTTTGCAAGATGCAATTGATCCGAAGATTGTAAAACGGAATCGAAAGGAGAAAAAACATGGGACAGCTCTTATCTTTAGAAAACGTAACATTGGCCGTTGAAAAAGAGAGTAGTAAGCAAACAATTGTGAAGCATGTTTCCTTTTCTATTAATGAAGGTGAAATCGTTGCACTTGTAGGAGAAAGTGGTTCAGGAAAAAGTGTTACAGCACAATCTATTGTCGGATTAAATCAAGAATCTATTCACATTGATGATGGAAGCATCTTTTTCCAATCTCAAGGGTTGACGAATTTACAAGAATCAGAATGGAATCAAATTCGAGGGAAAGATATTTCGTTTATCTTTCAAGACCCTCTGTCCTCTTTAAATCCGACGATGAAAGTAGGAAGGCAAATTACAGAAGTGATTTTGCAACATGAGAAAAAATCGAAAAGAGAAGCAAAAGAAATTGCGATTAACTTATTAAATGATTTAGGGATACATGAAGCAGAGAAACGTTTTGAACAGTACCCACATCAATTAAGCGGAGGCATGAGGCAACGTATTTGTTTAGCAATTGCGTTTGCGTGTCACCCAAAGCTCGTTATTGCAGATGAGCCTACAACTGCATTAGATGTAACGATTCAAAAGCAAATTATGGGGTTATTAAAAGAGCGAAAAGAAAAACAAAATACGAGTATTTTATTAATTACACATGATTTGGCGCTTGTACGTGAAGTAGCTGACCGAGTAGTTGTGATGTACGGGGGACGTGTTGTTGAAAAAGGGACGATACAAGAAGTGATAGGTTCACCTAAGCACCCATATACGAAAAGTTTATTGCAAGCTACTCCAAATATGGATGATTCCGAAAAGGTACTTAGGGCCATTGAGGGAACAACACCATCAATTGAAACGTTAAATAGCTTTGGGTGCCCATTTGTAAATAGATGCCCAGTAGCAATACAAGAATGTGTTCATCGTTTCCCTGATAGAACAGCATATTCTGGGGAACACAGTTCACATTGTTGGCAACATGTTCTAGAGCATGACCAAGCGAAATCAAAAGAGAAGGTGAATGCCTCATGACGACAGATTTAATTACTGTAAAGCAAGTAACGAAAACGTATGGAAGTAAAAAGAAAGAAATCATAGCGCTAAAAGATATATCACTTTCTATCCCGAAAGGAACAACGCTTGGCATTATTGGAGAAAGTGGTTCAGGAAAGACAACACTTGGTAAGCTCATAGCTGGGATTGAGAGTCCAAAGTCTGGTCAAATTGATTATAACGGTCAAGTTGTTCACAAGTTGAAGTCAGCTCATAAGCGAGATTTCTTGCAGAAAGTACAATTCATTTTTCAAGATTCAACAGCTGCATTAAATCCGCGCTGGAAAGTACGCGATAGCGTAACAGAAGGATATATTTCATTCGGTTTAGGTGATAAAGGATTGAAAGATGAGGTGGCAGGTGATGCGCTAGAACGTGTTGGATTAGATAGACGATATATTGATCGATACCCACACGAATTTAGCGGGGGACAACGTCAACGAATTGCTATTGCAAGAGCGTTATTGTGTGAGCCAGAAGTATTGATTCTTGATGAACCAATTTCAGCATTAGATGTTTCATTGCAAATTCAAATTGTACATCTGCTGCAAAAAATCCAAAAAGAACAAGGTTATACATATTTATTCATCGCGCACGATTTACCGATGGTTCACTATTTATGTGAAAAAGTAGCTGTCTTATACAAAGGAGAACTTGTTGAATTTGGAAATACGGACGAAGTATTCCGTAATCCACAACATTCTTATACAAAAACACTATTGGCATCAACACCAAAAATTTCAGGTTAAAGGAGAATGTAGGATGAAGAAGTTTTTACTGTTTGTCATTATGACTGTTTTAGCAATTACTTCTGTCGCTTGCGGTAAGAAAGAGACGCAAAAGGCGAGTGCTGGTAAGGGAGAAGGAGATCGATTAGTAACGAATATTGGTAGCGATCCATATACACTTGATTCCGCTATTGCGACAGATAGTACTTCAGGTTATGTAATTGGACATTTATTCTCAAGCTTATATACGCAAGATAGTGATGGGAAATATCAAAATGAATTAGCAGAGAAAGAAGAAGTGAATGCTGATGGAACTGAGTATACAATTCATTTAAAGAAAAATATTAAATGGTCAGATGGTTCTACTATTACAGCAAATGATTTTGAATTTGCATGGAAGCGGTTATTAAATCCGAAAACGGGTTCTATGAATGGGACAGAAATGTACTTTATTAAAGGTGCAGAGGCGTATAATACTGGAAAAGGTGAAGAAAGCCAAGTTGGTATTCAAGTTGCTGATCCTCAAACATTGAAGGTAACACTTGAGCACCCAGTTGCTTCTATTAAACAAAAATTAGCGAGTTCATTATTTATTCCATTATCTAAAAAATCAATTGATGATAACAATAAATTAAAAACAGATCCAAAAGAGTTAATTACAAATGGACCATTCACGTTAAAAGAATGGAAGCATAATCAGGCAATTACAGTACAAAAAAATAAAGAATACTATGATAAAAAGGTAACATTAAAAGAAATTGAGTTTCGTATTATTCCAGATTCTAAAACAGCGTACCAATTATACAAATCAAAAGAATTAGATTTACTAAGTGGTTTACCACAAGAAATGATTGAGAAAGAAAAAGGAAATAAAGAATATAAGCGTGTTGCGGGATTCTCATCTTATATTTATTCGTTTAACGTAGAAAAAGAGCCATTCACAAATGCGAAAGTACGTAAAGCATTTTCATTAGCAGTTGATCGTAAGTTTATCGTTGAAAAACTGTATAAGAATAATGCGCAAGAAGCATACGCATTCGTTCCAGAAGGAGCAAAAACACAAAGTGGTCGTGATTTCCGTAAAGAAAAAGGTGATTACGTTAAATTTGATCCAGCAGAAGCGAAAAAATTATTAGAAGAAGGCATGAAAGAACAAGGCTGGTCTACATTACCTGAAGTAACATTAAAATTCACTACAGATACACAACATAAAAAAGTAGCAGAAGCAATGCAGGAAATGTTTAAGAAAAATCTTGGTGTAGATATTAAATTAGAAAATAAAGAGTGGAAGAGTTACATCGATACATATAAGCAAAGTGATTTCCAATTAGCTTATATGGGATGGGGCGGTTCTTTATTAGACCCAATTACTAAACTAGATTTATATGCAGGTGATGGTCCAAACAACTATGCAAAATGGCATAATAAAGAATTTGACGCTTTAATCAAAGAAGCAGAAGTTGAACAAAATGAAGATAAGCGTTTTGATTTATTGCATAAAGCAGAAGATATTATGTTTACAGATTCACCGTTAATTCCAATTATATTCCCTTCTGATTCTTACTTACAAAAAGGATCAGTATCTGGACTTCAATATTATGTTGGATCTAAACCAGATTTAAGATATGCAAAAATAAAGAAGTAGGCAACCGCCTACTTCTTTATTTTATTTCTCTTTTATATTCTTTTTTCGTTCCATCAGAGAAGACAACTTCTAAATCAAACTTTTGGTAGTCTTTATCAAGTTTGAACACATTTACTACTTGATCGATTACTTCTTGGTCAGGAGTATCTTTATCAAATTTTAATTCTTGTAGAAGTGGGCTTAATTTTGTAATAGCCTCGTCACCTGTAAACTTTGCATTTGATTTATGGTCTTCAAGTTTTGCTTCCATTTTCTTATCAGCTGCTACATTCTTATAATCAGCCTCGTAGTCTTTCTTCGTATCTTGATAGTCTGCATCCAAACTAAATTCATTGAAGTTAAGTTTTAAATCAGCAGGAGCTTCATTTTTTGCTTCTTCAGTAGTTTTCTTATTAGAAGTTGTATCTTCTTTTGCAGGAGCTTTACATCCTGTTAATACAGGTACTAGCATAAGCGCTAATAAAACTGATAGTAAAATTCTCATTATAATTTCCTCCTTATGTAAATTCGTTCTATACAAGTTTTTCCCAAAATCATGTAATTATGTATGTGTTGAAAATAAATTATTAACTTGTAGCCACAAAGTTTAATTCGCAATTTAAATCAAAAATGGTTTGTATGTATATGGTAAATTAAGGTTGTGAGGAGGTGCTAAAATGCATGAAGAATATAAAGAGATGATAAAAAAAGCAATTGAATATATAGAGGAGCATTTACATGAGGAGCTTACAACAGAAAGAGTGGCGTCTCACAGTGCAGTATCGATGTACCATTTTCATCGCATCTTTCAAAGATATGTTGGGATGAGTGTAACGGATTATATTCGAAAGAGAAGGTTAACTCATGCTGCGCAAGCTTTAGTGTCAACGGAGAGGGCTGTTATTGATATTGCAGTACAATACGGCTTTTCCTCACAAGAGGCATTTACGAGAGCCTTTAAAAGAATGTTTCAATTGCCACCGAAGAAATATAGAAAGTACTTCCAGTCATTTTATATAGAAAGAGAGGGTGTTTCAATGCAAAAAGGTATACCGAAAGGATGGATCTTAAGTGGAAGTCATCCTGCTGAATATGAGATGGGTCTAGACTATGAAGTTGCCCATCAAGGAAAAGTATCTGCATACATAAAGGCAAAAGAGAATGTTACACATGGAGGCTTTTCAACATTAATGCAAATGTTTCGAGCGGATAAATATGTAGGTAAAAGATTACGTTTAACAGCATTTGTTAAGAGTGAGAACGTAAGAGATTGGGCGGGATTGTGGATGAGAGTAGACGGAAAAGATACAGAACCACTCGCTATGGATAACATGCAAAATCGCCCAATTAAAAATACGAATAACTGGCAATCGTACTCGGTTGTATTAGATATAAAAGAAGGAGCACTTGGTATAGCATTTGGTGTCTTATTATCAGGGGAAGGTTGTGTGTGGCTAGATAGTATTCGATTTGATGAAGTGGATGAAAAAATTCCTTCAACAGATTTGGCAGAGAACTTTTATGAAACACTTTTAGAAGAGCCGGTGAATCTACAATTTGAAGAAGTAGAAAAATAAAAAACAAGGAGAAAAGATATGCTCAAATATGTAAAACTAATAAGTATTAGTTTAGCAATATCGTCTTGTATTATGGGAATTAACTATTTAGTTAGCTATATTTGGTCAGGGCATACACCTTCTTTGACATGGAGAACATATTTGATGTTTGGGTTTATATTTATGATGAGTTTTGGTTCCGTGCAAAAAGAAGAGAGAAAGGATTATTGACAATTATTAGAAAAGTTATATAATCTAAATGTAAGTGATCACTTGCATGAGGAAGAGAGGATTTTATGGCGCGCTCAAAGACAGCAGAAAAAATTATTCAAGCAGCGATTGAATTAGTGAAAGAAAAAGGATATACAGCAGCAACAACGAAAGAAATTGCAATGCGTGCTGGTGTTAATGAAGTAACGATATTCCGCAATTTTAAGAGTAAGAAGGGTGTTATTGAAGCGGCGGTTGCTGAATTTTCATATGTACCGCATTTAAAACATTTTTTACAAACAGAAATTGTATGGGAATTAGAAACGGATTTAAAGAACTTAGCAAGGCATTATCATAATTTTTTAGATGGGGTAAAAGATATTATTGCTATTGGTATACGTGAGGCTGGAGAATTTCCTGAATTAGACGGGGAAATTGCTAAAATACCACAAGGGCTAAAGGAAGAATTAAGTATCTATTTTGCAAAAATGCAGGAAAAAGGAAACATTATTGATACGAATATTGAAGCGCAAGTAATGAACTTTATCTGGATCAATTTTGGATATTTCTTATCTAAATTACGTTTTGCCGATCGCCTGACAGAAGTTGATGATGAGAAATTTATTGAAAACAATATTGTTTTATATGCTAGGGCATTAAGACCCTAGTATTTATTTAAAATAAAATGCAAGTGTGTACTTACTTGCTTGCTGGGTAGGAGAGTGAGAAGATGGAAGCATTAAAACAATTTTTAAAAAGACCTGGTACGTATATAGGAATGGTGGTGGCGTTATCGTTCCAACTTATTTTCTTTTGTGTTTGGTTAACGGCGTATGATGGAGTGAATGAAAGAACTGATCAAATGCGTATCGCTATTGTGAATGAAGATGTCAATATAGGTAGTAAAATAGCGGAAGGCTTACAGAGAAATTTACCATTTCAAGTGAAAGCAGAACGGTCTGTGGAAAAAGCAAACAAAGAAATGAATGACCATGTGTACGATATGATTATTGAAATTCCTGCTTCTTTTTCAAAAGATATAAATGAAACAGGAAAATCAAGTTTAAACTTCCACATTAATCAAGCGAATGCCATGATGGCAAAGCAAATGATGGAAGGAGCTGCAAAACAAATTCGAGATAATGTAAATAAAGAGATAGCAAGTTATAAGAAACAAGCGATTGTTGGAAAGCTACAAGCTGTAGGACCTGAGAATGTAGAAGTGATAAAAGGGTTAACCGAAGATTCAATTGGTTTTACAGTTCATAAAGTAAATGATGCAAAAGGATTTTCAGTTAATATGGTACCACTAATGATGGTATTAGCTTCATTTGTAGGAGCGATGATCATGAGTATGGAGCTATCAAAAGTTGCAAAGGAAGTAAAGAACGGTTGGAGTAATTTTGTATCAAGACAGGTCATTAACGGTACAGTATCAATTTTACTTGCATGTATTACAATTGGTTTGATGAGAGGATTTCAAATTGAAGTACACGAAGCAGTATGGAGTATATGGATGTTTCAAGCGATAGTCTTCTTCGCCTTTCTTTCATTAACACAAATGTTCATAACTGTTTTCGGAAATGCAGGTATGATCTTTAATATAATTTCACTGTCGTTACAACTTGTAAGTTCGGGTGTAATTGTGCCACATGAGATGCTTTCTAAAACATATCAAACAATCGGCGAATTATTTCCCGCAACATATGCAGCGAATGGCTATTATACAATAATATTTGGGGGAGTAAGTTTAGAGAAAAATATTATTTCATTATTAGTCATTATATTAGTTACACAATTGGTAGCAGTAATTACTGTATCTATAAAAGAAATAGTAAAGAGAAGAAGTCATGTAGTTAAAGAAGTATAAAATAAAAACGGTATCCGCCGAAGGATACCGTTTTTATTTTATTATTTTGCAACTTCTGTCCACTTGTAGTTAAATTCACCGCCGAAGTCAGTTGTTACAAGTCCTTTAATGAAAGAGCGTTGTAAGTAAGAACGACCTTGTTGGTATAAAGGAGCGACAGCGCCGTCTTCTAATAGGATTTTTTCAGCTTGCTTCATTGCTTCAAAGCGAGCCTTTTCATCGCCAGCTAAATCTGCTTTCACTTTATGAATGAGCGCATCATACTCTTTGTTAGAGTATTTATCGAAGTTATAAGCACTTTCTGTTGTAAATAAATCTAAGAATGTAATTGGGTCAGCGAAGTCAGGGCCCCAGCCATCAATACCGATTTCATAGTCACCACTTAATAGTAGTTTCAGCTGTTGTTTACGTGGTTGTGGTTTTAATGTCACTGTTAATCCATCTAGGTTCTTTTCTAGTTCACCTTTTAAATATTCACCAGTTTTTTTAGCTAAAGCATTATCACTTGTTAATAGTTCGATTGTTACTTTGTCAGTACCAAGTTCTTGTTTCGCTTTTTTCCAGTTTTCTTTCGCTGTTTTCACATCATCTTTGACTAGGTTTCCGTTTTCTTTACGGAAGTCGTTACCTTCTGGACTCTTTGCGAATTTCGCAGGAACCATTCCTTCAGCTGGAATAGCACCGTTATTTAAAATTGTTTCTACGTATGCTTTTTTATTCATTGCTCCGTTAATAGCAAGGCGTGCATGTTGATTTTTTAATGTTTCATTTTTTTGATTTAGTCGTAAGAATTGAATGCCAACTTCAGCGCGGTCTTTGAAGTTTGGATCGCTCTTATATTTATCAACAAACTCCGCAGTTAAAGCAACGCGATCAATTTGTCCTGAATCGTATAAGTTAACTTCTGTAGATTTATCTTTAACAACATTGAAGTTGATTTCTTCTAATTTTACAGTTTTAGCATCCCAATAGTTAGGATTCTTCTTCAATTGGAAGCTTTGCTCATGTTTCCAGTTATCTAATGTGAAAGCACCGTTGTAAATTAAATGATTTGTTTCTAAACCGTATTTATCGCCTTGAGACTTTAAGTAATCTTCATTAATTGGTAAGAATGTTGAGAATGTCGTTAAGCTTAAGAAGTAGGGAACAGGACGGTCTAGTTGTACTTCTAAAGTTTTGTCATCAACAGCTTTAATACCTAATTGATCAACCGGTAATTGTTTTTGGTTTATTTGTTTCGCATTCTTTATATCGAAGAATAAGAATGCATATTCAGCTGCTGTATCAGGATTTACGGCACGTTGCCAAGCGAAGATGAAGTCCTTTGCTGTAACAGGAGTACCGTTTGACCATTTCGAATCACGCAGGTGGAATGTATATTTTGTTTTATCGGGACTAACGTCAACCGACTCAGCAACACCAGGAATTGGTTTATTATCTTCTCCCATTGCATATAATCCTTCAAAAACATTGCGCATTACGTTCATGGATTCCCCATCCGTTGCTTTTGCAACATCCATTGTTGGAATTTCTGAAGCGAATGATAAGTTAATTGCCTGTTTATCATTTGCTTTCGCTCCGTTTGCATGATCTTTATTTCCCCCGCAAGCAGTTAGTAATAGACTTGCCCCTAAAACAGATGCAACAACAGGTACAACTTTTTTCTTCATTGTTCGTTCCTCCCTGAATGTGTTGTTCGTAACGTCATAATGTCCACGTTTTGAAGTGTATCTATAGAAGAAGAGAAAACCTATTATAAATATGTGCATGTAGGTAATCAGGTGTTCTATATGTATATACATGTTGAACTATAATCTATCGTTATATGTTTCAACGTAGTAGACGTTATATTTTGATGGTGAAATATTTCGTTTCTTTGATTATTTAGAATATTGACACTGAAAAGAACTATATGTCAATAATAAAATCGGATTATTATTTTTTAAAAATAATATATTAAAAAAGCGGATTTTCTCCTATTGAGAAATCCGCTTTTAATACATTTTTCCAATAAAACAATTGGTATGGGTAGGAAAACTTCAATTCAGGTTGCCTTTTATTTTTTAATTTGTGCCCATTTGAAGTTTAATTGACCTGCAAAGTCTACTTGCACAATTCCTTTCACGTAAGAACGTTCTAAATAAGATTCGCCTTTTTGGTAAAGAGGAGCGATAACAGAGTCTTTAAATAATATTTTCTCGGATGCTAGTAATGCTTCCCAGCGAGCTTTTTCATCACCGGCTAAAGTTGTTTTCACTTTTGCTATTGTTTCATCGAACTCCTTATTAGAGTAATGATCTAAGTTGTAAGGGTTATTCGTTGTAAATAGCTCAAGGAATGTAATTGGATCTGCAAAGTCAGGGCTCCAGCCGTCAATTCCAATTTCGTAGTCACCTTTTAATAAAAGTGAAACTTGTTGTTTACGTGGTTGCGGCTTTATATTTACTGTTAAGCCATCTAAATTCTTTTCTAATTGTCCTTTTAAGAACTCACCAGTTTTCTTTTCAAGGTCACCGTCACTTATTAATAGTTCTAATGTTATTTTTTCAGACCCAAGTTCTTGTTTTGCCTTTTTCCATAATTCTTGAGCAGATTTTGTATCAACCTTTGTTAAATCGCCGTTTGCAGCACGGAAGTCTGTTCCGTCAGGTCCTTTTGCAAAGTTTTTCGGCACGAGACTAGAGGTTGGTGTAGAGCCGTCATTTAATAACGTATTTACAAAGGATTTTCGATCAATTGTTTGATCGATTGCTTGGCGTGCAGAAACGTTTTGAAGTACTTTGTTTTGTTGATTCATACGTAGAAACTGTACCCCTACGTTTGGCCGTTCTTTAAAGTTAGCATCCTTTTTATATTTATCAACGAAGTCAGATGTTAGTTTGATACGATCTAATTGTTTTGACTCGAATAAATTTACTTCTGTAGATTTTTCTTTTACGACGTTAAAATTGATTTCTTCCAGTTTGACAGTATCTTTATCCCAATAGGTAGGGTTTTTCTTAAATTTAAAGCTTTGCTCATGCTTCCAATCGCTTAGTGTAAAAGCTCCGTTGTACAAAATTGTATTGTCTTCTAACGCATACTTATCACCTTGTGCTTTAAAGAATTCCTCGTTAATTGGTAGAAATGTTGGGAACGCTGTTAAGCTTATAAAGTACGGAACAGGACGTTCTAATTCTACCTCAAACGTATGGTCATCAATTGCTTTTACACCAAGTTGATCGGCTGGAAGTTCTTTGTTGTTAATTTTTGTTGCATTTTTAATATCAAAGAATAGAAATGCATATTCAGAGGCTGTTGCTGGATCAACAGCTCTTTGCCAAGCGAAGACAAAATCTTTCGCTGTGACAGGAGTGCCGTTTGACCATTTTGAATCTCGCAGGTGGAATGTGTATTTCGTTTTATCGCCACTTACTTCATGAGATTTCGCAACGCCAGGGACAGGTTTGTTACCTTCACCAAGATTATACAAACCTTCAAATACGTTTCTCATTACTTGACCAGAATCAGTATCCGTAGCACGAGCTGTATCCATTGTTCGTATTTCAGTAGGTGAAGATAAGTTTAAAACCTGTTTACTAGGCGCCTCGTCTTTTGCATTTGCTCCGCTTGCTTCGTTTTTATAACTACCGCAACCAGTTAATAAAATACTTACTCCTACAACTGATGCAATACCGGGTACAAACTTCTTTTTCATTTGATTTTCCTCCTAAATAATTAAGTTTGGATGATGATGAGGGAAATGAAAAATAAAAAATCCCTCTTTTCATATTGAGAAAGAGGGATTTTTACGTACAAGTTATGCACCCGTATATAAACGAAGTCCCTCATTCTATCTTTCAAGCACAATGCTTGCAGGAAGTGGCACAGTATTCAAAATGAACCTGTTGCCGAGGTTTCAAAGGGCCAGTCCCTCCACCTCTCTTGATACAATGAGTAAACGAATAAATTTTATTAATTTTTGTGTTTCTTTGATAATTCAAAATCTTACACCTTGGATAACGAAGTGTCAACCAATTGAAATATAGTTTAAATTTTCAGTTTTATTTAACGAGAAAAACCACTGCATATGGCAGTGGTTTTTCTACTAGAAGTTAAAGTTATCTGGATCTGGACCAACGCGACGATCTTCATTTAGAGCTTGAATTGCTTTCATGTCATCAGCACTTAATTCAAAATCGAATATATTTGCATTTTCAATAATGCGATGTTCTTTAATAGATTTAGGGATTGTTACAACTTCATTTTGTAAATCCCAGCGTAAAATAATTTGTGCAGTTGATTTATTATATTTTGTCGCAATGTCTTGTAATGTGGAGTTATCCAATAGTTGTCCCTGCATTAATGGTGACCAAGCTTCAAGCTGGATGTTATGTTCTTTACAGAAAGCGTGTAATTCTTCTTGTGCTAAACGTGGGTGGTATTCCACTTGATTGACCATTGGCTTAATTTCAGCGATTTCAAATACGTCTTGTAAGTGGTGAATGTGGAAATTACTCACACCGATAGCACGAACACGGCCATCTTTATAAAGTTTTTCTAACGCTTTCCATGATTCAGTATATTTCCCTTTTACAGGCCAATGTACTAAATATAAATCTAAATATTCTAGACCTAATTTTTCTAATGTAGTTTCAAATGCTTGAAGTGTTGTTTCATATCCTTGATCGCTATTCCATACTTTTGATGTAATAAATAATTCTTCACGTGGAACACCTGCTTCACGGATCGCTTGTCCAACGCCTTCTTCGTTTTGATAGATTGCTGCAGTATCGATGCTGCGGTAGCCATTTTTTATTGCTGATTTTACAGACTCAATTACTTCTGAACCATCTTCTACTTTAAAAACACCTAAACCGAACCAAGGCATTTTTACACCGTTATGTAATGTAGTATAGTCTTTTAAACTTGTTAAACTCATATTATTTCCCCCTAGCTTTTTTGTTTGTTGCTTCTACTGCTTTTTGAATTGCCTCTGAAAAATTATATTCATATAAAGCTTTGAGACCTTCAGCTGTGGAACCACCTGGTGTTGTTACTTGTTCGCGGAGGTTAGTTGGATCTTGCGTTTGTTCAAGCATAGAAGCAGAGCCAGAAATCATTTGAATGACAAGGTGTTTGGCAGTTGCTTCATCGACTCCATAACTTTTTGTTGCTTCAATCAAGCTTTCAGCAAAGTAATAAAGGAAAGCTGGTGCACTTCCAGTAACTGCAGTAAGCTGATGAACTTCTTCCTCAGTACAAAGTTGTGAAGTACCAATGCCTCTTAAAAGGAGTTGCAAGGTTTCTTGATGCATCTCGTTTACTGATTGTCCCGTTGTATATAAGGAGATAGACTTGCCAATTTCAGCAGCTGTATTTGGCATAATCCAAGCAACAGGCGTGTCCTTAGGGAGTCTAGCTTCTAAATAAGATGGACCAATGCCAGCAGCTACCGTTACGACAAGTTGATTCGATAGTAACGGAGATAGCTCCGCTAATAATTCTTCATGTGCAGAAGGCGGCATTGCTAAAACAATCGTATCAACAGATGTAACATGCTGCTTCCAATCTGTTGTGATAGACACATTATATCGCGCTCGTAATTGTTCTAGCTTTTCTACGTTGCTGCGGTTAGAAACGATAATTTTTTCGATGTATTCTTTGCTTGTTTTAAGTAATCCGGAAAATATAGCTTCTGCCATACGACCAGCACCAATAAATAGAATTCGATGTTTAGTTAGCATATCCTTTATTCCTTTCTAGTGGAGATATGTTATAAAAAACGATACCATCTTTAAGAGAATTTTGTAAAAAGAAAAGACTTACCGTAGATGGAATGGATAACGAGAAGGAGTAAATTTATAGTAAAGGAAAGAGCTATTACTTATACTGGTGATAGGGAATTTATTATACATCTGGGGAGAGATGATCATGGTCAGAAGTCCGCTTTTTTTATTTATTTCTAGTATTATTTGCGTATTGGTTGGATTTTATATTCAATCGAGTTATATTGAAATTTTCGCATCGGTTATGGGGATTATTAATGTTTGGTTATTAGCGAGGGAAAAGGTATCTAACTTTTTGTTTGGCATGATTACGGTTGCGGTATTTCTGTATATTTTCATTACGCAAGGTTTATATGCAATGGCAGTATTGGCAGCCTTTCAATTTATATTTAATGTATATGGTTGGTATTATTGGATTGCACGTAGTGGGGGAGAAGAGGTAAAAGCAACAGTTCGTTTAGGTGTAAAAGGGTGGACTATTTATATAATCTTTATGTTAGTTGCTTGGATTGGTTGGGGCTATTATCAAATCCGTTATTTAGAATCAACTAGTCCATATTTAGATGCTTTAAATGCTGTACTAGGATTAGTAGCTCAATTTATGCTAAGTCGAAAAATTTTAGAAAACTGGTATTTATGGATTTTGTATAACGTGGTTAGCATTGTGATTTATATTTCCACAGGTTTATACGTCATGCTAATATTAGCTGTTATTAATCTCTTTATATGTGTAGCTGGTTTACTAGAGTGGAAGAACAACTATAAAGTGAAACTTTAATCAGTGGGGGTTTTCTTCATCCCCCACTGATTATTAGCCTTCACCAATCGGACTTTTATGGGCAGTTGATCCTCCACCTAAATTCTTTGCTTTCGCTGAATTTTGAGGTGGGGGTCTTACTGCCCGTTAAAGCGGGATAAAAGACAGGGACATGTAAATAATTATATTTAGAAAACAATTGAAAGAGAAAAACCCCTGAAGCACATATGCTTCAGGGGTTTATTAATAGATTATAAGTTTATGCTTTTGTCATACCTAACAATACAGCGCCGCCGATAATTAAAACACTACCTAGTGCAATAAAGATCAATTGACGTTTTGTTTTCTTTTCACCTAAAAAGACAATCGCACCGAATGTTGAGATAACGATTCCAGTTTGAGATAATGGGAAGCTTGTTGCTACTCCGACACGTGGTAATGAAAGAAGTAGGAATAAGTTTCCAGTTCCCCATAGTAAACCAGATAAAGCATTACGGATTGCATATTTGTTAAATGGTTTATGTTTAGATGTCAGTACAACTGCACCAACAAACATACCAACTGCTTGTGGTAAAATAGCAGACCAACCATCGATGTTATACCAACGAATAATAATTACATATACAAGGTAACCGAAAGTAGAAACAATTAAAGTAAGAAGTCCTTTTTTCAATTGTCCTGGTGGCTGCGCATTTTCTTTGTCATCTAGTGATGTGAATACAACACCAACTACGATTAATAGGATTGCAATCGTTCCCAGAACAATCGTTGTTGTAGTAGTCCACTCACGGAAAGCGATAACCCCAAAGATAGAAGTTGCAACAAGTTGCATACCAGTAGAAATCGTTACAGTAGTTGAAACACCTAGTTTTTCAACTGTTTTTAATTGGTTTACTTGTCCTAAAGCCCAGAATAAACCTGAAATAAAACCAACAATTAAGATTGTCATTGTTAAAGCTGGTTGAGTAAATACATACATAATTGTTGCGAAGAATAGAGCACCGATTGTCATACCTACCGTTTGGCTATATGCACCACCGCCCATTTTTACGCTTACTAATAAGATGTTTCCCCATGCAATTGCAGGAAGAAGCGCTAATAAAATGTCCATTACAAGACTCCCTTCGGTTTTCTATACCAATATAATTACATATCGTTCTAACGATCGGTAATGCACCACTACTAGAGTAGAAGATTACCGATCGCTAAAACAGGATGAAGAATTCACGATATAAATGCGTTTTCATTTCTTCATTTTTTGAAACACCTCCATATAATAACAGGAAATTGCCTATTTTAGAAAGTGAATTCAAATAAAATGTATATTTTAATAAAAGGTAAAATTCAGTTATTTCCCGGTGGTATATTTTTATTTCCTAAGAAATAAAAAAGCAGCTTCCAAAAAAGCTGCCTTAAGAGTTAGTAATTCTTTTATTAATAAGCTGAATACATAGTAGAAATAGGAGTGACATACTAATAGTGATAACTACAAGTGTCCAGGCGAGCTGCATATTACTTGCATCAATCGCCATATAAATTGCAGTTGGGATTGTTTGTGTTTTACCAGGAATGTTCCCAGCAAACATGAGTGTAGCACCAAACTCACCGAGCGCACGAACAAAGCTCAAAATCATTCCGCTTAGTAAGGCGGGAAATGCCAGCGGAAGTGTGACGTGTAGAAAAACTTGATATTCACTTGCACCAAGGTCACGAGCACTTTCTTCAATTTGTACATTCGCAATAGAAAATCCTGTTTTTGCTGATTGGTACATGAGCGGAAATGCAACAACTGTAGAAGCGATGATTGCAGCAGTAGATGTGAACATAATGGACTGCTGCAATATTGATTCTATCCACATTCCAATGGGACTATTATTTCCAAAAATGATAATGAGAAAAAAGCCGATTACAGTTGGCGGAAGTACCATTGGTAATAAGAAAATAGTTTCTAATAGTACTTTATATCTCCATGAGGAGCGTGCTAACGCCCGTCCGATAATCGTCCCTAAAATTGTAACGATAATGGTGGCGCATGCAGCTACTCGTATAGATAGAAAGATTGGTGAAAAAATAGCATCAAAGCTCATGGCAATTATAATAGGACTGTAAATCCATATTTTTTAAAGATAGATTGTGCATCTTTTGACTGCAAATACTCATAAAATGAAGTCGCCTCTTTCTTGTGCTTAGATTCTTTTATAACACCTAAAGGATAGTGAATTGGCTCATGCGAAGTAGCTGCTGCTGTCTCACCAATCTTTACTTTGTTTGAAATAAGAGCATCTGTTTTGTATACAATACCAGCATCGACATTACCTGTTTCTACATATGTTAACACTTGGCGAACATCTTTTGTAAATACGATTTTATTTTGAATGTCATTCCAAAGATTTTCATGCGTGAGAGAAGCCTTTGCATATTTTCCTGCGGGTACAGATTCAGGTGTACCAAGTGCGATTTTCTTAATTTTTTCATCTTTTAAATCTTGAATTTTCGTAAGAGAACTATCTTTTGGGACAACTAGAACAAGTTCATTTCCAAGAAGATTTTTCCCTTCTTTTTCATTAATGAATCCTTTTTTTACAAGAGTTTGGAATTTATCTTCGGCTGCTGAGAAGAATAAATCAGCAGGTGCGCCTTGTTCAATTTGTTGTTGAAGTGCACCAGAAGCACCGAAGTTAAAAGAAAGTTTAATATTAGGTTCTTTTTCTTTATATTTTGTTTCAATTTCTTTTAGTGCATCTTGTAAGCTTGCAGCAGCTGATATAGTAAGTTCAACTGCTTTTCCTTCTTTAGCAGTTGATTTCTCTTTCTTTTCGCCGCTTGTACATGCAGCACTAAATATAAGAAGAAAAGAAAGTATAAGTGCTCCGATGGATCGTAATGTAAATTTGTTCATAAAAAAAATCCCCTTTCGTTTTGACATATTTAATTATAACTAATTATAACTAGATATAACTAGTTATAATTGAATATAATTTGAACGATGTAGTTGTTTTTAAATATAGGAGAAATATTCTTTTCTTTGTTACAATGAAGGAAGAAAGTGAGGAATCGTCTATGGATCATCATTCCTACACAACGGAAGAAGTAGCGAAGCGATTAAAGGTATCAAAATTAACTGTATACGATCTAATTAAAAAAGGAGAACTTCCTTCTTATAGAATTGGTAGACAGATGCGCATTGATGCAACAGATTTAGAACAATATATAAAGCAAATGAAAACAGGGAAAATACAAGGCACTCCTGTAAAGAGCGAAGATAGTAGAGGCTTGGATACATGTATTATTAGCGGACAAGAACTAACGTTAGATATGTTGGCAAAGCGTATAGAAAACCGCCTGCCAAGTTCAAATATATTAAGGGCATATCAAGGTAGTTTAACGAGTTTAATAAAAATGTATCAAGGAGAAGGAAGTATCGTTAGTCTGCATTTGTTTGATGGTGAAACGGGTACATATAATGTTCCTTACGTAAAACGTATTTTAGTGGGACAACCATGTACGATGATTAATTTATTAGCAAGAAACGTTGGATTTTATGTGCAAAAGGGAAATCCGAAAAATATAAAAACATGGGCTGATTTATCTCAGTCATCTACACGATTTGTAAATCGAGAAAAAGGTTCTGGTATTAGGGTGTTAGTCGATGAACAATTGCGCATCCAAAAGTTAAATAAAGAACGTATTAGTGGATATGAATGGGAAGAATCAAACCATCTTGGTGTTGCCACGCAAGTTGCGAATGGAAAAGCTGATGTGGGAGTAGGATCAGAAAAGTTTTCGCAAATTGTAAATGTAGATTTTATTCCAATCATGAAAGAACAGTACGATTTGGTGATTTTGAAGAATAAAGAAAATGAAGAGCTGATTGAAGTCGTGAAAGGCATTCTGCAATCGGAAGAATTTCATAATGAATTAAAAGCAATTGGCGGATACGATATGACGAAAACAGGTCAAATTATATATGAAATAAACTAAAAAGCTGCTTGTCTATAAGACGAGCAGCTTTTTCTATATATAAAGGGGTTTGGGGAAACAAAGTATTAAACAAGACCTTGAGCAAGTGTGTAAATGAAAGCTGTAAGAAGAGTAGCTCCACTTGCAAGTCCGATAAAGTCTGATTTGTTGAAAGTAATGTTGTTCATTATAATCTCTCCTTATTTGTTTAATGTAGTTGCAACAGCTTTTGCATCGACAAGTGCGGATAGCACCATGCCCATTGTATTTAAAAATTTGTTTGATTTCATTTTGTTCATCATGCGTATCCGCTCCTTTTCGATTTGTTGTTGCCCTGCTTTATATCTTAATTATAGGAAATATGATTGCCTGCAACTATCGAATTAGCTTACGGAAGACTTACACTTTTGTAAGAAAAAAAGACATTCATGTAAGAATGTCTTTTACAGCATATTGATATGATGATGCTCTTCAATTGTTTTTAAAAAGCTACGCATTGAATTCGTCATATAACTATCTTTACGGCGTATGAAAACCGTTGAAATACTACCATATTTTTCAGGGATTGCATGACAATGTACCTTACCAGCTTTAGAAAGATGGTGGACAGCAGACTGTGGTACGAGTGTAATTCCAAGGCCGAGTGCAACACTGTTTAATATCGTTTCTAATATATTAAATTCCATAATTCTTTTTGGGAGCAAACCTTCATCTTTAAGCCATCGTTCTAGTTTGGAACGGTATCCACATCCTTGGTTAAAAACGAGTAGGGGCGTTGTTGTAAATTCTTCTATATGAAAAGCTTTATTTTGTGTTACAAGCATTAATTTTTCTGTACTAACATCGTATTGTTCAATTAGTGGGTGTTTAATAGGACCTGATATAAAGGCACCATCTAATTGATGATCAAGTACTTCTCTAATCAATGCTTCTGTTAGACCCGCTTGTAATGATAAATCGACATTCGGATAGCGTTTATAGTAAGAAGATAAAATGGTAGGTAATGTACTTACTGTTTCGACTGTACCGATTTTTAATATGCCAGAGGGAGTTTCACTATCTAAAAATACTTGTTTTAGCTCGTCAACATCTTGCAAAATTTTATTAACATAAACGAGCATTTTTCTTCCTTCAGCTGTTAAAGTCATGCCTCGTTTATGACGATAAAAGAGCGGTGTTTTTAGTTCGTTCTCTAGTTGTTTAATACGTGCAGTTACATTTGATTGTACGTAATTTAATTCCTTTGCTGCGCCGCTTACACTACCTTTGTCGGCAACGTTCTGGAAGATTTGTAAATCTCTTAATTCCATAATGTGATCCTCCTTGATGTTAACTATCATTATAAATGATAGTTAACATCATTTTGAATCATTTTACGTGATATATTTTTTCTTTTACAATTCTCTTTGTGCAAATAGAAAGAAGTGGGGGATTGTGGTGAAAAAAGGTCAAATGATAATAGGGGCTTTAGCATGTTTAATTGCAAGTATGTCGTGGGGAGCGATGTTTCCGGTTGCTGATCATGCGCTAGAATACATAGATCCATTTTATTTTTCGCTTATTCGCTATGGAGCGGTGGCGATCGTACTGATTGTATTATTGTTAATGAAAGAAGGAAAACAGGCATTTCGTTTAGAGGGAAGAGGAAAGTTACTCGTCTTTTTCGGAACGATGGCGTTTACTGTATATAATGTACTTATATTTTTAGGTCAAATGTTAATGGGGAAATCAGGTGTGATGGTAGCCTCCATTATGGAAGCACTGATGCCGATGATTTCTATTTGTATTCTATGGGGATATAAGCATGTAAAACCGAAAAAGTATATGATAACGAGCATGATTATCGCTTTTGTAGGGGCTGTATTCGTTATTACGAAAGGTGATATGAGTTTCTTTTTAACATTGAAAGATAACATGTTTTCGCTGGCCTTTATATTTGTAGGGGTTGTAGGTTGGGTTATTTATACGATGGGTGGTCAAACGTGTAGCGATTGGTCAACATTACGTTATTCTACGTTGACGTGTGTATTCGGTACGACTGTCACAGGGATTATAACTGTAATCATTACATCGTTTGGATATGTATCGGTTCCTAGTATGGGAACGATTTCTATCGTGAAATATGATTTATTGTTTATGATGACATTACCAGGTATCGTAGCGTTACTTGCTTGGAATTACGGTGTGAAAATTTTATCGTCCATTAATGGGATTTTATTTATTAATTTTGTACCAATCACGACTTTAGTTATTATGATGATGCAAGGATATCGAATAACAATGTTTGATATTATAGGGACTTTACTTGTTATTGCAGCACTTATTCGCAATAACGTTTGTCAGAGAAAAGAAGAAAATATAAACAAGCGAAGTTTACAAGAAGAGCAATTACGTCAAGCTGTTTAATAGGCAATTGGAGGATTTCACATGTTAGAAAGTTTATTGTTTTTCTTCGCCGTCGGAGTTGCCTGCGAGCTTGCAGCAATTAACCGAAATGGTCGTAAAAAGATAAAACAACAAGCTGAGCTGATACAGCTTTTAAAAGAATTGAAAGAAAGAAAAATGTAAAAAGACGACCGGGCATAGACGGTCGTCTTTTTCTATATAAAGGGGAAAGGGGACACAAAGTTATACAAGCGTAGCAGCGTAAATAAAAGCAGTAAGAAGAGAGCCACTAGCTAATCCTAAAAAATCTAATTTGTTAAAAGTGATGTTATTCATGATGCATTCTCCTTACTTGTTTAATGTAGAAGCAACAGATTTTGCATCGATTAGAGCGGAAAATACCATGCCCACTGTATCTAAAAAATTGTTTGATTTCATTTTGTTCATCATATGAATCCGCTCCTTTTCGAATAGTTGTTGTTTCTTTCTGACTTAATTGTATGAAATATTTGGGGAAGTAACTATCGAATTAGCTTACAAGAAAGTTACACTTTTGTAAGAATTGAAATGTAACAATTAATACTTAAAATTATTACCAACTCCTAAAACTTAGTGTTATAATCGTTATAAGAAAATGATTATAATTCGGATATTCAGAAAGGAACGAAACAAATGTATAAACCAATTACATTTTTGTTGAAATATATATTTAAAACAGCTGGGAAAGTAGAAGTGCAAGGAAGAGAAAAGTTACCAGAAGGTGGCCCATATGTTGTTGCATGTACACATACAAGTTTTATGGATGTATTAATGTTAGCTACAGGGATGTACCCGACCCAAATTCATTACATGGCAAAAAAAGAGTTATTTGAAGGGAAGTTCAAAAATTGGTTCTTTAAAAATGTGAATGCATTCCCTGTAGATCGTGCGAATCCAGGACCGAGTACACTCAAAATTCCGTCACGCCTATTAAAAGAAGGGAAAGTAGTAGGGATTTTTCCGAGTGGGACACGATCAACAGAAGACGTTTCATTAAAAGCTGGGGCTGTTACGATTGCATTGCGTTCTAATGTCCCGTTAGTACCGGCAGCTTATGTTGGTCCATCAAGTGTAAAAGAATTAATAAAAGGGAAAAAGGCACAATTAATTTTTGGCGACCCAATTCAAATTGATGCTGAAGAACAAATAGATCGAAAGACAGCTATGAAAATGATGACAGATCAATTAAATGAGAAGTTTGATGAGCTAAAGGAAACTTTGCAATCAAATCAAAAGTAAGAAAAGACGACCGGGCATAGACGGTCGTCTTTTCTATTACTATTTATAATAAAGGGGAAAGGGGACACAAAAGTTATACAAGCGTAGCGGCGTAAATAAAAGCAGTAAGAAGAAGAGAGCCACTAGCTAGTCCTAAAAAATCTAATTTGTTAAAAGTGATGTTTTTCATCATACATTCTCCTTACTTGTTTAATGTAGAAGCAACAGCTTTAGCATCGATTAGAGCGGAAAATACCATGTCCATTGTATTTAAAAAATTGTTTGATTTCATTTTGTTCATCATATGAATCCGCTCCATTTCGAATAGTTGTTGTCCTGTTTCTGACTTAATTGTATGAAATATTGAGGATAGTAACTATCGAATTAGCTTACAGGAAAATTACACTTTTGTAAGAAAAACGAATGAAGGTGTAATGATGAGAAAGTTTGACATATGTTCGTGGAATTCATTAAGTTAAAAGTAGAGGTGAGTGTATGGCCAATATTAAAGATATTGCAAAGATGGCGGGAGTTTCAGTTACGACTGTTTCGAGAGTATTGAATGATCATCCATATGTAAGTGAAGAAAAAAGGAAAGCGGTTATGGAGATAGTTGAGAAGTTGAATTACTCACAAAACGCAAATGCTGTTCATTTATCAAAAGGGAAAACGAATATTGTTGGTGTTATTTTACCGTATATTAATCATCCATGTTTTGATGCGATGGTGGGCGGGATGATGGAGGTGGCGTTAGCTCATAATTACAGAGTGCTACTTTGCCAAACGAATTATAATAAAAAAGAAGAAATGAAAAGTTTACATATGTTAAAAACAAAACAATTGGATGGCCTTATTATTTGTTCTCGTGCGAATGATTGGGAAACGATAGAGCCGTATGCTTCCTATGGGACAATCGTTGCTTGTGAAGATAATGATATTTCAAATATCTCAAGTGTATATACGAATCATTCGGCAGCTTTTCAATTAGGAATGGATTATTTGATTGAGAAAAGTTATAAAAAAATTGGTTATTGTACGGGAAGGAAATTAGGTCCGAGTAGTCAAAAACGTTTTGATGTTTATAAACAGCAATTGCAAGCTATAGATGAAGAAGTGAATGAAGAATGGATTTTTACAGAATGTTTTACATTAGAAGATGGTGTGAAAGTGGCTCATAAATTAAAGGGGATGCAGCATCTTCCCGAAGCATTAATAGTAGCAGGAGATGAAGTTGCGATTGGGGTTATGACAGAAGCTGAAAAATTAGGTATTCAAGTTCCTGAGGATTTAGCGATTATTGGCTTTGATAATCAACCTATTTCGCAAGTGTTACAGCTTACAACCATTGATCAAAATTTAAAGGAGATAGGTAAAAAGGCTTTTGAAATGTTTTATAGGCAAATAAGTGGTGAGAGTTCTAAACAAGAAAAGGTGGAAATTCCATACGAACTTGTGGAACGCTCTACTGTTTAGTTTTAATCCGTTATGTGTAAATTGCATAACGGATTATTTTTTGAAATATCTTTGACAGGAAACGCGTTTCATACTTTATAAAGGAGTTACACCGGTCTGTAATAATCCATGGATTCTTTTCAAGAATAGTATTTGGAGGGATATGCATGAATGAACTTTTATTGAGTATGAAAAAGCATATAGAGGATGATGAAAAGATTTTGGCTTTTGTCGTAGGGATATTTGAGAAGGATAATTTTACGCTATCGTATCAACAAGGGATTTTTGCTGCTACTACTAGACGTCTTCTCTTTTATGGGAAATTTCCATACTATCCTGCAACATTTAAAGATTATTCATATTTGCATATAGATAGCATAGATTTTCGTCCGCATTTCGAATGTACTTGTAATCATGAAACCATTCGAGCTAAGTATATTCAGAAGGGGAATGTGGAGCAATTTGTCCGTACAGTTAGAGCGAATATGAATAATTAATCACCCCTTTGTTTAAACATAATATCCCGATCTGTAAGAGTAAAAATGCGCAATAAAAACAACTTCTAAACCTCTAGGAGATAGTGATACAATGTCAAATGGGGGGAGGTATGAACTATGGTTAATCAACGTATAAAGGAAATAACACTAATTACAATTGGTTCATTATTATTCGCAATTGGTATTAATTACTTTGCAATTCCAAACCGTTTATCAGAGGGTGGAATTATTGGTTTAACGGTTGTTACGTACTATTTATTTGATTGGTCACCGGGGATTGTAAACTTTGCTATAAATGCAATTTTACTAGCTATTGGTTATAAATTTTTTGATAAGAAAACGATGGTTTATACAATTTTAGGGATTGTAGAAACATCCTTGTTTTTATATGTTACGGAACATATTGAGTATCATGTAAATAGTGATACGTTATTAGCAGCTCTATTCGCTGGCTTATTTGTCGGTGTCGGATTAGGCTGTATGTTCAAAGCTGGAGGTACATCAGGAGGATCGGCAATTTTAGCTCGGTTAGCCAATCAATATTTAGGATGGAGCGTTGGTAAAGGCGTACTTATTATTGATATTGTAGTAATTGCTGGTTCTGTATTTATAATAGGGCAAGAAAAAGCAATGTACACACTTGTTGCAGTATTCATCGGAGCGAAAGTGATTGATTTCATTGTAGAAGGAATGGATACAAAAACAGCTGTTACAATCATTTCAAATCAACCGGATTTAATCCGTGAAACTATTACGAAAAACATGACACGCGGTGTTACTGTATTAGAAGGACGCGGCGGATATACTGGTAAAAATAAAGAAGTATTATATGTTGTTATAAATAAACAAGAGCTTGTTAAGTTAAAGCAGGTTATTAGTCGAGTAGATGAAGATGCTTTCGTTGTTATTCATGATGTACGCGATGTACTTGGAGGTGGCTTTAAAGCGAGCTAAAAGGTGAACGAGTAAATTCGTTCATCTTTTTTAATTCTTACAATAATGTAAGTGTAATGTAATGAGATTCAATAGTAGATTTTATTCCTTCTTTTTAAAATAGATGTATATATATCCTGCAGAGGAGGAAGATTGATTATGAAGAAAAAAATGATCACTACTATAATAGCGATGATAGTGATAGTAGTAATGTTACTGCCTACGAAACTTGGACCAGTTATCGATAAATATAATCCACTTTATAAGACGAAAGAATATTATACGGTCGTGAATACAATTGGTCAGCATATTGGTGATGAGTGGTATGAATATGAATTTATTGCATTTGACGAACGTGGAAGAGAACAAAAAATAAAGAAGACTGTTAAGCATATGTTAAAGAGAGATGAAGCGTTAAAGGTGTATGCAAAAGGACGCTACGGAGAGGCGATTGAAGAAATTGAAGCTGTAAATATTCCTATTAATGCGAAGAGTAAACTTTTAACGATGAGATAGCAGATTATACCCCCACCTATTTTTTGTCGAAAATAAAAATACTAGGTAGGGGTATTTTAGGGTTCATGAAAGAGCCTTAGTCCATATGGACTAAGGCTCTTTTTGTTATATAAAGGGGAAGGGGGTACATTGTAGTAGCATGAGTGAAAGGTATAAGAAGAGTAGCTACTAGCAATGTAATTTGGTTATGTGAGTGTTCTTCTTATTTGGCTTGCTTTCTAACTTTATTGTACGAGATATAGGTAAGAGAAACTATCGAATTACATTACACATAGCTTACAAACATGTAAGTCTTCTGTAATGTAATTCGATGGTTAAAAGATAGTGAATTTCATATAGTGTAATTAGAAAGTCTCACTGTATTACTTTCTGTTTGTAATATTAATGAAGAATGAAAAACCAACTACTTTTTAATAGCCCTCATCTGTATTTAGATGAGGCTCTTTTTATAAACCTTACAACATTGTAAGGTTTACGTAAGTTAATTCGATAGTAAATTTGTCATATTTTTTGCATAATAGATACAAATAGATAAAATAATTAGGGATATAGTAAGAAGGGAGAAAACTGGGATGCGTAAAGAAGAAGTAGTGAAGTTTCCAATTAAAGATTTCTGTAGCTACTTTACTGTTGCCGTAGTATGTATTGGATTATTTGATATCATAACAAACTTAATTGTTAAATAATATAGATGATAAAACAAGAAGGGAGATCCTTTCTTGTTTTTTTTATGGGGGCATAAAGATGAAATGGATTGATAGTCATATACATGTTGACCAATATAAGGATGAAGAAAAAAGTAGATTACTTAAAGATGTGGAACATAGTAAAGAGATACAGGGGCTTATCGCGGTATCTATGAATTATCAATCATGTAAAGAAACTTTATCTTTAGCAAAGCGATATCCTTTTGTACATCCAGCAATAGGTTTTCATCCGGAGCAACCGATTCATAAAGAAGAATGTGAGCAAATTTATAAATTAATTGAAGAGCATGTAGAAGACATAGTTGCGATTGGTGAAGTAGGCTTACCGTATTATTTAAGAAAAGAAGATGAGCGTATTACTATCAAATCATATATATCAGTGTTACAACGATTTGTTGAACTAGCTAGTAAATATGATTTACCGATTATATTGCATGCAGTGTATGAAGATGCTGATATTGTATGTGATTTACTAGAGAAATATAAAGTTTCACGTGCACACTTTCATTGGTTTAAAGGAAGTGAAACAACAATGAAACGGATGATGAGGAACGGTTATTATATTTCTATCACACCAGATGTTTTACATAAGGACAAAATTAGAAAAATTGTTTCGTATTATCCACTTGAATATATGATGGTAGAAACAGATGGACCGTGGGAATTTCACGAGGATGTTATGACGCATCCGAGAATGATTCGAGAGGTATTAAAGGAAATTAGTGTTATAAAAAACGTATCTGTTAATAAGGTTGCGAAAACGATATATGAAAATACGATTCAATTTTACCCCGCATTAACGGGCAGTAAGACTCCCACCTCAAAATTCGACGAATGCGGAGGAGTTAGGTGGGAAATCAACTGCCCGTAAAAACCCGATTGGTTCAACTAATAATCAGTGGGGGATGGACAAAACCACCACTGATTAAAGTTTCACTTTATTTGAAAGGATAGGAGCGTTACTCTTATCCTTTTTATTATGAAAATAATCAATGGGTTATTAATAACATGCCACGTTTTAGTTTAAGTTAAAAAACCACCAAGCAAAATGCTTGGTGGTTTTGTATTAAGATTCTAATTTTTTCCCACGTCTTAATAACAATAGAAAGACAATGATGAAGAAACCAAGTATAAGGAAGAATCCATATTGTTTTATATAATCCATTACATCGCTTGCGCTTGTTGGTTTTTCAACGTGAATGCCGTCTTTATTAGTAGTAATATGAATATCTTGCATTTTCACTTCATTTGTTTCTTTTTGTAAATCGATCCATTCTATATTCGGAATGCTTTCTAGATCCTTTAATACTTCTTTTAATGGTTTCACACCTAAGTAAGGATGATAGAATGCACCAATAACTCCATCGGATAATTTAGCAACAGATACAGCACGTTCCTTCATCTTTGCAATAGCATGTGGCTTATCTTCTTCGATAAAGCCAACTGTTTCAGGCATTAATTTCATCCCGTGTAAAAATGATGGGGTACTTGTATAGAATGGTGAGTGCATGGATTTCCAAGTTGTATCACTTAACTGTAGTTGTCCTACATAAGTTGAAAAGTACCTTGATAATATTTCATATCCTTTTTGAGACATCGTGTAATGAGGTGCTTCAAATGCGACAGGATATAGTTTGGCATCTACAAGTTCTTGAATACCTTTTTCAATATGATCGGTCGTATACTTTTCTTCAAACTCTTCCCCTTTTTTTACATATGCATTATATGCTTCGATATTAGGGAAGTCATCTTTTGTTTTTGATTTTTCATGCTTCGGTTGACGAATTGGTTGATCTGTTTTTACGTCCCAAAATTCAAAACCTTCCCCAGTTTCACTATCATAAAATTGATGCGTATAACCATGCATAATAATTGCTGCACCATCATCTTGCATAGAGCGTAAAAGATCGACTAGCTCAGGTTTATCTTTTAAATGTATTGTCTTTCCTGTATCCGGATCTTTATATACCGGTATGACTGTAATCATGTAAGGAATCTTTTTCTCTTTTAGTAATTCAGCAATTTCTTTTAATTTATTTATATCTGCGGCTGGATGAACATCCTCAAGACGCAAATAAGCCTCTACTTTATTTGTCGTTGTCTTTTGTCCAAAGTAAGAAAATAACATTTCACCAACGTAATGAGACATCCAGTCAAAGAGGTGTGGCGTTGCGACGTAATAAGATGTTTCATGCTGAACGATTAGTGGGTTCTTGCTATTTGAACTTACAGCGTTAGCAAGAACAGTTCCATTTGTATCAAAAGATTGAATCAATCGTTCCTCTTCTAAAGTGTTTTTAAGCTTATGGCTTGGATATTCGATTTTATTAACTCGTATATCATCAGCCTTTAGGGTAATGAAAGAAAAGCGATGAGATAATTGTTCAACATTTTGTCCTAAAACTAATATTGGGCCTGAGAAATTTTCTAGAAGTTGCTTTGTTTCAATAGGAAACTCTTCTTTTTGTTCACCGATATAAACAATATGTGTATAAGAAGATGAATTAGTAATTTCATTAGCCTTTTTTAAACTTTTCGTAGTTATATCGTTTGTAAAATGTCCTAATTGGGTATTAAGGATTTGAATATTATTTGTAATTTTATCGTCTTGTGTACTGTATAAAACAAGTACTTTTGGTTTTGATGATGTTTGTGCAGAGGTGTGGATAGGGATAAGTAGTAAAATGCTGAACAAGAGTATGATGCATTTTTTCATTTGGTCTGCTCCTATTCTATATGTAGAGTTCAATTTACAATTATATACAAAAAATACGTTGTAGTCTATGAAAGTTACATTTTTGCACGTATTTACCAGCTGTTTTTTCACAAAATCGGTCTAAAGCATGATGATAATATATATAGTTATTTGCTATGATAAAAGGGTAAGAGAATGATAGAATGTGGGTAATTGTAAAGGGAGGAAGGCTGAAAGGGGACAAATTTCAGCGGAGAAAGAGGTAGTGGTAGTGAAGAAATTCTTTGTAGGATTTTTAGTTGTTCTTGGGGTGTACTTATATTTCCAAGGAAAGTCTGAAGGAATGGGCAAGTTAGTGAATGAGACAAGCTATGTTGACTCAGAAGAAGCAAAACAAATGAAACAAATTATTATAGAGGAAGCAAAGAAAGTCAATCTTCCAGAATGGATACCTCTTACAATTGCTGAACATGAAAGCCGGTTAAATCCAAGAAGTATTGGAGATAACGGAACTTCATTCGGACTGTTTCAATTGCACCGTGGCGGTGGGCTTGCACCAGATCATTTAACTGATGAAGAGTTGAAAGATCCGCGCACAAATGCGCAAATTGCAATGCCGCATTTAATGAAAGGGTATAAGCGCGGGGTGCAAAAAGGTTTGACTGATTTTGCATTACTAAAATATGTAGCAAATACATCTGGATGGCCAGGAAATTTAGGGCCAGAGTGGACGGATAATAACATGAAGTATAACATCGGATTAGAAGATGTGTACTATCGAAATAAAGGTGTAATCAAAGAGTAGGTTTTCTATACCTACTCTGTTTTTTTATGAATAATTGCATCTTTTTCGCTCGTGAAGTATTGCGCGAGTTGTATTTTCACGTCTTTTAGTTTTGTAGAAACTTGCGGTATTTTATATCCTACATATAATGGTGAAACGACGAATCTAGGAACAACTTTACAAATGATTTTTCCGTTTAAGTAATAGAAGAATAAGTTATAACTACTACATCCTTTATGGAAATCTGTCAGTATGTAACGTACAGTTTGCTGAATATAATTTGCCAGTTCATCTATGTATCCAATATCTGCAATGATGATATTAAATTCAGTAAAACCGATAATAGGACGATCTGAAATATTGAGTTCAATGCGTTCGTTTTTTTGTACAATGACTCCTCGGAAGTTGTCCTGTTCTACGTTACCGAGATAGTCTACATATTTCATTCCGATAATCTGCATGTGTGCATGATGCAAACTCCCGCCTGAGAATGGACCGTGATTTTTGTATAAAATCACAGATGTGAATTCTTCATTCTTCTGTAAGTCTAACCAATGTTTAATGGAGAAACGAATTAGCGATCTCATATGTTCTTCTGTATATGTCGCAATGTGGTCTTTACAATTATCGGTTTCGATTAGCACCGTTTGAAATGTATCTTTTAATGTAGGGAATTTGTTTTTCAGCCAAATAATTGAGCCCTCAGTTGCTAAAATATCCGTTAAATTTTCTCTGTCACAAAAAGGACATGCAGCGCTTCTATTCCGAATGCTTTCTGGTTTTTGTTTGCCAATATCGTTTAAAAAGTATAGTTGTTGTGTATCCATTTGTATATATGCCCCTTTAAAATATGTGTAAAAATCCCGCTTAATACATTCGGGAAAAGGAGAAGGAAATCCTTTAAAAGGAATAGGAAAAATAAAAGACAAGATATCCTCATTACAATAGGGTACCTTGTCTTTTATTTTTTCTTTAATAATGTGTATGGATAATATAAATCATTTTTATTATGTTTCTTTTTTCTATTTTTTATTGTGTATAAGGCAATTGCTGTACTTGCGATTACAATAATGGCTTTCTTCATATTCATTTACCCCTTTTTTATTGTTGGTTTAATTCTTGGCTAACTGCTTTTGCATCAACTAGAGCATGTAAAATCATTTTTACCATGTTCATCATATTCCTTCACTCCTTTTTATAGTTCATTTAGTTCTTTTACAACTGCTTGTCCGTTCACTAATACCTCAAAGATTGCTTTTACGATTTCTTTCATCATGATCGTTTCCTCCTTTTGTTTGGCTCTCTTGTTTACATCTTTATTGTATAGGGAGGCATCTTTTCGTACTATCGCTTTCCATTACGTGAACATAACAGTTTTGTAAGATTTGATGTCACTTATTGAAATGTTTAGTCTATCTTCATTATTTTCAGAAAAATGACTATTCAAACATGAAATGGGAAAGTATAATAAAGAAGTAAGTATTAAATTCCGTACGAAAGAGGTGAATGAGATGAAACGTTCTTTAGCTGCACGTGCCAAATTTTTAGATTATATCTATTTTTGTCGTGCGATTTTTCATGATGTAGTTGTTAACGGGATACGTCTGTCCTTTTTTAACAATTGCATAGTAGCTATTGAACGATAGAAATCTCTTCACCCATTTTTAATAAACGTGTGAAAGGGAGCTATTTGGCTTCCTTTTTCTATGTCGAAAACCATGGGGAATGTTTCTTTCCCATGGTTTTTTATATTGAAAGGAGTACGGAAAATGACAATTTGTAGTGTAAATAATGTAACGAAATCTTTTGGTGGAAACATCATATTTGAAAATATATCGCTTGAAATAAAGAATGGTGAACGTGTTGGATTAGTTGGTCGTAACGGCAGTGGGAAGACAACAATCTTTCAGCTTCTAACTGGAATGGAAAGTTTGGATGCAGGAGCCATTCATATGAAGAAAGGTACACGTATTGGTCATGTGGCACAAATTCCGAAATTTGATGAGGGTATGACTGTATATGATGTATTGAGTTCCGCTTTTAAAACAGAAAAGGAATTAGAAAGAGAAATGCGTGCTTTAGAAAAAAATATGGCGGAAGAACGGGAACCATCTGCTTTACAAAAATTAATGGAGAGATACGGAGTAATCCAAGAAAAGTTTGCGTTTCTTGGTGGTTATGAAATAGAAGCGAACTTGATGAAGGTAGCAAATGGTCTACAGGTGACAGAATTATTCCCTCGACCATTTCTGGAGTTAAGTGGTGGGGAACAAACAAAAGTAAGCCTTTCATACATGCTATTGCAGAAACCAGATTTACTTCTATTAGATGAACCAACCAATCATTTAGACTTATTTGCCGTAGAGTGGCTAGAGCAATTTTTAAAAGAATACAATGGAACGGTTATGGTCATTTCACATGATCGCTATTTCCTTGATGAAGTTGTAACGAAGATTTTTGATTTAGAAGATGGAGAGATTCACGTGTATCATACGAACTATTCTCAGTTTGTTGACGAAAAGGAAGAACGGTTACTTCAGGAGTTTCAGGCTTATCAAGAACAGCAAAAGAAAATAAAGAAAATGAAAGAAGCAATTAAGCGACTACGTGAATGGGCAAATCAGGCGAATCCTCCGAATGAAGGATTGCATAAGAGAGCGAGAAGTATGGAACGTGCACTGGAACGTATAGAGAAACTAAAGAAACCTATTTTAGAACGAAAACAAATGGGACTTCAGTTTGAAGGGCAAGAGAGAAGTGGGAAAGATGTTGTTGTAATGAAAGAAGTGAGTAAAGGGTTTGCTGGCCATCCTTTATTTAACGAAGCGAATTTACATGTTCGTTTTCAAGAGCGTGCGGCGATCGTTGGCCGTAATGGTACAGGAAAGACAACGCTACTAAAGTTATTATTAGAAGAAATAAAACCAGACGCTGGAGAAATTCGAATTGGTAGTAGTGTGAAAATCGGTTATTTATCACAGCATGCGTACGGAAATATGAAGAGTAATGTATTAGAGGCTTTCAGGGAATATGTAGCTGTAACAGAGGGCGAAGCGAGACATATATTAGCTAAGTTTTTATTTTATGGTCCAGCGGTGTTTAAGAAAGTAACGCAACTGAGCGGTGGAGAAAAAATGAGATTAAGACTTGCGCAACTTATGTATCAAGATATCAATTTTTTGATTTTAGATGAGCCGACAAACCATCTCGACATTGAATCAAGGGAAGTTTTAGAGGAAGCTCTTGAGCAATATAATGGGACGATTTTAGCTGTTTCACATGATCGTTATTTTTTAAATAAGTTATTTGAAAAGACGTATTGGATTGATGAGCATAAATTATTTGAGTTTGCAGGGAACTACGCATGGGCTCGTCAAAAGTGGGAAGAAAAGCTCGAGAAACAAGTAATAAAGCAGCAACGCCAAGGAAGAAAAAGTATAGCAACAGCTCCTGTAAAAAAGAAAGAAGTTAGGAATATTGAGGATATTGAAACGGAGTTAATGCATGTAGAAGAAGATATATATATGCTTGAGTGTAAGATGGAACATGTAGTTGATGTTGAAATGCTTGAACAATTGTATGAAGAAAAAACGAAGAAAGAGTTGTTACGAGCGGATTTATATAATGAGTTAGAGAATATTGTGGAGTAAAGAAATTAGAATGAAAGAGCAAGTTGTTTTCTCATATTTTGAGGAGGGCTTGCTCTTTTTGTGTAAGAAAAGAGAAGTAATTGGTATAATTTTCTTGTTGTTACAATAAAGAGACATATTTTAGGTTATTAAAACGTGAGGAGAATTTTATGTTAGGATACGCGCGAATAGCTACGATCGTCATGATTTGTTTTGTTTACGCAAACCATGTTTCACGTGAAACAGCACATTTGCAATTTTTTGTGGGTACAGCACTTTTTATTTATATTGTGAATCACATTTTGCTAGTAAAAGTGAATGGAGGTAAAAAACTTGTTTTTTATACAATATTAGCGAATGGGATAGTCACAGCTTTATTAGGTTTTTTATTTCCCGAGACATGTTTATATTTAATTATATTTGGAATTGATGCAGTAGGGCTATTTATTCATGAATTTCGTAGAAGCATGAGGTACTTTTTTATTACTTTTTTCTTTCTTTGTTGGCTTATAAATATATTACATGCGTATCAACATACAGGTAGTTTAGAATTGGAGAGTAATGCCATTAATTTTATGTTCATCGTTTTTAGTGCTTTAGCTGGAAGCTTAATAAAAAAACTTACAGCTGCTCGGAAAATGGTAGATGAGCAATATGAGGAATTGACATTGTCTCATACAGCTCTAAAAGAAGCGCATGAACAATTACGTCTATATGCCAAAGAGGTAGAAGAATTGACAGCCGTTCGAGAGCGAAATGATATTGCCCGAGAAATTCATGATACTGTCGGTCATAATATGACAGCCTTACTTGTCCAATTACAACTGGCAGAGGCTTTGTGGAAACAAAAGTCGGACGCTACGGAAGAGGTTTTACATACATGTCATGGGCTAGCCAGGAAATCACTTCAAGAGGTGAGAGCGTCTGTACATGCCTTAAAAGAAGAAGGTAAACTAGGGAACATAATAGAGAATATGCGTGAAATGTTACATGGATATTCTAAAGCGACGAAAGTACAAGTATCGTTTCAATTACAAGGAGATCCGGTTGTGATTCCGCTGTCACTACAACCTACACTGCTCCGGGTTATGCAAGAGTCTTTAACAAATGCAAAGCGGCATGGCAAGGCGAGTTTATGTGAAGTGAGTTTAACTTGTTCGGCGAAACAAGTTAAACTATGTATTTTGGATAATGGCGTGGGAGTTAACGAGGTAAGCCCAGGTTTTGGTTTACTTAATATGAGAGAACGAGTAGAGGAACATGGTGGAACTATTCAATTTGAAAGTGAGATAGAAAAAGGCTTTCGGTTACAGATTGAATTTCCACTTCAGGAGAAAACGTGGTTAATAGGGGGAACTGTATGATTCGGATTATGATTGTTGATGATCAATCACTCATTCGTGATGGCTTAGCGATGTTATTAAATTTACGTCAGGAACTTGAAGTAGTGGGAACTGCTACAGATGGAGACGAAGTGATACAAAAGGTGAAAGAGTTACATCCTGAAATTATTTTGATGGATATTCGGATGCCCCGTATGAATGGTGTTGAAGGAACACGTTTAGTTAGAGAACAGTTCCCTCATATAAAGGTACTTATGTTGACGACTTTTAGTGATAGTGAGCTTATCTTTGAAGCATTGGAGCAAGGAGCAAGTGGTTATTTATTGAAGGACATGGAGACAGATGCAATCGCTCAAGCAATTTTAACGGTGCATAGTGGAGGGGCTGTGCTTCCTCAGGATATAACAGCGCAAATCATAAAAGAATTAAAAAAGACAAAAGTAGCAGTAGAGTGCACCACACCAGAACAATTAGCGCAATTAACTGAGCGAGAAGTAGATGTTTTAAGGGAAATTGGACTTGGGTTAAATAATAAAGAGATTGCGGAAAAGTTATTTATTACAGAGGGAACTGTTAAGAATCATGTTTCTAATTTAATTAGTAAGTTAGAACTGAGAGATCGAACGCAAGCAGCCATATACGCAGTAAGGTATGGCATCACGATGTACACATGACTTTTGGCATATATAATTGTGAAAAAGCAGCAGAATTTGCTGCTTTTTTATTTTGTATTTCTATCTCAAGGATGATGGAGAGAAGAAGAAATTTTTCTACAATGAAAGTGTAGATGAATGCAAAGGGGCTGAATCAGTATGTTAGTCATAGATCATATTACGAAATCATTTGGTAAGAAGGAAATCATAAAGAATGTTTCTTTTGAGGTGAAGAAAGGGGAAACATTTGGATTGCTTGGTCCAAATGGAGCGGGAAAATCAACGACGATATCAATGATTTGCGGGTTAATTTCATACGACAGTGGTGATATAAAAGTTGGTGGGAAATCTGTAAAAGAATATCCATTAGAGGCGAAAAAGAAAATTGGTATTGTTCCACAAGACATTGCGCTCTATCCAACACTTTCAGCGAAGGAAAATTTGGTTTTTTGGGGAAAAATGTACGGTTTAAATGGAAAAATTGCAAAAGAACGAGTGGAGGAAGTATTAGCTTACGTCGGTTTACAGGACCGTGGAAAAGATAAAATTGAAACATTTTCAGGTGGAATGAAAAGGCGTATTAATATTGGTGCAGCACTTATGCATGAGCCAGAGTTGTTAATTATGGATGAACCGACAGTTGGGATTGATCCGCAATCGAGAAACCATATTTTAGAGACTGTTAAAAAGTTAAATGAAAAAGGGATGACAGTTATTTATACGAGTCATTACATGGAAGAAGTAGAGTATTTATGTGAAAGAATTGCAATTGTTGATCATGGAAAGGTAATTGCATTAGGAACGAAAAGGGAGCTATGTAATCGACTGGCGGATGGGTTTATAGTGAGATTGCAATTAAATCGTTATAGTACGGAACTGCTACAAAAGTTGAAAGCACTATCTGTTGTTGAACGAATTATTTTTGATGAAGATAATAGTACGATTGATATTGGGCTAAATGGTGGCGAGTCCATTGGTACAGTTGTGTCAGTAGTTGTGGAGAACAACGCTCAAATTTTAAAGCTTGAAGTGCAAGAACCGAATTTAGAGGCACTCTTTTTACAATTAACAGGACGTTCACTTCGTGATTAAGGAGGTTAGTGCGAGATGAAAAGTTTTATTATTGCATGGAAAGATTTAAAAATACGTTTAATTGATCGGCGCGGATTTATGATGATGTTAATTATGCCGCTTTTATTAACAGCGATTTTAGGTTCAGCGTTAAGTAATATATTTGATAATGGTGGACTACCCAAAACAGTGATTGGCTATTATCAAGTAGGAAATGATGAGTTTGCAGATGTCTTTCAAAAAGACGTATTGCAATCTAAAGAATTAAAAGATGATGTGAAAGTAAAGATAGTTAATTCTCAGGAAGAGCTTGAAGATATGTTAAAGGAAAAGAAAATCGATGTGGGAATCGTCATCCCAAATAAATGGAGCGAACAAGTACAAGATGGAAAATTAAAAGAACCAAAGGTGTTTATAGACCCATCAAAAGATATACAAGCGAAAATCGCTGAATCAATGGTCCGCTCTTTTTCAGAGCGTGTTCAAACAATTGCGGTATCTACTAAAAGTGTTGTGACGGAATTAGCAAATTCTCAGCATAGTAATGTGGAACAAGTTGCAAAAGAAGTAAGTGGGGATTTACAAACAGTAGCAACTTCGGGTGCAGATAACATTGAAAAAGGAACGATAGGTAAAAAAACAGTTGCAGCGATGCAATATTATGCCGCAGCGATGTTAGTCATGTTTTTACTATATAACATAACAGTAGGTGCAAAGTCAGTTGTAACAGAGCAACGAACTGAGACGTTGGCGCGTTTGTTCAGTACACCGACGAGCTCATTTTCAATTTTATTCGGGAAATTTTTAGGTACATTATTATTTGCTTGTATACAATTTGGAATATTTATAGTTGCTACACACTTTATGTTTCATGTGGAATGGGGCGGAGACTTATCTCAAATAGTAGCGGTGGGAATGTCTTATGCAATTTGTGTTTCGGGTTTATCTATGTTAATTGCCGCTTTTATTCGCGAGGAAAAAATGGCAGATGTAATGGGAGGAATCGGTATTCAAATACTGGCTATATTAGGAGGATCGATGTTACCAATTTACGTATTCCCTGATACACTTCAAACCATTGCGAATGTTGCTCCGAATAAATGGGCACTTACAAGCTTTTTAAATATTATGTCGGGAACATCTTGGGATGTGTTACTCCCTGTTATTTTTAGTTTATGTGGTGCAGGAATTGTCTCCGTTATGATAGGAACATTACGTTTACATACGAGATAGGAGGGAGAAATGATGAAGAAAGTTTGGGCACTTTGTTGGCTAGAGTTAAAACAAATTTTAATAAAACCACAAAGTTATATACTTATGTTTGGAATGCCTATTATTTTTACACTCATTTTCGGCGGACTTTTAGGTGGAAGTGGGAATAAGAAAGTAAATGTTAGCTTAGTAGATGAAGATGGCTCTGTATTATCTAACAAGTATTACGAGGACATAAAGAAAAGTGACTTAATTTCTATAGAGAAGGTAACGTATAAGGAAGGCAAACAGAAGATTGAAAACAAAAAATCATCTGGCATAGTTCTTATTCCGAAAGACTTTCAAAAGAATATGTTAGATGGAAGGGTAGAAAATATTCAGTTTCAAGCTAGTGCTGATTTTACTGGTGGAACTTCTGTAGAGCAAGTATTGGCAAGTGCATTAAAAAAAATGGAGATAGAAGTTAGTGCAGCGAGAGATTTTGAGAAGAAAAGTAACGCTTCGTGGGAACCTATGTATAAAGAAATCTATACAAAAGTAGAACCTGCTTCGATTCAAAAAGAGTCAATTTCACATGATGATCAAAAGTTAAATAACGTTACAGGGCGAGCAGCGGGATTTTCAATTCTATTCGTTATGATTGTTATGTTAAGTGCGACGGGGACTATTTTGAAAGCTAGACAACTTGGTGTTTGGTCTCGTTTATTAGAAGCACCAGTTTCAAAAGTTCAAATACTAACGGGATATATCCTTTCATTCTTCTTAATAGGATGGATTCAATTTGGTGTTCTAATGATATTAACGCATTCCTTATTTAATGTGCAGTGGGGAAATTTGTTAGGGGTTATTATACTCGTTTCCGTATTATTATTAGCTGTCATTGGTCTAGCCTTATTATTAGCAAGTATCGTGAAAACAACAGAACAACAGTCTGCATTAGGTAATATCGTTGTGATTTCAACATGCATGATTGGTGGCCTGTATTGGCCAATTGAAATTGAACCAGCATGGATGCAGACGGCAGCAAATTTTGTTCCGCAAACTTGGGCGATGCGTGGCTTTACGGAGTTAATTGTAAGGGGAGGTACATTGGCAGATATAGGAGGATATATTGGTATACTCATTTTATTTGCAGGGGTCTTTTTCATAATTAGTTTAACAAGAATACGTTACGACTGAAAAAAAACAGAGTTACAGCTTTACACGCTGAACTCTGTTTTCTTTTTGTGTGGTATCTTCCTTTGTTGAAATGATAATAGCGATCCCGAGCATAATAAAAAAAGCTAAAAAGAGGACGAACTTTGGGAAGAATGGGAATAGTAATAGCGCCCCGACTATCATAATGGTTAATAACACGTAGTGCAGGACGTATTGGAATAGGTTGTCCATGTTTTCGCCCCCTTTTTGGTAATTGGTTATTAGTAGTCTATGTTTCATATGGAACGAATAGAAGTGAATTTTTAATTTTGTAATAAGAAATAAAAGAGAGTGATTGACATGTTTAAAGGAAAGGAATAATCTTGAAATTAATTCATACTATTTTTATAGGAAAAATAAAGATAGTTACAGAAAGGAGGCCTATGTTCCTACATCTTTAAAAATTAGGAAGGTAAAGGTGAGAGTGCAATGAAAAATGTTTTTAAAGGAGCAATTGCTACATTTCTTAGTGTGTCAGTATTACTAGCCGGATGTGGTCATGAGGAAGCAAGTACAAATGAAGCCGGGAACGTACCAAAAGTAAAAGATGAATTTATTAAGGCGAGCAACAAAGCAAAAAGTCCTACAAAAGTAAATGAAAGAAAAGATACTTTTGTAGTTGGAATGCCGAGTCCTGGAGGGATATTCCTTCCGCACTTTATGGAGAATGGATGGGATGGTAATATAACGCAAGCTATCTTCGCGCCCCTTGTTGGGCTGGATAAGGAAGGAAAGCCAATTCCAATATTAGCGAAAAAGTGGGAGATTTCGGAGGATCAGCTTACATATACATTCCATTTGAAAGATGATTTAAAGTTTAGTGATGGTTCACCGTTAACTGTAGATGATGTAGCATTTACATTAACGTTATTACATGATCCAACTTATAGTGGTGCGACTGATATAAGCCAAACAGCAATAAAAGGTGGTCAAGCATATAAAGAAGGAAAGGCAACCTCTATTGAGGGAATTCAAGTCATTGATCCGAAAACAATTACGATTACGACTGAAAAGGTAAATGCTCAAACATTATCATTAATCGGCGGAGAGGTTATATCTAAGACTTATTACGGGAAAGAGTATAAACAAGGACACTTGGAGTATTTAAAAGAGTTGTATGGAAAGCCGGTGGGAGCAGGAGCTTATAAGTTAGATAAATATATTCCTGGTCAGGAGGTTCGATTTGTAGCTAATGAAAATTATTTTGAAGGAAAACCGAAGATTGAGCACTTTATTTATAAAATTACAAAGGGTGATACGAAGTTACAACAATTTCAAGCAGGAGAAGTAGATTATGATGGTTTTACGACAAACGTGGAGACCATTGAGCAATTAAAAGATTTAGGTTTTGCTAATATTAATGTGTATACAGGAAGTTCTTACGGCTACATTAAAATGAATTATAAGAAACCATACTTTAAAGATAAGCGTGTCCGCCAAGCATTTATTTACGGATTAGAGCGTCAAAAGGTTATTGATACGTATTTCCAAGGTTATGCTTCACTCGTTAATGTACCGATTACGCCAGTTTCTTGGGCGTATACAGAAGAAGGTATTAATAAATATGAGTATAACTTAGAGAAAGCAAAGAAATTATTGGATGAGGCTGGATGGAAACCAGGTTCAGATGGAATCCGCGAAAAAGATGGCCAAAAATTGAAGGTAAATTATTTTGCTTCTTCTGCAAGTAAAATAAATGATGTAATGATCCCGGTGATGAAAGAGGATTATAAAAAGCTTGGTGTAGAGTTTAACCCAGAATATATGGACTTTAATACGATGATTTCAAAAGTGATAAAAGGTGATTATGATTTAGCAATGGTATCTACGCCAATGATTGATGATCCGAGCGGAACGATTGAAGAGTTTGTTTCAACAAGTAAACGAAATTATGATGGATATTATAATCCGAAAGTAGATGAATTAGCTAAGCAAGCATTAGAAACGTTGGATATTGAAAAGCGAAAAGAGATTTATAAAAAGTTATATCAAGAATTAAGTGAAGACCCGCCTGTAATCTTCTTGAATAATAGCAAAGTGGTGTCTGCACATAATGCACGAATTCAAGGATTACAAGAAGATAACTATAACGGTATTTTATTAAGTTTACCTAAATTAAAGATAGAATAATAATTTTGAAAAAAGTCTAAAAATATTTATTTAGAAAGAATTGACAAAATATAACGGACGATATAAGCTAATAACCATAAAGTCTACCGGAAAGGTCGGAATAGGATTGTTACCCCTCAAAAACATCTATTTTTTTACGAATAAAACCGACTTTTCCGATTGGCTATAAAATGTTGCTGTGGGAGGCATACATAAGGCAAGCAATTCATAAGGTTTAATTATTAAAAAAAGTTAGGGTGGGGACAATGAAGAAAAAGACAAAAAAATGGGCTGGTGTATTTTCAGTATTATTGAGTAGTTCGCTTGTGTTATCTGCTTGTGGGGGACAGGAAGATACGGCTTCTACAGAACCGGTAAAAAAGCAGGATTTAAAAGACGCTAAGATTGAATCAATTCCAGCTACAGATAAAAAGAAAAGTCCAGAGAAAGCAAATCAGCGAAAAGATACTTTTATTACAGCCATTTCTAAGCCAGGGGGAGTTTTCCTTCCGTATTTTCAAGATAATGGTTGGGATGGAAATGTAACGTCTGTTATTTTTGCGTCATTAGTAACAACAGACAAACAAAGTAAACCTATTCCGGATCTTGCCGAAAAATGGGATATTTCTGCTGACCAGTTAACATATACATTCCATTTACGTAAAAATCTAAAATTTAGTGATGGTTCGCCTTTAACGGCGGAGGACGTAGCATTTACATTAACACTACTTCATGATAAAGCGTATGAAGGTGGAATGGATATTGCTCAGTATGCTGTTAAAGGTGGAAAAGAATATAAAGAAGGAAAAGCAACTTCTATTGAAGGAATTCAAGTTGTTGATCCACAGACAATTAAAATTACAACTGAAAAAGTTAATTCACAGGCGCTAACTAATTTAGGTGGCCCAGTGCTATCAAAAGCTTATTATGGAAAAGATTATAAACAAAATACAAGTTTAGACTATTTAAAAGCATTATATGGGCAACCAATTGCAGCGGGTCCATATAAATTTGAAAAATATGTTCCAGGTCAAGAAGTACGCTTTGTTGCTAATGAAAATTATTATGCAGGTAAACCAAAAATCAAAAACTTTATTTACAAAATCACATCAGGTGATACTGGATTTCAATTATTCCAAACAGGTGAACTGGACTATAGTGGATTTAGAGCAAATCCTGAGAATATAGACCAATTAAAAGGATTAGAGTTTGCAAATATTAATCTTGAATCATCAAGTGATATTGCTTATATCTATGTAAATAATAAGAAATCGTATTTGAAGGATAAGAAGGTGCGTCAAGCACTTACTTATGGATTAGACCGTAAGAAGTATGTGGATACAGCTTTACAAGGATATGGATCTGTTGCTAACGTACCAATTGCGCCAGTTTCATGGGCATATACAGAAGAAGGTATTAATAAATATCCACACGACGTAGAAAAGGCTAAAAAATTATTGGATGAGGCTGGTTGGAAAGTAGGTTCTGACGGGGTTCGTGAAAAAGATGGTCAAAAACTAAAATTAACATACTATGCATCAAATACAGGTAAAACAAATGATATCTTTATTCCAATTGCAAAAGAAAGTTACAAAGAAATCGGTGTTGAATTAAATCCAGAGTTGATGGACTTTAATACGATGCTTTCAAAAGTAGGAAAAGGTGACTACGATTTAGCGGCAGTTTCAACACCAGGAATTAGTGATCCAAGTGAAGTTGTAAGTGATTACTTATCAACTAATCCAAAAAGTGATACGGGTTATAACAACCCGAAAGTAGATGACTTGATTGTAAAAGGTATAGGGACGACAGATATTGAAAAACGTAAAGCAATTTATAAAGAACTGTATAAAGAGTTAAGTGATGATCCACCAGTTATTTTATTAAACTATCGTAAACTACTTTATGCTCATAATGCACGTATAAAAGGAATTGATCCAGAAAAGTACGATAGCATTAGTTCCAACTTACCAGTGTTATCTATTGAACAATAAGGGTTGACCTAAATAATAGAAGGCGTTTTTTCATACAGCGATGGGATAGTAGCTGTTTTGAAAAAATGTTCTTCTATTTTTAAGTAAATAGGATTGGGGAGACAAAAGGTGAAAACATATATCGTTCGTAGGTTCCTTCAAATGATCCCTACATTGTTTGGTACATCTATTATTATTTTTTTCTTATTTGCACTTTTGCCGGGGGATTATATTGATTCAAATCCTAAGTTAACACCAGAGAGAGCTCAAGAGTTAAGGGGATTGTATGGCTTAAACAAACCAATTATTGAAAGGTATTTTCATTGGTTAGTGAATGCTTTGCATGGTGATTTTGGATTTTCTCTACAGTATCAAGAACCTGTAACTTCATTACTTAATAAATTTATTTGGAATACATTTATCGTTGCTGTTGCAGCTTTATTTTTCACTTGGATTATTGCTCTTATTATTGGGGTTATTTCTGCAACAAAGCAGCACTCTTGGTTTGATAGATTGGTAACAATCGGTGTCTTTGCAGCAATGTCATTTCCATCATTCTTTATCGGATTATTTTTAATTAAATTATTAGCAGTTGATTTAAAGTTATTACCTATTGGTGGCATGATTGATATTGGAAGTAACTCAACAGGAATAGCATACATATTAGAAGTATTACGTCATATGATTCTACCTGTATTTATTTTAACGCTTCTTGGTGTAGGATCATTAACACGATATTTTAGAACTAGCATGTTGGATGTTGTTAGGCAAGATTATATTCGTACTGCTCGTGCAAAAGGTTTAAAAGAAAGAACCGTTATTTATAAACATGCATTGAAAAATGCAATTTTGCCAGCAATTACATTACTTGCTTTTGAATTACCTGGTTTATTTTCAGGAGCGATTATTATTGAACAGATTTTTAATTGGCCAGGGATTGGGAGTATTCAATTAGAAGCATTAAACTTCCGTGATTATACGGTATTAATGGCCTTTACAATGTTTCTTTCTTGTTTAACAATTATGGCTAATTTCTTAGCTGATATTGTATATGCGTTTGTTGATCCAAGAATTCGATTGAAGTAAGGGGGGAAAGATATGGAGACTATTACACCAATAATAGAGAAAAAGAAAGAACGAAAAAAGAGAAATGAATCATCACCATGGCGTCAAGCGTATAAAAAAATTAAGAAAAATAAGATGGCACTGTGTGGCTTATACGTTTTAATATTTATGTTTTTATTTAGTTTTATCGGTCCAATCTTTTCGCCGTATGCTGATGGGAAAGTACAAGTAACACAAATTAATAAACCACCCAGCCTGTCACATTGGCTTGGAACAGACCAGTTGGGACGGGATATTTTAACTAGACTTATGCAAGCAGGTCGTATTTCATTAACAATTGGTTTAGCTTCGATGCTATTATCCGTTATACTAGGAGCTTTATTAGGAGCAATTGCTGGTTTTTATCGAGGGGTTGTAGATCATTTAATTATGCGTGTTGCGGATGTGTTAATGTCCATCCCGGGATTACCGCTACTTATTATAATGGGAGCAATTTTATCAGAATGGAAATTACCATCGGAATACCGTTTATATGTTGTAATGATTATTTTAAGTTTAGTAGGATGGCCAGGACTTGCCCGGCTTGTGAGAGGACAAATTTTAACATTGCGGGAGCAAGCCTTTATGCAAGCAGCAGATGTATTAGGATTAAAGGATTCTCGGAAAATTATTCATCATTTAATTCCCAACGTCTTTCCGTTGCTTATTGTTGTAGCAACTTTGGGTGTTGCAGGTTCAATTTTGAGTGAATCCGCACTAAGCTACTTAGGTCTCGGAGTCGTTCCACCTACACCGTCATGGGGGAATATGATTAGCGCAGCGAACTCGTTAATTGATTTCCAAAAGCGTCCGTGGTTATGGATTCCGCCTGGTTTCGCAATCTTTATAACAGTAGTATCAATTAACTTACTTGGTGATGCACTTCGTGATGCGTTAGATCCAAAGATGAGACGGTAGGTGAGAGGGTATGAGTAAAGCGGTAGTAGAGCTGAAAGACTTACAAACACATTTTCAGACAGAAGAAGGAATAGTAAAGGCTGTTAATCATGTTAGTTTTACAGTTCGAGAAGGTGAAACGGTTTGTGTTGTAGGTGAATCGGGTTGCGGGAAAAGTGTAACAGCTTTATCTATTATGGGACTTATTGCTGAATCGGGCAGTGTAGTAGGTGGAGATATTTTATATGAAGGAAAAAGTCTTTTAGGAATGAAGGAGAAAGAGCTTCGTAGTTTACGAGGCAATGATATTGCGATGATTTTCCAAGAACCGATGACATCGCTAAATCCGGTCTTCACTGTAGGGGAACAAATTGTAGAGACGTTAAGGGAGCATGAACTGCTTAGTAAAAATGAGGCGTATAAGAAGGCAATTGAGTTAATTCGTAAAGTCGGTATAGCTCGTGCGGATGAAATTGTCCATTCTTATCCACATGAACTGAGCGGTGGTATGCTACAACGTATTATGATTGCTGTTGCACTTAGTTGTAATCCGAAGTTATTAATTGCGGATGAACCGACAACGGCTCTTGATGTTACGATTCAAGCACAAATATTGGACTTATTAAGGCAAGTAAAAGAGGAATTTAAAACATCTATTTTATTAATTACACATGATTTAGGCGTTGTAGCAGAAATGGCGGATTACGTTGTCGTTATGTATGGCGGGAAAGTGATTGAAGAAGCGCCAGTACTAGAAATATTCCAAAATCCGAAACACCCGTATACGAAAGGTTTGTTGAAATCAAAACCAGTGATGGGAAAACGAATAGATAAACTGTACTCTATTCCAGGGCAGGTTCCTAATTTAGTCGGTTTGGATGAATTTTGCTACTTTAGCGGTCGTTGTGAGCATTGTATGGAAATATGTAAAGAAGAAGCGCCAAATCTGAATGTACATGATGAGAATCATAAAGTAGCTTGCTGGTTATATGAGGAGCGTGCGGGACAATGAGTGAACCATTATTAGAAGTAAAAAACTTAAAAACATATTTCCCAATTAAAGGCGGCATATTTAGTAGAACGATTGGACATGTGAAAGCAGTTGATGGAGTAAGTTTTACTATTAATAAAGGCGAAGTGTTCGGTCTCGTTGGTGAATCAGGAAGCGGAAAAACGACGATAGGAAAAACAATTTTACGTCTCGTTCAAAAAACGGAGGGAGAAGTGAAGTTTAAAGGACACGATGTTCATTCTCTATCAAAAGAGGAATTGAGAAAACATCGTCCTAATATGCAACTCGTGTTTCAAGATCCATTTAGCTCATTAAATCCGAGAATGAGAATTGGAGAGGCACTTGGTGAACCAATGTTGGCTCACGGACTAGCGACGAAAGAAAATGTTCGTGAAAAAGTGACAGAAGTATTAGAGTTATGCGGCTTAGCCCCATATCATATTGACCGGTACCCTCATGAATTTTCTGGTGGACAACGTCAGCGTATCGTTATCGCAAGAGCTATGGTATTAAATCCGGAATTTATAGTAGCTGACGAACCTGTGGCAGCACTAGATGTATCTATTCAAGCACAGATCATTAATTTGTTTAGTGAGTTACAGGAGAAAAAGGGACTATCTTATTTGTTCATTTCTCATGATTTAAGCGTAGTAGAGCACTTATGTACGAAAATTGGAATTATGTATTTAGGAACGATTGTGGAAACAGCGCCGCGTGATGAGTTATTTAGGAATCCACTACATCCGTATACAAAAGCATTGTTATCAGCTGTGCCAATACCAGATCCAACAGTGAAGCGAGAGCGGATTATACTAGAGGGTGATATTCCAAGTCCAGCAAATCCACCTTCGGGTTGTCGCTTTCATACACGTTGCCCGTTTGCAACAGATATTTGTAAACAAACGGTACCAGAATTCCGTAATGTTGGTGAAGAGCATTTTGTTGCTTGTCATCATGTATAAAAGAAAAGGACCCTTTCAAATTGAAAGAGTCCTTTTTTTATTTACTAGATGAAGTTTGTTTCAATACAAATTTCTCGATTGCGTGAGCAACCCCATGCTCATTATTTGTTAATGTTACGACATCACATAGTTTTTTCACATCTTCTTCAGCATTTCCCATTGCAACTGATAAGCCAGCTACTTGTAACATTGGCACATCATTAAAGTTGTCTCCGATCGCAATAGTATCTTCAATTGGTATATTGAAATAAGCAGCCATTTCTTGTAGACCGTTCCCTTTATGACCATGCTTATCCATAATTTCTACATTAGTAGGAGCTGATGCCGTAACTGAAATATCAGTGTCTTCTTGTAACATGCTTAATAGCTGTGCACGATGCGCTGCATTAAATGTCAAAATGAAGAATTTAGATATTTCTAATTCTGGATTATTTACAACATCTTCGATTTTTTGGAAATCAGTAATTAAGTTTGATTTTTTTTGTTTTTCTGTAATTCTTTCAAGTTCCTCAAGTGTAACATCTAATGCGTGCTTGTTCTCCTCGAAAGCTTGCATAACTTGATCTTGCCATGTATATGGAGAATAAACTCCTTTATTCGTATATAGCTTATAAGGAAAACCTTCAGATTCTAGTAATTTTGCAAGCTTGTATACTTTATCGTTTTGTAAACAACGCGAGTTAATTACTTTTCCATCCACATAAACAATTGCCCCATTGCTCGCTCCAACTGGAAGAGATAGTTTATATTCTTCCAATAATTTTAAAGCATCCTCTTTTGCACGACCAGAACAAATCATGACTATATGACCAGCCTCTTTTGCAGTTTGGATAGCTTGTAAGTTCTCTTTGGAGATTTCAAGATTAGATGATAGTAGCGTACCATCCATATCTAATGCGATTAATTTCAAAATGACCACCTCTTTGCTTTTATTATACATAGTTATATAGAGGAAACATATAAACTTATCTTGGAAAGGTTGTATTTTATCCCGTTTTAATGGTCGGGCTGCCCATAAAAGTTCGAGTGGTGAGGGCTGATTAAATTTTCACTTTATCTTGAATAAATCGTTAGTGAAAATTTGATAGATTCCAACGTATTTATTCCAATATGTACTTTAATTTGTAACAAAAGTAGGAGAGAGTATGGGGATATTTCGTTATATGACTGTAATATTACAATAACATTACAAACATAGAGTTAGTAGAAAGTGCATTAAAACAGGGTTTTTAAGGGTGTTTATAAAAAAACGTAAAAAAAGTGTAATAAAATTTACGTAATTATATTGCAACGTAACAATAGTTATGTTACATTAGTGTTACAAACGTTACGTTAATAACTTTAATGTAACGCTAACATAAAAACTATGAAATAAACATTTCTTAGAAATTACATATAGATAACTTATTAAAAAGGAGGATACATAAAATGAAAGAGCAAGTATTACAAGTAACAAAAGGTGACTTCGTAGGGTCAGCAAGTGGAGCAGTAGTATTAACAGCATTAATCGTATTTCTATCAAGCGTATTAGTATAATAGAAGTTTTGTGATAAAAGAAAAAGAGAGGAGAATGCAAAATGAAAGAGCAAGTATTACAAGTAACAAAAGGTGACTTCGTAGGATCAGCAAGTGGAGCAGTAGTATTAACAGCATTAATCGTATTTCTATCAAGCGTATTAGTATAATAGAAGTTTTGTAATAAAAGAAAAAGAGAGGAGAATGCAAAATGAAAGAGCAAGTATTACAAGTAACAAAAGGTGACTTCGTAGGATCAGCAAGTGGAGCAGTAGTATTAACGGCATTAATCGTATTTCTATCAAGCGTATTAGTATAATAGAAGTTTTGTAACAAAAGAAAATAGAAGGGAGAATGAAAGATATGAAAGAGCAAGTATTACAAGTAACAAAAGGTGACTTCGTAGGATCAGCAAGTGGAGCAGTAGTATTAACGGCATTAATCGTATTTCTATCAAGTGTATTAGTATAATAGAAGTTTTAAATCATACAAAATGAAAGGAGAATGAGGAATATGAACAGTGAACAAGTGTTACAAGTAACAAAAACAGATTTATTAGGATCATTAGGTGGAGCGGTAGTATTAACATCATTTATTTTATTCCTTGCAAATGTATTAGTATGAGACATATAAATACAATCATTCAAAAAAAATAAAGACTCTAGCATATTAGTAAGTAGTTAATATGTTGGGGTCTTTTTTGTTTTCCTCTCCTATATACCTTCAAGTATGAATATTCCCTCCGTCATGTAAAGAGAAAAAAGTCGAATTTTATATGTAAGAAAAAAAGAGGAATTTGACAGAAAAGATAGAAAATTTTAAAGGTCAGAATTTGTTAGCTTGCTAACTAATTTCTATTAATTAATGTTGGAAGCGTTTTCGGTTGGTTTTAAGTATGAACCATTTAATCTATTTACAGGGGGATGAGGATTTTATGAAACAAAAATCTATGGATACGCTAGCTGCACAAATGGAGGACTTTTTTCCGGTACGTGATGTAGATCATTTGGAATTTTACGTAGGAAATGCAAAGCAATCAAGTTATTACCTTGCGAGAGCATTCGGGTTCAAAATTGTGGCTTACTCTGGATTAGAAACTGGTAACCGTGAAAAGGTATCTTATGTTCTTGTGCAAAAAAATATGCGTTTCGTTGTGTCTGGAGCTTTAAGTAGTGATAATCGTATCGCAGAATTTGTAAAGACACATGGTGATGGTGTAAAAGATGTTGCTTTACTTGTTGACGATGTTGACAAAGCATATTCGGAAGCTGTGAAACGTGGTGCCGTTGCAATTGCTCCACCTGTGGAATTAACAGACGAGAACGGTACACTGAAAAAAGCAGTTATTGGTACGTATGGTGATACAATTCACACGCTTGTAGAGCGTAAAAATTATAAAGGAACATTTATGCCAGGATTCCAACAAGTGGAGTTTAATATTCCATTTGAAGAGTCAGGTTTAATTGCTGTAGATCACGTAGTTGGTAATGTTGAGAAAATGGAAGAATGGGTTAGCTATTATGAGAATGTTATGGGCTTTAAACAAATGATTCATTTTGATGATGACGATATTAGTACAGAGTATTCAGCATTAATGTCGAAAGTTATGACAAATGGAAGTCGTATTAAGTTCCCTATTAACGAGCCAGCAGATGGAAAGAGAAAATCGCAAATTCAAGAATATCTAGAATTCTATAATGGAGCAGGTGTACAACATCTTGCTTTATTAACAAGCGATATCGTTAAAACAGTGGAAGCGCTGCGTGAAAATGGCGTGGAGTTTTTAGATACACCTGATACTTATTATGATGAGTTAAGTGCGCGAGTTGGGAAAATTGATGAAGAAATTGATAGGTTAAAAGAATTAAAGATTTTAGTAGATCGCGATGAGGAAGGATACTTACTACAAATCTTTACGAAACCAATTGTAGATCGTCCAACTTTATTTATTGAAATTATTCAACGTAAAGGTTCTCGCGGATTTGGGGAAGGGAACTTTAAAGCATTATTTGAATCAATTGAAAGAGAACAGGAACGTCGAGGAAACTTATAAGATTTGTATCCACCAGCAAAAGTCTCTTTGCTGGTGGAAATTTCATTTTCATAGGGAGGAATCATGATGAAATTTGTTACATTTCGTCTTCCTTCGAAAGAAATGCGAGCTGGATGGCTTGAAGGTGACAAAATAATTGATATGAATATTGCTAGTGATGGAAAATTACCTTCTTCTATGTTCGCCTTTTTAGAGAAAGCGGATGAGTATGTAGAAGTATTGCGTAATATGGAGAATCCGGAAAAGGGTATATATTCCTTAGAGGAAGTGCAATTAGCGGCGGCAATTCCTAATCCGAGTAGTATTCGGGATTTTTACGCGTTTGAACAGCATGTAAAAACGGCCCGCGGCCGGAGAGGGCTAGAGGTTGTACCTGAATGGTACGATATCCCGGTTTTTTATTTTACGAACCATCGTGCTGTAATTGGTCCGGATGATTTTGTAATTGGTCCGAAGAAATCTAAAAAGCTTGATTATGAGTTAGAGATCGCTTGCGTAATTGGGAAAGAAGGAAGAAATATTTCTCGTGAGCAAGCAGAGGAATACATTTTTGGTTATTGTATTATGAACGACTGGAGTGCAAGGGACTTACAAGCAACAGAAATGAAGGTAGGACTTGGTCCAGCAAAAGGAAAAGATTTTGCAACTTCATTAGGAGCGCACCTTGTTACGAAAGAGGAATTGGATGTTTATCGTAACGGTGACCGTTATGAGTTAGAGATGACTGCTCATGTAAATGGAAAGCTATTATCAAAGGGGAACTTCCAAGATATTTACTATACATTTGCTGAAATGATTGAACGTGCTTCGGAAGACGTTACGTTATATCCAGGCGATGTGATTGGTTCTGGGACAGTAGGAACAGGTTGTGTTTTAGAACTGGGTACGGAAGAGTGGCTGCAAGATGGGGATGTTGTAGAACTTACGATTACTGGTTTAGGTACGTTACGTAATACGGTCAAAAAAGAAATGGAAGCAGGTGATGGGCATGTTTTATCGTCACATGGGGGAGCTACCTCATAAACGACATGTACAATTCCGTAAAAAAGATGGGTCGCTTTATCGCGAACAAGTAATGGGAACAAAAGGTTTTTCTGGTACGCAATCTATTTTGTACCATCATTATATGCCAACGGAAGTAGGTCATGCGGCATTATCTCATTCTTGTCAGTTGCAGTATGAAGAAGATGTAGCTCTTGCTCATCGTCATTTTCGCACGAAAGAAAATAAAAAAACTGGCGATGCAGTAAGCGGAAGGAATTTTATGCTTGGGAATGAGGATTTATTAATTGGAGTAGTGGCTCCGACAGAAAAAATGGACTATTTCTACCGTAATGGTGATGGTGATGAAATGTTATTTGTTCATTACGGAACAGGGAAAATTGAAACGATGTTTGGAACGATTCACTATCGAAAAGGTGATTATGTAACAATCCCAATTGGAACGATTTATCGTGTTATTCCAGATGAAGGAGAGACTAAGTTTCTTGTTGTAGAGGCAAATAGTCAAATCACAACGCCGCGTCGCTATCGGAATGAATATGGACAATTGTTAGAGCATAGTCCGTTTTGTGAGAGAGATATTCGTGGTCCTGAAAAATTAGAGACGTATGATCAAAAAGGTGAGTTTGTCGTAATGACAAAGTCGCGAGGGTATATGCATAAACATGTTTTAGGGCACCATCCGTTAGATGTTGTTGGTTGGGATGGCTATTTATATCCGTGGGTCTTTAATGTAGAGGACTTTGAGCCAATCACAGGCCGTATTCATCAGCCACCTCCAGTACATCAAACGTTCGAAGGTCACAATTTCGTTATTTGTTCTTTCGTACCACGTTTATACGACTATCATCCAGAATCTATTCCGGCACCATATTATCATAGTAACGTGAATAGTGATGAAGTACTGTACTATGTAGAAGGAAATTTTATGAGCCGGAAAGGTGTGGAAGAAGGTTCTATTACACTTCATCCGAGCGGAATTCCTCATGGGCCGCATCCTGGGAAAACAGAGGGAAGTATAGGGAAGAAAGAAACACTTGAACTAGCTGTTATGATAGACACGTTCCGTCCGCTTCGTATTGTAAAGCAAGCACATGAAACAGAAGATGAAAAATATATGTATAGCTGGATTGAAGAAGGTTCACATACTGTGAAATAAGTAAAAAGAGGCATGCTCAATAAGTGAGCATGCCTCTTTTGTGGAATCGACATGTATAATAATACCCAAAAAAATACGGAAAGATATATAGAAACAACGATAAGGATATTGTATGTTCCGAAAGATTTCTACTTATTTCGACAAAAGTATTGACTGGGGAAAATGCAATGAGTAAAATAAAAAAGCGAATTAAAAATTTTCAGAAAATTTAAAACTTGGAGGAGCATGCTATGAAGCAAATTTTTCAAAAGAAGCCTATTGCAAAGCTAATGCAAGAGAGTAAGCAAAAGACATTAGCAAGAACATTGGGTGCATTGGATTTAACTATGCTTGGAATCGGGGCAATTGTTGGAACAGGTATTTTTGTCCTAACGGGCGTGGTAGCAGCAAAACATTCTGGACCAGCTATTATATTATCATTTGCGATAGCCGCGTTAGCCTGTGCCTTTGCTGCATTTTGTTATGCTGAATTCGCTTCTTCAGTTCCTGTCTCAGGCAGTGTGTATACGTACACATATGCGACGATGGGAGAGGTATTCGCATTTTTAATTGGATGGGACTTAATGCTCGAGTATTTACTCGCTACATCTGCTGTAGCAAACGGTTGGTCCGCTTATTTTCAATCTTTATTAAAGGGATTTGGGATCCATATTCCTACCATTCTCTCCTCGGCCCCTGGTACAGGAAAGGGTGGAATAATTGACTTGCCTGCGGTTCTAATTATTTTGGTAATGACAGTTCTTTTATCTAGAGGTGTTCGTGAAAGTGCACGAATAAATAACATTATGGTGTTTATTAAATTAGCGGTTGTTCTCATATTTATCTTTGCTGGTTTTAATTATGTAAAACCTGAAAATTGGACACCTTTTATGCCGTTTGGCTTAGATGGTGTAATGGCTGGAGCTGCTACAGTGTTTTTTGCATTCATAGGGTTTGATGCAGTTTCAACGGCAGCAGAAGAAGTGAAACGTCCACAACGTGATTTACCAATTGGCATTATTGCATCTTTATTAATTTGTACGGTTCTTTATATTGTTGTTTCACTTATTTTGACAGGAATTGTTCCATACGGACAGTTAAATATATCAGATCCAGTTGCTTTTGCACTTCAATTTATTGGACAAGATAGTTTAGCGGGAGTAATTTCAGTAGGAGCAATTACAGGAATCACAACAGTAATGTTAGTTATGATGTATGGGCAAGTACGTGTTTCGTATGCAATGAGCAGAGATGGATTATTGCCGAAGCGCCTTGCTAAAGTCCATCCAAAATTTAAAACACCATTTTTAAATACATGGACAACAGGAATTATTGCAGCACTTATTTCAGGATTAATAGATTTAAATGTATTAGCGCATCTTGTAAATATGGGGACTTTATCAGCCTTTGCACTTGTAGCTGTTGCTGTTATTGTAATGAGAAGAACTCATCCGGATTTACCAAGAGCATTTAAGGCACCGCTTGTACCATTTTTACCAGCATTAACGGTGATTTTTTGTTTATATTTAATGCTTCAGTTATCCGGAACTGCTTGGATTAGTTTTGGGGTATGGATGGTTATCGGTATTGCGGTTTACTTCTTATATAGCCGAAAACATAGTGCTTTAAATAATAGTAAAGACGAAGAAGATGCAGCGAATTTATAAGTTGAAAAATCCATTCTAATTCTGTTAGGATGGATTTTTTGTTCTGAAAATTTACATTTTTCTGATTCTGTATATAATATAATTGTTGGGGAACTGAGGGGGGAATGTATGAAAAATACGTGGCGTGAGTTAAGGGAGATGGACCGAAACATATGGATTCGGTTTATTGGCGAAACGTTAAATGGAATTGCAATGATGATGTTGATGCCTTTTTTTGCCCTATATTTAAAAGATAAGGTGGATTCGTTATTGGAAGTAGGGGTTATTATGGCACTTTCTCCGATTGCCGCAAGTTTCGGTTCTCTTCTTGGTGGGAGGATTGCTGATATATATGGAAGAAAGCCAATAATGATTTTTTCAATGGTGAGTAATGCTTTGTTCATGCTAGGTTTTTTATTTATAGAAGGATTTATTCCTTATGCTATTTTATCTATTTTTTTAGGGCTCAGTAATTCATTATTCCATCCCGCTGCATCAGCAATGGTTGCGGATGTAACAGCGCCTGAAAAAAGAACAGAAGCATATGGTTTATTACGAATGGGGCACAATATAGGTGCTGCAATTGGCCCGATAATGGGTGCTTCAGTAGTTATGTTGTCGAAGAACCTTGTGTTTATTATTGCCTCGTCTACGATGTTATTTTATGCATTACTTGTATTCATTCTTATTCAAGAGACAATGCCAAAGAGTGCGACTAAAGAAGAGAATAAAGAAAAGGAATCAGAGGCAGTTTGGAAAATTGTAATGAGAGATAAGGCACTAATGATTTATTTGTTAGCAGGTATCATTATTTCGATGGGATTTTCTCAAACAGAGGGCATGTTGCCGCTGCACTTTGATAATGAAATGAAAGGCATTTTTGGAACTAACAATCCATATCCATATTTAATGGCTTTAAATGGACTATTAGTTGTGTTGTTCCAATTTCAAATTTCAAAATGGGCCACAGATAAACCTGTCGGAAAGACGATGTTATATGGTGCATGTTTGTTCGGAGTTGGTTTGTTCTTTATAGGATGGTTACCGAAGTGGTTTGGAGAATTTGATGCAAATGCTACGATTATTTTAATAACGTTGCTGTTCGTTTATGCCATATATACGTTAGGTGAGATGATTATGTCGCCTGTACAGATGACGTTTGTAGCGAATTTGGCCCCTGAGCATTTGAGAGGGACTTATATGGGAGCTGCCAGTTTGCAGTGGATTACAGGAGGCGCATTCGGTCCACTTCTTGGCGGTTTTTTATTGGATCGATTACTTGGCCACTTTCTATTTACAATTTTAGCTGTAGGATGTGTAGTTGCAGGTATTGTATATGTTTCTTTAGATCGTCTCGTTGAGCAAAGGCAAAAAGGCACACTGACGAAACAATCTTCTTAATGAGTAGATGACATACACAAAAAGGGGATTTCTACATATTTTAGGTACATAACTAGATTGGATTACAATTTTATCCCGCTATTTGTGGGCAGTAAGACTTCCACCTTAAAATTCGGCTAGAGATAACTGCCTGATTGGTGCAGGCTGATAATTAGTGGGGATGGCCCCTCGTTAATTAAAGTTTCACTGTATTTTAGAATTTAATTTTGTATATTTATGAAGAAAGTTAAGTAGAAAAAGTATAGAAAACCAATAAGTGGTGTCATTTAATTATTTGTGGAAGTTACATTTTATTTCAAATAGGAACTACCTATTTTTATAAAAAGTGCTAAAATAGAAAAATGAAAACAATTGGTTAGGGTGATTTCAGTGACAAAAATTAAATTAGGTTTATTATATGGTGGAAAATCAGCTGAGCATCAAGTTTCGCTACAAACGGCTCTTGCTGCTATTAAAGCGTTAAATCAAGATAAATTCGAGATTCATCCAATTTATATTACAGAACAAGGTCAATGGGTGCGCGGTGAGCGTATTGAAGGTGAAGTAACAGATGTTGAAGATCTAAAAATGAGCGGTGCAGAAAATGCGATTTCTCCGTTATCATTAAGCACAGAAATCATTCCATCTGCAGCTTCTGAGGAAAATGCTATCGACGTTATTTTCCCATTATTACATGGACCAAATGGTGAAGATGGAACGGTTCAAGGATTATTAGAATTAATGAACATTCCTTATGTAGGAAATGGTGTTCTAGCATCTGCTGCTGGTATGGATAAAGTTGTTATGAAAAACATCTTTGCAGAAGCTGGATTGAAACAAGCGAAGTATGCATCGTTTATTCGTAGTGCATGGGAAAAAGATTGTGAAACAGCATATGAAAAAGTAGAAGAAGTTTTAGGATATCCTTGCTTCGTAAAACCAGCAAACCTTGGTTCAAGTGTTGGTATTAATAAGTGTAAAAATCGTGAAGAGCTTGAGAATGCATTTGAAGAGGCATTCCAATTTGACCGCAAAATTATTGTAGAAGAAAATATTGTTGGACGTGAAGTAGAAGTTGGTGTATTAGGTAATGATGAACCGAAATGTTCAGTTGTAGGTGAAATCGTACCGAAAAAGGACTTCTATGATTATAAGTCGAAATATATCGATGGCGATACAGCATTAATTATTCCGGCTGAAATGACAGAAGAAGAGTCTAATGTCATTAAGCGAGATGCGATTATTGCATTCCAATCGTTAGATAGTGCTGGCTTAACAAGAGCTGATTTCTTCTTAACGAAAGACGGAGAAGTATATATTAACGAAGTGAATACGATGCCAGGGTTTACGCCGTTTAGTATGTTCCCTCTACTATGGCAACATACTGGATTACCATATCCAGAATTAATTGAAGAGCTAATTCGTTTAGCGATTGACCGTCACGAAGAAAAACAAAAAATTAAATATACAATCTAACAAAAAAGGAGGAAGCACTATTCGCAGGAATAGTGCTTCCTCTATGTAAGGAGTGTTCTCATGATAAATCGAATGTTAAAACAAGTAGAACAGATGGTAAATGGTACGGGATTAGCAGAGCAATATGAGGGAATTACTATACAAGGAGTCTCTATTGATACGAGAAAAATTGAAAATGGAAACTTATATGTTCCGATTCAAGGTGAACGTTTCGATGGACATGCTTTTGTAGATAAAGCCGTTGAAAATGGAGCTGTGGCGACATTATGGATGAAGGATGTAGCAAATCCACCTGAGAATCTTCCTGTTATTTTTGTGGAAGACACGTTATCAGCATTACAAATGTTAGCGAAAAACTATCGCAATCAATTGGATGTGAAAGTTATTGGTGTGACAGGGAGTAACGGTAAAACATCTACAAAAGATATTGTAACAAGTCTTCTTGCAACTAAATTCAAAGTTCAAAAAACAGAGGGCAACTTTAATAACCATATTGGGTTACCTCTTACTATTTTAAACTTAGAAGAAAATACAGAAGTAGCTGTATTAGAAATGGGTATGTCCAGCCGAGGGGAAATTGAATTCTTATCTAAGTTAGCTCGTCCAAATGCAGCTATCATTACGAACATTGGTGAGGCACATTTAATGGACTTAGGCTCTCGTGAGGCAATTGCTGAAGCGAAATTAGAAATTGTGACAGGATTACAAGAAGGTGGAGTGTTCGTATATAACGGAGATGAGCCATTATTAACAAATCGTGTTCCTGAAATGAATTTAATAGCTGAAGCAGTTACTTTTGGTGATGCTAGAGCAAATGATTACTATCCAACGACTGTAACATTACAGGCGACTGGGACACATTTTAAAATGAATAGAGAAGAGAATATTTCATTCTACTTACCAGTATTAGGAAAACACAATGTGTACAATACGCTTGCTTCAATGGCAATTGCGAAATATTTTGGTGTAACGTGGGAAGAGATGAAAGAAGGTTTAGTAACACTGCAAATGACAGGCATGCGTATGGAAATTGTAAAAACAAATAGTGGTTTAACAATTATCAATGATGCTTATAATGCAAGTCCGACAGCTATGGAAGCAGCATTCCACTTAATGAACGGTTTAGATGGATTTGCTAAGAAGATCGTTGTACTCGGTGATATGTTAGAGCTTGGAAATCAAGAAGTACAGTTTCATTATGAAGTCGGTAAATTAATCGATCCAGCAAAAATTGCATATGTGTTCACATATGGTAAATTAGGGGCTCAAATTGCTGAAGGAGCGAAAATTAATTTCCCTATTGAGCGTGTAAAAGCGTATGATAATAAAGAGGAGCTAGTAAAAGAGTTACAAGCAGTAGTTGATGTGAAAGATGTTGTATTAATAAAAGCATCTCGCGGCATGAAATTGGAAGAAGTAATTACGATGTTGAAATAATTGGTGTATATAAATAGGGATGATAGATGCGAAAATAGAAGAAACTTATAATAAGCGCTTACAGTAAATATAAAAAAATAAAAGTGAAGAAAAAAACTCTGAATATGAAAATAAGGTAACAGTTGGGTTTGCTTTTTGCACATACAAAACTTATAATTGATAAAGTGTAATAACGTTTAGAAGTATTTTCGCGAAGAATATACGCCCGTTTATATACGTGAGCATTCAGGAAAAGGGCTTTTCCGCAAATTCGGAAAACGCCTTTTTTTAAATGATAAGTATAGGATAGAAAAGGAGAAGTAACATTGACAACATTTCGAGAATTAGGATTAAGTGAGTCTTTACTACAATCTGTTGAAAGTATGGGCTTTGAAGAGGCTACGCCGATTCAAGCTGAAACAATTCCACATGCATTGCAAGGTAAGGATATTATTGGGCAAGCGCAAACAGGTACAGGGAAAACAGCAGCATTCGGATTACCACTATTAGATAAAGTGGATACAAATAAAGAAGCAGTTCAAGGTATTGTTATCGCGCCAACGCGTGAATTAGCAATTCAAGTTGGAGAAGAGCTGTACAAAATTGGTAAACATAAACGCGTTCGTATTTTACCAATCTATGGTGGTCAAGATATTAACCGCCAAATTCGTGCTCTAAAAAAACACCCACACATTATTGTTGGTACGCCGGGTCGTATTTTAGATCATATTAACCGTAAAACACTTCGCTTACAAAACGTAGAGACAGTTGTTCTTGACGAAGCGGATGAAATGTTAAACATGGGCTTCATTGAAGATATTGAAGCGATTTTAACAGATGTGCCAGATACACATCAAACATTATTATTCTCAGCGACAATGCCAGATCCAATCCGTCGTATTGCTGAGCGTTTCATGACTGAGCCTCAACACATTAAAGTAAAAGCAAAAGAAGTAACAATGCCAAACATTCAGCAGTTCTATTTAGAAGTGCAAGAAAAGAAAAAGTTTGACGTGTTAACACGCTTATTAGATATTCAATCTCCAGAGCTTGCAATCGTATTCGGTCGTACAAAGCGTCGTGTTGATGAATTATCAGAAGCATTAAACTTACGTGGTTATGCAGCAGAAGGTATTCACGGTGACTTAACACAAGCGAAGCGTATGTCTGTATTACGTAAATTTAAAGAAGGTGCTATTGAAGTTCTTGTTGCAACAGACGTTGCTGCACGTGGTCTTGATATTTCAGGCGTAACACATGTATATAACTTCGATATCCCACAAGATCCAGAATCATACGTTCACCGTATCGGTCGTACTGGCCGTGCAGGTAAAAAAGGTATTGCAATGTTATTTGTAACACCACGTGAATCAGGACAATTAAAAAATATCGAGCGCACTACAAAACGTAAAGTTGATCGTATGGAAGCACCGACACTTGACGAGGCATTAGAAGGTCAACAACGTTTAATCGCTGAAAAACTTCAAAGCACAATTGAAAATGATAATTTATCATACTACAAGCGTATTGCAGAAGAAATGTTAGAAGAGAATGATTCTGTAACAGTAGTAGCTGCTGCTTTAAAAATGATGACAAAAGAGCCAGATACAACTCCAATCGCTTTAACGTCAGAACCACCAGTTGTTTCAAGAGGTGGCGGTTCTAAAAAACGCGGCGGTAACGGAGGCGGATACCGTGATGGTAACCGTAATCGTAGTCGTGACGGACGCGGCGGTGGCGATGGTCGTAACCGTGATCGCAATCGTGATGGTGGTAGCCGTGGTGGCGATGGCCGTAACCGTGATCGCAATCGTGATGGTGGTAGCCGTGGTCGTAAAGGTGAAGGTCAAGGTCGCCCTGGATCTTCAAATGGACGTGGCGAAAGAAAACATCATAGCCGTCCACAAGCTTAATAAAAAAGAGAATGCCCTTTGCTGGCATTCTCTTTTTTTATTTCTGTAATTGTACATACTACATAATAACTTGTGTAGAAAAGAGGTGCTACATGCTTGTAAGACTTGGATATGTTGCGATGAGTGTACATTTAAAGAATGCATCTCCATCTCAAACGATGACATATGCGCAGTTTCAACGAATTGGTGATCGAGAGGCTGCAATTCGTAAACTCGAAAGAATTGCTAATTCGAATTTAGAAAATTGTTTACGGTTATTAAAGCATAATAAAGGGCATGATATATCTTTCTTTCGGCTTAGTTCCAAGCTTGTTCCTTTAGCGAATCATGAGGAGTTGTTAGAGTGGAACTATATTCGCCCCTTAAAAGAAAATTTAAAAGTACTAGGTGATTACGCTATTCGAATGAATATGCGTATTGATTTTCATCCAGATCATTTCGTTGTGCTGAATTCACCTGAAGAGAATATTTTTAAACAATCTGTAAAGACATTGCAGATGCATAAAAAATTATTAAAAGGTATGGGGATTGAACATAAGCAACGATGCGTATTACATGTGGGTGGAGGCTATAAAGATAAGGAACTCGCATTAGAACGCTTTATAGAAAATTGGTCAAGTGTTCCAAGAAGTATCCAAGAGATGGTCATATTAGAAAATGATGATACGACCTTTTCTTTAGAAGAAACATTGTATTTAGGTGAAAAATTAGATATTCCAGTCGTGTTTGATTTGCATCACCATATGATGAATAATGATCGAGAAGATTGGCATGAAGATTGGGCGCGTGTTGTACATACGTGGGAATCGTCTTTGTTACCAGTGAAAATGCACATTTCTAGTCCTAGAGAGGGAAAAGACCCGAGAGCGCATGCGGACTTTATTGATGTAGATACTTTTTTATCTTTTTTAAAAAAGATAAAGGGAAGTGTTCCGCAAATTGATTGTATGATTGAAGCGAAGAAGAAGGATGAGTCTTTATTTCAACTAATGAGAGATTTAAGTAAACAAACAGATGTAGAAATTGTCGATGGTGCGAGCTTTTATATTAAATAAGCTCTGCACCATCGAATTTTTTTGTTAATAAAGGAGTGCAAATACCACCAATAATCAATCCTGTTAAATGGCTTATAGGGTTAGCGGAGGGATTGAAGAAAGTGAATAGTAGTAATATACATATCATGATTGAAAAAATAGCAATGTCTCTTGGATTGGAAGAACGATATCGACTATACAATAGAAATAATTGTGCACCTAGCAATCCGAAAATACCACCAGATGCCCCGGCATGAATATATTCAAGAGGCATAATGAGATAAGAAGAAATATTTCCAAGAATTCCAGAAAGGAAAAAAATAATGATGAAAGAAAAGTGCCCTAGTTGTTTTTCGATAGAAGAGCCAAGCACAAATAAACAAATACTATTAGAAAGGAAATGTTGTAAGTCTACATGTACAAGTAAGGAAGTTATGAGACGCCACCATTCTCCTTTAGCGATATATTCATTGTAGGATGCCATGGGAAAGAGAAGAAAGTCGCCTAACATAATCATGACTAATTGTATGAGAAGTAAAGCGATGACGATTGGTTGTAAGGAAATGCGGGCAGAAGGTATTAGCATGTTGTGAGTATCACTCCTTTTGCATCAGAAAGATTCTCTGTTATTCTTACAATATGAAAAAAGAAAGCTAAATAGAAGAAGGGGATTTTGAAATGATTGTAGGGATTGGAATCGATATTATTGAATTGAATCGAATTGAAAAAATGCTAGATGGAAAACTTAAATTTATGGAGCGTATTTTAACTGAAAGTGAACGTAATGTTGCTAAGGAGCTGAAGGGAAGTCGCCTTACAGAGTTTGTAGCTGGAAGATTTGCAGCGAAAGAGGCGTATTCAAAAGCGGTAGGAACTGGTATTGGAAAAGAAGTAAGTTTTTTAGATATTGAAGTAAGGAATGATGATAGAGGTAAGCCGATTCTCGTTACAAGTACAGAGCATATTGTTCATTTATCAATTAGTCATAGTAAGGAATTTGCTGTTGCTCAAGTTGTTTTAGAAAGCTCGTCACGCTAGTCTGCATATTTTATATCTTTGTCTCATATATTTGATGTAGCGATAAGGAAGGTACATCTTCCATTCATTTATAGGGGCAAAGGGGCTGAAGTGATGAAAAGGCGTCTGTTTTTAGTTCTTGTCGGTTTATTAACCGTTTTTGTGTTGGCGGGTTGTATGGAAAAGAAACAAGATGATGTTGTGAGAGATTTAGAGGCGAAAGTAAAAGGGATGAAAAGTTATCAAGCTGAAGCAAAATTATCTATTAAAACAGGGAATGAGCCTCAGGAGTACAAGGTAGAAATATGGCATAAGGAACCTTCTTTTTATCGTGTGAATTTGCAGAATGCGAAAAAAGATCAAAGCCAAATTATTTTAAGAAATGAAGAAGGGGTATTTGTATTAACGCCAGCACTTAATAAGAGTTTCCGTTTCCAAAGTGATTGGCCGCAAAATAGTAGCCAGGCTTATTTATATGAATCCCTTGTGAGAGATATTTTGCAGGATAAGAAAAACCTTACTTTTGAAAAAACAGATAAGTATTATATTTTTAAAACAAAAACAAACTATCAACATCAAAACATGTTGCCGAAACAAGAGATTACATTGAAGAAAAGTGATTTAACACCAGTTTCGGTGAAGTTAATGGATAATGATCAAAATGTTCTTGTGAAAGTAGATTTCTCAAAAGTGAAATTTGATGCGAAATTTGATAAAGGTGCATTTGATACGAAACAAAATATGTCTAGAGCGCAAGTAGATGTTCAAACAACAGCGAAAGAAGACAAACCATTTGCTATTTTGTATCCGCGTGATACGCCGCAAGGTATGGTTTTGAAAGATGAAAAAGAGTTGAAGACAGACAGTGGCAAGCGTGCGATACTCACATACACTGGAAGTAAGAAATCCTTTACTTTGATACAAGAAAAGGCAAAAGTTGCAGAGGCTTCGTCAGCGATAAGTGTGAGCGGAGAATTGGTTGATCTTGGCTTTACAATTGGGGCATTGACGAAAGATTCTTTAACGTGGTCGCATAACGGAGTAGAATATATGCTCGTGTCTAAAGGTTTAGAGCCGAAGGAGCTATTAATGGTTGCTCGTTCAGTTACAGAGAAGCAAGTGAAGTAAACTTCTTAGACGTGGTGATATATGTGCACCACGTCTTTTCTTAGTTTGAAGGGTGGATTTCATAAAAGAAGCATATAAAAGAATAAGCTTCGCATATCGTGTATAAGGAAGTGTGTTTATGGAAGAAGCACCATTTTACCGTGACACTTGGGTGGAAGTGGATTTAGATGCGATCTATAACAATATTACACACATTAAAGATTTCATTCCAAGTGATGTAGAGATTTTTGCTGTAGTCAAGGCGAATGCATATGGACACGATTATGTACCGGTAGCTAAAACGGCATTAGAAGCAGGGGCGACAAGGTTAGCGGTTGCCTTTTTAGATGAAGCTCTAGTGCTTCGAAGGGCTGGTATTACTGTGCCGATTTTAGTGTTAGGTCCTTCCCCGCCTCGTGATGTCAATGTAGCTGCTGAAAATGATGTAGCGTTAACTGTTTTTCAAAAAGAATGGGTGGATGAAGCGATCAAACTTTGGGATGGTTCATCTACAATGAAATACCATATTAATTTCGATAGTGGTATGGGGAGAATTGGAATACGCGAACGAAAAGAATTAAAAGCATTTTTAAAGAGTTTAGAAGGTGCGCCATTTTTAGAATTAGAAGGAGTTTATACACATTTTGCAACAGCGGATGAGGTGGAGACTTCTTACTTTGATAAGCAATATAACACATTTTTGCAGCAGTTAAGTTGGTTGAAAGAGTTCGGAGTGGATCCTAAGTTTGTCCATACAGCTAATAGTGCTGCAACGCTACGTTTTCAAGGGATTACATTTAATGCAGTACGAATTGGCATTGCGATGTATGGGTTATCTCCGTCTGTAGAAATACGCCCTTTTTTACCGTTTAAATTAGAACCAGCGCTATCACTGCATACGAAAGTTGCTCATATTAAACAGGTGATTAAAGGGGATGGGATTAGTTATAACGTCACTTACCGAACGAAAACGGAAGAATGGATTGCGACTGTTGCGATTGGATATGCAGATGGATGGCTTAGAAGATTACAAGGGTTCGAAGTGCTTATAAATGGTAAAAGGGTACCGATTGTAGGTCGAGTAACAATGGATCAATTCATGATACACCTTCCTTGTGAAGTGCCGCTTGGTACGAAAGTTACACTCATTGGAAAACAAGGTGATGAGTATATTAGTGCTACTGAGGTTGCTGAATATTCTGGGACTATTAATTATGAAATTATTGCAACGATAAGCTTCCGTGTGCCGAGAATATTCATACGGCACGGCAAGGTTGTAGAAGTAATCAATTATTTGAACAATATATAGAAGGTAGTATGGTTTGCTTCTTGTCATTTGAGAGGACTGTTCATTGGTTAAGAATAAGCTCATTTTTGATGAGAAGCTTTTTACTTATCATTACTTTTAACATAATTTAACGTGAATTTTGCTGGGAAACTCTTTCGTTTCTTGTTTGTAATAAGATAAAAATAAAAGAATATGAATGTTTTGTTTGTGAATTGGAAAACATAAGCAAGGAATAAGGAAGTCTTTGCAACAGGCTCCATACAATGGTATTATTACAATAGGTGTCATATATATATTTGGGTGTGTAGTTGACGGTGGAGGTGTATTTTTGTGTCCGAATCAAGTGTAACTACTGAAATCGTGGTTCGGTTGCCAAAGCAAATGGTAACGGAATTGGACGGAATTGGAAAACAAGAGAATAAGAATCGCCATGAACTAATTTGCCAGGCAACACAACTGTTATTGCGTCAACATAAGACGAAGAAACGCTACCAACATGAATCAATGCGACGTGGGTACATTGAAATGGGAAAAATTAATCTTGGTATTGCATCGGAAGCTTTCTTAGCAGAGTATGAAGCAGCTCATACAGTAGAACGCTTAGTTAGCGGGGGGTAATATTTTGATTGTAAAACGCGGCGACGTGTATTTTGCAGACCTTTCCCCAGTTGTTGGTTCTGAGCAAGGAGGCGTTCGTCCGGTTCTTGTCATTCAAAATGACATCGGAAATCGTTTTAGTCCAACGGTGATTGTAGCGGCTATTACTGCACAGATTCAAAAAGCTAAATTACCCACTCATGTGGAAATTGATGCGAAAAAGTACGGTTTTGAGAGAGATTCTGTTATTTTACTTGAGCAGATTCGAACAATCGATAAGCAGCGCTTAACGGACAAAATCACTCACTTAGATGAAGTGATGATGATTCGTGTAGATGAAGCGCTACAAATTAGTTTAGGACTAATAGATTTTTAAATCGGCAGTTTAAGTTGCTCTCTTTACAGGGCAACTTTTTTTTATTATAGAGGAGGTTACGGTTGTATATGGAAATGGTAGATAATCGACAAGCGTTAATGAAAATGTTAGTGAAGGAATTAGGCTTTACCGAAAAGCAAGTTCGTCATGTTATTCAATTAACAGAAGAAGGTAACACAGTTCCATTTATTGCTCGTTACCGAAAAGAATGGACAGGCTCTTTAGATGAAGTGCAAATTCGTACAATTTTAGAGAGATGGCAATATATGATGCAGCTTGAAGATAGGAAAGAAGAGGTTCTTCGTCTTATTGATGAGAAGGGGAAACTGACAGGAGAGTTACGTCAGCAAATTGTTAAAGCTGTAAAGTTGCAAGAAGTAGAAGATTTATATCGTCCATATAAAGAGAAAAGAAGAACGAAAGCAACGATTGCAAAAGAAAAAGGACTAGAGCCGTTAGCTGAATGGTTATTGTTATATAAGAAAGAAGATCCAAATCAGAAGGCAGTGGAGTTTATTAACGCAGAGAAAGAAGTGCAATCTGCAGAAGAAGCATTACAAGGTGCCCAAGACATTATTGCAGAAATCGTTTCAGATGAAGCAGCTTATCGTAGTTGGATTCGGAATGTTACTTTTAGAAAAGGTGTTATGTCTTCGTCCGTAAAAGATGAAGAGAAAGATGAAAAGAATATATATGAAATGTATTACAGTTATGAAGAACCGTTGCAGAAAGTAGTGCCGCATCGTGTATTAGCGATGAATCGCGGTGAGAAAGAAGATATATTGAGAGTTTCTGTTGTTCCACCAGTAGATGAGATAGTAACTTTCTTATATAAGAGAGTAATTCGTGATAACGATTCTAAAAGTGCACATTATGTAAAGTTAGCAATTGAGGATGGTTATAAACGATTAATTCAATCCTCCATTGAAAGAGAGATTCGAAAAGAATTAACAGAAACAGCTGAGGAACAAGCGATACATATTTTTTCTGAGAACTTACGTAATTTGTTATTACAACCTCCAATGAAAGGAAAGGTTGTGTTAGCTTTAGATCCTGCATATAGAACGGGTTGTAAATTAGCTGTTGTAGATGATACTGGGAAGGTTCTATATATTGATGTTATTTATCCGCATCCACCTGTTCGTAAATATGAAGATGCAAAAACGAAAGTTCTTTCTATTATAGATAAATATCAAGTTGAAATGATTGCGATTGGGAATGGTACAGCTTCTAGAGAATCGGAAGAATTTATAGTTGATGTATTACAAAATGTGAAACGAGAAGTCTTCTATATTATTGTGAACGAAGCTGGTGCGAGTGTGTATTCGGCCTCCGATTTAGCTCGTGAGGAATTTCCGAATTTACAGGTTGAAGAAAGAAGTGCTGTTTCTATTGGGAGACGTCTGCAAGATCCACTTGCTGAACTTGTGAAGATTGATCCGAAATCAGTTGGGGTTGGACAATACCAACATGATGTATCTCAAAAGAGGTTGAATGAATCATTAACATTTGTAGTAGAGACGGCAGTTAACCAAGTCGGTGTGAATGTAAATACAGCTTCAGTTGCGTTATTGCAATATGTTTCGGGTTTATCGAAAACTGTTGCGAAAAATATTGTGGCAAAGCGTGAAGAAGAAGGGAAATTTACAAAACGAACAGACTTAAAGAAAATACCGCGTCTAGGTGCGAAGACATATGAACAATGCATAGGTTTCTTACGTATATTAGAAGGGGCAAATCCGTTAGATCGAACGGGTATTCATCCAGAACAATATAAAAATGTTGAATTGTTATTGAAGAGTCTAGGGTTATCAAAAGATGACGTAGGGCAATTGCAATTACAAAAGAGCTTAGAAGAAGTGGAGATTTCTAAGTTATCGCAAGAAACGGGAGTTGGGGAGCCGACATTAGTTGATATTATAGATGCGCTCATTAGTCCAGAGCGAGACATGAGGGATGAGTTGCCTAAACCGCTTCTGAAAAAAGGGATTTTGAAATTAGAAGATTTAAAACGTGGTATGGAACTGGAAGGAACAGTTCGTAACGTTGTTGATTTTGGTGCTTTTGTTGATGTAGGTGTAAAACAAGATGGTTTAGTACATATTTCTAAACTAAGCAAACAGTATGTGAAGCATCCGTTAGATATTGTATCTGTCGGACAAATCGTCAAGGTATGGGTAGATGATATTGATACGAAAAAAGGTCGCGTTGCACTATCCATGTTGCCGATTGAATAGTAAGAGGAGAGAGCAGATGAAACTGCTCTTTTTTTATGGGATAAAACGTGTAATGGATTATGAGCTTTGATGTATTTTGCTATAATAAAACCAGCATTCATTTAGTAATTTAATTTGATACCGGTTTTTTTCAAAATATGCGCGTTGCATTTGTTTTTTTAGCCACGTAGGCATAGGAATCCCTCCTTGTTTAATCCTACTCTCAAAAATGTAAGGTACTATTGATGAGAGGTTGGTGAGTGGATTTCTATTCATGCTATATTTTTAGAAACCACGCTTCTTGAATGAGGATGGGTATATGTACTATTTAATATATGTATAAGGGAGGAGAAAAGTGTAAAAATATTTTTTAGTTTAGGAGGAATGAGAGTGGATGAGCAAGAAATACAGCGTCTGGTGGAAGAAGTATCACTACAATACTTCGGAATGCCATTTTTACATAGAGCTATGTTCAATAGTAGGTTGCGTACAACTGGTGGACGTTATCTATTGAATACACACAATATTGAACTGAATTATCGATATTACGAAATGTATGGGAAAGAAGAGTTAGTCGGAATCATTAAACATGAGCTTTGTCATTATCACTTACATATTACAGGAAGGGGCTATAAGCACCGGGATAGAGATTTTCGTGAATTGTTAAAAGAAGTTGATGCACCACGCTTCTGTAAACGAATAATTAATGAAGAGAAGGAAAAAAAGGTTTATACGTATGAATGTATGGGCTGTTTGCTTCAATATGTAAGAAGACGTCAAATAAATACAAAAAGATATGTCTGCGGAAAGTGTAAAGGGAAACTGAGCCTAATAAAGAAAACATCTTGACAGTGAAAACGCAATCCAGTATATTATAAACATGTCACGTTTGTACAAGATGTTGAGAAAAACATCTTGACTTACGATAAGAAATTTTATAAGATACAAATTGTCTTTATTATTCCGCAGTAGCTCAGTGGTAGAGCTATCGGCTGTTAACCGATCGGTCGTAGGTTCGAGTCCTACCTGCGGAGCCATACAGAGAAGTACCCAAGTGGCTCAAGGGGCTCCCCTGCTAAGGGAGTAGATCGCTAACGCGGTGCGAGGGTTCGAATCCCTTCTTCTCTGCCATACATACTGGCCCGTTGGTCAAGTGGTTAAGACACCGCCCTTTCACGGCGGTAACACGGGTTCGAATCCCGTACGGGTCACCACTTCGGAGGATTAGCTCAGCTGGGAGAGCACCTGCCTTACAAGCAGGGGGTCGGCGGTTCGATCCCGTCATCCTCCACCATATATTATATAAATAGTATCATCGCGGGGTGGAGCAGCACGGTAGCTCGTCGGGCTCATAACCCGAAGGTCGCAGGTTCAAATCCTGTCCCCGCAACCAAATGGTCCCGTGGTGTAGTGGTTAACATGCCTGCCTGTCACGCAGGAGATCGCCGGTTCGACCCCGGTCGGGACCGCCATTTTAACTTCTGCTATTTGGCAGTTGTTTTTTATTGGACATTATGTTACAATAACATTTGTCTTTGAAAAGAAGATGAATATTTCGATGGGCTATAGCCAAGCGGTAAGGCAACGGACTTTGACTCCGTCATGCGCTGGTTCGAATCCAGCTAGCCCAGCCATTTACGAGCCATTAGCTCAGTTGGTAGAGCATCTGACTTTTAATCAGAGGGTCGAAGGTTCGAATCCTTCATGGCTCACTTTTGTTTTTTCCGCGCGGTCGTGGCGGAACGGCAGACGCGCTAGGTTGAGGGCCTAGTGGGGGAAACCCCGTGGAGGTTCAAGTCCTCTCGGCCGCATCAAAAAATCTTTTTAAAAAGTACTTGCATTTGAAAATGTAGTATGATAAGATAATTGAGTCGCCAAAATACAACGACGAAAAAACATCATGAATAAGCGCCCGTAGCTCAATTGGATAGAGCGTTTGACTACGGATCAAGAGGTTAGGGGTTCGACTCCTCTCGGGCGCGCCATAACGGGAAGTGGCTCAGCTTGGTAGAGCACCTGGTTTGGGACCAGGGGGTCGCAGGTTCAAATCCTGTCTTCCCGACCACGCGGGTGTAGTTTAGTGGTAAAACAAGAGCCTTCCAAGCTCTGGTCGAGAGTTCGATTCTCTTCACCCGCTTTTAGTTCTTTGAAAACTGAACGAAACAAACAACGTGAAACGTCAATTTTTATTTTTAGATGCTAGACAAACTAACTTTATTGGAGAGTTTGATCCTGGCT
>NZ_JBKEZY010000012.1:0-124775 GCF_053345335.1 Bacillus sp. M5A3_1b | reverse complement strand
GCCATCAATTTTCACAAACTCTAACGATACATAACCTTCTTTTCCTTGATAGCTTATTTTCGCCCAACCATTCGCTTTTCCTAGTACTGTTACTTTTTCTCCATTTTTTAAGTTTCCTAGAACCGAGCTACTTGTATTCGCCGCACTTCTTACTCGTAAGCTTGTCGCGTTAATTGTTCCTACTTCTTGCGTTCCATTTTTAATCGTTGCATCTGATGTTTTCGGTTGTTCCGGTTTTTTTATCTCTTCTGTGTTGCCATCAATTTTCACAAACTCTAACGATACATAACCTTCTTTTCCTTGATAGCTTATTTTCGCCCAACCATTCGCTTTTCCTAGTACTGTTACTTTTTCACCATTTTTTAGGTTCCCTAAAACCGAGCTACTTGTATTCGCTGCGCTTCTTACTCGTAAGCTTGTTGCATTGATTGTTCCTACTTCTTGTGCTCCATTTTTGATTGTTGGTTGCAGTTGCTTTTGGCCAGAAGTGTCAGGTGTTTGAATTGCATCTCCAAATTTTAAAAACTCTAAAGATACATATCCCTCTTTTCCTTTATATTCAATCTTTGCCCAGCCGTTCGCTTTTCCTAATACCGTTACTTTTTCATTTTTTTGAACATAGCCAATCATTGAACTACCTAGAGCTGGACTATTACGTACATTCAAACGAGTTGCCGTAACAATTCCCTCTTCTTTTTGTCCATTATTAATCGTTAATTGTTGTTTTTGTTCAACGTTTGGATTCCCATTCGAAAATCCCAAAAATTGTAATGTGACGTACCCCTCTTTTCCATCATGAGAAATTTTAGCCCATTCTTTTTCCTTACTTAAAACTTGTACATTTGTTCCCTTTTTTACTGTTCCTATAACTTTCCCTTGAGTTGTAGGTTGTTCACGTATATTTAAGTTTGTTGCATTTACTGTCGCTAAATTATCACTTTCTGCAAAGGCATGCGTCGAAATAAAAGATGTTGCTGTCGCTAGAAATGTACCTGTTATTATTTGTTTTGTTGTTTGTTTCATAATTTTTTATAAGAATATAAGAAATCCTATATTCTTCAGCCCTCCCTTTTTTATTCTTCTTACTATTAATCTTAACATATCATTCCGAAATATTTATTTTGAATATCTAAATATAACCATAAAATTTGTGAACATCTTATCTATATAGTTTTTTGCATAAAACTATATCTCCTATGAAATATTACAAAGGGATGTATTTTAGATGGAATATTAATTTTTCAGGAGGAAATCAATGACAAAAGTCTTCATTTTAGCATCAACTCTTTCTTTATCTTTTTTTAGTGGTTTAAATATCGGTAATGCAGCAACAGAAAACTTCTCTCCAGTAACAAACGCGATTGTACAAAATAACGATCATTTAGCAGAAGGCAACTCAAAAGATAATAATAAACCACCAGGAAACAATGGTTCTCAGGACGATAGTGGCTCGGGCGGCAATGGCTCTGGTGGCAATGGCTCGGGCGACAACGGCTCGGGCGACAACGGTTCTGGTGGCAACGGCTCGGGTGGCAATGGCTCGGGCGGCAGCGGTTCTGGTGGTAGCGGTTCTGGTGGCAACGGTTCTGATGGCGGTGGTTCTAGTGGCAACAGTTCCGGTGGTAACGGTTCTGGCGGCAACGGCTCGGGTGGCAATGGTTCTGGTGGCAGTGGTTCTGGTGGCAGTGATTCTGGTGGCAACGGTTCTGGTGGCAACGGTTCTGGTGGCAACGGTTCTGATGGCGGTGGTTCTAGTGGCAACAGTTCCGGTGGTAACGGTTCTGGCGGCAACGGCTCTGGCGGCAGCGGTTCTGGTGGCAGTGGTTCTGGTGGCAGTGGTTCTGGTGACAATGGCTCTGGTGGCAATGGCTCTGGTGGTAACGGTTCTGGTGGCAATGGCTCTGGTGGCAATGGCTCTGGTGGCAATGGCTCTGGTGGTAACGGTTCTGGTGGCAGTGGCTCTGGTGACAACGGTTCTGGCGGCAACGGTTCTGGTGGTAGCGGTTCTGGTGGCAGTGGTTCTGGTGGCAGTGGTTCTGGTGGCAACGGTTCTGGTGGCAGTGGCTCTGGCAGCAATGGCTCTGGCGGCAGTGGCTCTGGTGGCAATGGTTCTGGTGGCAATGGCTCTGGTGGTAACCGTGTTAAAGGCGATAGCAGTTCTCAAGGTGGTAATGGCTCTCAAGGCAGCAACCGCGTTAAAGGCGATAGCAGTTCTCAAGGTGGCAACGGATCCCAAGGCGGCAATGTAAAAGATAATACGAAAAAACAAGGCGATAAGTTACCTAATACGGCAACACATTATCCTACATCTATTTTAATAGGACTTTCAACATTCCTAATCGGTATGTTACTATTTATTCGCCGTAAAAACGCAAAATAAAAACACATCCTTCCATCTAAAACATACATGAAACAAATTGCAAAACTAAAAAGGACTTTGGATTGCATTTTATTATGCAGCCCAAAGTCCTTTTTATCATCTATCAAAAAAGCATTAATACGCTTTTCCCCAATACACCATTTGTTTAGCTTCTTTACCACAACAAATACATTCGTCAGCTAAATGCTCTTGCTCAAAAGGCATACAGCGAGAAGATACTCCAACTTCTTCTTTTAGTTTCTCTTCACAAGCTAATTCTCCGCACCACATTGCCTTAATAAATCCTTGCTTTTCATCAGCTACTTTTTTCATCTCTTCGAAATTCGTCACACTATACGTATTCTCATCGCGAAATACTTTTGCTTTATTAAATAAAGAATGATGAATTTCCTCAAGTAATGATGGAATGCGTTCTTCTAATTGATCCATTGATATAAATTCTTTTTCTTTCGTATCTCTTCTTACAAGTACAACTTGATTCTTTTCAATATCCTTTGGACCAACTTCTAATCGAATTGGAATTCCCTTCATTTCATACTCATTAAATTTCCAGCCCGGTGTTTTATTGCTAGCATCTATTTTTACACGCGCAACCTTCTGAATACGTCCTTGTAACTCTGTTGCTTTTTCTAACACACCTTCTTTATGTTGAGCAATAGGTACAATAACAACTTGCACTGGTGCAACTTTAGGAGGCATTACAAGACCATTATTATCGCTATGAACCATAATAAGTCCACCTATCATTCTTGTTGATACACCCCAAGATGTTTGGTGTACATATTGCCACTTACCGTTGCGATCTAAAAATTTAATATCAAATGCTTCAGAGAAATTCGTTCCAAAGTTATGGGATGTTCCTGTTTGAAGTGCTTTCCCATCATGCATTAAACTTTCGATCGTATAAGTTGCCTTTGCTCCTGCAAACTTTTCTTTTTCTGTTTTTTGCCCTTTAATTACTGGTATCGCTAAGTAATCTTCACAGAAAGAAGCATATAGATTTAAAATATGTAACGTTTCAGCTTGCGACTCTTCTGCTGTTTCATGAATTGTATGACCCTCTTGCCATAAGAATTCCGTTGTACGAAGGAATGGTCTCGTTGTTTTCTCCCAACGAACTACTGAACACCACTGATTATATAGCTTTGGCAAATCATTATAGGATTGCACAATTTTTGAAAAATGCTCACAGAATAAAGTTTCAGATGTAGGCCGTACACAAAGCCTCTCCGCTAATTTTTCATCCCCTCCATGTGTCACCCATGCTACTTCAGGAGCAAATCCTTCTACATGATCCTTCTCTTTTTGCAATAAGCTCTCTGGGATAAACATTGGCATATATACATTTTCATGACCAGTTGCTTTTAACTTTTCATCCATAACTTTCTGTATATTTTCCCATAAGGCATAACCGTACGGACGTAGAATCATACACCCTTTTACACTTGAATAATCAACAAGTTCTGCTTTTTTTACAATATCTGTGTACCACTGTGCAAAATCCTCTTCCATCTTCGTAATCGCTTGTACTTGTTCTTTTGCCATAGTCAATCTTCCTCCTTTTAGAAAATACAAAAAAGCCCGTGTCCCTAAATAGGGACCGAGCTTTGCCGGCGTTACCACCCTGATTCATGCACAAAAATTGTGCATGCTCTCTTTTTGATAACGGGAAATTCCCGCTGCATATGCAGAACGCAAAGGTAGGTTCCATATCGCCTTTTTAAGAATCTTTCAGCCTAGCGGATTCTCTCTCTGCTAAAAAGGTTGAACATGTACTAGTCCTTTTTCATCGTTATAACGAAATAAATTTGTTGATTATCATAATACAAATTCTTTTTTAAAACAATAGCTAATTTTCTCATTTTTATATATTCTTTTCATTTTCTGCAGTTTTATACGTAGCTTTTTCGCGAGATTTTTACAAGTTGATGTGCAATCATACCGATAAGTGTACCAAGTAGAACGAAGAAACCAATAAATCCATATCCCATTCCTTCCCATCCACCAATCACCATCATTGTAACGGGAAAGGATGCTAAGCAAAGAAGTATTAAACTAAGTGCAAATATAATATCGAACTGTTTGTTTGGAAACCGTTTCTTTAGTAAATACGAAATAGTAAATACAAGGATAATCGTAATTCCGCTAATGATGTAAAAGATACTAAATCCATCTAGCCAATCCATAGTATTCCCTCCTTCCATTCATTCCCTTATACTTAATTATATGTTTAATTTTTCTGAAAATAAATAATAAATTTTTACCTAGAAATATATTTTTATTACTAGGTATTAATAGTAATATATAAGAATAGGTTTTATATAATCAGGAGGGAACTTTATGGATAAAGCATTAACAAATCATGTCATTATTTTATCTTTCGATTGCTTATCAGCTTTAGATTTTCCTATATTACAAAAACTTCCTAATTTCCACACATTAATAAACAAGGGCGCGATTGCGAAAAAAGTTGAACCTATTTATCCTTCTGTAACATATCCAAGCCACTCAACAATCGTTACTGGAAACTACCCTAATAAACATGGCGTAGTTAGCAATACGTTACTTCAACCTGGAAGTGAGTCACCAGATTGGCATTGGTACCGAAAATCCATTAAAGGAACAACGTTATACGATGAAGCACGTAAAGCAAATTTAACGACAGCTGCCCTTCTATGGCCTGTTACCGGCAGAGCAAATATTGATTACAATTTACCTGAAATTTTTCCAAATAGACCGTGGCAAAATCAAATCTTAGTTTCATTATTTAGCGGTAGCCCACTATATCAATTAGATTTGAATCAGCGTTTTGGTCATATAAGAAATGGCTTATCACAGCCTGAACTCGATGATTTCGTACTTGCATCTGCTGTGCATACAATCCAGACGAAGAAGCCTAATGTCATGTTTATACATTTCACCGATTTAGACACTCAAAGACACTATCACGGCTTTGAATCTAACGAAACAATAGCTGCTATCCATAGACATGATGAACGGCTAGGAAAAATTATTCAAGCTTTAAAAGACAGTGACCTATACGAAGAAAGTACAATTATCGCTCTCGGTGATCATAGCGCTTTAAGTGAAAACAAAGCCATTCAATTAAATGTACTATTTCATCAAAATGGGCTTATATCTATAAATTCAAAAGGAAAATTAGTAGACTGGAAGGTCTATTGCCAAAGTTGCGACGGCTCTGCCTATGTATATGTGAAGGACAAAAATGATACGGATACAATTCGAAAAGTACAACTACTACTTGAAGAGTTACTTCAAAATAAACAAAACGGTATTGAATTTATGCTTCATGATGAAGCTGCAAAAGACTGCGGTGCAGATGGTAATTGTTTATTTATTTTGGAAGCACAAGAAGGATATTATTTCACTGAAAACTATACAGGCGATTTTATAAAAGAAATTACTGAAAAAGATGTTACGCCCAGTAAAAAATATACATTTGGTACGCATGGATACTCTCCAACAAAACCTAACTATGAAACAATTTTTATCGCTGCTGGGAAAGGGATAAAAAGCGGCGTTACCATTCCGTACATGAGACTTATTGATGAAGGTCCAACTATCGCTAGACTACTCGGTTTACACTTAGGTGAAACAGACGGATCAATTGTAGAGGATTTACTTCAATTGTAAAGAACTGTGTATATATGTAAAAGTTATGTAAAAATCATCACTGTTTCTCTTTTTATAATTTTTATTTTTGTACACTGTTAGTAGAACAATTTAAGGGGGAACATTATATGAAAAAAATGTCCAGACAAGAAAAAAGCTGGATATTATACGATTGGGCGAACTCGGTATATTCGCTCGTCATTACAACTGCATTATTCCCAATTTACTTTAAGGCAGCTGCAAAAGAAGCCGGACTATCTGGTGCAACTTCAACGGCATATTGGGGATATGCAAACTCTTTCGCTACACTTTTAATTTCTATACTTGCTCCTATTCTCGGCACAGTTGCTGATTATAAAGGATTTAAAAAACGATTTTTCACATTCTTCTTTGGACTCGGTATCGTATTTACAAGTATGCTAGCAGTCGTCCCAACGTCTCAGTGGTACTTATTATTAGGCTGCTATATGCTCGCATTAGTCGGTTTTGCGGGAGCAAACATTTTTTATGATGCATTTTTAGTAGATGTTACCTCTAAAGATAGAATGGACCGAATTTCTACAAGAGGCTTTGCATTAGGTTATATTGGGAGCACAATTCCTTTTATCGGTTGTATCGCTCTTATTATCCTTGCTCAAAAAGGAACTATCCCTTTATCAGTCGGCATTGCTAGTCAAATTTCGTTCGCAATAACAGCTCTTTGGTGGGGATTATTTACAATTCCAATGCTAAAAAATGTAGAGCAAACACATTATATTGAACGTCATCCAAGACCAATTGCAATGAGCTTCAAACGCCTTGCTGATACTTTTAAAAATATTAAAGAATATAAAACTGTATTTATGTTCCTAATCGCTTACTTCTTCTACATTGACGGGGTCGATACAATTATTACTATGTCTACCGCTTACGGAACAGATCTCGGTATTAGTGCAACGAATCTATTAATCATCTTATTTGTCACACAAATTGTAGCTTGTCCATTCGCCTTATTATACGGAAAGTTATCAGAAACATTTACAGGTAAGAAAATGCTATACGTCGGTATTATTATTTATATCATTATCTGCATATATGCTTATTTCTTAAAAACGACACTCGATTTCTGGATTTTAGCAATGTTAGTTGCCACTTCTCAAGGTGGTATTCAAGCACTTAGTCGTTCCTATTTTGCAAAACTAGTACCAAAAGAATCTGCAAATGAATTCTTCGGATTTTATAATATCTTTGGTAAATTCGCGGCAATTATGGGGCCCGTATTAGTCGGTGTTACAACGCAATTAACGGGAAAAACAAACGCTGGTGTCCTTAGTATTATTGTACTGTTCGTTATCGGTGGATTCTTACTAACTAGAGTTCCCGAAAATGATACATCCGTTACACCACCTAGTCCAAAAACTAAAACGCTATAAGAAAAAGATCCTCTTCGCATGAGAAGAGGATCTTTTTCTTTATTTTTAGCGATAACGTCTTACAATTAAAAATTCTACAGCCGGCTTTACAACTATCGCAGCGCATAACGCAAACAAAAGCGGTATGTTATGAAAATCAATCCATTTATTAAAACCTACCGATGCGAAAAACAAACCAAAAATTAATACAACAAGTACATAATACGTAACATTTGCACTTGTTTTTAATACATGTTTTTCTACATCTTCTTTCTCCTCCGTTATCCCTTCCACATTATGCGATGCCAAACTTTTAAATATATAATGTAATGCGATGCTACAAATAAATAGTGCATACCAGTTTACTTGAAGTTCAGTTAACCAATAATAAAGTGCAAACACTAACGTACTTATAGCTACTAATGCCGTAACTACAAGGCTTATTTTCTCTTTCCCCAACAACTACTCCCCCTACAGCTTGTACAAAAATAGTTTATCAACAGTTGTTCCTAATACTTCAGCTAAACGGAATGCTAACGCTAAGCTTGGATCATATTTATTATTCTCAATTGCATTTATCGTCTGTCTAGAAACTTTACACTTATCAGCCAATGCACCTTGTGAAATATTATTTTCAGTGCGTAATTCATAGATTTGATTTTTCACACCATTTCTCCTAACCTGTAAAATCGTTTTTACATCATCAGTATATAGTTGGGGCATTTCATTGTCAAAAGATTGCCACAAGAAAAAGGAGCAATCCTGCTCCCTTACAATGGTTATTTCGAAGCTAACGAATTTATTAGTTCCTCTTTATTAGCGACATCCTCTTTATTTATTTGCATGCGTAGAACTGGCCCTATCGCAAATAAAATAAGTGCCATTGCTATACAAAATACAGTAACTAGTGAGGTCATCTCCTTCAATCCTCCAGCTAGTGAAGTTCCGATTAACATTGCCCCCATAAACAGTGGTAAAATTGTTCCATTTACTCTTCCAATCATATTTTCTGGTACAAGTTGAATCATAAGCGTACCGACAACGATATTAACACAAGCTAAACAAATACCTGTTCCAAACCTCATGAAACTAGTAATCCAAAATGATGTAGATAGCCCTTCTACTAAAAATGACATTGCTAATATGCTCATACCGAATACAAACATCTTTTTCGGGTTCACTTTTGAAGCGAAAACTGCAGCAACAATACCACCGATTAACATACCTATCCCATCAGCTGCGGCTAAATATTGAACTGCTTCCTTTTCCATTCCAAGACGCTCTATTACAAGAAACACTTCTAATGGATTCGTTAATCCAACAGCTAAGCCCATAACGGTGAAAGTGATCGTAATCATACGTAAATTTTTCGTATGAAGAACGTATTTCCATCCTTCTTTTATATCATTTTTTAATGAATCTCTCGCCACTTGCTCTTGTTCCACCCATTTTGGTAAAAACGAAAGAGCAATAGCAGATAACAAAAATAAAATGATTAAGCTATATAGTGACGTAAATAAACCAAGTTGTGTATACACAAGTGATCCTATCACTGGTCCAAAAATCATAAATAATGACTGTAATGTTTGGTTAAATGCAATCGCATTTGCTACCTGTTCTTCTTTTACGTAGCGCTTAAATATACGCGAAGATGATGGCTGAGAAAATTGGCCTACAATCGCGGAAATGAGTGTTGCAAAAAATATAGCCTGCCAATAATCCAGCTTTAGCAACAAGACAATTCCTACAATAGACAGTACACTTAATACATCTCCAGCAACCATCGTTCTTTTCGGATTCCAGCGATCAGCTAGCGCGCCACCGATAAACGAGAAAATAAAAATAGGTGCATATTCCATAACCGATAACAACGAAACTGAAACTGGATCATTATTCGTTCGCTCCATTATGAAGTACAAAAGAGCCATATTTCTAATCCAAATTGCAAATTGTTGTAAAATATCAGATGCCATAACGAGCATAAATGCTCGGTTTTTAAATAAAGCGTTCATTTTCATTCCCCTTTCATAAACCGACCGTTCGGTCTAATTTGTTTTGTAAGAAAAGCAACTGACTTATTATTCAGCTGCCATTCCTTTTAACAATACATCTATTGCCTTTTTATAAATACGTTGCAGCTCTTTATAATCTAACTCGTAGTAAAGTACTCCAAGCCCTGATAATAATCCATTCACAATATACATAAGGTCGCGCGTACTATCTTCACGAAACTCTCCAGACTGTATACCTGCTTCAATTAGTTTCTCAAACATAACATATGATTCTCTAGTTAAAGCCAATAGTTCATCCAAAATCTCTTTACTTACAACTTGGCTCATAGAGAATTCCTCTATTGCATTTGAAATGGGTTGCTGTATGTCCTCGACATGATATTCCGCGAGACCATATAGTTTTTCAGTATTCGTACTATACAACTTCTCTTTTTCATTCCATTTTTCAAGCCAATCATACGTATGCTGTTTCACTACAAATAAAAATAATTCTTCTTTACTTTTAAAGTGATAATAAATGCTTCCTTTACTTCGCTTTGTAATTTCACAAATCTCTTCCATAGATGTAGCTGCATAACCCTTCTGTGAAAACAGACTTTCTGCTTTATATGCAATTTCTTTCTTTATCTCTTCTGCACTTCTTCTCATATTTACACCTCTTTAAACCGACCGTTCAGTCTAATAATAACAAATTAAAAACCTCTATTACAAGAGGCTATATTCCTTATTTAAAAAAACGCACTTTCAAACCACGTTCGAATCATATGTATTATTCCAATTTTAAATCCTAATTTAACAAGAAATACGCCTCCCGCAGCTAATAAAAATAACACTACTTTCCCCTTATTTTTCACTTTCGGTTCCCTTTTCATTTCTATTCCCCTTAGTACATTAAAAATATTAATCAAACGTTTGTTTAAAAAGAAATACGCCTATATAAGGCGCATTTCCATCAATCACCGCCACCTCCGCCACCATCGCAGCTGCCTCCGCTATCTCCAACGAAAGATCCTCCACAATCATGTGAACCTCCATGCGAGCTATCATTATCAGATCCAGCAAAGAAAAATAATGGTGACGAACTGTTAGATGAATTATGAATGTTATTTTGTTTCGTAAGATTTACCTTCTTTTTGTTTGATCGAACTGCCGTTACGATCGTTCCAACTACAACAAATAATAGTATGACAATAATAAATTCCATATAAAAGCCTCCCTTAATCTTCGAATAATTGAATGGTTCTCTCTAAATTTTCAAGTGAAATGAAGCGCGATTCACGAAGGATCTCTTTTCCATTATAAAATAATAAAACTGTTGGTCCTGTAAATACTGCATATCGCCCCGCGATCTCTTGCATGTCTTGTAGTAATATTTCTACTTTCTCTACGTAATCATAATTCTCTAATAGACCATTTACTTTTCTTAGCATAACATCACAAACACCACAATTTTCCGTTTTAATAAAGAGCAGTACTAATTGTTGTCCTTCAATATATGTCGCTAATTCTTCTATCGTTTCAAATGTATTCATCTTATCCCTCTTAGCGTAATTTACGAAATACTTTATCCTGATACATACGAAAAGCTGAACTCTCTTTAATCTTTCTCTTTTCCATTACCTGCTGAAAACGCAGCGTTTTTGCCGTTAACTCTTCTTGTAATTTTTTTCTCTCTGCTTCATCATAACAGCACGCAATTAAGTCTTCTATTTTTAATATATCTTTTTGTAGTTCCATTTCTGGTGGAATCATACCCGCATTTTTTAAGATTTTATAACTCATTCTAAGTTCTGGAGGTACCATTGAAAGGTCTTCTAATTGTAGTGGTTTTCCTTTTCCCGGAATATGATCCAGGTCTCCATTCCGTATTGCTTGTCGAATTTTTTCTTCAGCAATGTTCAAAAAGACATCCACACCATTCGCTCCTTTACATATTTTTACTATTATTTTACATGATATTTTCTCATCTTGCTACGCTATTACAAATTGACTTCATACAATTTTTTCTCAAATTTAATTACAAGGAGCCTTTTCCTTCCTAATCAATATTTTATTTTCATGTGTAGTCTGTATTAGAGCCATTTCATATTGAGAAAATCTTTGCGAATCAAATAAAGCGTTTACACCAAATCTTACATTTGCTACGATTTAATCACCCCCTGCTCCCTTGTATAGACTTCGTGATGTCTGATCATTTTTATCCCGCTTTAATGGGCAGTAAGACCCCCACCTCAAAATTTAGCGAAAGCAAAGAAGTTAGGTGGGGGTGGGGCTCCCCATAAAAGTCCGATTGGTGAGGGCTGATAATCAGTGGGGGATGAAGCCCCCTCACTGATTAAAGTTTCATACGTCTAGATTCACTTTGGTTTATTGGCGCATGCCTTTAAATATATCTTTTATTTTGAAAGGAGAAATGACTATGAGCTCCAAAAAATTCACACTGCTATTACTATCCCTACTACTCTTCTTACCTCTTTTTCTTACAAACTTTATTACTCCAAATGTTGCATTAGCAGATTCACCAAAGCAAGGTCAAAAAATTGTTGGGTATTTTCCTTCATGGGGCATTTACGGACGTAATTATCAAGTTGCAGACATTGATGCATCAAAGCTAACTCATTTAAACTATGCTTTCGCTGATATTTGCTGGAATGGAAAACATGGAAACCCTTCTACTCACCCCGATAATCCAAATAAACAAACGTGGAACTGTAAAGAGTCTGGTGTACCACTGCAAAATAAAGAGGTTCCTAATGGCACTCTCGTACTCGGTGAACCATGGGCTGATGTCACAAAATCTTATCCAGGATCAGGTACAACTTGGGAAGATTGTGATAAATACGCCCGTTGTGGAAATTTCGGAGAACTGAAACGATTAAAAGCTAAGTATCCTCACTTAAAAACAATTATTTCAGTTGGTGGCTGGACTTGGTCTAACCGCTTTTCTGATATGGCAGCTGATGAAAAAACAAGAAAAGTATTCGTTGAATCTACAGTAGCTTTTCTTCGTGAATATGGATTTGACGGCGTTGATTTAGATTGGGAATATCCGGGCGTTGAAACGATTCCTGGTGGTAGTTATCGTCCTGAAGATAAGCAAAACTTCACCCTACTCCTTCAAGATGTTCGAAATGCATTAACGAAAGCTACTGCAGAAGATGGGAAACAATATTTACTAACAATCGCATCAGGTGCAAGCCAACGTTATGCGGATCATACAGAGCTAAAAAAGATCTCTCAAATACTTGATTGGATTAATATTATGACATATGATTTCCACGGTGGATGGGAAGCTACTTCTAACCATAATGCAGCACTATACAAAGATCCAAATGACCCAGCAGCGGATACAAAATTTTATGTAGATGGTGCGATAGACATTTATACAAATGAAGGGGTTCCAGCGGATAAACTCGTATTAGGTGTACCTTTTTACGGACGTGGATGGAAAAGTTGCGGAAAAGAAAATAATGGACAATACCAACCTTGTAAACCAGGTAGTGACGGAAAGCTCGCTTCTAAAGGTACTTGGGATGATTATTCTACCGGTGACACAGGTGTGTACGATTATGGTGATTTAGCAGCTAATTATGTTAATAAAAATGGTTTTGTTCGCCACTGGAACGATGTAGCGAAAGTACCTTATTTATATAATGCGACTACAGGCACGTTTATTAGCTATGATGACAACGAATCTATGAAATATAAAACAGACTATATAAAGACAAAGGGTCTAAGTGGCGCAATGTTTTGGGAACTAAGCGGGGATTGCCGTACAAGTCCAAAATATAGTTGCAGTGGACCAAAATTGCTTGATACGTTAGTAAAAGAATTACTTGGTGGACCTATTACTCAAAAAGATACTGAGCCCCCAACAAACGTAAAAAATATTGCTGTTACAAATAAAAATTCAAACTCCGTTCAATTAAACTGGACTGCATCTACTGATAACGTAGGAGTTACGGAATATGAAATTACTGCCGGAGAAGAGAAATGGAGTACAACAACAAATAGCATTACAATCAAAAACTTAAAATCTAATACCGAATACACATTTTCAATAATAGCAAAAGATGCTGCCGGGAATAAATCACAGCCTACTTCTATCATTATAAAAACAGATGATACTGATACAACACCTCCTGGTGGAAATGGTAATGCTACCTTTTCAGTCACTTCCAATTGGGGAAGTGGTTACAACTTCTCGATTGTAATTAAAAATAGTGGAACGACCTCTATTAAAAACTGGAAATTAGAATTTGATTATAACGGCAATTTAACACAAGTTTGGGATTCTAAAATTAGTAGTAAAATAAATACTCATTACGTAATTACGAATGCAGGATGGAATGGTGAAATTCCTCCTGGTGGATCCGTTACAATCGGAGGGGCAGGAACAGGCACTCCCGCCGAACTTGTAAATGCATCCATTAGCGAAAACTAAGCGTAACCTCCATTAATTATTTCACTAAAGTTTGAATTTAGGTTTGAGTGCTCTATCCTAAATTCAAACTTTTAATTTTATGAAAAATCACAAATTAACATTACAATAACCTATTATAATTATATCTAGTTTCTAATATGAAGTTCATGTGAAGTTCATATGAATTTTACATGAATTTCCTTTAAGTTCTATTGTCTTCCTATACTAATCACATTATCCTTTACATATAGGAATTATTTTTATTCCACTTCAAACTATCTATATATATAAAGAATGATAGTCGCCTGTTAGGGAAAGGCATCTAAATATAAACATAACATAAGAAAAAGCACGCTTATAAGCGCACCATAAGAGTGCTTCTTCATACAATTCTCATGTAAGAGTTCTCGAAAATCATGTTAATCACAAAGAAAAGGCATTAGCTTATACAAGCTAATGCCTTTTCTTTATTCATATCGTTCAGCATCCCATTCTTCTATATTCCATACTTTTGTTATCCATGCTTCATAGAAAGAAGGCTCATGTGAGACAAGTAAAACTGTTCCTTTATATTGTTGTAACGCTTCCTGCAAAGACTTCTTTGTTTCTATATCCAAATGATTAGTCGGTTCATCTAAAATTAAAACATTGCTTTTCGTTACGATAAGTTCACATAAACGTACTTTCGTTTGTTCCCCGCCGCTTAATAAACGAATAGGTTTTAATACATGTTCTTCTTTCAATCCACACTTTGCTAATGCTTGGCGTACTTCTTTCTTTGTCATATCTGGTCGTTCTGCCCAAACTTTTTCTAATGGTGTTGTTTCTGAAGCAAACTCTTCCTGCGCAAAATAAGCAGGATTTACTCGTTCTCCAACAGAAATTGAACCGCTTAACGGCTTTATTTGACCTAATAACGTTTTTAACATTGTCGTTTTTCCAATTCCATTATGACCAACAATCGCTATCTTTTCTCCTTTTTTCACTTGCAAATTCAATTCTGGACATAACGGAGAACTATATCCTATCCTTAGTTTTTCAGCCTGTAATATGCGACTCACTGGCTCCTCATAAACATTGAAATCAAAACGGGATCGAGGTACATGATTAACCTTTTCAACCCTTTGCATTTTCTCCAATACTTTCTCTCGACTTTTGGCCTGTTTCGCTTTTCGAATTTTATTTTTTTGAATAAATGTTTCTAACTGAGCAATTTCTTTTTGCTGTTTCGCATGCGCCGATTGTAATTGTTTCCTTTGCAATTGATAACTTTGCACAAATTTTTCATAATTTCCTACGTACCGCTTCACTTTCCGTTCTTCTAGATGATAAATAACATTCGTAATACTGTTCAAAAATACTTCGTCATGTGAAATGATCACATAAGCTTTTTCATACAGTCTCAAATACGATTGCAACCATTCTATATGGGCTGTATCTAAATAATTTGTTGGCTCATCTAGCAATAAAACATCAGCTTTTTCTAAAAGGAGCTTCCCAAGTAATAACTTTGTTCGCTGTCCTCCACTTAACTTTGAAACATCCTTTTTCAACCCTATTTCAAATAAACCTAAACCGATTGCTACTTCTTCAATTTCTGTATGAATTTGATAGAAATTAGAGCTTTCCAATATAGTTTGTAATTCTCCATACTTTACTAACAGTTTTTCTACTTCTCCTGCTCCATTCATTTCTTCAGCAATTTTTAACATTTCGCATTCAATCCTATACAAATTAGAAAATGCACTTTGTAAGTATCCTTCAATTGTTATCCCCTCTTGTAAATCCATATGTTGCTGTAAAAAGCCTATCTTCACATGTGGAAACCATTCAATGTTTCCGTCATCATGTATAAGTTCTCCTGTTAAAATCCTTAACAAGGTTGATTTTCCAATTCCATTTTTCCCAACTAACCCAACATGCTCGCCCTTTAATAGTCGAAAACACGCATTATATAAAATGGTTTTCTCACCATACGAATGACTTAAATTTTCTACTGTTAATATACTCATTTTTTTCTCTCCTCTACTTATAGTTCATAAGCTAAATAGAGAGAGCAACAGTATAAAGCCTTATTTAATTGTATATATAAAAAATGGGTAAGGTGAATACACCTTACCCATTACATATTATCGTAAAAAAGGATTAAGGTTCTTTACCTGCTGTCTTCAATTTAGCTTAATCATTAAAAATGGGCAGACTTCTCCCGCATCAAGCTAAAACCATTTGAAGAACAGTTGATAAAGTCATTTTATCCTTTCACTCCTTTAACATTTGTTATATTAAGAGTATAAACTACTCTGTTATATTCTATTCTCTATTTTTTCTTTTGTTCCTTCTCATTCTTTTCATGTTCTATAAAAAAAGCTCTTACCAGCAATTATATTTAAATCTGGTAAGAGCTTTTTCTATTTTTTCATATAAGGAGCTAATACTCTCAGAATTTCTTCCTTATCCTTCTTTAACTCAAGTGATGTTAACATATCCATCGTTCTTGGTCTAGGTAATTTCACTTGTACCTCTCCAACTATTGATGCTGGTCTTTGAGATAAAATAAATACGCGATCCGACAGTAAGATTGCCTCATCTAAGTCATGTGTAACCATAACAATTGTTTGCTTCTCTTGGTGCCAAGAGTTTAAAAGCCAACTATGTACTTCCATTTTTGTAAAGGCATCTAATTTTCCAAAAGGCTCATCAAGTAGCATAATTGGCTTTTCACATAAATATGTGCGCAGAAAACTAATCCTTTGACGCATACCACCAGACAATTCATCTGGATAATGGTCTGCATATTCATCTAGTTCAAATTGCTTTAATGCTTCCATTCCTTCTGTTAGCCTTTGTTTTTTCGGTTTCCCTTCGATTTCCAATGGAAGAACTATATTTTGCAAAGCTGATCGCCACGGTAGTAATAAATCCTGCTGCGGCATATAACTTACAACATCTTGCTCTTGTACGTGCCTATCCTTATACGTTACATTCCCACTTGTTGGATTTTCAACATTTGCAATCATATTTAATAATGTGCTTTTCCCGCAACCACTCGGTCCTACAAAGGAAACGAACTCTCCCTCTCGTATAGAAGCACTAATATTTTCCAATACATTCTTTCCATCAAAAGCTTTTACGATCTCTTTTATTTGTAATCCACTCATTTTTCACTTGGAAGGAACTCATTTGTAAAGGCATCTTTCACATCAATTTTCTTCTTAATAACTTTGTTATCATATAAGAAATTCATGTAATTCGTCCAAACTTCTTCCTTCTGTACTCCCCACACTTTTGCATCATCTTGATACTTCGTACTTAACCATTTTTGACTTTCTTGTACTAATTCTTTATTCACATCTGGAACTGCTTTAATTAAAATATCAGCAGCTTCTTTCGGTTCTTTAATTGCAAAATTATAACCTTCTGTCGTTGCACTCATAAACTTTTTCACAAAGTCTTTATCTTGCTTCGTATGTTTTTCACTCGTAATAATAACAGGACTATAGAAATCAAGCGCTGGGTCTAAGTCTTTCACCATAATCGTATTTAACTCTTTTCCTTGGCGCTTCGCTTCAATTCCATCCCATCCGTAATATATCCATTCAAAGTCTGCATCACGACCGATTGATTTAAAGAAATCTGTTTGTCCTAAGATGATTTTTTCAACTTTATTAAAATCAGCTTGATGCTTCTCCATGATTGTCTTCAACGTCGCTTCTTCTGCTGGTCCTCCCCAGCCGCCGTAACGTTTACCTTCAAAATCTTTTGGTGACGTCATATTATCTTTTTTAAGTGATGCAAAAGCTGAAGTATTATGTTGGATGATTGCTCCTACAGATACAACAGGAATACCTTCCACACGAGCCAACGTTACATTTTCTTGTGCGCTTATTGCAAAGTCAGCTTTTCCGGAAGCTATCATTTGCTCCGCTGTCACATTATCACCTGGCTGAATAATCTCTACATCTAATCCTTGCTTTTTATAATAATCTTTCGTTTGCGCTACATATAGGCCAGTATGATTCGTATTCGGAAACCAATCTAATACTACTTTTACTTTTTGATCTTTACTTGCACTTTCTTCTTTCTTCGCCGGATTACATCCAGCTACACCTACTGCTAATAAGGCAGCCAACATAACTTTTAAACCTTTTTTCATTTTCTGCCGTCCTTTCTATATATCCATGGTGCTGTTATTCTTGCCATAAACTCCACGATAAAATACAGACATAATGTCACCATAACAATAATTGCTGCCACACCAAATACTCGGGCTGTTAAAAAGGATTTTGTAGCCCTTGTAAGCATAACTCCTAATCCTTCACTTGCACCGAGCCATTCCCCAATAATTGCTCCCATTACGCTATATGTAACTGCAATTTTTAAACCTGAGAAAAAGTATGGCAACACTGCTGGAAACTTTACTTTCTGGTAAACTTGCCATTTCGTTGCCTTCATCGTTTGCAACAACTTCAACATATTTTTATCTACCGTTTGAAAACCTTCTAAAATGCTAAGCGCAATCGGGAAGAAACAAACGAGTATTACTACCATTACTTTCGGTAGCATTCCATATCCAAACCAAATAATAAATAACGGTGCAAGTACAACGATTGGAATCGTTTGCGAAATAACAAGCAACGGATTTATTAAAATACGAAATAAAGGGATAACATCCATAATAATTGCAATACTTGTCCCAATTAAAATCGCAAAAAACAGTCCAATTAGAACCTCTTGTAACGTTTGCATCGTATTCGGTAATAGTAAATCTTTCATTCCAATTAATTCTTGAACAATGGCAGAAGGCTTCGGTAAAATCCACGGTTCAATTTTAAATAATGAAACAGATCCTTCCCATATCGCTATGAGAAGGATAAGCCAAATTGTTGTAATTGTTTTAGATTGCTTCTGGTTTTGCATATTCATCACGGTACTTCCAAACCTTTTCATCTATCGTTACACCAGTACTTGGACGATAATGGATTTTAATAGAAGTAATCACTTCTTCTGCTCCAGCATCCACACAAGCTTGTTGCGCACGTTTAATGATATCAAGAAGTACATCTAATTCTCCTTCCAGCGTTGTTTCCATTGCCCCTACTTCATAACGAACTCCCGATTGTTGTACAACTTCAATTGCTTTATCAACAACAGAATACACATCTTTGTTCTTCGCTTGTGGTACTACTGAAAATGAAATTGTAACTTGTTGTGACATAGTAAAATCCCCCTTATAAAATGAAATATTAAAACAAGAAAAGGCTTTCCTACTGCGTAGGAAAGCCTTGTATGCAAGTTATTATAGAATAACATATGCTACATCACTTTAAGTAACTCCCTACGCTGGCATTATCCAGATCAGGTTGAGGGTCGATGTTTGTTTACATCCTCTCAGCCAATTGGCTCCCCGGTCCTTAATTCGTTTTCATTGTAGCATGATTTATTTTATTGAACAAACAAAAGCACGTATAATCATTTCATTTAACTTTTGAATTCCCCTATTAACTCTTGTAACTCCTGTGAAAGCCAGCTTAAAGAACTAGCTAATTCAGCAATATCTTGTACAGACATTTCCTGCTCTTTCATACTTTCTTCAATATTATTACTACTATTTGCATACGTATTTGCAATAAGTGATAGTTCATTTACAACACGAACAATATTTTGGCTATTTTGCAATATATCACTTGAATTGCTAGAAACAACTCTAACTTGATTTGTAACAGATTGTGCTGATTTTGAAATTTTTTCAAAGAAAGCACCACTACTTTCAACAAGTTTTATTCCAGATTCTACTTCTTTTGAAGCTTTTTGCATTGAAACAACAGCTTCTTCCGTTTCAACTTGTGTTTCCCCTATTAATTTCGCTATATCTTTTGCTGATGCTTCCGTCTGCTCTGCTAATTTACGCACTTCATCAGCAACAACAGCAAATCCCTTTCCGGTTGCCTCAGCACGTGAAGCTTCAATAGAAGCATTTAAAGCTAGGGAATTAGTTTGATTTGAAATACCTGTAATTACATTTACAATATCACTAATTTCTTTTGATCTTGTTTCCAAAGAATGGATGATAGAAGATAAATCTTGTACTGCATTTTGTATTATGTTCATTTGATTAATCGCCTGCTCAATAACACCATTTCCTTTTACTGAATGATACTTTGTACCTTCAGACTCTTTCGCTATTTGTTCTGCAGCATTCGTTATCTCTTCCATCTTATCTTCCATTTCATATACAGCGCCTAAATACTGTGGTGCTGCAGTTTCTTGTAACCGAGCTCCAGCTCTTAACTCAACCATAGAACTTACGATTTCTTTAACTGCCATGCTATTCTCTTTCGTACTCACTGACAATTCTTGTGAAGATGAGGAAACCTGTTCTGCTGTCTGCTTCACTTTATCTATAATTCCTTTAAACTTCTCGATGGTATTATTAAAATACGCATTAATAATACCAATATCATCTGGTCTTTCCTCTAATTTAATACTTAAATCACCTTCACCGACTTTGCGCAATCCTTCACGTAAATCTCGCAATGGAGCAAGTGCGTTACGCACAATTAAGAATTGAATAAAAGTTGCAATTAAAACAGAAATACAAATAAACATTAAACCTTGTATAATGAACTTTTCTTTTGTACTAGGAACAATAGAAGCATCTACATCAGCTGCAACAAGTGCCACAATATTACCTTCTCCATCTTTAATTGGCTCTAATATCGTTACCCATGTTCCTAATGCGTCTTCATATACTTCTGTCATGTTTGCTTTTTTTGTGCTCATTACTTTATCATATGCTTTCATCCAAAGGTCTGGTTGTTTATAATATTCTCCCGGCCTTACTTCAACAACATTTGCTAAACCTGTAGATAAATCAATGATTTGTAGCTCACCTTTTTCATTTTTTTTCGCTCCAACAATATAGGTTTGTCCAACACTGTTCAATTCTTCCGTTGATTCATCTAATTTCTCTGTTAACTTCTCTCTCTTTTCTCTTTCTGCCGTTGGGTCTTTTGCAACATCTCTCAATATTTCTCCGTCTAATTTATGTAATACCGTATCCCCTGTTTCAAAAGAATGCCTTTCAAATATAGACATCATGCTATTTTGAAACATGTTAAAACTTAACGCTCCCATAGTACCGACAAGCGTCAAAATAACTAACACAGTTAACAATACATTTTTTTGAAGAAATGATAGTTTATGCCAACACCTTCTCATTAACATCACCTTTCTTAATTAACTTACTATAAAGTAACGCTATTAAAATATACACCTTATTAATAAACGATAACGTCTCTCATTTGTTTATAAACAAAAAAAAGACCAATGAAAAGAGCATTGGTCAAGACCAACCCTATCCGTCCGGTAACTGGCTAGCATAGCCTTTCGACCTTAGCTCCTGTAGTTTTGCGTCCTAATGTTTCCATCAGTTTGCCTTTCTCGCTGAACGAGTTGAACGATATGGGAGTTCTATGAGAATTAAATTATTCTCTATCAAAGATTACAACATAAGAATTAAAATGTCTACCTATTTAGAGATGCAAATGTAAAGTTTCAATGTATTATTTTTTCGAAATAACTTAACAAAGTTCGTGAATGTTACATTTCTTGTGTTATATAATAAAAAATGTATATAACACAAGGATTATTTTGAGTATTTGTTTTAATTTTCGTTCAAATTAAATTATTCAAATATATCTTAACTAATGAATTTCGGAGGTAGTTTATCATGTTTTGGCTACAATTTCTTACGTTACTACTCTGCATTTTTATTGGCGCACGCCTAGGCGGAGTTGGTCTAGGAGTAATGGGTGGCGTTGGTATGGCAATACTTGTTTTTGTCTTCCACTTACAACCTACAGCTCCTCCTATTGATGTAATGCTTATGATTTTAGCAGTAATTACAGCTGCCGGTGCACTGCAAGCCGCTGGAGGAATGGACTACCTTGTTCATCTAGCTGAGAAAGCATTGCGAAAAAATCCAAAGCGCATTACATTCTTTGCTCCAATTGTTACTTATTTATTTACACTGTGCGCAGGAACTGGTCACGTTGCTTATTCTGTACTTCCTGTTATCGCAGAAGTCTCTCGCGAATCTGGGATTAGGCCGGAACGACCAATGTCAATTGCCGTAATCGCTTCCCAACAAGCAATTACAGCTAGCCCTATATCAGCTGCAACAGTTGCACTTTTAGCAATGCTAGCTGACTATAAAATCACCTTATTGGATATTTTAAAAGTAAGTATTCCTTCTACCTTCATCGCTTGTATGGTAGCTGCATTTGTTGCTAGCAAAATGGGGAAAGAATTAAATGAAGACCCTGAATACTTGAAACGTTTAAAAGAAGGAATGATTCCTAAAATTGAAGAGAAGAAAGAATTTGTTGGTTTAAAAGGCGCTAAACTATCCGTTATCCTTTTCTTAGTGGGAACTTTCCTTGTCGTACTTCTCGGTTCATTTGAAGCACTTCGTCCAGGATGGATGGTTGACGGGAAGTTAATTCGTCTTTCCATGCCAAACACAATTGAAATGGTTATGTTAACTATCGCAGCTCTTATTATTATTTTCTGCAAACCAAATGTAGAAAGCATCGTGTCTGGTAACGTCTTTAAAGCGGGGGCAACAGCAGTTGTTGCTATTTTCGGTATCGCTTGGATGGGAGATACTTTCTTTAACGGAAACTTAAATATGATTCAAGGATCAATACAGCACCTAGTAACAAGTGCACCATGGCTATTTGCCATCGCATTATTCATTCTATCTATTTTACTATATAGCCAAGCAGCAACAGTACGTGCTTTAATGCCTCTTGGATTATCACTCGGTATTCCACCAGCGCTACTAATCGCAATGTTCCCTGCAGTAAATGGATATTTCTTCATTCCAAACTATGGAACAATCGTTGCTGCCATTAACTTCGATCGTACTGGTACAACAGGTATTGGTAAATATGTTTTAAATCATAGCTTTATGATTCCAGGCCTAATCGCAACATTCACTTCTATCGGAATTGGAATGCTCTTAATTTCAATTATGTTTTAAAGAAAAAGCACAAACCCAAAGTTTTAAAGGGTTTGTGCTTTTTTAATCAAACGTTTGTTTAAATATTTTTAACTGTCCATTATGTTTTTTACTATTTTTGTGAAGTTCCGTTTTCCTACAAACCCCTATTTACTTCCTCAACTAGCTTCTTCGTACTTTCATACGCAGATTCCGCTAAACTAATCGCAGAAATAACGGAAACACCGTCTGCACCCGCTTCTATAACTGATGCTGTATTTTCAATTGTAATGCCACCAATCCCGACAATCGGTATTGTAATTCCTTGCTCTCTAAAATGAGCTAAGCCTTTCGTTCCTTGCACAGCTTTCGTATCTTTTTTCGTACTCGTTGGGAAAATAGGGCCAACACCTAAATAATCAGCTCCGTTTTCAATTGCCCAGCGTGCTTCTTCAATTGTATGTGTAGATACACCAACAATTTTATCCCCCATTTTTTCACGAACAGAAGTAATCCCTTCATCATCTTGTCCAACATGCACGCCATCAGCATCTAACTCGAGAGCTAGTTCCACATCATCATTTACGATGAACGGTACACCGTACTCCTTACAAGTTGCTTGTAGTTCTTTTGCGAAACAAATGCGTTCCTCTCCTGTTAAAGCGCCTTCTCCCTTTTCACGAAATTGAAAAATTGTTATACCGCCTTCGAGTGCATCTCTCAATACTTGTAGCGGCTCTTTCGCACAATTGTTACTTCCCATTATAAAATATACTGATAACAACCTGGACATGTCAGCCTTTGTAATACAGGGCATCTAGTTCCCCTCCTTACTATATAATCTCAATCTTCCCGTACTTCTCAATATCACCTGAAGTAGTATTCGCTAACTGATTTAAAAATTCAATTTGGAAACTACCAGGTCCCTTTTCCACTGTCTTAGCAGCTGCCAGTTCCGCAGCTACACCATAAAACGTTAATGCCGCTACTGCTGCCTTTACATAATCCTTTTCTACTGCTACAAATGCTCCTATTACAGAAGTTAGTAAACAACCAGTTCCCGTAACCTTCGTTAAAATAGAGTGACCATTTCGAATAAGAATCGTTCGCTCTCCATCTGTAACAACATCTTCTTTTCCAGTAATCACCGCTACTGTATTTAATTCATCCGCTGCCTGCCTTGCAATACTTACAACATTGCCATTTCCAACACCGGCGTCTACCCCTTTAATTTCCCAGCTCTCATTAATAACGTTCGCTATTTCAGCTGCGTTCCCGCGAATAATCGCTAACTCGATTTCAGTCGGAATATACCTCGCAACTTCTGTTCGATACGATGTTGCTCCTGCACCAACTGGATCAAACAGTACTGGTACATTGTTCACATTTGCTGATTTACCCGCAAGTAACATCGCTTCTACTTCTTCAGGACGGAGTGTCCCCATATTTAATACTAATGCTCCAGCAATGCTAGCCATTTCTGCTACTTCTTCTTTTGCATACGCCATTACAGGCGATGCCCCTAACGCTAACAAACCGTTAGCTGTAAAGTTTGTTACAACAACATTTGTAATATTATGAACGAGCGGATTAGATTCTCTCACCAAATCCACTACTTTACTAATTTCTTTCATATTCATCCTTCTCATCCCCTAACTATAGTGATGGGAGATACACAAAAAGGCACTTTGCGCGTACGCAAAGTGCCTGAACATGTGCTTTTACACTCTCCCTACGCTGGCATTATCCAACAGGTTCAAATGGTCAATGACGGATTAGTCATACTCTCAGTTTGCATCCACAAACTCCCATGTGCTTATTATTCATCTACTTCAAAGTCTACTCTTATTCTAGTAAAATAACAAGTTCTTTACTTTTCTATTTCATATAGAAGCAACTGATAAAACAATACGCATAATAAAGTGAAACTTTAATCAGTGGGGGTTTTGTTCATCCCCCACTGATTATTAGTTGAACCAATCGGGCTTTTATGGGCAGTTGATCCCCTACCTAACTTCTTTGCTTCTGCTGAATTTTGAGGCAGGGGTCTTACTGCCTGTTAATGCGGGATAAATAAGTATCTATTTTTCATAGTCTCATCCTCGTGTAGATTATGTTCTATCACCATCATTTGATTTCAAACAATTTTTGTTCATACCACTAAAAAACGTTCAAATCTGGAGCGAAACTGAATCTCAAGAAGATGTATGCTATAGTTAACGTATGGAAATTTGAAAGGATGTTTTTAATATGTCAAAAAGCGTTGTAATCGCTGAAAAACCTTCCGTTGCACGAGATATTGCGCGTGTACTTAAGTGCGATAAAAAAGGAAATGGCTACCTTGAAGGTAGTAAATATATTGTAACTTGGGCTTTAGGTCATCTCGTTACATTAGCAGATCCAGAAAGCTATGATGTGAAATATAAAAAGTGGAATTTAGAAGATTTACCGATGCTACCCGAGCGTTTAAAACTAACCGTTATTAAACAAACAGGGAAACAGTTTAACGCTGTAAAAAGCCAACTTCTTAGAAAAGATGTAAATGAAATTATTGTAGCGACAGATGCTGGACGTGAAGGCGAATTAGTCGCACGTTGGATTATCGATAAAGTTAAAATACAGAAGCCTATTAAGCGTTTATGGATTTCATCTGTTACTGACAAAGCAATTAAAGATGGCTTCGCAAATTTAAAACCAGGTAAAGCATATGACAATTTATACGCTTCGGCTGTCGCACGTTCAGAAGCTGACTGGTACATCGGTCTTAACGCGACTCGCGCTTTAACGACTCGCTTTAATGCCCAGCTGAATTGCGGCCGTGTACAAACACCTACTGTCGCTATGATCGCTAATCGTGAAGATGAAATAAAGAACTTCAAAGCTCAAACTTACTACGGTATCGAAGCACAAACAACGAATCAGTTAAAACTAACTTGGCAAGATGCAAATGGTAATAGCCGCAGTTTTAATAAAGAAAAAATTGATGGTATCGTAAAAGGTTTAGATAAGCATAATGCTACTGTTGTGGAAATTGATAAAAAACAGAAGAAGTCATTCTCTCCTGGTCTTTACGATTTAACTGAATTGCAACGTGATGCCAATAAAAAATTCGGTTACTCTGCGAAAGAAACATTAAACATTATGCAGAAATTGTATGAGCAACACAAAGTGCTAACATACCCTCGTACAGATTCACGCTATATTTCATCTGATATCGTTGGGACACTTCCAGAGCGTCTAAAAGCATGTGGCGTTGGAGAGTACCGTCCTTTAGCACATAAAGTATTACAAAAGCCTATCAAGTCTAATAAGTCATTTGTTGATGATAGTAAAGTAAGTGATCATCACGCAATTATTCCGACAGAAGGATACGTTAACTTCTCAGCCTTCACAGATAAAGAACGTAAAATTTATGATTTAGTTGTAAAACGTTTCTTAGCCGTTTTATTCCCAGCATTCGAATACGAGCAACTAACGTTACGCACAAAAGTTGGCAATGAAACGTTCATCGCACGTGGAAAAACTATTCTACATGCCGGTTGGAAAGAAGTATATGAAAATCGCTTTGAAGATGATGATGTAACTGATGACGTAAAAGAACAACTTCTACCTCACATTGAAAAAGGCGATACATTAACTGTAAAGTTAATTATGCAAACATCAGGGCAAACGAAAGCACCTGCACGTTTTAATGAGGCGACTTTACTTTCAGCAATGGAGAATCCTACGAAATATATGGATACGCAAAATAAACAACTTGCTGATACGTTAAAGTCAACTGGTGGATTAGGTACTGTAGCAACGCGTGCTGATATTATCGACAAGTTATTCAATTCGTTCTTACTTGAAAAACGTGGTAAAGATATTCATATTACTTCAAAAGGCCGTCAGTTACTTGATTTAGTGCCAGAAGAACTGAAATCTCCTACACTAACTGGCGAATGGGAGCAAAAGTTAGAAGCTATCGCTAAAGGAAAATTAAAGAAAGAAGTATTCATTTCAGAAATGAAGAACTATACGAAAGAAATTGTTGCTGAAATAAAATCGAGTGATAAAAAATATAAACATGACAACATTTCAACGAAGTCTTGTCCAGATTGCGGTAAACCAATGCTAGAGGTAAACGGCAAAAAAGGAAAAATGCTCGTTTGCCAAGACCGTGAATGTGGTCATCGTAAAAACGTATCTCGTACAACAAACGCTCGTTGTCCGCAATGTAAGAAGAAGTTAGAATTACGTGGTGAAGGTGCGGGACAAACCTTTGCATGTAAATGTGGCTATCGCGAGAAATTATCCACATTCCAAGAAAGACGTAAAAAGGAATCTGGAAGCAAGGCTGATAAGCGTGACGTTCAAAAATATATGAAACAACAGAAAAAAGAAGAAGAACCATTAAATAATCCGTTCGCAGAAGCTTTAAAGAAATTAAAATTTGATTAAACAAAAAGGTTCCTACCACTCTCGGTAGGAACCTTTTATTATTAATGAATAATTTTACTTCCTTTTGCGTTCTCAACAAACTTTTCACTCGATTTGTTAATTGGTGTTTTCAGTAATAACGCAGCTACAATCATAACTACTACGAAAGCACTTAACACAAGTAAATCTCTAGTTACTATATCCCAAAGCATTCCACCCACTGTTTCACGAATTGCACTAATTGCGTATGTGAATGGTAAGAACGGATAAAGTGCTTGGAAAAACGCTGGTGTCATTTGAATTGGGAATGTTCCGCCCGATCCTGCTACTTGCAGTACAAGTAAAATGATCGCCATCGATTTCCCAACGTTTCCGAAAATAGAAACGAGTGAGTATACGATACAAACGAAGACCCCGCCAATAAATAAACTAAATAATACAAACCAGAACTTATCGACTACGTACGTACCGAGTAAGAATATATCTCCCATCGATACGATAAACGCTTGTGAAAGACCTATCGTTAAGAATGTTAATAAACGTCCGAAGTAAATTTCATGACTCTTATAATTCGCGCCTTCTTCATGCACTTCTACCGTTAATAATGAAACCATTAATAATGCGCCTACCCATAATGCAAGCACTGTATAGAATGGTGACATCGCTGAACCATAGTTTGGCATCGCAAATAACTTATTCTCTTTTAAATTTACTGGATTCGCGAAGTAATCACTTTGCTTTTCAACATCATTTTTCAATAAGCGTATGATGTCTTTTATATCCTCTTCAGATTCAAAATCACGAATTTTATTTGCTAAGTCTTTAATCTTTTTCTCAGTCTCCGGCATGTCAGCCTTAATGTCTGTTAATTTCTTTTTACCGTCTACTAAGCCTTTTGATGAATCTTCTAGTAGCTTTTTAACATCTGGAAGCTTTTTGTCTGCTTCTTTTAAAATTTGAGATGTGTTTTTCGACATCTCTTTTGTACGAGCAATTGCTTCATTAAAGTTTGGAACGATTTCTGAATCGTACTTAGCTAAGATGTCACCTATTTGACCCGAAACATTTTTAGATACTTCATTAATACTCTCAATAACATCTGCCGCTGGTTTTTGACCTTTATTAATAGCGTCAATTCCTTTATCAGTTAAATCGATTCCTTTTTGAAGACCATCTTTTACTTTATTCAATTTAGAAATCATGTTATTCGTGTTCTTATCACTATTTACATCTGCTAAAACTTTATTCGTATTTTCCATAACAGGAATCATATCGTTAACTAAATTTAGCCCGGCTTTGAACTGGCCATTTAAATCATTTAAAGCTACTTTTGTAGAATCTAGTCCGTTAACACCTTTATTACTTAAGTCTTCTCTAGCTTTTTCAAGCTCTGTTTTTAATCTGCTGTAATTATTTACAGCCTGATCATAGCCTTCTCTACCATTGTCTAATATCTCGTTAACTTTTTTTATTTCTTGATTTAAATTCTGTTGTGCATTTCCAGCTTTATCTTTTAATTGTTCAGCCGTACTTACCGCTTTTTCAAAATCCGCTACAAACGTCGCATTATAATCTGCCTCCGCTTGGTTTACTAAATTATTTATTGCATTTAACTTTTGATTAGTAGCATCTCTTACATCTTGTTTCACTTCTTGCCCTGTACCTATAATATTAGCGATATCTTTAACGCCGCCATTTGCATTTTCGATAGCTGATTTAAGATTCGTTAATTTATCTATTCGTTTTTGGAAGAAGTCTTTTCCAGAATCAGTTGGTGCGGATTCTTTAAATTTAGTAAAGATATCAATTACATATGAAACACTATCCACACGACCTTGAAGATTCTCAGAAACCTTATTAAGATCTTGTTTCGCTTTTTCTGGATCAAAATTACCATTTTGTAACCCGTTTATAACTCCCTGTGCATAAGTTGTTCCAACACGTATTGAGCCGAATACATTATTTACAGTTTGATCAATATTTTTAGCTATATCTTTATATAATTGACCATTCACCTGCGGTAATTCTGGTATCTGTGGAATAGTTATATTAGGTAACACTGGGAATTTAGATGGATCTGGAAGTGCCATATTGAAATCAAAAGATGGATTTTTTAAGAAATCCGTAATCGCCGCCGCACTATTCAAACCTGTTTGCATTGCAATTAAATTATTCTTAATAGTTCCTGGAGCACGATTCAATGTTTCATCGTTTCTCGCAAAGAATGCATCTAAGCTCTTAAGTGTATCCTGACCATCATTAATAACACTCTCTACAACCGGCAATTCTTTCTGCGCTACTTTTACTACATCCTCTGCTCGAGTCGCATCATCTAACGCCTTATCCATCAGTGTATTCATTTCTGGGAACTGCGCTTCTAACTTAAAGACAAGGTCTTTTACTTTCTCGATACTTGGTAAGTTTGTTTCTAAATCGATTCCAAGGTCATTGAAGATTTTAAAAATCTCACCGTTCGCTGTTTTAACGAAGTTTTTACTAATTTCTTCTGTAATACCTGATGCACCTTTTGCTGTAATTTTCGGTGCAATCGCATTTACTTTTTCATTTACATAGTAATCAAGTTCTGGCTTTTGTGGATTTTCATCCAGAACAGTTGCAATTTTTTCAGAGAAGTCTTTTGGGATTGTAATACTTGCATAATAATCCCCACGCTCAACTCCGTAAATCGCCTGCTTTTGGTCTACAAATTTCCAACCAAGATTCTTGTTTTTCTTTAGAGAATCTACAATCTCGTCCCCGATATTGATATCTTTCCCTCTTAAATTAGAGCCTGCATCTTGGTTAGAAACGGCAATGGGAACCTCTTTTGTATTTCCATAAGGATCCCAAGAAGCTTTAATGTTAAACCATGCATATAACGATGGTAAAATCATTAATCCTAAAACAATAACAATTGCAGCCCAATGTTTAGCTACATTCCGTAAATCTGTCTTATAAATACGCCAAATTTGTTTCATAGAATTTATCACCTAATTATATATTTTTCCTTCTTTAGAAAATGATACATACATTTTGCAATTATATCACTTTCTACATCGTGGATTAAACGAAAATACACTATTTTTCCCATTAAATATTTCACTTACTTCATTATATAACGAAGTAAAAAAAGTATGCATACAAAATGACCAAATTAGTTTTACATTCAATAATAACAAATATATAGGAAATGTCATAAAAAATACAAGTATTTTCTCTTGGAAATACTTGTATTCCTCAAAAAAATCCTCACAGCTTTTCATCATCTGTGAGGATTTCTTCTATTATATATCTACTTGTACTTCTACACCGAAATGATCTGAAATTACATTTCTGTTCGTACCATTAAAAATGACTTTTGAAGAACGAACTTTTTCACTTTGGTTACACAATATTAGATCGATTCGTAAGTTATGTTTATTTTCATCCCAACCAGCAATCTCACCTTGGACAGTTGTTCCTTCATCCTTCTCTATTGCTAGTTCATATGTGTCATACAAACCTTTTTGCATCATATATTCATAACCTTCACCTTGTAAACGGGCGTTATTATTAAAATCACCCATTAAGAAGGAAAGTTCATTACTATCTACACGCCCCATCAAACGATTAACTTGATCTTTGAATGATTCTTCTTCATCATTCCACCAACCGAGGTGGCAAGAGTAAAACGTTATGTTCTTATCATTATAAGCAATTGTCGCACCTACAATTTTGCGTGTTTTCCAATACGTTGTATCCTTATTTTCTGAAATAAAGAACGTATCTTCCTTTACAACATTATGCTTCGTTATAATCGCTAATCCTTCTTCATACACATCATAACCAATATGAGAGAAATCCCAAGTAATATTGTAATCTTTTACATGTAACGCTTTTAACTCTTCTAATAGTAAAAGTCCAAAATTATCTTCTTTCTTGTTACCGCATACATTTTCAGCTTGTATCGACTGACTTACTTCTTGCAATGCGATGACATCGTACTCTTCTTCTTGAATGACTTTAGCAAGATATTTTATCTTTTCCATTTGATTCTCTTCTTGCCAAGAGTGACAGTTTAAAGTTAGCAATTTCATCTTATTACGCACCTAACATATCTTGAATGTCTGACTTTAATACGTCAGCTTTCGGACCATATACTGCTTGTACACCTTTATCTTTTACGATAAGTCCTAAAGCACCATTTTGTTTCCACTGTGCTTCCGGTGCAACAACCTCTAAATCTTTTACTGTTACACGTAAACGCGTCATACAAGCATCTACGTCAGCAATATTTTCTTTACCACCTAATAAATCAATAACTTTTGTTGCTAATGAACCATCCTGTACATTTCCTGTTCCTTCTGATGACTCATCTTCATTATCAATATAGTTACCTGCACGTCCTGGTGTTGGTAAATTGAATTTTTTAATTAAGAAATTGAATAATGTAAAGTTCAGACCGAAGAACACTAATGAAACGATAACGAAATTGATTAAATCTCTTGTTAATCCTGCATTAACCATCATCGGTGTACGAGTAATTAATTCAATAAATCCAAATGCGTGAACACGTAAGTTAATTAAATCTGCTAATGCGAATGCAAGTCCTGTTGTAATTGCATATACAACATATAATACTGGAGCAATAAACATGAACATGAATTCAATTGGTTCTGTTACACCTGTTAAGAATACTGCTAATGCAGCCGATAAGAACATTGGTTTATATTTTGCACGTTTTTCTTTATCAACATTACGGAACATCGCGAAAGCAATACCCATTAACGCTGCTGTTGAGCCAATAACTTGTCCAGCTTTGAAACGAGCTGGTACAACGTTATTTAATAAATCGTTATATGCTTTCGTATCTCCATTTGCTAGTAAATTATTTAAGTCTGTAATCCATGCAAGCCATAAAGGATCTTGTCCTGCTACAATTTGTCCAACTTTTGAGCCAGTTAACATCGTATATGTTCCGCCTAGCTCTGTGTAGTTCATCGGAATCGTTAACATATGATGTAAACCGAATGGTAATAGTAAACGCTCTAACGTTCCATATACAAATGGTGCAACAACCGGTGCACTATCTTTAGATGCTGCAATCCAGCGACCGAATTCATTTAATCCACTTTGGATGAACGGCCATAAAAGTGATAATACAATTGCAGTGACTGTAGACCAAACAATTACAACGAATGGTACGAATCGTTTTCCGTTAAAGAATGCTAATGCCTGTGGTAGTTTATTATAGTTATAATATTTGTTATATAGAGTAGCTCCTAAAAAACCTGTGATAATCCCTACGAAAACTCCCATGTTTAATGCTGGTGCACCAAGTACAGAAGTAAAGTAATCTTTTACAACTAAATCTCCTGCTAATACTGAAGAAACTGTCGCTTTTGAATCCGCTAACATTTCAGCGTTTACGCCAAATATAGCTCCTGTAATTCTGTTCGTTAAGACGAATGCTAATAGCGCTGCAAATGCACCACCTGCGCGATCCTTCGCCCAAGATCCCCCAATTGCTACTGCGAATAAGATGTGTAGATTTGTAATGATTGCCCAACCGATGTCTTCCATTACGCGAGCGATTGTATGAACTGCGTTAATATCCCCAGCAGACATCCCAATTAACTTACCGATAGAAATCATTAAACCAGCTGCTGGCATTACAGCTACAACAACTAATAATGCTTTCCCGAACTTTTGCCAAAAATCAAAAGACGTAATTTTCATCTGTTCTTCCTCCCCTTTATTTATAACAACATAATGATTTAAATGATAATTTCTGTTTCTATTATGAAAACGATTCCTTACGTTACTTTATTTTTATCCTTTACGCAACCGTTTTCATAAATCTATTTTAATAAAAGCGTTTTCACTTTGCAATAGAAATTTATTTTTTTTCATAAAAAAAGATGCTCTAAGAGCATCCTTTTTTATTATGAAATGCGATAAACCCTTGTTTCATAAGGTTTTAACGTGATTGAAGTTACTTGTTCATTTTCCGCAACTTTATAGTTATTTAAAAGCAAACGTTTGCGTTCTAGTGCAAATGAACCTTCATTATACACAGCTACCTCTTTTGAAATATTACTAATTACAACGATTTTTTCATCGTTTAATGTACGAGTATATGCATAAATTTGCGGATCATCTTCTAAAAGTAAATCATACGTACCGTAATTCAGTACATCGTGCTCTTTTTTCAAGGCAATCATTTTCTTATAGAAATTGAAAATAGAGTTCTCTTCATTCTTTTGCTTTTCAACATTAATTTCTTTATAGTTTGGATTCATACCAAACCAAGATGCACCTGTTGTAAAGCCAGCATTCATTTCATCGTTCCACTGCATAGGTGTACGTGAATTATCGCGGCAAGAAGCCCATATAATTTCCATCATATCTTGATGTGATACGCCCTCTGCAATTTTCTCTCGATATAAATTTTTAATTGCTACATCATCATAATCTTCAATATTTGGGAATTGAACATTTGTCATCCCAATTTCTTGTCCTTGATAAATAAACGGTGTACCGTGCATAAAGAAATACATTGCTCCAAGAGCTGTTGCACTTTCACGCCAATATTGTTTATCGTCTCCCCAAGTTGAAACGATACGTGGCTTATCGTGATTCTCAATATATAAAGCATTCCATCCTTTATTTTCTAACCCTTTTTGCCATTTCGTTAATACCTTTTTCAAACCTACAACATCAAGATCTTTCTTCTTTTCTGCATCCCATAAACTTAAATGTTCGAATTGGAATACCATATTGAACTTACCTTTCTCTTCTCCAACCCAAAGCTCAGCATCTTCAATCTTAACGCCATTCGCTTCACCAACAGTCATAATATCATACTTAGAAAACGTATTTTCTTTTAACTCTTCTAATAAAGGTTGAATACCATCCACATTCATATGTTTATCAAAAGATGGTACATACTTTAATTCTTTTGGATTTGGCATATCTTTGAAACCATCTTCTTTTTTAATATGGCTGATTGCATCCACTCGGAAACCATCAATTCCTTTATCAAGCCACCAATTAACTGTATCGTATAACACTTCGCGAACTTCTTTATTCTCCCAGTTTAAATCTGGTTGTTTACGCGAGAATAAGTGTAAATAATATTGTCCTGTTACTTCATCATATTCCCATGCCGAACCATTAAAAATACTTTCCCAGTTGTTTGGTTCCGCACCATCTTTACCATCATGCCAAATATACCAATCACGCTTCGGATTGTCTTTAGATGAACGTGACTCAATAAACCATGGATGTTCATCACTCGTATGATTAATAACTAAATCAATAATAAGCTTCATATCACGCTTATGAACTTCATCTAGTAAAGCATCAAAGTCTTCCATCGTACCAAATTCATCCATGATATCTTGATAATCACTAATGTCATAGCCATTATCATCATTAGGTGACTTATACATTGGACAAATCCAAATTACATCTATACCTAAATCTTTTAAATAATCCAGTTTTGCAATAATACCTTGTAAATCTCCAATACCATCACCATTTGAATCCATAAAGCTACGCGGATAAATTTGATACGCAACCGCTTCTTTCCACCATGTCTTTTTCATAGTCATTCTCTCCTTTTGCATCCCATCAGAATTTTATGCAAACGTTTTCGTAACACTATCATAACAAAATATAAATAGTTTGCAACTGTTTTCATTGAACTCTATGTAGATTCCTTATTCTTATGCTTTATTTATTTCTCACAAAAGCAAATCTCATTCCTCACCTGCTCTTGTCCACGCACGTTACATACACTTTTCATATATTAATAAAAAGCACTGCTTGTTTTAGAAAGGAGTGATAAATTGAAACAAACAAAATTAACAGGTCGTATCGTCGTTCCTTCAGACCCGGACTATGACGTAGCCCGAATGAATTTAAATTTAAGCATTCCAAAACTCCCTTGCGTTATTGTTTTTTGTCAAAATCAAAATGATGTCTGTAACGCCTTAAAATGGGCACGCGAATGTCATGTACCATTTCGCTTAAGAAGCGGACGTCATAGCTATGAAAATTTTTCTCTTTTAAATAGAGGACTTATTATTGATGTGAGTGAAATGCATCGTATTACTGTTAATACAGATAAATTAACAGCAACAATTGAAGCTGGTGCAAATCTTGGCACTGTTTATAAAGAGCTTTGGACTTTTGGTGTGACAATACCGGCTGGTACAAGTGCAAACGTTGGAATTGTTGGGTTAGCCCTTGGCGGTGGCATCGGTATGCTTTCACGCCTATTTGGATTAACATGTGATCAATTAGTAGAAGTTGAAATAGTACAAGCGTGTGGTAAATTTGGAGCAAAAATCCTTCGCGCAAACGAACATGAAAACCATAACTTGTTTTGGGCGTGCTGCGGTGGTGGTGGAAACTTCGGAATTGTTACTTCTTTAACTTTTCGAGTCCATCCTATAAAAAATGTATCAATCTTCTCAATTACATGGGAATGGGAAGATTTTATCGCTGCATTTCAAGCGTGGCAAAACTGGGCACCTTATATAGACAAACGTCTCACTTCATCAATTGAATTATTCGCAAAGCAACGAAATAAAATTGAAGTAAAAGGTGAATTTGTTGGCTCCCCCTCTGAACTCCATTCCTTATTATCTCCTCTTCTTGAAACTGGTACCCCCTCTCTCTTTATAGATGAAGTTCCTTATATAAAGGCTGTTGAATTTTTTAATAGTGGTAACATCCCTGAAAACTTCAAGCGCTCCGGTTCCTATGTATATAAACCGATTCCCCTTAAAGGAATTCAAATCATGCAACATTTTCTTTCTCATGCTCCAAATAAAGATGCGAGTATTTGGCACCAATCGCTTGTAGGTGCTGTTGAAAATATTCCCCCTACTGAAACAGCTTATTTCCATCGTAAAGCAATTATTGCGCAAGAATACATTACCTCTTGGAAATGCGATGATGAAGAAAATCGCAATATACACTGGGTTAAAGATTTACGAGAAAGCTTAGATCCTTATACACTAGGTGACTATGTCAATTGGCCCGATATCGACATTAAAAATTGGCAAACTAGTTATTACGGCCCTAACTTTCAAAGATTGCGTAAAGTGAAAACCATATATGATCCTTGCAATGTTTTTCGTTTTCAACAAAGTATCCCACCCTTTCATACGTAAAAAAAGGAAGAACAGAATGCTGTTCTTCCTTTTTACATTGAAAATCGTTCAATTGTTTGTTTCAAGTCTGCTGCTTGCTTTTCTAAATCCTTTAACAATTGATCGATTACTACCATATTTTTAGATTGTTGCAACGTCACACGTGCTACTTCTTGTGAACCAGCTGATGTTTCCTCAGCAATTGCTGCTACAGCCTTCGTCTGTGCTCCGGTTTGATGAATGTGACTCACTTGTTCGTTCATATAGCCACTAATTTGCTTCGTTGCATCGGCAACTTCCATAATACTTGATGACATTTCTTTTAAAATTAATTCAGTAGCTTCCCCACGTTTCGCCTCTTCTTTAGCCGTTTTCACTTGCTCTGTCATTTTCAATGCGACTTGTTGCACTTCTTCTTGCATATTCCGTAATAACTGCGATATATTTCTTGCAGAATGATCGCTTTCATCGGCAAGTTTACGTACTTCTTCAGCTACGACTGCAAAGCCCCTTCCATGCTCTCCAGCACGAGCCGCCTCAATAGAAGCATTCAGTGCTAATAAATTCGTTTGACTAGCAATCTCACTCACAACAGAAACAATATGTTCTACTTGTTTCATTCGTTCTTCTAATTTCTGTACATTTTGCATCGAATTTTCATTTTCTTTTGCCAATGTTTGAATACCTTGAATTAAAGAAGTAAAGACTCGTGTACTTTGCCCTAAAGCTTGAACCATTTCTAAAGACAGCTCGTCAGACTGTTTTGCTTTTTCTTCTACTTCACTCGCAATAGAAGTTGTTGTATCAACAGCAGAAACAATCGCCTGAATGGAAGCTGCTGATTGCTCAGCGCCAGAAGAAATCTCTGCAAGGGTTTCAGACACACCTCGTGCTTGTTTTGTTGCTTCCCCTGTTTGCCTTCTAATTTGCTGAACTTGATTATTTGTATACGAAAATGTAGTATCAATATTTTTTACCATACCTCTTAAGTTCCCTAGCATCATATTAAATGCAACACTTAAAGATTTAATCTCATCATCTGTTTTTGGTAACGGGACATCTTCACGAATATCGCCATCGGCCGCTTTCCTTGCAGCCTCCTCCAACTTTCGAAGTGGTTTAATTAAAAAGATTGCTGCTCCATACGCTAAAATTCCAGACCATACTACACCTAATAACATAACGATAATATTATAAACAGTTTGACTTACATAACTTTGAAAATAATCGTATATCACGTAAATAAAAAATATACTTGTTGAATATGTAATAAAAGCTAAAACTGTAGTAAATAGCATAAGTTGTGTACGTAAACCAAAGGAAAAAGTTTTCTTCTCCTTTTCCATTTCTCATTCCTCCCCATAAATAATATACATACTATCTATATATTATTATCCATATTTTCGTTATAGAAAGATATAGGGATTTTAAAAATCATTATTCCCTTGAATATCAAATTACCCGAAAAAAATAAAGGATTCTGACAATTTATGACTAATAACAGAAATAAGGGTCAACATTTGTAAAATATATTTTGACTGGGGGTTTTGTATGATTCAGGTTCGAAATCTAGTAAAATCATTTGGCTCACTTGATGTTTTAAAAGGAATTGATTTAGAAGTAAAAGAAAAAGAAGTTGTTGTTTTAATTGGTGCCAGTGGTTCCGGTAAAAGTACATTACTTCGCTGTCTTAACTTTTTAGAAATGTACGATGAAGGTGAAATTCATTTACAAGGTGAACGAATTGATCCACAGCATTCAAATTTAAACAAAGTCCGTGAAAATGTCGGAATGGTTTTTCAGCACTTTAACCTCTTTCCTCATATGACCTCACTAGAAAACATCATAGAAGCACCTATCCATGTAAAAAAATTAGAAACAACAAATGCAAAGGAAATTGGAAATCAGCTTTTGCAAAAAGTCGGCCTACAAGATAAAGCAGATGTAACTCCCCACCTCCTATCAGGTGGTCAAAAACAGCGTATTGCCATTGCACGAGCTCTTGCTATGAATCCTAAAATTATGCTATTTGATGAACCTACCTCAGCCTTAGATCCTGAACTTGTTGGAGAAGTATTGCAAGTTATGAAAGAACTTGCTGAAGAAGGAATGACCATGATTATCGTTACTCATGAAATGAATTTCGCAAGAGATGTAGCTGATCGCGTCATATTTATGGATGACGGAAAGATTGTAGAGGACGCTCCGCCAGCTCAATTCTTTTCAGCTCCATCACATGAACGAGCAAAACAATTTTTACGCAACGTTTTATAATGTAACTTCTGTTTCAAATGAAAAGAAATACATTCATACGGTGCACAACTAATTGTCCAAATAAAATATCTCAGTAACATACTTAAAACCATCCGTATGATCAATATATAGGAGGGGTTTTATGAAAAGAAAACTATTAACCATTGTTGCGAGTATTACATTATGTACATCCTTCATACTAGGAGCCTGTAGTAAGGAAAGTGCTACTACTTCTTCAAATGGTGAAAAAGAATTTCGTTATGCGATGAGTGGCTTATATAAACCTTTTAACTATAAAGAAAATGACGGAAAGCTTGCTGGTTTTGATGTGGAAATTGGTGAGGCACTTGCGAAAAAAATGAATATGAAACCCACTCCTATTACAAATCCATGGGAAACGCTAATTCAAGGTCTACAATCGAAAAAATATGATGCTATATTGGGCAGTATGGCAATTACAGAAGAACGCTTAAAAGCTGTTAGTTTCTCAAATCCTTATTATCGTTCTGGTGCCCAAATTTTTGTGGCTAAAAAGAATACATCTATCTCTTCTCCAGAAGATTTGAAAGGTAAGAAAATTGGTGTTGTAAAAGCTAGTACCTTTAAAGACCTTGTTGCAAAACATACAGATCAAATCACAGAATATGACAGCGATATTACTGCACTTATGGACTTAGAGCCTGGGCGTATTGATGCAGTAATCACTGATCAAATGGTCGGTTTACGTATGATCAAAGAAGGTAAATCAAATATAAAAGAAGCTGGAAAACCATTAAATCTTGATGAAATGGGAATTGCTATTCGTAAAGATGATAAAGAAATGGTTGAGAAAGTAAATAAAGCTTTAGATGAAATCATTAAAGATGGTACGTATGAAAAGATCAGTAAAAAATGGTTTGGGCGTAATATTCTCGGTGAAAAAGAAAAAACGAAGTAAATTAGCTAGTCAAATGTTTCATACATTATGCCCCACTTTTTATGTGGGGTATTTCATTCCCTACCAAAATCCATACAATATGAGGTGACACATATGTTTGAAATTTTTATGTCTACTTATCCCACACTCTTAAAGGCTACTATTGTCACATTACAATTAACACTAACATCCTTATTACTTGGTTCACTAATTGGATTACTATTCGCTTTTTTTCGAATCTCTAACAATAAGATTTTAAATAGTATTGCTCATGTATATATCGCCATTATTCGTGGTACACCTTTAATTGTTCAAATTGCCATTCTCTATTTCGGTATTACATCGATTATTGTCTTCACTCCTTTTTGGGCAGGAGCAATTGCTTTAGCAATCCATAACGGTGCATATATTACTGAAATTTTCCGCGGTTCCATTCAATCTGTCGACCGTGGACAATTGGAAGCCGCTCGTTCTTTAGGTATGCCTTATCCTTTAGCAATGCGCCGTATTGTATTACCGCAAGCATTTCGTCAATCTCTTCCTCCTTTAGGAAATCAGTTTATTATTGGATTAAAGGACTCTTCTCTCGTTGCATATGTAGGGTTGTCCGAATTATGGGGATCAGGTTTATCAATTGCTGCAAGTAACTTCCAACAACTAGATACATACATAATCGTTGGTTTATATTACCTCGTACTTGTTCTTCTATTTACTTATTTTGTTAATCTTTTAGAGAAACGATTACAAAGAAAAGAAACCAATTCAGTTCAATTTAGCAAAAAGAATAAAAAAGAAGTCTCTTTATAAAAAAAGCAAGCCTGAAATGGCTTGCTTTTTCACTGCAAAATATATCAATTTTTACTGATTTACTTTTTTAATACTCTCTTCTTCCTCTATATGTTCCTCACGATATGAAATATTATGAGGATCTAGTCCATTTCCTAAAGAACCATAGAAATGCTCTCTATGCGGATCCACTAATTCACTTCCTTGATAATACACACGTGGTGTATTCCATAGCGCTGCCAAAGCTTTTGTCATTGGCATCTCATGATAGCGTTCCGGCCACATTTCTTTAATTTTCTCTTTTACTAACGGATAGTATTTAGAGCTCATAGCAGGGAACAAATGGTGTTCTGTATGATATGAGAAATTGAAATGTAAAACGTCTACCCAGTGCGGCACTGTTACTGATAAACAGTTCGCTAACGGATCATTTACTGGAACAATTGGATTTAATCGATGATTTGTTGCGATATATGCCATTACAATAAAGTTAGCAATTAACAATGGAATTACATATGCAAATAACCATTTTCCAGGTCCCATAATAAACAATAAACTAATCCAAACAGTCCAAGGCAAAAGAAGTTGAAGCCATACAGATTTTTGATTGGATGACTTAAATTCCTTTATAAAATGAAAGAACATTCGAGTCGAATGTAACGTAAATTGAATGGTTAGTGACAGAAAACTAAAGAATGAACGAACATGAAGAGGCATGCGATATACCCACCTTAAAAACTTACTCTTTTTCAGTTTCTCAAGTGTAGGCCATGCATCTGGATCATTTTCTTCATGTTGTGTATGAACATGATGCGTTGCATTATGCCACTTTCTCCAAAGCTTCGGGCCAGTTGATAATGGCATAAATGCTATCGCGCCTAAAAAATCACGAAGCCATGCTTTTCTTACAACAGTTCCATGTAAAATTTCATGTCCTAAAAATCCAAGTGAAGCAAAACATAATCCAAGAACAATCGCAATTCCTAGATTCGCCCACACATTCAATTCAAATACACCAATCGATATTAACCCCGCCAATGCCACAAGCAAATAAGCCAGTCCACCAAATAAACGTGTAGGAACTGGTTTAAATGCTTTTTTCGGCAAATGTGGTGATACACGTGCTGCATACCACCCAAACGTATGAAGCTCCTTCATCCTTTTGCCCCTTTCTTATGCCGCGTCTTGCGCAACTTACATATATCAATTCTTGCTTCCAGATTGATTTTACTAGCTGATTAAAAAGCATCTATGTATAAGGAAAATATACTCACTCTATCGTCACTTATCTTTTCGCTTTTATTATCAATGAAAAACATTTCTCTTTTTACTCTCTATCAACCTTTCCACATGATGAATCATATCAATAGAATTTCCATATTGTCAACAACTTTTATGACCTAGTAATAAAAGTTGGTTATATTTTTATAATCATACTTTATTCCACTAAAGAAAAAACATAGATTTTATAGGGTTTTATCCATTATGCATATATATATGCTGACATACTATAGACTCTATCTTATTCAAGAACTCTCTGTGTACACAACAAATAAACTCACCTGAATCTAGCTTTGCACAACTCCTATCTCTTCATACCGACAACACCAAAATTATATTAAAATAATTTTATCTTTCTTTTAATAAAAATAGGCTCTCTCTAAAACAGCACACATGAATTTCATATCTTATGGAAATATTAAAAGGAAAATTGTTCTAAAATCGGGAGGGTTCTATAATGACAAGCGATACATTTCCACAATTCCCATTATCTTATTGGATTGAATCTACTCAAATCCCTGCTTTTCCCCCTTTATCTGAAAATGTAAAGACAAAAGTTGCCGTTATCGGTGCCGGTATTACAGGTATTACTACTGCCTATTTACTTGCGAAAGAAGGCATCGATGTTGTTTTAATTGATTCTGGTCTTATTTTAAATGGAACGACTGGGCATACAACAGCAAAGGTAACAGCACAACACGATCTTATTTATGATGAATTAATAAATCATTTTGGTTTGGAAAAAGCGAGACTTTACTATGAATCAAATAATCATGCTCTACAATTCATAAATGAGACAGTGAAAACATATAAAATCGACTGTAATTTCTCAAATGAAGATTCATTTTTATATACAACTACTGATAATGGATTAAGAAATTTATCAAAAGAATATGAAGCCTATCAAAAATTAAATATACCTTGTGACTATGTTCAATCTCTATCGATTCAGATTCCAGTACAATCTGCACTTGTCATGAAAAAACAAGGACAATTCCATCCCCTCCTTTATTTGAAAACACTTTTAGAAAAATTTGTGGAGATGGGTGGAAAAGTTTATGAACAAACAACAGCTATTGATGTGGAAAAGGGTGATTATCCACAAATCATTACAAAGAGCGGACATCGCATCACTTGTGAATATGTTGTCTCTTGTTCACATTTTCCTTTCTATGATGCGAATAGCTTTTTCTTTACGCGAATGTACGCAGAACGCTCTTATGCTCTTGCCATTAAAGCAAAAACAGATTATCCAGGTGGCATGTATTTAAGTATTGATGACCCAAAACGTTCCTTGCGCTATACAACAAACAATGGGGAAAAATTAATTTTAATTGGCGGAGAAAGTCATAAAACAGGACAAGGAATAAACACAATGCTTCATTATGAAGCACTGTATTCTTTTGCGGAAGCAACGTTTGGAGTAGATGAAGTTCCCTATAGATGGTCAGCACAAGATTTAATCACGCTAGATAAGCTTCCTTATATCGGACATATTAACGAAAGAAATCCAAATATATTTGTTGCAACTGGATATCGTAAATGGGGAATGACAACTGGAACTGCTGCCGCTCATTTACTGAAGGACTCCATTCTAAAAGTCCACAATCCCTATAAGGAACTGTATGCACCATCACGCTTCCATGCAAATCCAGATATAAAAACATTCCTCTCCCAGAACATTGATGTTGCGAAACATTTAATTGAAGGAAAGATTGAAACCACATTACGTAAGCCAGAAGATCTCGAAGTTGGTGAAGGATCTGTCGTACATGTTAATGGGAAACGAGCAGGTGCTTATAAGGACAAAGATGGGAAATTACATATTGTCGATACAACTTGTACACATCTCGGCTGCGAAGTTGAATGGAATAATGGTGATTGTACTTGGGACTGCCCTTGCCATGGTTCCCGCTTTTCAATTGAGGGAGATGTTATGGAAGGTCCAGCAGATCAACCGTTAAAACGAGTTGATCATGAGTAAACAAATAAAGAAGTTCAACAGGAATCCTGTTGAACTTCTTTATTTGTTATAAAACCTTTTCAGATAAACTCCGACATAATAAGGGAAATATTAACATCAAATAAAATAATATATTTATCTATAAATAAAAGGAGGGAATACTATGCAAACTTCAGCTCCACCTCATCTAGAATCTACAAAAACTATCTTTTCAAGCTCTATTACAAAACTTGTTGTTTTTATTTGTTGGCTAGCCATTCTAGCTGATGGATATGATTTAGGTATTTACGGTGCCGTTCTGCCAAAGCTCCTAGAAGACAAAAGCTGGGCACTTTCACCAGCACACGCTGGTACAATTGCTAGCTATGCTTTATTTGGGATGTTTATTGGTGCTATTCTAGTTGGAACCATTACAGATCTAATTGGACGAAAATGGACGCTTATATGCTGTTTAGCACTTTTCTCCATCACAATGGGCCTTGCTGCACTTGCTCCTTCCCCTGAACTATTTGGTTTATCTCGATTTATCGGAGGAATCGGATTAGGCGGTGTTATTCCAACAGCTTCAGCACTTACTGTTGAATATTCACCAAAAAAGCGACAATCTTTTATTTATGCTCTTATGTTTACTGGCTATCCTTTAGGTATCGTGTTAGGTGCTATTTTGTCTATGTTTATGTTAGAAGATTTCGGATGGAGAATTATGTTTGGCATCGGAATGATTCCACTACTCCTCATTCCTTTCATCATTCGTTATTTACCTGAATCCATTCAATTTTTGTTATCACGTAATCGACAAGAAGAAGTGGAACAAATCCTTAATCGTTTTCAAATTGAATTCAATGCAAAAGAGGAAACTCATCAAGCCCCACCTAATATACGAAAGAAAAATGGATTTCTTACGTTATTCTCAAAAGAGTACATAAAAGCGACGCTGCTTTTTTGGATTACTTATATAATGGGAATGTTTTTAATATACGGTTTAAACACTTGGTTACCGCAGATGATGCGCCAAGCAGGATACCCTCTTGGATCTAGTCTATCATTTTTACTTATGCTAAATGTTACTGCCGCTATCGGTGCATTATTTGCTGGAGCAATCGCGGATCGTATAGGGGCTAAATTTGTTATTAGCATCTCCTATCTTATGGCAGCTATATGTATTGGACTATTAACAATTAAACCATCTGTTACAATCATTTATCTTTTAATCGGCCTTGCTGGAATTGGATCAGTCGGTATTACTCAAATATTAAATGCATATGTAACACAATACTTCCCATCCCATATCCGAGCTACCTCCTTAGGCTGGGGACTTGGACTTGGCCGAGTTGGTGCGATTGCTGGTCCTATTCTTGTCGGTATTATTATGACAATGCAATATGACTTAGCATGGAATTTTTACTTATTCTCATTCGCGGGTCTTCTTGCAGCTATATCTGTTTTCTTTATTCCTACAAAATAAAAAAAGAGCACAAACTCACTTGTGCTCTTTTTCATATACTTCAAACAACATATCTCGAAACAATGTATTTAAACTCTCAATATCAATTCCTGATCCCTTTTCAATTCCTTTTACATATTGCTGATAGTAATGAATTTGTTCTTCTAAAAATTGATTCAACACCTCAATTTTTAATCCAACATCTAATTCAGTACCTGCCTTTTTCTTTATTAACAACTGTTCAATTTCATCTAATACGCTACGTTCTAACGATAATTCTGTAATCAATCGATCGAATTCTACAGGTGGTAAAGTTGTTTTCTCCTCTAGCCACTTACAAGCTAAAATAGGACGCAATACATAAAAGTATTTTTTCAATTTTACGTTCTCACCTTGCAAAAATTCACGATAATTTTTTGAAGCCATATGTAAGTAATGATATATCGTTGCTTTTGGATCAAAGTGCTTATCACTCATTTGCTGAAGCTGTTCTGGAAAATGAGAGTTTTTCGAATAGAAAATCGGTGATCGAATCCATTCGAGTAAAGCTGGGTTTGACTTTGCGAATAACTGTAACGCCTTTTTTATATCCCATCCGCTTATATCTAAATCATCACTAATCGGATACTCAATTACATCTCGTTTATCATGAATTGATAAATACCACTCTACCGGATGCATATAAACAAATCTAACATCATAATCACTATCTTTCGATGGAAATCCCCAAGCACGACTCCCTGATTCCACTGCAAATAAAATTTTCACATCATTCTCTTGTTCAATTCTTGCTAACTCCACTCTAATTTTCTCTCTCATTTCATACCCTCTCCATTTTTTGATTATTTCCTTGGAAATTCGACAAATATACCCCTAATTTTACTACATACTAAAATAGCTGTCAGAAAATTCCCGACAGCCTACCAAAATCCTTTATTTTTTACTTGTTCTTTTCTTTTACACTAACCGCAATTCGTTCAAACTCTTTTTGAATCTCCTCTTTATATGCATCTACTTTTGAAAAATCCATAGCAGCAATATATATTCGTTCTAATTTATCACGAACTGATTTCGCTTTCGCTAAGAAAGACATCGCCTCATTCATTTTTGCTTTATATTGAATCGACACGTCACGAATTTCTGTCGCATACTTCTCATCTGTCCCTGGTGTCACAATCAAGGCATACATATCTATAATTTCATCACCTTCGCGGCTCGGAAAATATTCATGTGGTGCGGTGCTATCAAAAATTGCAAACCCTAATTCTCTTACGATAACCATATCAAGACTATTTGGATCAAATCCACAATGATATACTTCAACTTCAAATCCTTTTTCTTCTGCTGCCTTAGCTAATTTTTTAAGCATTGTTGATTTCCCAGATCCTGGGCGTCCTTTTATAAAATAACGATGTGGTAATCCCTCTGTTAAATTAGGAACAAAATCAACTGCTCCTTTCGGTGTAGCTGCCCCTAAAAACCGATGTTTCACAAGCGATTGTTTCCCGCCTTTATCTGTAAATAACTTCTGAATCAGCTGATCGGTTAGTTCATTTGCTTTATTAAAATCAATATTATTAATATATATTTTCTCCCACTCGTCATGTATAACTAGTGCCTCGTTAAAACAAGCGTAAGCAGTTTGAAAAGCCTTGCTTGCTTCTGAAACAAATCGTTCAATTTCCACCTTCTGCTTTCTTAATTTATCTGAGTCCCAAGCAACCCCTAAATTAATATACTCTTCCACAACTCCTGGCATTTTCGGCTCAATAACATGCGGTGATGTTCCATCAACAATTCCTACTTTTAACTTCGGGATAATTACACCATCAACCGATTTATTATCAGAAGAGCAGTGTAAAAATTCAATATCATATCCTTTTTCAACCCACTCGCGACCTATTGCTTTGATTAAAGAAGATTTCCCGGTCCCAGGACCACCCTTTAAAATAAATAACCTGTTTAGCCCTTTTAAATTCTCATCGTATAAATTATGAAATCCTCTAGCTGTATTTCCACCAGCGTAATAATTCAATACATTCCCTGTCACTGCACTCACTCCTTCGCAGCATTCTATTTACATAAGCTACAATATGCGAGCAACTTTATTTGGGTGAATACCTATTTTGTATTGCACGAAAAAAGGAAATGAATTACAATTTAAAAAGTAGTGAATATTCAGAAATGAAAACTTAATATGTCTTTATCAAGAGAGGCAGAGGGACCGGCCCTTTGACGCCCAGCAACCTCAGTTTATACAAACTGAATAGGTGCTAATTCCTGCAAAATGCATTGCATTTTGAAAGATAAAACGTAACTATTGTGTACAAAACTCATCTTTCTTGATTATGAAAGGTGAGTTTTTTTATTTCAAAACATATATTGGAGGTATTTAAAATGAAAGTAATTGACCTATCACAAACATTTGAAAACAATATGTCCCAATTCCCTGGAACACCAAAAATCAATTTAGGAGCCATTACAAGCGTTGAAGAGACAGGCTATCAAGTTACAGACTTTCATTCTGTCGTTCATGTTGGCACGCATTGTGATGCTCCTGCTCATTTCATTTCAGGCGCAACGACTATTGATCAATTACCCCTAGATCAATTTGTAGGCGAAGCTGTTCTTATTGATGTAACTCATGTACAAGAACGAAAAATACCTAAAGAAGTATTACACAACGCTGACATAAAAGAAGGTGATATTGTCATTTTCCATTCCAATCTCTCTACGAAATGGAATACAGAAGCATATGAGAAAGAAGCTTTTTATCTTTCTGAAGAATTAGCTGAAGAACTAGTTCAATTAAAAGTAAAATCTGTCGGTTTAGATTTCATCTCTCCTGATGAGGTAACGACAGAAACATCGCCAATTCATCACATACTACTTGGGAATAATATTTATTTAATCGAAAACTTAACCAACTTAGATGCAATTAACACGAAACGTTTCTTTTTCTCAGCGGCACCTTTAAAAATTAAAGATAGCGACGGTGCTTTCGCAAGGGCATTCGCTGTAATTTTTTAAACAAACTATACAAAAAAGCAAAGATCATCACTGACCTTTGCTTCTATTTTTTTTATTTAAACTAAGAAAGAATTGCTCGACACGAGGACGTAACCAAGCTAAATAATCTTTCTCTTTCTTCTTTGTACAAGCTATTTCTTCCCCATCTACCATTCCGACAAGCTCTAGCTCTAACAGTTGCCTCGTAAATGCTAACATATTTATTTCTTCATCTGGATACTCTTCTTTTAATTTCTCCTCAATTTCCCCCAATAAAAAACCGTCACGCATCATTGCCAATGCATCAATCCAAAGTGGCGGCATTTCATATTTTTCTCCTGTAATTGTATCTTTTACAATATAATTCTTTTGCTCTTTTCGAAATTGAATCGTGTGTAAACATACAGTCGAATTTAATGTTAATTCCATCATACCACCTCTTTCATAATATCTGCATAGAAAAAAGGATGCGCGTGCACCCCTTCTTTCTCTAACACTACCGAACCGTTACATGAATAACAAATCTCATGTCGATATTTTCCTCCATTATAAACGAAGTATTTTATAAAAAAAACCCTTCTTGAAACATTTTATAAAATGTTTATATTTACACAACAAGAACACTTTTCTGAAAAATATTTTTCTCTAGCACATTATGCTGTCGGTAAAAAAATTTCCTCTTTCGTTCCTATTCCCATGCTACTTTGAATCGCGATACTTCCTTGATGTTCCTCAATGATTTTATATGTAATCATTAACCCCAGTCCCGTACCATTCTCCTTTGTTTTGTAAAAAGCTTTACCGATTTTCTCTAACAAATCCGTTAATTTTTTTAAATACTTTAAAAGCTTCTCTTTCCTCATATATCAAGCTTTTAAATTTGTTCATATAAATACTCCTCATACTCAATACAAAAGCCCTACATATTATCTCCTTAAATTATAAGTATGAAATTGCTTTCAGGGTAAGATGTAACCTTATCATACGAAAAGGAAGGAGATTTCCCCTTCCTTTTCGTCACAACTTATATCCATCTTACCCGATCATGTAGCAATCCATCCGTAAAGTCATTTCCGCCCACTACAAAATCCTTCATATATAAATTCAAATATTCCCCGTACTTACTCTCTGTATTTAATAATAATTCCTCTACATAATAGGCACCTTGTTTAAAGTTATCGAACAGTAAACTACACAAGCCAGCATAAATTCCGCATCCTACTTGGAAGTAAGTCGCATTCGTTTTATATTTATGAAAAACTTGACTGCTATTCATCACGTTATACATATATGTCTCACTATTTTCATAAACGAGTAATACACCTACTAGATCCTCGCCGGCAATCTCTTCTTCGGCTGGATTAAATACTTTACGCTTCCAACTCCATAAATCTTCTACTTGATCTAAGTTCTGTCTAATTACATTAGTCGTATACTCATTAATTCGGTAAAGAAAACCCACTTCCATATTGAAGTTTTTTCCTAAAATTAAAACTTCCTCATGTGGCATTAAACAGCCATAAAACTCTTTCTCTCCTAACTTTACTTTATACTCTGAAGCATATACATCTTCATAAAAATAAAGAGGACGATGATGACTCATATACATCGGATAACTCCATATCGCTTCGTCTAGAAATCGCTCTACTGCCCATGAAGCATAAAGTGTATGAGGCTTTATAAGTGCTGTATCATTTAAAAATGACGTATCATGTTCTACTATATAACATGCTCTTGGCTTTTCTTTTGGACGTTCCTTCATAAGTTCAACAACCATCCATTGAACAACACCTGGATTCATACCTGAGCCTATAATTGCTTTTGTATTTGTAAATTTCTCTTTCTCCTTCTCAAACCTCGTATATCTTTCCGTAAGCTGAAAACCGATTAAACTATCGTCCTGATCTACTTCCTCATTTTCCAAAGCTGAATTAATATAACAAATTCCAAGTTCATTACAACAACTTAATACTCTGATTGTATCTGCCCCCGAAACATCAATAACAACACCCGTGCTTTTTTCTTTCAAATGTTGTTTGAATTTCACTACATCTTGAAGGTCAATTTCATATAAAAACAATTGATCTTTCAAATTTGGAAACAACTCGTCATAATACGTCCTATCTTTTTGTTTTATATCAACCAAATGAAATGTAACATTCTTTATCGCTTCATAAATCGGGTCTTTTTCATTTGCTATCGCTTGATTTAAAATTGCTAAAACTGCTTTTGCTGCTCCACCAGCACTACCAAGCAATGTAATCGATAACGAATTTGAAAACTGTTCCACCAACAAAACCCCTTTAATATAGTAGTTGAACAGTTCTCCCTCAAAAAAATAAATTGAATATATGAAAAAATGGCTCGTACATATTTTTTATAATTTTGCACAAGATTAGCTCTTCATAGATCTGGCTAATACATTTATATTCAATTCATTTTTCCCCTCACATCCAAATCAAACTAAATAAATAGGCTCGACCTTTTCTTCTGCATATAAAAGAAAAAGCCAGCCCTTTCAACTAGTCTACGGACAATGGACAGATTTCACATGTTGAATATTCACATACATTTTTGCATCACGTGCTTTTAATATTTCAATATGCCCTTCATCAATCTTTGCCATCTTTCCGATTTTATTAGATTCCTCACCTAAATCGAACACCATGATTTTGCCGGACATTTTAATTAGCTGTTCTTCAAATGTTCTAGCTAACGTAATATTTAATGGATTCACGGGGAGTTCATTTTTATTGAGGGCGTACGGGACTTGATTTTCTTTATACGGAATTAACCATTTCAAATGCTTTAAAGATATATATACTGTTTTGTAAACTGGACTATAAAAAACAATATAATCGTTCATTACACTTGTAACATAACCATGTATTGGAGCATTTCCTGCTACATAAACCTCTGTAAAAATCCCTTTAGAAGTGCTTAATACTTTTCTTAAAGAAATAGAAGGCGATTCCCTCTTAATTACAGAATCAACATCTGGTTTTGATATTTCCTCATCATATGGTCTTAAAAATTTATAATATTGTACATGGTATAAAGATATATATACGTAGTCTTGTCCATTGTAAAGAACAACAATATCATTTCCTACGTCTATTAATACACCTTTAAATCTTTTTTCACCGATTAGTTTAACATATATATTTTCTCCAATACTTTTGTTTAATTCATTCATCTATATCCTCCTTCCTATAAATTTTTTGCTTTCCTATTCTCCATTCCAAAAAATAATCAGGGGCAATGTTCCGTCTTAAGAGTAAGGACTTCCTTTTCATACTATCCGAAATAAGAAATCGTTCTTCACCTTCAACCATAATGCCCCTCTTATTTATCAAACATTATTCTTCTTCATTCTTTTTACATTTAACTATTTGACTTACACTCTTAATATGATAATTAATGATATAAATAACTTCATCGCAGTTTACTAGTGTAATACATTCTTCATGCACTTCACTTAATAAACCTTCCACGCACTCTGGGCCACCACGATTAATCTTTACCCACTTATACTTCAAGTCACGTAATACATCGACAAAAGTATCATCATCAGAACAGAAGCATGAAACATAGCAATCGCCACATTTACTTTCTTTCACTTTCTTCACTAGACTTTTCACGTGTTTCAATTGGTAATATACTAATTCACCAAGAGGTAGTTGTAATGTAAGATAATCTCTCCCTAACGATACAAGTACCCCCACTCGACTCTCTGGTCCACGGAGATTTACTTTTACAGTCTCACCGACTAAACATTTAATTTGCTCACAGCATAATACACTCTCCAAATTTATATCCCCTTTCTTATTATCTTCCTCTACTTGATTGTCTTTGTGCACGAGCGCGACCTGAATTATTGCTACTTTCCTTACTATCGTCGCTCTCGTCGCTCTCATCGCTCTCTTTACACTCTACTGTGACACTCTTAATATGGGATACCGCAACTAATATAACTTCTTCTTTTACAATTAATGTAACAAATTCACAAGAAACATCTTGTAAAATACCTTCAACTTTCTCTGGACCGCCACGATTAATTTTCACCCAGCGATATTTGAAGCTTTGAAGTAGCTTTTCAAAGTCATCTTCACATTCACATTCAAACCATCCGCAATCATCTGCTTTACAATCTTTCGCATTTTTTGTAACACTTTTCAGATGACGAATCTGATAGTAATAGAGCTCTCCTTTTTCATTCTTTAATACAAAGTAATCCGAACATACTGCGACTATTGTCCCTTTTTGAGATTCTGGACCACCCCTGTTTACTCTTACAAAAGATCCAATTAAATCTTTCAGAAAATCACAATGAAATAAACTCACGAGAAAACCCCTTCCATTAATTTATAAGCTTTTGCACTGATAGTATATGTATCTGTACAGGTTACGTTCTCTATGTTTGTCCTAGCTAGAAAAAAATATGCTTTTAACATGGTAGACTACTACCTATCAAAATTCGAATAAATGCTAAACGCTCCTTAGGCTTTTAATATCTTCAAAAAAATCCCGTATGAAGATACATTTCTGCATATCTTCATACGGGATCTCCCATAGTTTAATCTTCGTCTTTAACATCCATATCTTCTGGAATTGGTTCGTTCAATATATCTTCCACTAATTGCTTATATTTCTCCATTTGTTCTAAATGTGTATTGAATTGTTCTTTATTTAATAAATATTGCTCTCCATCAAATAATGCACGAATTTTCTTTTGCTGAATTAGCTCTTCAATATACGACTTTGGTAAATTCAAATACTCTGCAGCTTCTTCTACTGTTATATACAACGCGTTCATTCCTTTATTATTTTTTCCTATATACTGTATCTTACTTTATTTTTGTAAACAAATAAAAAAGATTTTGTAAATGCAATTTAAAAAGAAGGTGGATGCATTCCATATATTGTATAATAATATAGTAAGGATTTTTTAAATATAGAATGGTATTACCCATTTACACAAAGGAGAGTTAACATATGGCTACTCGTCACATCATTACAATGTTAGAAAAAACATTACAGGTTGAAACAGAAAACACAATTTCTCATTTAACTACATCTTTATCTGATCGTATTCTTTCTCAAAGCTCAGTAATACATGAAAACAATTGTTACCATACAATTGGGGAATGGTACAAAAATCATTTTTTATTCCAACAAGACGATTTCCTTTGGGCTAAATACGCTTTCTATGACGCATATTGTGAAGCTATAAAGGGACAAGGACATCTTACAAAACGCGTCCGTCAAATATTAGAATCATTAGCTCGAATGCATGGAAAACAGTATATTGCGTCTATATTAAATATGCCATTTCCTAACGAACGAGCTAAAGGGACAGCATAATGTAATACTGTTCTGCGTCAGCAAAACATAGATTCATTGTTTTCTAGGAAGATTTACAAATAAAACGTTCATATCACATGAACTGATGAAACCGGTGTCATTATAATGATTGAAAATATAGTAAACAGGAAAACCCCCATTTACCTCTCTCGTCACTCGAATAGAGAAGTAAATGGGGGTTACTTGTTTCTTTATCCCGCTATTAGTGTGCGGCCATAATCAGCGGAGAATGGCCCCACTGATTATGGCCCCACTGATTACAGTTTCACTTTATTATTTCATCATCTGCTTGATCAATTCACGATTTCTCTTCTTAAATACTTCATTATGCGAAGAAACCATTCCGTACTCACTTGCATCAGGTTGAATAAATTGTTTCGCTTTATTTACAGCATTTCCAGCATCTTGGAATGCTCCCGCAATTAAGTGTAATTTCCCTTCGTGCTTTAAAATATCTCCCGCAGCATATAATCCATCTACAGAGGACTCACTATTCGCATTACCTGCAATATAATAATTATCTATAATTGCAACGTCTAACTCACTATTTTCTAATAACGTAATGTCACGTTCATATCCATGGTTAATAATCACTTCATCAATAGGTAAATGTGAAATTTCACTTGTTTCATGATTCGTTAATTCTATATATTCAATTGCTTCATGATTATCACCAGCAATTAATTTTGTAATAGAGGTATTAAAGAAACACTCCGCTGAGCTGTTCATAAGTTGCTTCACTTGCGCTTCATGACCAGATAACTCTTCTTTTCTATATGTTAAATAAACCTTTTTCGCAATTGGTTCTAACTCATTTGCCCAATCAATTGCCGAGTTACCTCCGCCTGAAATAATGACCGTTTTATCTTTGAAACGTTTTAACGATTTAACTGTATAATTTAAGTTTGATACCTCAAATCGCTCCGCACCTTCAATTGATAACTTTTGTGGATTCAATATACCACTTCCAGTTGCAACAATCACTGTTTTTGAAAAATGTTCTCCTCCAGTGCTTGTTTTTAATGTGAAAGTGCCATCTTCGTTACGAATAATCGATTCTATTTTTGTATCCAATACCACTTCAGGCTGAAATGTTAAACCTTGTTGTACCAGTTGCTCAATTAATTTTTCACCAGTAACCGGTAATAGTCCGCCAATATCCCAAATCATCTTCTCCGGGTAAACATGTATTTTTCCACCTAACTGTGGTTGAAATTCTATTATTTTCGTTTTCATCTCTCTGAGTCCACTATAAAAAGCTGAATAAAGCCCTGCAGGTCCTCCGCCTATCACAGTTACATCAAACAATTCTTCTTGATTCATTCGTGTCACTCCTCAGCTACTAGTTATTGATTATCATTCTCAATAAAATATAACCTGTTTCCGCAAAATTTACAATCAAAATCACTATTGACAATACACCTATATAAAATTATAGTATTTAAAGAATCAATAGTGATAATCATTATCATTTTGTTAATAATTAGCAAATTTGAGATTACATCTTCTTTCACTAATATGGTTAATACTATATTGTAAAATCTCATATTCAAGATTTTTAATAAGTATTTTGCATTACCACTACTCTTTCAAACAGATTGCAGTTAAACAAATTATTGTATACACATATCATCTATGCTAAAGGAGAAAGACTATGAAGAAGTTATTTATTTCACTAACAGTTCTTTTCGTTCTTGTTATGAGCGCTTGTAGCAATGGCTCTACAGACAAAAAGAACGATGCAAAAGGTAGTAAATCAGAAACAATTACATACCAATCTGAAAATGGTAAAGTAGAAGTTCCTGCAAACCCAAAACGCGTTGTTGTTTTATCATCATTCGCTGGTAACGTAATGTCATTAGATGTAAATCTTGTTGGGGTAGATTCATGGTCTAAACAAAACCCACGCTTTGATAGCAAACTGAAAGATGTTGCTGAAGTATCAGATGAAAACGTTGAAAAAATCGCTGAACTAAATCCAGATTTAATCATTGGTTTATCAAATATTAAAAATGTCGATAAGTTAAAGAAAATCGCTCCTACTGTAACGTACACTTACGGAAAAGTTGATTACTTAACACAGCATTTAGAAATCGGTAAATTATTAAACAAAGAAAAAGAAGCAAAAACTTGGGTTGATGACTTCAAGAAACGTGCACAAGACGCTGGTAAAGAAATTAAAGCAAAAATCGGTGAAGATGCAACAGTTTCTGTTGTAGAAAACTTCAACAAACAGCTTTATGTATACGGCGAGAACTGGGGCCGTGGAACAGAAATTCTGTACCAAGAAATGAAATTAAAAATGCCTGAAAAAGTAAAAGAAAAAGCATTAAAAGAAGGTTACTACGCATTATCTACTGAAGTATTACCTGAATTTGCTGGTGATTACTTAATCGTAAGTAAGAACAAAGATACTGATAACTCATTCCAAGAGACAGAATCATATAAAAACATCCCAGCAGTAAAAAATAATCGCGTATATGAAGCAAACATGATGGAATTCTATTTCAATGATCCACTTACATTAGATTTCCAACTAGATTTCTTCAAGAAGAGCTTTCTTGGTAAATAATACAAACATGAGGAATTCTTAATTTAAGAATTCCTCTTCCTTTATTCTATGAACAGAAAAGATGTGAAACGAATGACAAAAGATCACGACAATCCACGTTCTATAGCTTTTACATACAAACTCATTTTGAGCTTAATTGCATTCTTTCTTATTTTTATGGTGGCAATGGTATTAGGTGCCGCAGATACTTCAATAAAAGACGTATGGTTAGCGCTCACATCCTCCGCTAAAGGGGACAAAATATCTATTATTCGCGAAATTCGTTTACCACGTGAAGTAGCTGCTATTTTTGTAGGAGCTGGACTTGCTGTTTCTGGAGCAATTATGCAAGGATTAACACGAAATCCACTTGCAGATCCTGGATTATTAGGGCTATCTGGTGGAGCAAATGCTGCACTAGCGTTAACGCTAGCCTTCAACCCTTCCATCAGCTATCTTTACTTAACATTTGCTTGCTTTATCGGTGCTGCAATTGGCGCAATTATGGTATTTGGCATTGGCATGGTGAAAAAAGGTGGGCTCTCTCCTCTTCGAATTGTATTAGCTGGTGCTGCCGTTTCCGCATTTCTCCTTGCAATTTCAGAAGGTGTCGGCATTTACTTTAAAATTTCACAAGAGGTATCACTTTGGACTGCTGGGGGCGTAATTGGAACAACTTGGGGCCAATTGAAAATTATTATTCCAGTCATTTCAATTAGTATCTTTATCGCTATCTTACTAGCAAAAAAATTGACAGTTCTTAGCTTCAGTGAAGAAGTGGCTATTGGACTAGGTCAAAAAATTATTGTTATTAAAACCATTCTATTTATCATTATTATCTTACTTGCTGGTGCTTCTGTAGCGCTTGTCGGAAATATGGCATTTATCGGTTTAATGGTACCTCACATGGTACGCCCAATTGTCGGTCCAGATTACCGATTTGTTATACCGATGTCAGCAATTGCTGGAGCTTCCTTTATGCTACTTGCAGATACAATCGGACGTACTATTAACGCTCCATACGAAACACCAGTTGCCGCTATTGTCGCAATTGTAGGGCTGCCATTCTTCCTATTCGTTGTACGTAAAGGAGGAAAAACATTCTCATGATGCAATCTATTCTAAGAAAACAACGTCTTATTATACTCGCTTTACTAATACTGACCATCACCACCATTGTAGTTGGAATGGGACTTGGTGCAGCATCTTTATCTTATGATCGACTACTCCCAACATTAATGGGACAGGGGACTTTTAAAGAGGAGTTTGTTTTATACTCTTTAAGACTACCTAGAATTGTTATTACATTATTAGCTGGTATGGCTCTCGCTTTATCAGGGGCTATTCTGCAAGGAATTACTCGAAATGATTTAGCTGAACCTGGTATTCTCGGAATCAACTCTGGGGCCGGTGTTGCTGTCGCTATTTTCTTTTTATACTTTCCAATAGATGTAGGTTCATTCCTTTACTTACTACCTGTCGTTGGATTTATCGGGGCTTTTCTGACAGCTATTCTAATTTACGTATTTTCATATAGTAAATCAACTGGACTTCAGCCAATACGATTAACATTAACTGGTATCGGTTTTTCATTTGCACTATCTGGAATGATGATTGTCCTTATTTCATCCGCTGATCGTATGAAAGTGGACTTTATTTCAAAATGGATTGCCGGAAATATTTGGGGAGATGACTGGATCTTCGTTTTAGCAATGCTCCCATGGTTAATCGTATTAATTCCGTTCGTTTTCTATAAAGCAAATCGATTAAACATCCTAGCATTAAACGAGCCAGTCGCAATCGGTGTTGGAATTGAAATTGAAAAAGAACGCAGATACTTATTAGTTGCAGCCGTTGCGCTTGCAGCTGCAGCTGTTTCCGTAACAGGAGGAATTAGCTTTATCGGACTAATGGCTCCTCATATCGCGAAATCTTTAGTAGGTCCAAGACATCAAATTTTCATGCCTATCGCCCTTTTAATCGGCGGATGGCTATTGCTATTAGCAGACACAATCGGACGAAACATCGTTGATCCTAATGGCATCCCAGCAGGTATTGTCGTTGCTTTAATTGGTGCTCCTTACTTTATGTATTTGTTGCTTAAGAAGGCGTAAGAAACACCCTCAAGAGTGAAGTGACCCCGAAAAAGGGACACTTATCAAACCACCTAAACCATCTGTTTCCTAAATTCTTTTTCATCCATGTCTTAATTTGGGAAACATTTTTAATTCCAGGTTTTCCCATAATAGTACAATTTGAATAAGCATCCTTTTTCATTTCAATCACTTTCCAATTTATTTCTTCTGGGGAATAAACTCTTGTTTTCAAACGAAAAACACCTCCATTGGATTTGCATACTTAGTATGCGAATTCAGAAGGTGTTTTTTTCATGTACCACTATCCGGGTTCACTTTAGTATTACTAGCTAGACTTTTTAGTTTCCTATCTTAGCATTAAATAAGTATTCCATTTAAAACACCTAAAATAATAAATATGAGATATTTTAGATATTTTGTGCCTGATATCCTATTAGGAAAAAGATATTGAATGCTTTTTATGCCACCTGCGATAATAAAACCAGGTAATATTATATCTACTAAAAAATCAACCTTCGAATTATTAATCCAAGTTGGCATAAGTATAAAAATACAGACAATAACAATATCTACTACACTAGAAAAATCAGATTCTTTATTACTATTTTTAGTTTCAATATCCTCTTTATAAGTCATAACTGTATTTTTAAGATATATTAATCCAGATATCAAAATAAATAAGCCAAATAAAACATTAATCCCTACAAGTATCCATTCCATCATAAAAAACCTATTTACATGCAGCCCAAACAGCTGTAGCACCAGTTAATTCTCCAGCTAGGCCTACAAGAGCTTTTCCACCAACACGCATTCTTTCTTCCCAAGTAGACGCTCCTACAAGAGCTCTTGCAGCTTCACCAAAACCACCTAATGATTTAATATATTGTTTAATTTTAATTAATTTAGAAACAGCAATTAAATTTCCACCTACAAAAGCAGCTAAAGCACCTGAACATTTAGCTATTTTCATCCAATCTGGATCAGCAATCACTGGAAATGCAGTGTTTTCATCAAAATCTACCACTTGAATCAATTTATTCCCATCGATTTTATAGTGTGTAGAAACCGGTTTTCCATTTGCATCTTTCGCCCAAGCTGGTAAAAAGACACTTTGAATAATATTTTCCGAATCAACTATAAATACTTCGCCTGTATCAAATTCTTCACCCAAATATTCTGCAGATGCAACTAGTTTACCACCACTTGGAATATCAATAGCAAACTCATACTCTTTTGGAGCGGATTGATTTTTAATTTTAATTAACGATCGAACACCATCTTTAGTAGTTTGTACCGCTAAATCAGCTGGTTGATTTTCATCTTGATAAATAAGAGTTCCATTATCTGTTTGAATAACTTCACTTGAATTCAGGTCTGGAAGAGAAATATGTAAAGATTCCGCTCTATCCTTAATAGTAATAGGTTCTGAGTTTAATGTAGTTGGAATATTCACTGTACCTGATGCATTTTCAATAATTTTTGTTTCTTTTGATCCCATTTTAAAATCCTTTAAAACATCATCGATTCCTGTGTTTTTTTCAATTATTTGAGCTGTAGAGTTTGCCTCTTTTTGCGAGTCGTTAATCTCAGCATTAATTGATGGAGTTAATACAGATATACTCATAGCTCCCACAATTAGCCCTGTTAAAATCTTTTTCGATAAAAAATTCATATAACATTCTCCTTTTTAGTAATTTTTTTCCTTAATTATAAATAATAACTAATCCGATTAATAGTCTACAATACATTTATTTATTATGATAAGATGAATATATAGAACATTCAAAAAACTGATGACCCTATTAGACACTTAGTCATTTTTAAAAATGGGGTAACCACAATATCAGACTGATAGTGCGTCCATTTGAACCATTTTTTCTTCCCAATACCAATTACACACCTTTTTAAAGTAACGGTATCGGTGTATCTAAATTTTGGATCACACTTGTGATTACCTTGAAATTTCCGCACCCGAATCCTCTTGTCTTCAAACGAAAACACCTCTGGAATTCGCATACTAAGTATGCGAATTCCAGAGGTATTTTTTCATATACCACTATTCGGGTTCACTTCAGTTTTTGCTCCATTTTACTGCTGCCCATACCCTTCAAACTTCTTCGCCAAATTCGCCATCTCATCTTCTGGCAATAGCTTCGGCTCTCCGACGCTTTTCGTTTGATAATAAATTTGCGCACAAAACTCAATTTCTTCTGCAACAGTAAACGCCATTTTTATGTTATTTGCACCTGCAATTAAACCGTGGTTTTCAAGTAAAACGGCACGGCGATCAATCATGCCTTCAAAAGCAGCATCTGCTAATTGCTTCGTACCAAATGTTTCATACGGTGCACAGCGTACATTCGGGCCTGCGAAAGCAATTAAATATGATACAGCAGGAAGCTCCCACCCTAATGATGCAATTGTCTTCGCATAAGGTGAATGTGTATGCACAAGCGCATTTATATCTTCACGATTTCTATAATAAATAAGGTGCATATCGAGCTCGCTTGACGGTTTTCTCTCTCCCTCTACCACTTCACCATCTAAGTTTAATATAACTACATCTTCAGGTTTTGTTTCATAATACTCTAAACCACTTGGGCTAATCGCAACAAGACCTTGTTCACGATTGAAAATACTAATATTACCCCCAGTCCCCTTTGTTAAACCGCTAGAAATCATTTTCTTTCCATACGCTACAATTTCTTCTCTTTCTTTTTGTAATAACATATACATCCCCCTAAGTATGAAGCTTATGATGACTGACCTTTTAAATCTATCTACTTATTGAAATAGCTTTTTTAAGTTCTCCGTAAACGGTGCTTTTACAATCCCTTTTTCCGTAATAATCGCTGTTACATTTTCATGTGGCGTGACATCAAATGCCGGATTATATACTTTACTTTCTTTCGGAGCAGAATATTGTCCGAAGCGATTAATCACTTCAGAAGCATCTCTTTCCTCGATTGGAATTTCTTTTCCTGTCGGTGTTTTTAAGTCGATTGTCGGTGTTGGTGCTGCTACATAAAACGGAATGTTGTAGTATTTTGCTAAAATAGATACGCCTAATGTACCAATTTTATTTGCTACATCACCGTTTGCTGCCACACGATCGCACCCAACGATTACCGCATCAATCTTCCCTTGTGACATGACCATAGCTGCCATGTTATCCGTAATGACTGTAACATCAATTCCCGCCCGCTGTAGTTCTAATGCTGTTAACGTTGAACCTTGTAATCTAGGACGAGTTTCATCTGAATAAATTTTTAAGTCCCATCCTTTTTCTTTCGCTAAGTACATTGGAGCTGTTGCAGTACCATACTTAGTCGTCGCTAACGCACCAGCATTACAATGTGTTAATACTCCCATTCCATCATGGAATAATGTTAATGCATGTTCTCCGATTTGACGGTTAATTTCTTGATCTTCTCTATGAATCTCTTTTGCCTCTTCTAGTAATCTATCTTTCAACTGAGCGATTGATAAATGTGAGTTCTCTGCTGCGACTGCCTCCATTCTTTCAAGTGCCCAGAATAAATTTACTGCTGTCGGCCTTGATGTTGCCAAATATGCACATACCTTTTTGACTTCCTCTATAAAGTCTTCCATCGTACTTTGAATAACTTCCTTTATTCCTAAATACACACCATACGCTGCTGAAACACCAATTGCTGGCGCTCCTCTTACTTTCATTACTTGAATGGCATCCCAAACGCTTTCAGCTGTCTTGAAAGATTCATAGACAACCTCATTTGGTAATAATGTTTGATCTAATAAAACTAAAGAATCACCTTTCCACTGGATGGGTATTAATTGCTCTTCCATCATCTTCTCCCCTTACTTTGCATAGTGCATTGACTGTTCTTTTAACGTTTCTACAAAGCTTGTGCCTGTTTTATATTGATTAGCCCGTAAAATAAATTTCTTCGCTACTTGAAGACAAATACGTTCTGCTCTAGCACGTGCTTCCTCATTCTCGATGCAAGTAATATCCTGTACTTTCGCTAGCCCAACAATACGACGAATTAACTCAAGCCCCGTCACTGCAGCTGTATCCTCTAATACAGATTGTAAATATACTTCGTTAAAGCCTTCTTCTTTCGCCATAATCTCGGTCACATGAATATCCCAAGCCTCTAAAAATTTCTTCTTAAACAAATCAATTACCTCTACCATTGTCGCTTGTAGCCAACTCATATACGTATCCTTCTCAGCGCCAGGCGTCATGGTCGCATCTGCATTCACCCAAGCAAACATTAAATTCGCCATTACATTCCCAACGTCATATCCCATCGGTCCATAAAAGGCAAACTCAGGATCAATAACCTTTGTGGAATCATTTTTTACAAAAACAGAACCAGTATGCAGATCACCATGAATAAGCGCCTGTGCATTCGTCATAAAAGAAAACTTAAGTTTTGCGACTTCCATACGAAGCTCTTTATCACTATAAATATGCTCTCTAATCCATCCTTCATTTAACGGAAACAACTCATTACGCTTATTATGATTTGTAAATGGCTCAGCGTATACGAGGTCTTCTGTAATCTCACATAATTCAGGATTTATATAATTTTTCACAAGCTCCTTCTTTTCTTTATGATTCATTACAACATCCGATGTTAATAAAAGTGTATTTACCAAAAAGGTCGTTAAATCATCCGCAAGCTTCGGAAACATTTGATGTTTTATAAGTGCTGTACGCAATATTGTGTGGTCCGATAAATCTTCCATTACGCAACAATTCATCACACTATCAAACAAATACACCTTTGGAATGAGCCCAGGTGCTAACTCCTCCTCTAACTGCAAAACATCTGATTCTATACGAATACGATCCGTCGACAACTTAAACTCATCTGAAATCCTTGCAGTATCCCCAGCTTGTTTTACAATGACAGAAATGTTCTTCTGTTCATCCCAAACGCGGAATACATAATTTAAATTACCATCACCTATTTCTTTACACTGTAACCCCTTTGCATCCTCAAACTTACATAATTTCTCTTTCACATATACAATCACATCATTAGCTTCCATTAAAAAATACTTTGTGAACTTAGACATGGTTTCCCCTCCACACCAATTGTAAGCGTTTTCTAAAAGCTATAAAAAATAATAGGTTGAAATTTTTTCATCCTATATTATATCGTCTTTTTGAAAGGTATATCTAGGTTTTATTATATCTTGTTAACATCTTGAGTCAATGTTTCTCTATCATTGCAATATACTTCCTAATTATATATTTGAGATGATAAAAATTGTTCAAAAAGATTTTAATTCATTTTATTTTATTTATCACACAATTCTTTGTAAAATAGAAATAAGCAATCCTTTTCAACTCCACAACTTCTAAGAAGTATTCTCTTCCTAACAATTTATACTTACACCATGTCTCTAACATACACACTACACTTTTACATACTCATTGAAAATCGATTACATGAAAACTACCTTTTCATTCTCTAACACCCTTAATTGAGAATAAATATTAATTAAATTGATATAAAGTTGGTTTATTCTCTTGACAAAATAACCACTTCTATATGATAATTAATATCGAATTAGAATTATTATAGTTAATTAAAAAATATATTTTATGAGCACACTATTTTTTGATGCTCAAAACCAACATTTAGGAGGAATTTTAATATGTTATTAATCGGCACAGAAGTAAAACCGTTTAAAGCTAATGCTTACCATAATGGAGAATTTATCCAAGTTACTGACGAAAGTTTAAAAGGAAAATGGAGTGTAGTTTGTTTCTACCCAGCTGACTTCACATTCGTTTGTCCAACTGAACTTGAAGACTTACAAAACCAATATGCAACTCTTAAAGACTTAGGCGTTGAAGTATACTCTGTATCTACAGACACTCACTTCACTCACAAAGCATGGCATGATAGCTCAGAAACTATCGGCAAAATCGAATACATTATGATTGGTGACCCAACTCGCACAATCACTACAAACTTCAACGTTTTAATGGAAGAAGAAGGTCTTGCTGCTCGTGGTACATTCATCATCGATCCAGACGGCGTTATCCAATCTATGGAAATCAATGCTGACGGTATCGGCCGTGACGCAAGCATTCTTGTTAACAAAATTAAAGCAGCTCAATACGTACGTAACAACCCAGGTGAAGTTTGCCCAGCTAAATGGCAAGAGGGTTCTGCAACACTTAAACCAAGCCTTGACCTTGTAGGCAAAATCTAAGGAGTTCGATCAAAATGATACTAGATGCAGATATAAAAACACAACTATCCCAATACCTTCAGTTAATGGAGAACGATATTTTACTTAAAGTAAGCGCTGGAGACGACGACGTATCTAAAGATATGTTAGCTCTAGTAGACGAATTAGCTACTATGTCATCTAAGATTACAGTAGAAAAAGTTGAATTAGAGAGAACACCAAGCTTTAGCGTAAATCGCCCTGGTGAAGACACTGGTGTAGTATTCGCTGGTATTCCATTAGGACACGAATTTACTTCATTAGTGTTAGCTTTACTACAAGTAAGTGGACGCGCTCCAAAAGTTGAACAAAAATTAATCGATCAAATTAAAAACATTCAAGGCGAATATCATTTTGAATCTTATATCAGCCTAAGTTGTCATAACTGTCCTGATGTTGTACAAGCTCTTAACGTAATGAGCGTTCTAAACTCTGGTATTACACATACTATGATTGATGGCGCTGCATTCAAAGAGGAAGTAGAAAGCAAAGACATCATGGCAGTACCAACAGTTTTCCTAAACGGCGAATCTTTCGGAAGCGGTCGTATGACACTTGAAGAAATTTTAGCTAAAATGGGTAACGGTCCAGATGCATCAGAGCTTTCTGATAAAGATCCATACGATGTTCTTGTTGTTGGTGGCGGCCCTGCTGGTGCAAGTGCAGCAATTTATGCAGCACGTAAAGGCATCCGCACTGGTATCGTTGCTGAGCGCTTCGGTGGTCAAGTAATGGATACTATGGGCATTGAGAACTTCATCAGCGTAAAACGCACTGAAGGTCCTAAGCTAGTAGCAAGCCTTGAAGAGCACGTAAAAGAATACAACATCGATGTAATGAATCTACAACGTGCGAAACGTTTAGAGAAAAAAGAACTTATTGAAGTGGAACTTGAAAACGGCGCTATTTTGAAAAGTAAAAGCGTAATCGTTTCAACAGGTGCTCGCTGGCGTAACGTTGGCGTACCAGGTGAAGCTGAGTTCAAAAATAAAGGTGTAGCATACTGCCCACACTGTGACGGTCCATTATTCATCGGAAAAGACGTAGCAGTTATCGGCGGAGGTAACTCTGGTATTGAAGCAGCTATCGACTTAGCAGGTATCGTTAAGCACGTAACTGTTCTTGAATTCATGCCAGAATTAAAAGCTGATGCTGTATTACAAGAGCGTCTTAACAGCTTACCAAACGTAACTGTTCTGAAAAACGTTCAAACGAAAGAAATCACTGGTACTGATAAAGTAAACGGTATTTCTTACATCGATCGTGAAACTGAAGAAGTTCATCACGTTGAATTACAAGGTGTATTCGTACAAATCGGTCTTGTGCCAAACACAGACTGGTTAGGCGAAACAGTTGAACGCGCTCGCGGTGAAATCGTAACAGACAAGCACGGCGCTACAAATGTACCAGGAGTGTTTGCTGCAGGTGACTGTACAAATAATCCGTACAAACAAATCATCATCTCTATGGGTTCAGGTGCAAACGCAGCTTTAGGTGCATTTGATTACTTAATCCGTAACTAATTATATAGACGTGAGTAAAGAAAAGCAGGTGCCTCGGCACCTGCTTTTTTATAATCTTAATGTATAAACTAAAAACCTCTCATTCCCATTCTTCTCATAAGCCCCAGGCAACCTTACTTCCCTCTTCAGCTCAAACGCAGTCTGATTCTCCAAGAAGAAAATATAATCTTCAGAAGGATAGTATAAAATAATATCAACTTCTCTCTCCGCCTCTTCTACCGAAAGTAAAATATTATTTACTACGTTCATAAATACTTGTATAGAAAATGGATTAAAGAAATAAAACCGGTTATCACGTGGATTAATCTCATACTCCTGCGCTAAACAGCATTCAAACCGAATTTTATCTTTACTGTTTCTTACCTTGCGTGCATAACGATCAAGATTATCCAACGCTTCTTTATAAAACTCTTCATTCATTTCAATTCCAATCGCTGAAGCACCACACTTATGGTGCATGTAAAAGTTCAATCGTCCTTTTCCACATCCAAAGTCTATAATCTGGTCGCTACTTCTTATTTCATATTGATTCAATAACTCATCTAATCCGCTATACGGCGTCGGTTCATAACGATGATAATGCATAGACTTGTTAAATCCTTTTTGCTCACCGACTGTTTTTATATGTAAAACTGCATCATAATATTGTTCGTTCATTCGACTTCTCCTATTAAGAAATGGTACTTATTATTATACACCATGTACTGGAGACTCATTTTTCATCAAGTCAATAGGTACGTGAAATTATATCGACGATTTTCTCAATATATCTATCGTAATTTCAAATATATCAACGATTTTCTCAATATATCGACGTTTCGACAAAGGATATCGACTTAACGACAAATTCCTACAAAAAAACAGGAGCTCTCTAGCCCCTGCCTTCTAACACTTTCAATACAGTTTGTTTCAATATTTCTACTCCATCCATAATACACCTATGATCGAACTTCATATATGGATGGTGTAATCCAGGTTGTAAGTTTGCCCCTAGTCCAAGCATGACAGCTTTTAAATGTGGTCTCTTCACTGTGTAGTAATGAAAATCATCGCTTCCTGTCGTATACAGCGGTCCAGTGCATCCCTCTTCCCCGTATACTTCAAGAATTCCTTTTCGCATAAAGCGCTCAGCTTCTTCTGACACTTCAGCTCCTGGTGCAAGGTCGATCCATTTGTATGAGGTTTTCGATCCCATCGATGCGGCCGATTCTATTACATGCTCTATTTTTTTCTTCAATTCTTCTAATAATGTATTACTCTCTGCCCTAACATCTAAGCTAAAATGGCCGTTACCCGGAATAATATTTAAATTATCTCCGCCAGCTTGGCACCTTGTCATCTTCACTGAATAGGAGCTTTGCGGTGGTAACCATATATTTTTTAAACCGATATTAATCATAGAAATGACATCAATTGCATTTATCCCTTGATGCGGACGTGCCCCATGTGCATCATCTCCATGAATCGTTCCTTCTAAAAATCCTGCTGCTCCGTGACGAATAGATGGGGCAGCTTGGTTCAAAGGTAGTTCTTCAATCGGTCTTAGATGAACACCAAATAAGAAGTCAGCATCATCCACGGCACCCTTCTCTACCATCTTTAAAGAACCATTTCCTTTTTCCTCTGCCGGCTGAAAAATAAACCTAACCGTTCCACTATCCCATCTCATATTTTTCAATTGTAAAATAAGCCCCATCACAATTGTCATATGAGCATCGTGACCACATGAATGATTCGCTTTAAACTCTCCGTCCACTTCTTGCCAAAGTGCATCCATATCGGCACGAATTGCAATAACTGGATTTCCGCTTCCAATTTCAGCAATCACGCCTGGGCAATCATCAAATATTTTATATGAAATTCCTTCTTCTTTTAAAAAGTTAGTAATATACGCTGTCGTTTCATGCTCTTTCCAACTCACTTCAGGGTTTTCATGTAAATACTGAAAAATTTCAGTTAACCGCTCTTGTAGTTCTAATGTTTTCAAAGCTACATTCTCCTTCCCAAATTCCAAAACCATTCAGGTTAATTATACTTATGAAAAACAGATGTTTTTATGAACATATTGAATTTTAAGAAAAAAGTCAATTGTTTATTTTTAAATGCAATCGACAACTCACTTCATAACGATAGAACATTCCTTATTTTCTGTTTTTTATTGACGCTTATATCATTTTTTAGTTATTATAACTTAATAGCGTCTATTTTGCGACAATTCTAAAAATATAAACATACATAATGAGGAGGCAGTTTATGAAAAAAGAAATACCTTTTGGCGTAGCAATAATCCCTATTATCATTACAGTTGCAGTTATGATGGTTACAATTGTTGTATTAAAACAAAGCCCTCACGTCCCACTTATTATCGGTACAACCGTTGCTTCTATCGTCGCTTGGCGTTACGGTTACAAATGGAACGACATTGAAGAAGCAATGTATAAAGGAATTCGCCTCGCATTACCCGCTATCGTTATCATTATTCTAGTAGGTTTAACGATCGGTGCTTGGATTGGCGGCGGAATCGTCGCAACAATGATTTATTACGGTTTAAATCTTTTAACTCCATCACTATTTTTAGTTTCAATTACAATTATTTGTTCTATTGTTGCATTAGCTATCGGTAGCTCTTGGTCTACAATGGGAACAATTGGTGTTGCAGGAATGGGAATTGGCCTAAGTATGGGAATCCCAGCTCCAATGGTTGCCGGTGCTATCATTTCCGGTTCTTACTTCGGCGATAAAATGTCACCGCTTTCAGACACGACAAACTTAGCCGCAGGATTAACAAATACAGATTTATTCACACATATTCGTCATATGTTATTTACTACAATTCCAGGTTTAATTATTACTCTTATCGTTTATGCGTTCTTAGGAAGAAGCTTCGGCGCTAACAATATTGATGCAAAAGGTATCGATCAAACATTACAAGTATTGCAACAAAACTTTGTTATCTCTCCTTTCCTACTAATCATACCTGTAGTCGTTATGGTATTGGTCGCTAAAAAAGTTCCTGCTATACCAGCTATTCTCGTAGGTATCATTTTAGGATTTTTATCACAAGTCTTTATTCAAGGTGGTTCTGTCTCCTCATCTGTCGGTGCACTCCAAAATGGATTTGTCATAGACACTGGCAACAAGCTAGTAGACGAACTCTTTAACCGTGGTGGCTTAAATTCGATGATGAATACAGTTTCGATGACAATTGTCGCTATGACCTTTGGAGGAGTATTAGAACATACTGGTATTCTTCGCGCAATTGTAAATCAAATTTTAAAATTAGCGACATCAGCAAAAGGACTTATCGCTTCTACTATCGCATCTTGCTTTGCAACCAACCTTACTTGCTCTGAACAATATATTTCGATTGTTGTTCCTTCAAGAATGTACGCAAATGCATACACAGAAAAAGGACTACATTCTAAAAATTTATCCAGAGCATTAGAAGATGGCGGAACATTAACTTCTGTTTTCGTACCTTGGAATACATGTGGTGTATTTATACTCGCAACACTTGGAGTTGGCGCATTCGAATATGCTCCTTATGCTATATTGAATTTCATCGTACCTATTATTTCAATCCTTTACGGCATAACTGGTCTCACAATTACGAAACTATCAGACATTGAAAAAGCGGAACTACTAAAAAAACAAAAGGCTCAACTAGAAGCTTAGAGATACCGGTAAATTCATTTCATATATTGCGCGGGGGCGCCCTTGTTGATAGGGCATTTCCTCGCCGCAAATATGAGCATACCCATAATCAACTAGTTTCTTTAATAACCTTTCTGTTGATCGGCGAGTCACTTGTAAGTATTCAGAAAGATCTGCTGCTGTAAAATTCAATGATGGATGTGATTGACTAAATTGAATAATTTTTGATAAGTTTGCTGGACTTAGTTTCGTTTCCTTCGCTATTTTCATGAGTTCCGGGTTGTCATTCTTCAAACTTTGTACTCTCTGTTCTTTCGGGAACGGACCAAATAGTTCTTTATCACTTGTTAGTATATAAAAACAGTGGTCTATTGGATTATTCTTCGCGAAACTTTGAGCGATTTTAGCATTTTGCTCTGCTTCCTTCACAGTTTTTCCGTAACCAAATCCAATAGCTATCGTTCTTTCTATATTCGCAAATAAATTATTTATCATATTTGTTTTTATAATCGATTCAATATCACCACGAGTCGTATACAAAATGAACGTCACTTCATCAACTTTTTTAAATGAACCACATAGTGCTTTTGAAATAGCATCTAATTGCTCAAGCAAACCTTCTCGTAATTCTAAAGAAGAAATCATACAAGCACCGACAGTAGCTGAATGGCTTTTTGCTAACTCAGCTTTTATTTTTGCATCTTTTAACCCATGTATAATGGACTGTGTTGGATCAATCATACGCTCTGAAGGAATACCTATTTTTTGAAGTTCATCATAGACAGCATGAATACTAGTTAAAGCTAAATGAGCTTCTCCTGATTGATATTTAGCTATATGAAAATCCATAATCCTATTTATTTCTTCTTTACTCCACAGCATATTTTCATAATCAAACACTTGCGGACTTTCTTTTATACCGATATCATGGAACACATTTGTAATGAATGAGCGGTCTACTAAATCAATTGAAATGTTATGTGGTTGAATACCTTGGTGATACATGACAGAAAGAATGGAAGATACGACCGTTGTCTCGTCTTGCTGTAAGTACGTACTTGGAATTCGTAATTGTTCTCTTATTTCTTTTGCCATATAATAAGGTAAAGCACCTGAGAAAAAGATGAAGTCACAAGGCTTTAAACGCTTTAAAAGTTCAGAAGATTCCGCCGGATGAAGGTAAATATATGGATCAATCTCTATTTCTTCTAGTTTATGAGCGACAGGTAAAAGTGTCTCCATAAACTCTTTTGAACCGACAACTGCAATTTTTATCATCATTTCTCTAACTCCTTATCATTAATTAACGACTATTTAACGTCAACTATATCAAATGTACAAAACTATTGTAAACAGGAAGGGGTCTCTACCTAATGAAAATTACAGCTATTCATCTTTACGCAATTCGTTTACCACTTCGCGATCCGTTTGTTATTAGTTATGGTTCTTATTCTGATATGCCTTCTATTATCGTCAAAATGGAAACAGATGAAGGCATTATCGGTTACGGTGAGGGCGTTGCTGATGATCACGTTACAGGCGAATCATGGGAAAGTACTTTCCATACTTTAAAACATACACTTGCTCCTGCGCTCATCGGGCAAAATCCAATGAATATCGAGAAAATACACGATATGATGGACAATACAATTTACGGTGTGCCTACTGCGAAGGCCGCAATTGATATTGCTTGTTTTGATATAATGGGCAAAAAACTAAATCAACCTGTATATCAATTAATTGGCGGACGCTACCATGAAGACTTCCCTGTCACTCACGTCTTAAGTATCGCCGAACCTGAAGACATGGCTGAAGAAGCTGCTTCCATGATTCAAAAAGGTTACCGATCTTTCAAAATGAAAGTCGGTACGAATGTAAAAGAAGATGTAAAACGTATTGAAGCGGTACGTGGACGTGTAGGAAATGATATTGCGATTCGCGTTGATGTAAACCAAGGATGGAAAAATAGCGCCAACACATTAACGGCACTTCGTTCATTAGATCATTTAAACATCGACTGGATTGAACAGCCTGTTATAGCGGACGATATTGACGCAATGGCTCACATTCGTTCTAAAACAGACCTTCCGCTTATGATTGATGAAGGATTAAAAGGTTCTCGTGAAATGCGCCAAATCATTAAATTAGACGCGGCTGATAAAGTAAATATAAAACTAATGAAATGCGGCGGCATATATCCCGCTGTAAAACTCGCTCATCAAGCAGAAATGGCAGGCATTGAATGCCAAGTTGGATCCATGGTCGAATCATCCGTTGCCTCTTCCGCAGGATTCCATGTCGCTTTCTCGAAAAAAATCATTACGAGCGTTGAACTTACAGGTCCATTAAAGTTCACGAAAGACATCGGAAACTTACATTACGACGTACCATTTATTCGCTTAAACGAAAAGCCAGGACTCGGCATTGAAATAAACCAAAATACATTACAAGAACTAACCGTCTTTCAAGACGTTGTACGCTAAAGGAGGACTAACGCATGACGGTTCTATACAAAGGATCATTAAAACAAAATAACGAACCATTTCACGTTACATTACTAACACTAGAGAACATTGAACAAATCTTATCACTACAAAACGTTGTAGTTGAGGCGCTAGAGGATAAAAGTCGCTTACAACCACTCTCATTAGAAGAATTTCAATACATTCTAGAAGGAAACGGCATGATGATCGGTGCTTTTATAGAAAACGAACTCATCGCATTTCGTGCCCTACTCGTCCCTCCTATCGACGATGAACATTTAGGACTTGATATTGGTATACCAGAAAGCGAACTACACCGCGTCATCTATCAAGAAATTTCAAATGTTCACCCGAACAGCCGAGGAAATGGGATGCAAAAAATATTGGCGACAGTTATCATGGATGAATTACAAAAAGAAGACAGCAAATACGATTACGTTTGCTGCACCGTTGCTCCTTTTAACATTCCAAGTTTAAAGGATAAATTTGCGCAAGGAATGGAGATTGCTGCATTGAAGGCAAAATATGGCGGGAGTATGCGGTATGTTTTTGTGAAGGAATTGCGCAGTGATAAAGAAAGAGATTGGACAGATGTTAAGCATATTCTGATGAGTGATGCTGGGAAACAACAGGCATTGCTTTCGGAGGGGTATCGTGGGTATGAGATGGAAAAAAAAGAAGATACTTTCATTGTAAAGTTTAGAAGATAATTCATATACAAAAAGAACCCTAATGTATTAGGGTTCTACTTGGTTTTATTCCAAATTAATAATTAAACCGTCATCTTCCAACTAGATAACGCTAACCAATTCTCCATTTCCTTATAATCAGGCATTATTTTCCCGACAAGACGCCAAAAAGAGCGATCATGATTTAAATGAACCATATGGCACATTTCATGAACAACTACATAATCAATTACTTGCTGTGGTGCCATCGCTAACTTCCAATTAAATGTTAGCTGTAAATTTGAATCGCAAGTACCCCATGTGCGGCTACTATCTGTAATACGAATAGAACGCGGTTTTGTTTTGAAATTACTTTGATGCACTTTAATACTCTTCTCTACTAAAGTTTTACACTGCTTATAATAAAATCGTTTTAAAGCCTGCTGGACTTTCTCATCCTTAAGCTCTTTCACATAAATATGTAGCTTATCCTCTTCAAACACTGCATTGTCTTGCTCAATGCTTGCATCTTGGGAAATCTGTATCGGATACGTACTTCCTAAATACAGAAAACCCTCTCCTTGATCATAATCCTTTTCCTGTGGTCCAAGCGCTCGCTCCTGCATTTCCTTACGTGTTTTCTGAATCCAATCCCACTTCTCCTCCAGCAGCTGGACTAAGTATTCAACAGGTGTCCCTTTCGGAGCCTGCACTTCCACATTTCCATACGAATCTACAAAAAGACGCACGGACTTTTTCTTCTTATAAGTTATATGAAAATTAATTGTCTCACCTAAATATGTATGTATCATTTCATCACCTAGTGTATTATTTTACAAATAAAAAAGAATAGGACACAAACGCCCTACTCTACCTATTATATCATTTACCGATTCATCGGACTCATTACCCTCTATACTTTACACCTAATCCCTTAATGAAATTCCTTGCGTATCTATCGCCGCACTCTTTGTAATTTTTATGGCCTTTTTTTCTTAATAGAGCGCCTAGTTCTCCCTTTGTTACCGTAACGCCTACGCTATCTAATATATCAAGTACATCCTCACTCGTTAAAGATAGTGCAATTTTCATTTTCTTTAGAAGAAGGTTATTCGCACTCTCTTTGCTTTGTACAGGTGCTGGTTGTCCTGGTTTCGGATCTTGCTTTCCTCTTTTTAAAGTAATAAATCCATTTAAAAATGCCTCTAACATCATCATATCGCATGTTTTTACGTACTCATCTTCGATTACATCATCATTTTCAGCTTCATGCTGAGGAGCTCTCTTTATTTTTGTAAGCATATCAACTACGTCTTCTTTCGTTACTTCCATACCACCAAGTTTAAAGATTTCTACCATATCTATATCTCTTATATCTAAAGCGTACCTTACTCTTTTTAATATATCGTTGTTGCTCATTGCCATTGTTTTGCCTCCTGAAATGTTGATTATCTTAATGCTTTTAGCATGTGTAAATGAATGTCGTTAAGTTACTACTTTAACATTTTAGGGGGAGGTTTTGTAGTCTTAGGTGGATTAATGCTTGTGGGGATGATTTTATTTATTATTAAGAGATACTTCTAATAACGAATTTATTGTATTAGAAATTAAGAAAGGTCCTATCGATAGAAACGCCTTTAATCAAATACTGTAAAAGGTATTTTAGTTGGTAGTGGGATAGCTCCTTCCTTTAAGGATAATATTAATAAAGCAAAAAAGGATGGGGATTTACTATTAATTAACACACTTAAAAATGGACTAACCTGATATAGTTTAGTCCATTTCTTTTTATGCAACTCTAATTTGGTAGGCAACTCAAACGTGAATGTTACGTAAAATTCAAGTGAAATATATTGATTATATTTACTTAAGTTTTACTTTTTATTTGTGGTACAGTTCACCTTAATTAAAATGAAACAGTGTAACTTTCAAAAGTTACACCGTTTCACTACCTTCTACCACATTAGCACTCGCCTCAAACTTATCAAGTAATGCGCGTACTTCATCCGTCGATTTTGTGCTCATCAATTGATTTCTTAGTTCAGCAGCTCCCGGGAAGCCTTTTACATAAATTTTGAAGAAGCGATGTAGTCCTGTGATAGAGCGTGGTAATACTTCTGCATATTGATCTTGAAGATCGAGTTGTAGTCTTAAAAGATCTAAATGTTCTTTACTGCTATGCTCTCTTGGCTCTTTTTCGAAAGCAAATGGATTTTTAAAGATACCTCGTCCGATCATTACACCATCAATGCCGTATTTTTCAGCAAGTTCCAGCCCAGTTTTACGGTCAGGAATGTCTCCGTTTATTGTTATTAGCGTATTTGGTGCAATACGATCACGTAATTTTTTAATTTCTGGAATTAGCTCCCAGTGCGCATCGACTTGGCTCATTTCTTCTCTTGTACGTAAGTGAATAGAAAGGTTTGCGATATCTTGTTTAAAAATATGCGTTAACCAATCTTCCCATTCGCTTAATTCTTTAAAGCCCAGTCGTGTTTTTACGCTGACAGGTAGTCCGCCCGCTTTTGCTGCTTGAATAAGTTCTGCCGCAACGTCTGGACGTAGAATAAGGCCGCTACCTTTTCCTCTTGATGCTACGTTCGGTACAGGGCAACCCATGTTAATATCAATACCTTTAAATCCTAACTCTGCCATACCAATACTCATTTGACGGAAATATTCAGGATTATCTCCCCAAATATGCGCCACGATTGGTTGTTCATCTTCTGTAAAAATTAAACGGCCACGTACACTTTTCATACCTTCTGGATGACAATAGCTATCCGAGTTTGTGAACTCTGTGAAGAATACGTCTGGGCGACCTGCCTCACTTACTACGTGACGGAAAACAACGTCTGTCACATCTTCCATTGGTGCAAGTACGAAAAATGGTCGTGGTAAATCACGCCAAAAATTATCTATCATTTCAAATTCAAATCCTCTCACTATGAATACAATTTCAAACTCTCAATTTATAATTTATGAAAATCAGCAATATTTATTTTAACTAAAATCGCTTATAAATGGTATTTTTGTAAACCAAAAAGCAGATGGTATAGATTCTCCTATATCAACTGCTTTCCTATTATACCAACTTAAGCCAAGCTACACACTCCACATGAGTCGTATGCGGGAACATATCAACAGGTTGTACTTCCTGCGTTTTATATCCGCCTTCTTCTAGTACTTTTAAGTCACGTGCTAATGTTGCTGGGTTACATGATACGTATACGACGCGTTTTGGTTTCATGTCGATGATTGTGTTTAGTAGTGCATCATCACAACCTTTACGCGGTGGATCTACGACCATTGTGTCGGCGATTATGCCTTCTTTGTACCATTTTGGAATAACTACTTCTGCTTCTCCTACGCCAAACTCAGCGTTTGTCATGTTGTTTAGTGCTGCGTTTCGGTTTGCGTCTTCGATTGCTTCTGGGACGATTTCAACGCCGTACACTTTTTTCGCTTTTTGCGCTAGGAATAAGGAGATTGATCCAATTCCACAATAGGCATCAATTACTGTTTCGTTACCATCTAGTTTTGCATATTCTAACGTTTTATCGTATAACACTTTCGTTTGCTCTGGGTTTACTTGATAGAATGAACGTGCTGAAATGGCAAATTTAATGTCACCGATAAAGTCATAAATGTATTCTGATCCGTACAGTACTGTCGTTGTGTCTCCAAAGATTACGTTTGTACGTTTCGTGTTTACGTTTTGAACAATCGATTTTACTTCTGGGAATTTCGCAGCAATTTCTTCAATGATTGCTTTTTTGTTTGGTAATTCTGCTGTACGAGTAATGAAGACAAGCATAATTTCCCCTGTTACTTGTCCGTAACGAGCCATTACGTGGCGAAGTGTTCCTTTGTTACGCTCTTCGTTGTATGCCGAAATACCATGTTTTTCACAAATACGTTTTACTTCCTGGATTAATGTATCGTTTTCTTCTGCCTGAATTAAACATGATTCCATATTAATAATGTCATGTGTTCCTTGGCGATAGAAACCAGCTACAAGTCCACCTTCACGCTCTCCAATTGGTACTTGTGCTTTGTTACGGTATACCCATGGGTTCTTCATACCAAGTACAGGGTGCACAGGAACATCGCTTAATCCGCCAATGCGCTGCATAACGTCACGTACTTGTTTTTCTTTCGCTTGTAATTGTCCTTCATATGTTAAGTGCTGAAGCTGACAACCGCCGCACTGATTGTACACTGGGCATTCTGCATCTTTACGATATGGGCTCTCTGTATGAAGCTTCATTAAACGACCGAATGCGAAGTTTTTCTTCACTTTAATAATTTTAATTTGTGCTTCTTCACCTGGTAATCCGTTTTTAACGAAAATAGGATAGCCCTTTACTTTCGCAACACCGGCACCATCATGTGTTAAATCTTCAAATACTACATCTATAAAATCATTTTTTTCAACTGGTGGCGTCATTTTTGTACTCATTTTCCGACCTCTCTTTTTCATAACACTGCGTTACATTTTATCATACTTATATGGTCTATTTCTATCGGAAGAAAAAAAGCTATTGACGATAGTTCTCTGTTAATGTTACGCTACTACTAATTTAATACGGACGATGTTACCTCATATATATTCGATAATATGGATCGAGAGTTTCTACCCGGCAACCTTAAATTGCTGGACTATGGGGAAAACTAATGAATATTAGCCTATGTGCAAAAAAGGACTCATATTGATTAGCTTTCTCTCATAGATGAAAGTGAATCCATATGGGTCTTTTTTTATTTTTATTTTTCTAAAAGGTCAGACATCTTACGTATGACATAAAACCTCTTTGTTTTATTTTTAGTAATATAACGAGCGTTTTATGTACAAACTTTATACGAACTTCTGAAAGGGGCAACTACATGCAATATGTAATGAGCATTATCGGTATTCTTGTCGTTTTAGGTTTATGCTTTGCTTTGTCAAACAATAGAAGTAAAATCAACTTCCGTGCAATTGCTATTATGATTGGTTTCCAAATTTTAATCGGTTGGTTTATGTTTGGCACAAAAATTGGTCAACAAATTATCATCTTCATTAGTAAAGTTTTCAACAAACTAATTAAACTTGGTACGACAGGTGTCGATTTTCTCTTTAATGGAATTCAAAGAGATTTTGTCTTTTTCTTAAATGTATTATTAATTATCGTATTTTTCTCAGCACTACTTTCTATCTTTAGTTATTTAGGTGTTTTACCATTCATCGTTCGCGTTGTCGGCGGTGCAATTTCAAAAATTACTGGTTTACCACGCGTCGAGTCATTCCACGCAGTAAACTCTGTATTCTTCGGTTCAAGTGAAGCGTTAATCGTTATTAAAAACGATTTACAGCATTTTAACAAAAACCGTATGTTTATTATTTGTTGTTCTGCAATGAGTTCCGTTTCTGCTTCTGTTACAGCATCATATGTAATGATGTTAGATGCGAAATATGTACTAGCAGCTCTTCCACTAAACTTATTCTCAAGCTTAATCGTTTGTTCGCTATTAACACCAGTTGATACGAAGAAAGAAGATGAAGTGATTCAAAAATTTGATAGAACTTTATTCGGAGACAGCTTTATCGGCGCAATGATTAACGGTGCGCTTGATGGTTTAAAAGTAGCTGGTATCGTTGCTGCATTAATGATTGCCTTCATCGGTGTGATGGAAGTTGTAAACTACGTAATTAGCGCAGCTTCAGGTGCAATGGGATATGCTGTTACTTTACAACAAATCTTCGGTTATATACTTGCTCCATTCGCATTCTTAATGGGTATTCCAACTCAAGATATTATCCCAGCTGGTGGAATTATGGGTACGAAGATTGTATTAAACGAGTTTGTAGCAATCCTTGATTTAAAAGGTGTTGCATCAACATTATCTCCACGTACAGTCGGAATCGTTACAGTATTCTTAATTAGCTTCGCAAGTATTAGCCAAATTGGTGCGATCGTTGGGACAATCCGTGCTCTTTCTGAAAAACAGGGAAGTGTCGTATCTAGATTCGGTTGGAAAATGTTATTTGCATCAACACTTGCTTCTATTTTATCTGCAACAATCGCTGGATTATTTATTTAATAAAAAACTCCACCTTACTTCTCCTTTTCTAAAGGAAGTTTAGGTGGAGTTTTTTCATCTTCTAAATGTATTTTTATGTAAACCTCACCAGAAAAATATAAGGTGTTTTTCCGAATTATTCCAAAAATGTATTCCCCTCTATATTCTATAGTGATATGATGTACAAGGGTATAACTCAAATTTTTAAAATCAAAAATTTGAGTTAGTGTCACTTATACGAATGATAATTTCAAGACATAAGTGATGATAATTAAAACACAATAGAAGGATGATAGAATGAAAAAATATACATATATCGCTTTACTTTCTTCTGCTATTCTCGTAGGTTGTAACACTAGTAGCACTAGTGATAAACAAATAAAAGAAGCAACGGCGAAACAAACAGTTGAACAAAAAAAAGCGAAAGCGGTTGAACTGCCTTTAACACAAGGGATTATTACATGGGATCCGTATGAATATAACGCACAAAATACCACGCTTTATACAAAGGATTTAAGAGATTCATTCACACAAGTACGTTACAATATTTGGCGTACTGCTGATGGTCCTGAAAACAAACAAACTTTTACTTCACAAGAAAAAGAACGTGACTTTGCCCTCCCACTACATTTAAAATCATTTCATTTAAAACGTGGCGAATTTCAAATTGAAACAGTAGGAATCAAAGAAGATCATACTGAAACAAATCTAGTAACATCTAAAATTACATTCCAGCAACATGTACCCGTATTAATGTACCATGCGATTGAAAAATACCCTGGACCAAGTGATGGGGATTACGGCTTATACGTACCACCTGAGCAATTCGAAAAACATATGCAATACTTAAAAGATAACGGTTATACGATGCTTACATTTGAACGTTGGAATGATATAAATCGTGTAAATAAACCTGTTTTTGTAACGATGGATGATGGTCGAAAAAATAATATGAACGCTCTTCATATTTTACAAAAATTAAAGGATGATAGATTTCAACCTACGGCTACTGAATTCCTTACTTCAAATGAGATAGACAAACCAAATCGTCTATCAACAGATGAGATAAAACAAATGATGGATTCAGGCATTTTTTCTATTCAATCACATACTGCTAATCATACGATGATGGCTCATTCAAGCAATTATGATGAGGAATTACGTAGTTCGAAAGAAAAAATCGAAGCCCTTACTGGTAAAAAGGTCATCGCTCTTGCCTATCCAGTAGGTTCTTATAATGATCCAGCTGTTGAAGAAACAAAAAAACATTATGAGTTCGCAGTAACTACTGATCACGGTAATCACATTACAAAAGGGATGCCAAACGAACAGTACTTAATTAAACGCCACTTTGTAGGGCCTAATACATCAATGGAAAAATTCATATCTCTTATAAAGTAAACTTTACTAAAAAACAGTCGAAATGGCTCTATTAAAAACCTGTCTCATTACTAAAATGATATGATGTACAAGGGTATATCCCCACCTCTCTTACAGCGGTGGGGATTTTAAATATGAGTATGCAACATAATACACAATAGAAGGTGATTTCATGAGAAAATACGCAGCAATTGCTTTATGTACATCTGCCATTCTAGCAGGCTGTAATACTAGCAATGTAAACCAGGAACCTAAAAAAGAGAAAAAGGTTCAAGAAGTTAAGAAACAAGAAGAGACTGTGCAAGAACAAGGTAAAATTTCTTATCATCCGATTACACACGAATCTACAAACACTACTATTCATATGACAGATATAAAGGATACTTTAAGTGAGGTACAATATAAAATTTGGCGCACAGCTGATGGGAAGGAAAGTGCTAAACCTTTTTCTTCTAAAGAAAAGGAAAAGCAATTTTCACTTCATTTTGACATAAAAGAATTTGAAGGAAAACGCGGTGAGTTCCAAATTGAAGCAATAGGAATGAAAGAGGATGGGAAAACCATTCCACTCACAAAATCTGCTATTACTTTCGAGCAAAAGGTTCCCGTTCTTATGTACCATGCAATCGATGATTATCACGGACAAGGCATTAAAGATTTATTCGTATCACCTGCTAATTTTGAAGCTCAAATGAAATATTTAAAGGACAACGGCTATACATTACTAACTTTTGAACGCTGGGGCGATATAAATAAAGTTAATAAACCTATCTTTGTTACATTTGATGACGGTATGAAAAATAATATAAATGGATTTCATATTTTACAAAAGCTAAAAGATGATACGTTTAAACCAACAGCAACAGAATATATGATTGTTAATAATGTCGATGCTGAAGGATCACTTTCTACATCTGACATAAAAGAAATGGTTGATTCCGGCATTTTCTCTATGCAATCTCATACTGCAACACATGCAGACTTGCCGAAAATTACAAACTATGAAGAAGAATTAAAAGAATCAAAGGAAAAGCTAGAGAAAATAACAGGTAAGCCTGTTACTGCAGTTGCTTATCCATTCGGTCATGTGGATGATAAAGTTGTTGCAGAAACGAAGAAATATTATCAATTTGCGACGACAACAAAACCCGGAAAATTCATTACGAAAGGTGAACCCGATGAGTTGTTAAAAATGAAGCGTGTTCGCATACACCATACGACGACCGTAGAACAATTTGCTTCTTCGATTAAATAACGATGAGAGCTCAATATATTTTGAGCTCTCTTTTTACGCTATATTTATATATATTTTTTGAATTTTCTTGTATTATATATAGTAAGAAATCTTTCAAATTAAAGGAGATTATACATATGTCATTTGAACAAACGTTAGAGAAATATGCTGCTCTTGCAGTCAATGTTGGTGTTAATATTCAACCAGGACAAACATTATCAATTAGTGCACCTCTTGAAGCTGTACAATTTGTGCGCCTCGTTACAGAAAAAGCATATAAATCTGGTGCAAAACACGTATATGTGGACTGGAATGATGAGACGTTAACACGCTTAAAGTTCGACCTAGCTCCTGAAGAAGCATTCGCTGAGTTCCCATCTTGGAAAGCACACGCTCGTGAAGAATTAGCAAAAGAAGGTGCTGCATTTATGTCTATTTATGCAGAAAACCCTGATTTATTAAAAGGTGTAGAATCAACGCGTATCGCAACAGCTCATAAAGTAGCTGGTGAAGCAATGAAAGTATACCGTGATTACGTACAAGCTGATAAAGTAAGCTGGTGTGTCATTTCTGTTCCTACGAAAGAATGGGCTGCGAAAGTATTCCCTGACGTTGCACCAGAAGAACAAGAAGCAAAACTATGGGATGCTATTTTCAAAGCTACTCGTGCGGATTTAGAAAATCCTGTGGAAGCATGGAAAGAACACGATGAAACGTTACATACAAAAGTTGATTACTTAAACGAAAAACATTATAAAGCCCTTCACTATACAGCTCCTGGAACAGATTTAACGATCGAACTTCCAGAAAAGCATGTATGGGCTGGTGCTGGTAGCTTAAATGAAAAGAACGTACCATTTATGGCGAACATTCCAACTGAAGAAGTATTTACAATGCCACTTAAAACAGGTGTAAGCGGCCAAGTATCTAGCACAAAACCGTTAGCATTTGCAGGTAACATTATCGATAACTTCACGTTAACATTTGAGAACGGACGTATCGTAGATTATAAAGCTGAAACTGGTGAAGAGGCTTTAAAACATTTAGTAGAAACAGATGAAGGTTCTCACTTCTTAGGAGAAGTAGCTTTAGTACCTCATGATTCACCAATTTCAAACACAAATGTTTTATTCTACAATACGCTGTTTGATGAAAACGCATCTTGCCACCTTGCAATCGGAAGTGCTTATGCTTTCAACTTAGTTGGTGGAAAAACAATGTCTAAAGAAGAACTTGCTGAAAATGGTGCGAACACTAGTATTACACACAATGACTTCATGATCGGATCAGCCGAGCTTGATATCGATGGTATTACAGATGATGGCAGACATGAGCCTATCTTCCGTAAAGGTAACTGGGCATTTTAATAAAAACAAAAGGCTATCTTCCACACCGGAAGATAGCCTTTTATGATGCCGATGAAACCTTAAGCCCAATTACTCCTAAAACAATAAAAAGAATACAAAATGCTTGGAATAAGCTAATGTGCTCTTTAAAGAAATACACACTAATGATTGTAATAAGTAATGTTCCTACACCAGACCAAATGGCATAAGCGATACTTAAATGAATTTTTTTGACAACGATAGCAAATACGCTAAAACAAATTCCATAAAATACGAAAATCAGTACACTTGGAACGAGCTTTGTTAAACCGTTTGATAATTTCATCGCAATTGTTCCAGCTACTTCAAAAATAATTGTTACGAGTAATAATAGCCAATATACCATACTAGAATCTCCTTCTCTGTTACCTTATAGAGATTCTAGTATACTACTTATAGTCCTAATGAAATATATTTAATTTCTAAATATTCCTCGATACCGAAATGGCCTCCTTCACGGCCAATACCACTTTCTTTAAAACCACCGAATGGTGCTTGTGCAACTGATGGAAGTCCATCATTTAATCCGATAATACCGTACTCTAATGCTTCGCTAACTTGGAATGCTTGACTAATATCTTTTGTGAAAATATAAGCAGCTAAGCCATATGGTGTATTATTTGCACGTTCGATTACTTCTTCAACCGTTTTAAATTTCGCAACTGGTGCAACTGGACCGAATGTTTCTTCATTCATACAAAGCATCGTATCGTTCGCCAATCCAATTACAGTTGGTTGCATAAAGTGTCCATCTAGCTCTGCAACCTTATGACCACCAAATAAAACTGTTCCACCCTTTTGGATAGCATCTTCAATATGTTCCTGTACTTTCGAAACTGCATTCTCGTCAATAAGTGGTCCTACAGTCGTTCCGTCACCGAAACCGTCTCCTACTTTCAACTGCCCTACTGCCTTTTGGAACTTCTCTACAAACACTTCATACACTTCTTCCTGAACAAATACTCGGTTTGTACATATACACGTTTGTCCTGCGTTACGGAATTTCGAACCGATTACCGCCTCTACCGCTTTATCTAAGTCCGCATCATTCATAACAATAAACGGCGCGTGACCACCTAACTCAAGTGAAACCTTTTTCATCGTTTGTGCAGCACTGGCCATTAATTCCTTCCCAATTTCCGTTGATCCTGTAAAGGAAACCTTTCGAACACGTCCATCTTCCATCCACGTATCAGCAATTGCTTTCGCACTGCCTGTTACAATATTTATTACGCCTTTTGGAATGTCCGCTTCATGGGCTAATTCAGCTAATTTCAAAGCAGTTAACGGCGTTTGGCTTGCCGGTTTTACAACTGCCGTACATCCTGCTGCAAGTGCCGGGGCTACCTTTCTCGTAATCATAGCAGCAGGGAAGTTCCAAGGTGTAATAGCTGCCATAACTCCAACTGGTTGCTTCATAACTAAAATACGTTTATTCGGATGAGAAGCAGGAATCATTTCACCATATACGCGTTTTCCTTCTTCTGCATACCATTCAACAAAGCTATTTGCATAATTCACTTCACCAAGTGCTTCTGCAAACGGCTTTCCTTGTTCTCTCGTCATAATCGCTGCAATCTCTTCTTTATTTTCATCGATAAGTGTGAACCATTTTTTTAACTTCACTGCACGGTCTGCTGCTGTTAACTTAGACCATGATTTAAAAGCTTCATGAGCAGCATCAACAGCTTGCTTTGCCTCTGTTACCCCGCCCTTTGGTACCGTCGCAAATATTTCTTTCGTTGCTGGATTATTTACTTCGATTTGTTCTTGTAATGTAATCCACTCACCATTTATATACATCGCCTTTTTCTCTACATTTACAAACGTCGCTTTTTTATCCAATGTGTTCTTCCTCCTCTAAAAGTTTCTTTATCTTCCTAGTGGCAGCAGATTGACTTATTTTTAAAAACTCCGCTACTTTATAACTCGATCCATATGTTTTATATGCTTTCAAAATAATATTCCGTTCTACTTCTTCTAACATTTTATAGAGACTTTGGCCGGACTGTTCAACCGTTGATTCTTGCATCGCTATTGGCAAATCTTCTATCGTAACGATATCATCAGCAGTTATAACAATTCGCTCAATCACATTTTCAATCTCTCTATTATTTCCTTCCCACGGGTAACCAACAAACATTTGCAATGTACTAGGCGCTAATTTTACATTCCGGCCATATTTTTCGTTAAAGTGCTGTAAATAATGATAAATGAGTGGCAAAATGTCTTCAGTTCTTTCCCTGAGTGGTGGAATTACAATTGGAATGACATTTAGACGATAATATAAATCTTTCCGGAATGTTCCTTGTTTCACCATCATACTTAAATCTCGATTTGTTGCCGCTACAATTCTAACGTCCACCTTTTTTAATTCTCTTCCGCCAATAGGACGAAACGTTTTTTCTTGCAACACTTGCAAAAGTTTCGCTTGAATTTCAAGTGGCATTTCGCCAATTTCATCTAAGAAAAGAGTTCCTTTATGAGCTGATTCTAATAATCCCTTTTTCCCTTCACGATTCGCACCTGTAAAAGATCCACCTGAGTATCCAAAAAGCTCTGATTCAATTAAATTCGTTGGCAATGCCGCACAATTAATTTCATAGAAACTTTCATTCTTCCTGTTACTCACTTCATGTAAATGACGTACTAATCGACTCTTCCCTACTCCTGTCTCACCTAAAACGAGAACTGTACTATCTACCACAGATACTTTCTTAATTGTCTCGACTATTTTTTGCATAGCGATACTTTTAAAAATAAGTCCTTCATGCTCATACGTTTCTCTTAATTCTTTTTTATATGTTTTTAACTGATTATCCATTTCCTCTACCTTTTGACGTAATTGGTAGAGTTCTGTAAGATCACGAGAATAACTAATTACTCTTCTTAAATTCCCCTCATCGTCAAAAACAGGCCTTGTACGAACATGTAAATACTCTCCTGATTTTGTCGTTTGAACGAGTTCAATCGGTCTCTTTTTTTCAATTACTTCTAACGTTGCCGATGGATAAAAGATACCATCCTTCTGCAATTCTTTCACATGCTTACCTACCAACTCTTTAGCAGCTAGTTGATAGTGCCTTTCACATGTACTATTTACACGCACAACGATTCCCTTTTCGTCAGTCACAAAAATTTCGTCAAACGCGTATTCAAATACATCTTGTAAATCCATTAACACTCGTTCCTTTTCTCCAACCATCCTAGCCACCTCTAACTTTCAATCCATCGATTCACTTCACTACCTTTATTATAAAATGAATTTTCTGTATTTTATATAGAGTCAGCTAGAATGTTTGCGATTTATTATTTAGCTTTTAAACACGAGCAGTATTTGCTTTCTCATAACAGACTTGCAATGATTCTTCAATTATTGTTAATCCTTCTTCAAGTTGCTCATCTGTAATAACTAATGGCATTAACACACGAATAACATTACCGTATGTCCCTGCTGATAGTAGGAGTAATCCGCGTTTATTTGCCTCTGCGCACAAATTAGCTGTTAACGTTTTATCAGGTGCTTTCGTCTTCCGATCTTGAACAAGCTCGAATGCACACATTGCTCCTAAACCACGCACATCACCAATGCAATTATATTTATTTTTCATCTCTTCAAATCGGTTCATTACGACTTTTCCTAATTCTATTGCTCTATCATTTAAATTCTCTTTTTCTATTACATCAAGTACTGCCAATGCTGCTGCACATCCTAGTGGGCTTCCTGCATACGTTCCACCGAGCTCTCCCGGCGCAGACTCATTCATAATTTCCTTGCGCCCAATAACACCACTAATCGGTACACCAGCGCCTAATGATTTAGATACCGTAATTAAATCTGGAACGACATCATAATGATCAATGGCAAAATATTTTCCTGTACGACTAAATCCTGTTTGAATTTCATCCGCTACAAATAAGATGCCGTGTTCTAAACAAATATTGCGTACTTCTTGCACAAACTTCTTACTTGGAACGATAAATCCGCCTTCCCCTTGAACAGGTTCCATTACAACGGCTGCAATTGTTTCTGGTGCTACTTCTGATATGAAGAAATTCTTAAACTCTTCAATCATAAAGTCATCGTACTGCTCTTCCGTTAATCCTTCTGGGCGGCGATATTCGTACGGGAATGGTGCTTTATAGACTTCAGGCGCAAATGGGCCAAATCCAAATTTATATGGTTTTACTTTACTTGTCATCGTCATTGTCATTAATGTACGCCCGTGGAATCCTTTAGAAAATGCAATAATACCAGGTCTTTTTGTATATTTACGAGCGATTTTCACTGCGTTTTCAACCGCTTCTGCACCACTATTTAAAAATAGTACTTGCTTATCAAAACTTCCCGGCGCTAATGCCGCAAGTTTTTCTGCTAATTCAATATATGGCTCATACATCATGACATTAAATCCAGTATGAATGTATTGATCTACTTGTTTATGGAGCGCCTCTTTAACAGCTGGATGACAATGCCCTACGTTAATTGTTCCGATTGCTCCCGCGAAATCAATGTACTGATTGCCATCAACATCTGTTACAAGAGAACCATTTGCAGATTGTACAAACGTTGGGATGCCGTTACTTACTCCTTTTGGTACTATATTTTGGCGGCGTTCTAATAAAGACGCTGCTTTCGGTCCAGGAATTTGTTCATTTACTTTAGCAAATTTTTTTGTGTTCATTACGTACCCCATCCTTTTCTTTACATTGTTTTCTCTTTTCATTGCAAAATGTATGCCAACGTTCTTTCCCAGCATTCATCCTGCATACCTTCTATGTCGACATAAAAAATAAGTCTATAAAGACTCATTAAGAGTCCTTATAGACTTATTTTTCTTACACATTAGACTTTCCTTGTTCCCAAATCAACTCACCCGAATGAGAAATAAACTCCCCAACAGATTGTACTACTAAATCTGCAAGTGGTTCTAACGTTTGACGATCTCCTGTACCAGACAGTACTCCAATTGCATAGCAATCGCCGCCATTTTTCGCTAAATATAAATCAGTTGGTGTATCTCCAACGACGGCTACTTCACATGCTTCTAAATGAAACTTCTCACAAAAAGATTCTACAATTCTTTTATCTGGTTTTTGTGCCGGAAATGTATCTGAAGCTACAACATAATCAAAAAAGGACTCTAATTGATATTGTTTCAAAAATAATTCTGTTGGTGCAAAATCATCAGCTGTCACAACACCTAAAATAAATCCTCTATCCTTTAAACCTTGTAAAATCCTCGGTAAATCCGCCGTCATTTTCATATAGGAGCGGTGTTCATACATAAGAGAAAATAATTTTTCACTTACCCACTCATGCATTTCCTCTTCCTTAGATGACATAATATACTTACAAAGCCCCTTTGCAACATCAAGGCTTGTTCCTGCCGCTATTGCGCTATGAGGGTTCACAAATACCCCATTCACACCGATCTCTTTTAATAAATCCTGCTGCATTGACTTTGGAAGTTGATATAGATTTATACATTCCGCCACAAGTTCTTCAGCTACTTTTATCCAAATTGAATGAAAATCCATTAATGTCCCATCTTTATCAAATAGTATTGCTTTTACCTTCTCCATAGCACCCTACCTCTCGTTTCTTATCTCCTCCAGTGTATCAATAAAGTATGGATATAAAATAAACGAATTGTAAAAATACCATAAAAATCAAACTAACTTCCAATTTACAATTCCTCTATATAATAAAAAGGATGCCTTTACAGGGCATCCTCTTGTTGTTCAGGAACAAATAGTTCAAGACAATGATATATATTTTCGAATTCCATCGGTGCATCTCCACCGTATTCACCGTCTAAGTTAATCATTAGTTTATCTGGTGAATGCACTTTAATTCGATTTGCTTGTGTGTATAGCACTTTTGGGTTATTAATATGTTCACCACGCTGCGCTTGTGTTGCTGCTTTAATTAAGTCAGCAATAGAACCTTTTTTCAGTACTAATAAATCAAATAATCCATCGTTAATCGATGCATATGGTGCTACCTTTTCAAAGCCGCCCACTGAACGAGTATTCGTAATTAAAAACATCGTAATTTCTTCTTGTAGTAATTTCCCATCATACTCAATTTCAACATATGTTGGATGTAATGACGGTAACATTTCGATTCCTTTTAAATAGTAAGCAAGTTGGCCTAATACCGTCTTTAGCTTGCTTGGCACTTCATATGTTAATTCTGTAATACGGCCGCCACCAGCGATATTAATGAAATATGTATCATTCGCTCTACCAAGGTCTAACGGAACTGTTTTTCCTTCACAAATAATATCCGCAGCCTCTTCAATAGCACGAGGTACACCGATCGCACGCGCAAAATCATTTGTCGTTCCAACTGGAATAATTCCAAACTTTGGACGATGTTCATGTCCTACTAAGCCGTTCACCACTTCATTTAATGTACCATCACCACCAGCTGCGATAACAACATCAAACTTACGATCCGCAGCTTGCCTCGCTGCCACAGTCGCATCTCCAGGACCAGTTGTCGCATGACAAGACGCTTCATATCCAGCTTGTTCTAATTTTTGTAATACTTCCGGTAAGCTCTTCTTAAATAGCTCGCGCCCAGAAGTAGGATTATAAATAATTCTTGCTCGCTTCATCATTTATTAGCACAGGAAATTTCTTTATATATTGAAAAAGAACATACCGAACTTCTATTCAGTATTCCCATGCCTACCTCCTCTCATCTTCCTATCCTTCTTTTATCTCGCTCAAACAGGCAGTAAGAACCCGATTCGTGTAGTCCATCAAAAGTAAATATTCATTTCAATGGTTTTGTTTTATTTGACAAAAAATTTATGTCCATCTATTTCCTCACAACAATTTACATATAACGAATAATAATTATCTATTATTTCATGAGATGAAAAAAACCTCTATGTCTAGATTTATCATTATTCCCACCTTTTTGCAACTATCATACCATAGTTGCTATACAAACATTTTTACACTTTTGACAGTTAATCAAACGTTTGTTTAAACGATCTTCTCTCATTTAAACAAACGTTTGATTAACCTAGAAAAACACCCATGTACGGGTGTTTTTCTGCTTAATCTTTACAAGTTACTATTATTATCGCTTATTAATCTCTTCAAGTAAGATTTTGTTAACAAGCGGCGGATTTGCTTGTCCTTTTGTAGCTTTCATAATTTGACCAACTAAGAAGCCAATTGCACGGTCTTTACCGTTTTTAAAGTCTTCGATAGATTGCTCATTATTATCAAGAATTTCTGTTACAACTTTACGAAGTGTACCCTCGTCAGAAATTTGAACAAGACCTTTTGCTTTAACGATTTCCTCTGGGTCTCCACCTTTTTCAATTAACTCGTTAAATACTTTCTTCGCGATTTTAGAAGAAATTGTACCTTTTTCAATTAATTGAACCATTTTAGATAAACCAGCAGGCGTTAATGCAACGTCTTTTAATTCTTTTTGTTGTTTGTTTAAGTATGCAAGCACTTCACCCATTAACCAGTTTGATGTTAGTTTCGCATCTGCTCCATCTTCAATTGCTGCTTCAAAGAAATCAGACATCTCTTTCGTTAATGTTAATACGTGTGCATCATAAGCTGGTAAGCCAATTTCTGCAACGTAGCGAGCTTTACGTGCATCTGGAAGTTCTGGAATCGAAGCACGAATTTCTTCTTTCCATTCATCATCGATGTAAAGTTCAACTAAGTCTGGCTCTGGGAAGTAACGGTAATCGTCAGATCCCTCTTTCACACGCATTAAGATTGTTTTCTTCGTTGCTTCATCATAACGACGTGTTTCTTGTTGGATGATACCACCAGATAACAATTCTTTCTCTTGGCGCACTTGCTCGTGCTCAAGACCTTTTTGTACGTAAGTGAATGAGTTTAAGTTTTTCAGTTCCGCTTTTGTACCGAACTTCTCTTGTCCAACTGGACGAAGGGAAATGTTCGCATCACAACGCAAGGAACCTTCTTCCATCTTACAATCAGATACGCCAGTGTATTGAATGATTGATTTTAACTTCTCTAAGTATGCATATGCTTCTTCTGGCGTACGCATATCTGGCTCAGATACGATCTCGATTAAAGGCATACCTTGACGATTGTAATCTACTAATGAACCATCAGCTGTATGCGTTGATTTACCAGCATCTTCTTCTAAATGAAGACGTGTAATACCGATACGTTTCTTTTTACCGTCTACTTCAATTTCAATCCAACCATTTTCACCAATTGGCTTATCGAATTGAGAAATTTGGTAAGCTTTCGGATTATCTGGGTAGAAATAGTTTTTACGGTCGAACTTCGTTTCCGTTGCGATTTCACAGTTTAATGCCATTGCTGCTTTCATTGCAAAGTTAACTGCTTCTTTATTTAAAGTAGGAAGTACCCCTGGGTATCCTAAGTCAATTACACTTGTTTGTGTATTTGGCTCCGCTCCGAATTCTGTTGGACTCGCAGAGAAAATTTTCGAATTTGTTTTTAACTCAACGTGAACCTCTAAACCAATAATTGTTTCTAAATTCATCTATGCTCGCCTCCTTACAGACTTGCTTTTTTTGTATGATAGTCTGTTGCTTGCTCAAACGCATGTGCAACGCGGTAAATTGTCGCTTCATCGAAGTGTTTACCAATGATTTGTAGACCAAGTGGCATGTTATTAGCACCGAATCCACATGGAACAGAAATCGCTGGAACACCCGCTAAGTTTACTGGGATTGTTAAAATGTCATTTGCATACATTGTCATTGGATCATCAACTTTTTCGCCCACTTTAAATGCCGGAGTTGGCGTTGTTGGTCCAATAATAACATCGTAGTTAGCAAATACATTTTCAAAGTCGTTTTTAATTAATGTACGTACTTGTTGTGCTTTCTTGTAGTATGCATCATAGTAACCAGAGCTAAGTGCAAATGTACCAAGCATAATACGACGTTTTACTTCATCACCAAAACCTTCGCTACGTGTGTTTTTGTAAAGGTCTAATAAATTATTTACATTATCAGAACGAACACCGTAACGTACGCCATCAAAGCGTGAAAGGTTAGCAGATGCTTCAGAAGAAGATAATAAGTAATACGTTGCTAGAGCGTATTTAGAGTGTGGAAGAGATACTTCCTCCCAAGTTGCGCCCATACCTTCTAATACTTTTAAAGCAGCTAGTACTGACTCACGAGCTTCTTCGCCAACACCTTCTCCTAAGTATTCTTTCGGTACAGCAATGCGTAAACCTTTAACGTCGCCTGTTAAACCAGCTAAGTAGTTTCCTACTTCAACGTTAGCAGAAGTTGCATCCATACGGTCAATACCTGAAATAGCTTGTAATAAGTATGCATTATCTTCTACTGTACGTGTAATCGGTCCGATTTGGTCAAGTGAAGATGCGAATGCTACTAATCCGTAACGAGATACGCGTCCGTAAGTTGGTTTTAAACCTACAACGCCGCAATATGCAGCTGGCTGACGGATAGAACCACCCGTATCAGAACCTAGAGAGAATAATACTTCTCCTGCTGCTACAGCTGCTGCAGAACCACCACTAGATCCGCCTGGAACGTAATCTAAGTTCCATGGATTTTTCGTAGCGTAGAAACCTGAGTTTTCATTTGAAGAACCCATTGCGAACTCGTCCATATTTAACTTACCGATTGTAACTGTGTCAGCAGCTTTTAGCTTTTGCACAACTGTTGCATCATAAATTGGATCAAAGTTTGCTAACATTTTGCTCGCACAAGTTGTACGAAGACCGTTAGTTACAATGTTATCTTTTACACCAATTGGCATACCGAATAATAAACCATTATCTTCAGCACCAATTTTCGTGTCTAATTCTTTCGCTTTCGCGCGTGCGTTTTCTTCATCTAATGTAAGAAAAGCTTTTACGTTATCTTCAACATCCGCAATACGTTTGTATGATTCTTCTACTAAATCCGTAACGGAAATTTCTTTGTTGTTTAACTTCTTATGTAACTCTGATACGGAATGATCAAATAATGACATCGAAATTCCCCTCCTCTATTCTAATACTGCTGGAACACGGATTTGATTATCTTTGTGATCCGGTGCATTTTTTAATACTTCTTCGACTGGTAAACCTTTTTCTGGTACATCTTCACGCATAACATTTTTCATAGTTAATACATGAGTTGTTGGTTTTACATCAGTTGTATCTAATTCATTTAACTGTTCTGCAAATGTAACAATTGCATCTAGTTGTTTTTGAAATTTTTCAGCTTCTTGATCAGTAATTGCAAGACGTGCTAAATGTGCTACGTGCTTTACATTCTCAACGGAAATTCTTGACACGGCTAGGCCACCTCCATAATATATCGTTCAATCTACAATACTATTGATGATACCAAATTTTCAGTACTTCAAGCAAGTCAACACACGGCACTTACTGCATTTTTACATAAAAAAAGAAAGGCGAATGCCTTTCTTTACGATTTACTCTTTATCTAACGGTTTATTTTTCGGAAATCTCTCGTTATCTTCTTCATTATCACGAATTGTTTTTTGTAATACAAAACAAGACATCGTTAAAAATAATGTTCCAATTAAATAATATCCTTTTACACTAAGCGTTTCATCTAACGTATAAATCCCAATTAACATACCTGAAAGTGCACAAACAAATGAAGTCCATGCTAAAAACGTGAACGCTTGCGTATTACGTCTTCTCATCGTTCTCCCCCTCGTTAGCTATACATCCATTATAGATAAGTATATTTACCATGATGGATTTTTATGTAAGTTCTAGTTTTATATTTATACATCTATCATAAAAGAATACTATTTTAAAATACATTTTCTGACTAATCTAAAAAAACAATTAAAATTATTGACATTTATTTCAATTCTGTATAAAATAAAAACAAATATTACGAACCTCGAAATATACGGGAGTGGAAATAATTGTTGCAATATGAACATTTTTTAGACTTACTGCTAGATAACGCCAAGAAACTTTTTTATCCTGAAGAATGGGTAAGCCTAGATTTAACACTTTCTAAAACAGAAGTGTTTTGTTTACTTTGGATGGAGCGAAATACAGATATTACAATGACAAAAATCGCTGACCTTCTTGATATACCGATGAGTACAACGACAGGTGTTGTAAATCGCCTCGTAAAAAAGGGATATATTGAAAGGTACCGTGATGAAAACGACCGACGCATTGTATTAATTCGTTTAACAGAAAACGGCGTAATGCTCGTTCAAGAAGTAAAACAAAATGCAGCCCATTACTTTAACCTAGTGACAGAAGCATTATCAGAAGAAGAAAAAGCATTCTTACTACAAATCTTCCAAAAGATCATGAATCACATTGCTACGTCACAGCAAAAAACAGAAGAAAAAGTTTCTACACCTAAAATGAAAAACATTCCGATTGAATAAAACCCTAGTTGGGTTTTTATTCAACATTTTATTTCGGTACTCGTAATATTCGACACTCGAAACAAAGGGGATAGAATAATGAGAATTATTTTGTATACAGGTAAAGGCGGCGTAGGAAAAACTAGCATTTCAGCAGCAACAGCACTTCAAAGCGCAAAACAAGGATTAAAAACATTAGTAATGAGTACAGATCCTGCTCATAGTTTAGGAGATTCATTTGGTATAAAGCTATCTTCTGAGCCATTAGCAATTCGTGAAAATTTGTGGGCACAAGAAATTAATACGATTTATGAGATGGAAAAAGGCTGGGGGAAATTACAGAAATATATTACGCTACTCTTCACCTCCAAAGCAGCTGATGATATTACAACAGAAGAATTAACGATGTTTCCTGGTATGGAAGATTTAATTAGCTTACTTCGCGTACTCGATTATTATAAACAAAACACATATGATGTTATTATCATTGATTGTGCTCCAACAGGAGAAACATTAGCAATGCTCAGCTTTCCAGACATGCTCGGCTGGTGGATGGAAAAATTATTTCCTATTAAAAGAAAAGTTTTAAAAGTTGTTCGTCCTGTAGCTCAACCACTTCTTGGTGTCCCCCTTCCAACCGATGATATTATGGACGAATTAACGAATACACTTGAACAACTTGGAGAAATGAGAAATATTTTATCAAACCGAGACATAACAAGTATCCGCATCGTTGTAAATCCTGAAAAGATGGTCATTAAAGAAGCTCAGCGTAGCTTTACGTATTTAAATTTATACGATTATAACGTGGATGCCATTATGATTAATCGCGTCATCCCTAACACTGTCACCGATCCTTATTTTCAAGCATGGAAAGATACTCAAAAGAAATATAAAACATTGATTCAAGATAGTTTTCAGCCGCTTCCTATTTACGAAGCTCCTATGTTTGAACAAGAGGTTGTCGGTTTGTCTATGTTAGAGCGTGTAGGAGATGCTTTATTTAAATCAGATTCTTCTCCTACGGAAGTGAAATTTAACGGTCGCACTCAATATGTAAAAAAAGATGGCGATGAGTATATTTTCGTTCTCTCCATTCCCTTCTCAAACAAAAGTGAACTTGCATTAAATCAAAAAGGTGATGAGCTTATCATTCGTGCTGGTTCTGTTAAACGGAACATCACATTACCAAAAACGTTAACACACCTTTCTATTCAAGGAGCAAAATTCGAAGATGATGTACTAAACATTCGATTTGGAGGTGTAGTGCATGCGTGAGGAACTACTAAGGAAGGTAATTCGTACAAAAATAAAAGTCGGTATGAATATATTAGAAGAGTTACCTGCCCCAATCCAGCAATCAGCTAAGCAAGCACTAAACATTTTGCAAGAGGAACTAGCTACTTATCCGAAAAAACAAGAGCATCATGAGGATAATTTAAAAAGTATCGTAATCGAATAACCACAAAAAAAAAGACCAGGAAAACTCCTGGTCCATCACTCTACTTAACAAACATTGGATTCTACGTTATACAGAATTGGAAGGTACAGAATTAGGGTTTTGTTTGTTAAGTAGATTATATGTTGAACGAGCTAACAGCGGAGGGGTTCCTACTGTTAATCGTTAAACCCGATAATTATTTTACGATTTTTTCAAGCTCCTCAAGTGAAAGATCTACTGAAATGGAACCATCATTTGTTTCTTTCTTAATTGCATCTGTTACTTCTTTTGAATGATATAGTTCAATTACTTTTTTCAGTGTTGGATCATCTTTATCTTTTGTACGAGCTGCGAAAATATTAATATATGGCTTCGCATTTTCATTCTTTGGATCTTCTAAGAAAATTGGATCCTTCGCTGGATCTAATCCAGCTTGACCAGCAACACCGTTATTAATAACTGAAGCTGCAACATCTTTTAATACACGAGGTGTTTGCTGTGCGATAACCGGTGTAATTTTTAACTTCTTCGGATTTTCAGCAATGCCACTTGGATCTCCGAATAAGCCAAAGTCTTTCTTAAGCTTTAATAATCCAGCTGCATCAAGAAGTTTTAATGCACGAGCTTGATTCGTTGGATCATTTGGAATCGCAATTTCTGAACCATCTGGAATTTCATTTGCCTTCTTATATTTTTCAGAGTATAAGCCCATTGGTGCAATTTGCGTTGTACCGACAGCTGTAATATCTAACTTATGCTCTTTTTTAAATTGCTCTAAGAAAGCAACGTGCTGGAATGAGTTTAGTTCAATATCTCCATCAGCTAACGCTTTATTTGGCGTTGTGTAATCAGAGAACTCCACCAATTTAATTTTAATTCCCTCTTTTTCAGCTTTTTTCTTTAAAATTTCCCAAGCGTCTCCATCTGTTCCGGTTACGCCAACGCGAACTACTTTCTCTTTTGCTCCTGCCCCCGTGTCTCCACTTGAGCAGCCGCTTAACGCTGAAATTCCTACAATCGCTGATAATGCAAATGCTAAAATTTTCTTCATTTTCTTTTCCCCTCTTCCTTTTTATGATCTGCGTAAAAAGACTTTCGCAAAGTAGTTTCCTAAATTTTGAGCTACCTGTACGAGAATAATAAGTAAAACGACCGTTACGAACATAACTGATGTATCAAAACGTTGATAACCATATGTCATCGCTAAGTCACCAAGACCGCCACCACCGACAAGCCCAGCAACTGCAGAAAATTCAATTAAACCAACTGTCATAAACGTAACACCTAAAATTAATGGCGCTAACGCTTCTGGTACAAGAATTTCAAAAACAATTCTAAATGGTGAAGCACCCATCGCTTGAGCTGCTTCAATGACTCCCTTTGGAACTGAAACAAGATTTGTTTCAACCATTCTAGCAATACCAATTGACGCAACTAACGTCATTGGAAAGATTGCTGCCGCTGTTCCAATCGTCGTTCCGATAACACTTCTTGTTAGTGGGCTTAAAGCTACTAAGAAGATGATGAATGGAACCGGACGAATTGTATTAATAATGATATTAAGAATAGAAAAGACCCATTTATTTTCTAAAAAGTTCCCTTTTCTCGTTACATATAAAAGTAAACCTAGAGGTATACCAAGAATTGTAGCGAATATAAGGGTTACAATTACCATTAAGAGGGTATCCCCCGTCGCATCTACTATGCGGGGCCAAAATATACTCCAATCAACTCGCATGAGCTTCTACCTCCTTCAGCTGCACTTGCAGTCTTAGATGTTGTAATGCTTTTTGAATTTCTTTCTGCTCACCTTGCAGTTCTACAAGTAGATTTCCAAATAGCACATTTTGAAGTTCAATAATATTTCCGTACAGTACGTTTACATCGACGTTATAGTTTTTCGCGATATATGATAGTACCGGCTGCCCTGTCTCTTCCCCAGTAAATGTTAAGCGATAAATCTGTCCACCATTTTGAATTTTCCCTAGAACACTTTCCGGTAAATGATCATTAATAATGGAGCGTACAAAGTTTTGAGTCGTCTTTGTTTTTGGTTGTGTGAAAACATCAAACAGTTTTCCTTCTTCAATAACCTTTCCCTTCTCCATTACAGCTACACGGTGACAAATTTCTTTCACAACGTGCATTTCATGTGTAATAAGAAGAATTGTTACATTATATTCTCGATTTACTTTCTTTAATAAGTTTAATATCTCTGTCGTTGTTTCTGGATCTAAAGCTGATGTTGCCTCATCACATATAAGGATATCCGGTGATGTTGCAAGTGCTCTTGCAATACCAACACGTTGCTTTTGACCGCCTGATAGTTGCTCTGGATAATAGTTTGCTTTATCTTCTAACCCTACAAACTTCAGCAGTTTATTTACTCTTTCTTTTATCTCATTCTTTGGTACTTTCGCTAATTTTAATGGATAAGCAATATTCCCAAACACTGTTCTTGAATTAAATAAATTAAAACTTTGAAAAATCATCCCGATTCTTTGTCTTAGCTTCCGTAATTCTTTCGTCGATAGTAATGTAATATCTTTATCATCTATTGAAATCGTTCCTGCCGTCGGTCTCTCTAACATATTTACTAAGCGTAACAACGTACTCTTTCCAGCACCACTAAAACCGATAATGCCAAAAATTTCGCCCTTCTCAACTGATAATGTTACGTCTTCCACCGCATGAACAGATTGCCCACCTGATTCATATACTTTACTTACGTTGTTAAAAGAAATCATTTTCTTCCCTCCTATATGCTGTAAAAACTTGAAGTAGAGCTTTCGAGGTAAAATAAAAAGTGCTCTCCTTCTTATCAACCATAAAGATAAGAAGGAGAGCACTTATATGTACTCGGTCACATCTTCTCATCTTCCAAGCCTTTTATAGGCTTGCTGGAGTTAGCACGGTATTAAAAAACCCGTTGCTGAGGTATCGTAGGGCCAGTCCCTCCACCTCTCTGGATAAGAATGTATCGATTTAATTGTCGTTTAATTAATTCTCATTATAGAACTCAGAATAATAAGAGTCAATACATTTTTTAGAAAAATATTAATTATTATTCTATTAAAATTTTCAAATGAAAAAATCACACTACAATAGTGATTTTTAAAGTTATGTAAAATTCTTTTCCTTCATATTTTTTAAAAGGAGAATCCTCTCTATAAAGTGAAACTATAATCAGTGGGGGGGTTTTGTTCATCCCCCACTGATTATCAGCCCTCACCAATCGGACATTTACGGACAGTTGATCTCCCACCTAACTTCTTTGCTCCAGCCGAATTTTGAGGTGGGAGTTTTACTGCCCGTTAATGTCGGATAAATTGAATACCATTATTTGAATATGAAATCGGAGGAAGATAAATATATGAAAACAGCTCTTTTACTCGTTGATATTCAAAATGATTATTTTCCACATGGAAAGATGGAGTTGCGTAATCCAGTAGAAGCAAGCGAATACGCTAGTCAGCTACTACAATTCTTTAGAACGAAAAACGAACCTATTTTTCATATCCAACATGTAGCAATTAAAGATGACGCTACTTTTTTCCTACCCAATACAGAAGGTGTACATATCCATGAAAGCGTACGTCCACTTAGAGAAGAAACTGTTATACTCAAACATTATCCAAATAGTTTTCGCGAAACTGATCTTCTAGAACAATTACAACGTTTAGACATTGAGCACGTCGTCATATGTGGGATGATGACTCATATGTGTATTGATGCTACCGTAAGGGCTGCTTTTGATTTCGGCTTTCCATGTACCGTTATACATGATGCTTGTGCTACAAAAGATCTTTCCTTTAAGAATGCTACTATACCAGCCGTTTATATTCATAACACAATTTTGGCTAGTTTAAATGGAGTATATGCAACTGTAATGAGTACAGAGGAGTTTTTGGCTACAAAAAAACACTCCCTTCAGTGAGCAAAACCGAAAAGAGTGTTTCTTGTCAAACCATAGATTTTCTTTCAAATTGTATTATACAGGAAATCCTTAAAATGAATACTAAAAAATATGACTAATAAGTCAACTTTTCTCGTTATTTTGTTTCTATTTACATGTTTATCCCGATATTAATAGGATTTAGCTAGTTCTAAGTACCGAATAGTAATATATGGTACTTAGAACTGGTTTCTCCTATCAAAAACGTAACATATTATTTATCTGTTTATTTTTGCTTCTTTTTCAAATACTCCGCACGCAATTTTTCAATTTGCTGCTTTTTATCAAATTTGGCAGGCGTCTGTTTTTCATGAAACTTTGCCACGGCTACCTGACTTTTGTAATCCAATTGATATTTTCCCACTTTGTTCACCTACTTTTCTTGTCTTTAAAGAGAATCTATTCAACAAATATAGTATACCTTATTTACTGAAGTAAACCTTATTACATTATTAGTTTTTCTACTTATATCTATCTTAATCCATATATAGAAACTTTTTCAAAAAAAAAAAAAAAGAGATCTTCGCAGACTGCGAAGATCTCTTCTACTATTTCTTATAAAGTTTCAGAAGTAGTTTTTGCTTGCATGTGAAGTGCTAAGTAGTCAGGGCCACCAGCTTTAGAGTCCGTACCAGACATGTTAAAGCCACCGAATGGTTGGTAACCTACGATTGCACCAGTACATCCACGGTTGAAGTATAAGTTACCCACGTGGAATTCTTCACGTGCTTTTTCAATATGGTCACGGTTGTTAGTAACAACAGCACCTGTTAAACCGTATTCTGTATTGTTTGCAATTGCAAGTGCATGATCAAAGTCTTTTGCTTTACAGAATGCTACTACTGGTCCGAAGATTTCTTCTTTCATTAAGCGAGCATCTTCTGCAACGTCAGCAACGATTGTTGGTTGGATGAACCAGCCTTTAGAATCGTCTCCTTCGCCACCTGTTAAGATTCTACCTTCTTCTTTACCAATTGCAACATAGCTCATTACTTTATCGAATGCAGCTTGGTCATTAACAGGACCCATGTTTGTACCTAATACAGCTGGGTTAGCAACTGTTAATTCTTTCGTTAATTCAACAGCACGATTTAATACGTGGTCGTATACATCTTCATGGATTACTGCACGAGAACATGCAGAACATTTTTGTCCTGAGAATCCGAATGCTGATGCTACGATAGATTTAGCTGCTAATTCAAGATCTGCTTCTTTATCAACAACGATTGTATCTTTACCACCCATTTCAGCGATAACGCGTTTTAACCAAATTTGGCCTGGGTTTACTTTCGCTGCACGCTCATAAATACGGATACCTACATCACGAGATCCAGTGAAGCTCACGAAACGTGTACGAGGGTGATCTACTAAGTAGTCACCAACTTCAGAACCATTACCTGGAACGAAGTTTACTACGCCAGCTGGTAAGCCAGCTTCTTCTAATACTTCCATGAATTTCGCTGCTACTACAGGAGTTGTACTAGCTGGTTTTAGTAATACTGTGTTACCAGAAACTAAAGCAGCTGTTGTCATACCTGCCATAATTGCGAATGGGAAGTTCCAAGGAGAAATGATAACACCTACTCCTAATGGAATGTAAGAGAAACGATTATATTCAATTGGACGGCTTTCTACTGGAATTCCGTCTTTTAATTTTAACATTTGACGACCATAATATTCCATAAAGTCGATTGCTTCTGCTGTATCAGCATCTGCCTCATTCCATGGTTTACCTGCTTCTTTTACAAGAATAGCAGAGAATTCATGCTTTCTGCGACGAACGATTGCTGCAGCACGGAATAAAATGTCTGCACGCATTTCTGGCTTTGATTTTCTCCAAGTTTGGAATGTTTCATCCGCTACTTGCATTGCTTTTTCAGCTAACTCACGGCTTGCTTTTGAAACGCGACCAACAAGTTCCTCTTTATTTGCAGGGTTTACAGAAACAATTTTGTCTTCTGTAGTGATTTTTTCTCCCCCAATAATTAATGGATAGTCTTGTCCAAGATAAGATTCTACTTTCTTTAAACCTTCTTCAAACGCTAATTTGTTAGCCTCCACTGAAAAATCTGTAAATGGCTCATGTTTGTATGCTACTACCATTCTTTTTAGCCTCCCCTTAGAAAAACGTTTACATTTTACAACATTATTCTACACGATAATTTAGATTTATTCAAATATTCCTAGACTTATATTTTAAAAATTAATTAATTTTTAAAATATAATAAAAAAATAGAGTTATACATACGTATAACTCTACAAAATATGAGTATATTCCAAAATGTTTTTTCCAATCAATAAAATAGTTACTAACAAAAATAAAGTTCTTACATATCCAACACCTTTTTGAACTGCAAACTTCGATCCAAAATAAGCGCCAAAAATCATCGACAATCCCATAATAATACCGTATTCAAAATGAATTACGTCTAAAAATAAAAAAGTAATTAAAGATACGATATTACTAACAAAGTTCAAAAGTTTTCCAGATGCTGCCGCTTGAATAAAATCCAAACCAACTAATAAAAATGCAAAAATTAAAAAGGATCCTGTCCCTGGTCCAAAAAATCCATCGTAAAACCCTATCATTAAAATAACAAAGAAAAATATTAATGTTTTTCTTTTCGTCATCTTCTTATAGGTAGATACACTTCCCCAATCCTTTTTTGCAATAATATAAATGGCAATAAACACCAACATCACAAGCACTAACGGACGTAAAATATCCGGCGGAATAAACTTTACTACTAAAGCGCCTGCGACCGCTCCTATAACAGTTAACGGGATTAACTTTCCTACAATTTTAAGATCGACCTTTCCTGATCGAATAAAATAAACTGCACTCGTAAACGTCCCCATCGTTGCAGCTAATTTATTCGTTGCAATTGCCGAAGCTGGTGGTAAACCAACAAACATAAGTGCTGGAAGCGAAATTAATCCTCCACCGCCAACAACTGAATCAATAAAAGCTGCTAAAAAGCCGAATGCAATTAATAAAATAATGACTTGAAAACTTAATTCGCCCATGTGCTTTACCCCTTACCCCCCCATTATTTATAACATTTTAAATTATAACAAAATTCCTCAAGAAAAAAAGCCGTTCCATAAAGGAACAGCCCTCCTATTTAATCTAAAATTTTCACAAATGGTTCATCTTGCTTCGCTTCACGTATAATAATCGCTTCTGGACGTTCTACAGATTTAATCGTTACTTGTACTTTCATATAATTCGGGAAGTATTCCATAACAAGCCCAGCTACATATTGTGTAAAACCAATTATTTCTGCTTTCCCATTAAACTGGACAGGAATATCAAGCTTTATTTCTCTTAATTCATCATCTCTATACATACCAGTACCGATAACAGCTGTGTAGTCGCCTTGGAAATAATCGCTTAGTTTTGATTTAAAGTTCGATACTCTTGCCAGATCTTCACGTTTATTATCTGTTTTCGCTTGTTCAGATGGGAACAAATAATATTTCTCATTAATTTGTTTCCAATCCTCAACCGTTTCACTGCCTTTTTCAACATTCGCATAAGAAACAAAGTTACCTGGCACGAGTGAAGCCTTTGGAGCCTGACGATAAATTGCAAATGTTATCGGAAGGTTTTTTGTTTCAGGCTGTTTTTGATGCATAAATTTCAAGACTTCTTGCGCCATTTTTTTCCCTTCAGCTACCATTTTTTCTTGCTCAATTTTAGCCTCACGCGGATAACCATGCTCTTCCTCGTAATAATGAACCGAGTTCATCGCTAAACCAATTACAATGCCTTGGCGCTCATCTGATTCACCTTTTTTCACATAATAATCATGCTCTAAAATATTTGAAATATATATTGGATTTTTTTTATTCTTTTCCTCTAATGATTCAGATCCTCCACCTAACGCTGGGTTTAACCCAATGTTTGGAAATTTAACTGCATCTTTTTTTAATTTGTCCTCTAGTTCCTTTTGTTCAGCATCTGTACGCTTTCTTTTAACAAGCATCTGCACATTTTGAGTATCTAGAGTACTTCCACCTTTAAAGAAATGATCTTTCGTACTAAAGGATTCTTTCGCAATACGCATTAATCCTGTTTCAAATTCATCTATATCAAGACGATTACTTACTCCTTGTACAACTAAACCACGTGCAGCTCCTGCTTGAAATGGAATAGTCGCCTTATAGTATTCATCCGAAATAGCGTACTTCGGAACGATTGCTTGCTCTTTTGCTTTCCCCGATTTCTCAACCACTTTTTCATCTTTATCGGCACCTGCACTACACCCACTTACGAGTAGGCCAAGGCTTAATACCGCTAATGCTATTTTTTTCATGGTAAGTTTGCACCTCTTACTTATTTAGCTCTTGTAAGAACCTCTCTTCATTCCAAACCTCAACATTATGCTTCTCTGCTTGTGCTAATTTCGAACCTGCTGCTTCACCTGCAACAACTAAATCCGTACTTTTACTAACACTTCCTGTTACTTTTCCACCTAATGCCTCAATCTTTTTCTTCGCTTCACTACGTCCCATAACTTCTAATTTCCCTGTTAAAACGACAGTTTTTCCTGCGAAGTACGACTCAATATTTTGTAAATCAGCAATTTTTATGCCTTTGTATGCCATATTCACGCCATACTCTTTAAATTGTTGTAATAGCTCTAATACGTCTTCATTATCAAAATACGTCACGACGGATTGAGCCATTTTTTCACCAATTTCATTAATTGCTTTTAGTTCTTCTTCCGTTGCTTTCACAAGCGCATCCATCGTTTCAAAATGCTCTGCAAATGTACGTGCTGCTTTCGCTCCAACATGGCGAATACCAAGACCAAATAATAATCGTTCTAATGAGTTTTCTTTAGAATTCTCAATTGCTTGTACTAAATTCGTTGCTGATTTTTCACCGAATCGTTCTAGCTGTAATAATTGCTCTTTCGTCAACGAATATAAATCAGCGAATGTACGAATATAATCAGCATCAAAGAGTTGTGTAATGACACGTTCTCCAAGTCCATCAATATTCATTGCATTTCTTGAAACGAAATGGATTAATCCTTCTCGAATTTGAGCCGGACAAGTTGGATTTATACAGCGCAGTGCTACCTCTTCTTCTAAACGAACTAGTTCACTCTCACATGCTGGGCAATGCGTTGGCATATGATATTCTTCTTCCTCACCAGTACGCTTATCAAAAATAACGTTCACAACTTCAGGAATAATATCTCCGGCCTTCTTCACAACAACATAGTCACCAATTCGAATGTCTTTTTCACGAATTAAATCTTCGTTATGTAAAGAGGCACGACGAACGATAGTACCAGCCACTCGCACTGCCTCTAGCTCTGCAGTCGGTGTTACAACCCCTGTGCGACCAACACTTAATTCAATGCCTGTTAATCTTGTTACAACTTCTTCAGCCGGGAATTTATAAGCAATCGCCCATCTTGGACTCTTTGCTGTAGTTCCTAAACTTTCTTGAAGAGCAACATCATCTACTTTTATAACGATTCCATCGATCTCATAATCAAGATGCGGACGTTTTTCTTGCCATTCTTCTACATAAGCTATAACTTCTTCGATTGTTTCACATGTACGACGATTTGGATTTGTTTTGAATCCAAGTTCACCTAAGAAATCAAGCGATTCACTATGTGATGGAATTGTTTTTTCTTCTACATTCGCAAGACCGTACACAAACATAGATAAGTTACGTTTCGCTGCAATTTTTGGATCAAGTTGGCGTATTGAACCTGCTGCCGCATTACGCGGATTCGCAAATACATCTTCACCATTTTGCTCTTTTTCTTCATTTAACTTAACGAATGAACGCTTCGGCATATAAGCTTCGCCTCGTGCTTCTAACGTTACTTCTTCATTTAAACGGAGCGGGATCGCTTTAATTGTTTTTAAATTTTGGGTAATATCTTCCCCTGTTACACCATCACCACGCGTTGCCCCTTGAATGAAGCGTCCTTTTTCATAATGAAGTGAAACAGCAAGTCCGTCAATTTTTAATTCGCATATATATCTTACATTCGCATCATCAATTCCTTGGCGTACTCGTCGGTCGAAATCACGTAAATCTCCTTCGTTAAATGCATTTCCTAAACTTAACATCGGTGACTTATGTGTTACTTTTTCAAATATATCAAGAACCGTTCCCCCAACGCGAATGGAGGGGGAGTCTTCACTCATAAACTCTGGATTCTCTGCTTCTAATTTTATAAGCTCCTGCATATTACGGTCATACTCCGCATCAGAAACAGAAGGATTGTCTAATACGTGATACTGATAGTTAAATGTATTTAACAAATCACGCAGTTCTTCTATACGTTGTTTTGCTATCTCTTTTGACATATCCTCATTCCTTTCCTATTGTTTCGTCACAGGTGCAAATTTTGCTAACAAACGTTTAACACCAATCGGGCTTGGGAACGCAATATCTAATTCTTTTGCATCACCTTCACCTTTTACACTGACAACTGTACCGACTCCCCATTTTTGGTGGGAAGCTTTATCGCCTACTGCCCAGCCAATTTGCTCGCCACCTGTCGTCTTAGCTGCAGGACGCGCGAAAGCTGAACGAGAGCGTGTTGTGGTTGTAGTTGTCATTCTACTTGTACTTGTCGTTCTTCCTTTTGCACCAAACGAAGTTTCACGCTTTGGCGCTGTTTCATTTAACGATTCTACTAGCTCTGCCGGAATTTCTGTAATAAATCGAGAGGCGGCGTTCATACTTGTTCTACCAAATAAAGTACGCATTTGTGCGTTAGATAAATATAACTCTTCTTCTGCACGAGTAATACCTACATAAGCAAGGCGACGCTCTTCCTGCATTTCGTCTTCTTCCATTAGAGAACGAGTATGCGGGAATATTCCTTCCTCTAAACCAACAATAAAGACAACTGGGAATTCTAATCCTTTCGCTGAGTGCATCGTCATTAAAATAACTTCCTCACCAGCAGTTGGATCTTCATCGACACGATCAATATCAGCAACAAGCGCTAAATCTGTTAAGAATGCAACAAGGCTCTTATCTTCGCTTTGAGATTCAAATGTTTGCGTAACAGATAAAAACTCATCTAAGTTCTCTAAACGACCTTCTGCTTCTAAAGTACGCTCGTTTTTCAACATATCGCGATAGCCTGTTTTTTCAATAACTTCTTCTACCAATTCTGTAACAGATAAATACTCTTGCATATTTACCCAGTTGTGTAATAAACCTGCGAATTCTTTTACTGCCTTTGTAATTTTTGCACTTACTCCAACATGCTCAATCTCATCGAATACAGCAGTTAATGAAATTCCATTTTGTACACCGTAATTAATAATTTTATCGATAGAAGTTGCACCAATTCCGCGCTTTGGCATGTTAATAATACGTGCGAAACTAATCTCATCATCTGGATTCCCAATTAAACGTAAATACGCCAAAATGTCTTTAATCTCTTTACGATCGTAGAACTTCGTACCGCCGACAATTTTGTAAGGAATATTAGATTTGAGGAAAATCTCCTCGACCATACGAGACTGCGCATTTGTACGATATAACACTGCAAAATCAGTATATTTTCGTTTTCCCATTTGAATATCGTCACGAATTTTTTTCGCAACAAAATATGCTTCGTCTTTTTCCGTCGCAGCACGGTAATATGAGATTTTGCTTCCAACTTGATTGTCTGTCCATAATTTTTTCGGTTTACGATTTGAATTTTTTTCAATAACAGCATTCGCTGCATTTAAAATATTTTGTGACGAACGATAGTTTTGTTCTAACAGAATAACTTGCGCATTCTCATAGTCTTTTTCGAATGACAAAATGTTAGAAATGTCAGCCCCGCGCCAGCGGTAAATAGACTGATCTGAGTCACCTACAACACATAAATTTTTAAAACGTGCTGCTAAATGTTTTACAAGAAGGTACTGCGCTTTGTTCGTATCTTGATACTCATCCACGTGAATATATTGGAACTTACGCTGATAAAACTCTAGTACTTCTGGAACACGTTCAAATAGCTGAATGGTTGTCATAATTAAATCATCAAAGTCTAATGAGTTATTTTTCAGAAGACGTTTTTGATATTCTGTATATACATCGCTCGTTAATTTTTCATATGGATCAGCGATGGTAATTTTTTTCGCATATTTATCTGCAGATAACAATTCATTTTTCGCATTACTAATACCAGCTAAAATGGAGCGTGGCTCAAATTTCTTCGGATCAATATTGCGCTCTTTCATAATTTTTTTGACTACAGTTAACTGATCGCCTGAATCTAAGATTGTAAAGTTACGATTAATACCAATACGATCGATATCACGTCGTAAAATACGTACACACATAGAGTGGAACGTAGAAATCCAAATATCTTCTGCTTCTGGTCCGACAAGTGTATCAATACGCTCGCGCATTTCACGCGCCGCTTTATTTGTAAAGGTAATAGCTAGTACATTCCATGGCGCTACACCTTTTTCACCAAGTAAATACGCAATACGATGTGTTAATACACGTGTTTTACCACTACCTGCACCTGCCATTAATAGAAGTGGTCCGTTCGTTGTTTGTACTGCTTTTTGTTGCTGTGGATTTAAACCATTTAATAACTTATCTGTCTTACTCATATACGCCTGCACCTACTCTCCTTTTACTGCTTTAACTGTTTTTAACGCGGATTTTATATCATCATAAATAATATTTCCAACAACTACTGTATCAGCGTATTGTGCCATTTCCTTCGCTTGTTCAGCATTAGAAATACCGCCGCCATAATATAACTTCGCTTGTTTTAATTCTGCTTTTACATTTTTAACAAGTTCAACGTCTCCATACGTACCGCTATATTCTAAATAAAATATCGGTAAACGTAATAGCTTGTCTGCTAAACGCGCGTATGCAATTACATCATCTTCTGTTACATCACATTTCGCATCTGTAAGCTGAGCTACTTTCGCTTCCGGATTTAAAACACAATACCCTTCCATGAAAATTTCGTCCCAGTCCATAATATCCCCAAATTCTTTCAAAGCCTCATGATGAACACCTGTTACCCATTCTACCTTTCGGCTATTTAAAACGCTTGGGATATAATAAAAATCAAATCCTGGTGTAATTGCTTCCACATCAGAAATCTCTAACACACAAGGAACTGCATATCTACGAATGCTAACTAGCATGTGTAATACATTATCAATTGTAACTCCATCACTTCCGCCTACAATAACAGCATCTGTTCCAGACTCACAAATCATTTCTAAATGTTCGTCACTTAACTCCTTATTTGGATCAAGCTTAAATACATGTTTCCACCCGGAAATATCGTACATGAAAACACCCTTTCTTTTCTCTAGTTATATATATTTCTGTTCAAAATAACAGTTTATTTTCATCAGGATTTTTTTAACTTCATCTTAAATATTTGTTTAAAACGGAGAATTAAGTTTGGAATTCCCTCTTCCATAGTTTTTCAAACGAGAGGATTTAACTTTGAACTTCCTTTTGTGCATTCTTTCATTATAACAAAAAAAGCTACTTACACACACGCACATTCCAACATCTTTTTCAACGTCAAATGTTGGATTACATATCCCAAAAATCACAAGGGATACTAATAAGAGAAATAGTATTATCTATTTCAACTTTCATAAAAAGGAGTGTTTTTCTAATGAAGCAAAACATCGGTACAATAAATGCCCTAATTCGAATTACGCTCGGACTTATCCTCTTCGGCTGTAGTAGCGCTAAACTTGTACGCAAGCCGTGGTGCACTTGGTCTAACGTCTTGCTATGGATTGGTGCAATGAAAATTGCAGAGGGAATTGTTCGTTTCTGCCCTGTTGTTGAAATGTGGAAATTCGGAAAATACATGAATATGGGGGCATTTAAAATGCCTAGCATGAATTTTACTGAAAAGGGACATGCTAAAGAAGAAGTGAATCAAACTTCCAATCACGACAAACCACAGTCAAATGGAAGTTTTGACGCTTCTGACAAAGAGATTGAGTCAGCGATTGAAGATATAATCCTGGCAAAACCGCTTTGAATCATTTGTCACGATGCAAGATGCTCTCAAAGGGACTTAGCTGCTGCAGTGGGCGGTTAAGTCTTCTTTATTTTACCACAAAACAGAACGTACATTCCCGTTTCGGACCTCAAAATATACATAAGAAATATCCAATCATTTTTTTCAGAAAATTAGGTGTAAAGCCCTTGCATAAAATGATATAAAAGTGATATCATTTTTATATCAGGAGGCGATCATATGAAAGAAAAACAAGTTTTTTATGTAAATGGTTTTCTCGGTATTATCGGAATTTTAATTTTAGCCGCTATCGGTGTATTTTTCCTTGTACAAGAAATTTTTATAGGAGCGGCATTAACTATTATTTTAGCCGCAGTTCTTGCTACAGGTATTGGTATTGTTCAGCCAAACCAAGCAAAAGTCATTACGTTTTTCGGTAATTATTTAGGAACAATTCGTCAAAACGGTTTATTTTTAACAATTCCATTCGCATTCCGTCAAACTGTATCGTTACGTGTTGAAAACTTTAATAGTAAGAAGTTAAAAGTAAACGATGTTGAAGGAAATCCAATTGAAATTGCAGCCGTTATCGTATATAAAGTTGTTGATTCTGCAAAAGCAATGTTCGGTGTTGAACATTACGATCGATTTGTAGAAATTCAAAGTGAAACAGCAATCCGCCACGTCGCAACAAAATATCCTTATGACAATTTCCAAGATGAAACTTGCATCACGTTACGCGGAAATACTGAAGAAATCTCTGAAGAATTAAAACGTGAGTTAGAAGCGCGCCTTGAAATCGCTGGCGTAGAAGTATTAGAAACTCGTTTAACACATTTAGCTTACGCAACAGAAATTGCCCATGCAATGCTACAACGTCAACAAGCAAAAGCAGTATTAGCTGCTAGAAAAGAGATTGTTGAAGGTGCTGTGAAGATGGCGAAAGATTCAATCCATATGTTAGATGAGGAAGGCGTACTGGAATTAGATGACGAGCGTAAAGCGAATATGGTGAACAACTTATTAGTTGCCATCGTTTCAGATAAAGGTGCGCAACCAGTTATTAATACAGGAAGCCTATACTAACGGGTTGTAAATCATTATGGCTAAAAAGAAAAGCTTTCCATTACGTATTGATCCTGAATTACACGCAGTCATCGAAAAATGGGCGAATGATGAGTTTCGTAGCGTCAATGCACACATCGAGTATTTACTTCGAGAAATGGCAAAGCAAAAAGGAAAATTGAAAAAAGATAAAGACGCATAAAAAATCCCGCTGAGAAATCAGCGGGATTTTTACATATTAGCTTCTCGTCATCTCATGACCAATTGCACGATATCCTATATCACTTCGGTAAAATAGACCATCACTCTCAATTTTACCAATTGCTTTATACACCTTATCTTTCGCTGCTTGTAAACTGTCCGCCTTGCAAGCAACAAATAATACACGGCCACCGTTTGTTACAAAATCACCATGCTTCATCGCTGTGCCCGAATGGAAAACAATCGCATCTTGCAGTGCATCTAATCCGTTAATAATGTCACCTTTTTTATATACTTCTGGATATCCTTTCGAAGCAAGTACAACACCAATTACTGCTTTCTCTGACCATTGTAACGTTAGCTCACTTTCATCTAATACAGCGTTACATACATCAACTAAATCGTTTTCTAAGCGAGGTAATACAACTTCTGTTTCAGGATCCCCAAAGCGGGCATTAAATTCAATTACCTTTGGACCATCATTTGTTAAAATAAGACCTGCGTATAAAATACCTGTAAACGAACGGTTTTCTGCAATCATCGCCTTGGCAGTTGGGTGTAATACTGTTTGAATTGCTTCTTGAACTGCTGATTCTGGAATTTGTGGTACTGGAGAATATGCACCCATTCCGCCTGTATTTGGACCTTTATCACCATCAAAAGCTCGTTTATGATCTTGCGCAATTACCATCGGATGCACAGTTGTTCCATTTACAAATGCCATTAATGAAAATTCTTGTCCATCTAAAAACTCTTCAATAACGACCTTCTTGCTTGCTTCGCCGAACTTCACATCTTGTAACATCTCTTTCACAGCTTGTAATGCCTCTTCAAGCGTCATTGCTACCGTTACACCTTTACCAGCAGCTAGGCCGTCAGCTTTAATAACGATTGGCGCACCAACTTTTTGAATATACTGTACTGCTTCTTCATAGTCTGTAAAAGTTTCATATGCCGCAGTTGGAATATCATATTTTTTCATCAATTCTTTCGTAAAAGCCTTACTACCTTCAATAACAGCAGCCGCTTTATTTGGGCCAAACACACGAAGTCCCTCTTCTTTAAAGCGATCAACAATTCCATTCATAAGCGGAATTTCTGGTCCAACGAAAGTTAATTCAACCTTATTCTCTTTAGCAAATAACACTAATGCATCAAAATCATTTTCATCAATATCAACTGGTGTTGCAACATCGCGCATACCTTCATTACCCGGTGCTACATATACCTTTTCCACCTTTTCAGATTGCGCAAACTTCCAAGCTAAAGCATGCTCACGCCCACCGCGGCCAATTACTAAAACATTCATATTTCATCCCCCAATACTTAAATAAGTACAAACTAGAAGCTCTGCTCCTAGTTTGTTTTCATATCAATAAAAGTTTAAAAAGGAGGATCAAGAGCAACGACGACATGCGACAGTTATCTTGACCGGACCTTTTAAATATCCTCTATTAGTGTTTGAAATGACGTACGCCAGTGAACACCATCGTAATCCCATACTTATCCGCCACTTTGATAGAATCTTCGTCACGGATTGATCCGCCTGGTTGAATGATTGCTGTAATCCCTGCTTTTGCTGCTTCTTCTACTGTATCTGGCATTGGGAAGAAAGCATCAGATGCAAGTGCGCTACCTTGTGCCTTTTCGCCAGCTTGTGTAATTGCGATTTTTGCAGAACCTACACGGTTCATCTGTCCCGCGCCTACACCAACTGTCATGTTATCATTCGCTAAAACAATTGCGTTTGATTTCACATGTTTTACAACTTTCCAAGCTAGTTTTAAATCTTTCCACTCTTGCTCTGATGGTTCACGTTTTGTCGGAATTGAAATTGTACTTTCATCTAATGATAACGTATCTTCCTCTTGAACGAGAAGACCACCTTGTACAGAAGTTAGTTTTTTGCTTGCACTTGTCGCTTTTTCAATATTTACAGTTAGTAGACGTAAGTTTTTCTTACTTTGCAATACTTCTAAAGCTTCTTTTGAGAAAGAAGGTGCAATAATGATTTCTAAGAAAATTTCGTGTAACTTTTCTGCTGTAGCTTTATCAATTTCACGATTTGCTGCAATAATTCCACCAAAGATTGATATTGGATCTGCTTCATAAGCGCGTGTGTATGCTTCATGAATATCAGTACCCACTCCAACACCACATGGATTCATATGTTTTACTGCTACTACTGCTGGCTCTGTAAATTCTTTTACAATACTAAGTGCTGCATCTGCATCATTAATATTGTTGTAAGATAATTCTTTACCGTGTAATTGTTCTGCGTATGCAACAGAAGAAGTTACAGCGAATGGTGCTTTATAGAAGGTTGCTTTTTGATGTGGATTTTCTCCATAGCGTAAATCTTGTTTTTTCTCAAATGTCACTGTTAATGTTTCTGGGCTTTCTTCCCCCATTTGCTCTGTTAAGTAGTTAGAGATTAACGCATCATATGCCGCTGTATGACGGAATACTTTCGCTGCTAATTTACGTTTTGTTTCTTCTTTTACTTCACCGTTCTCTTTCAGTTCTGCTAATACAACATCGTAATCTACTGGATCTACAATTACCGATACAAATTTATGATTTTTCGCAGCAGAGCGAATCATTGTTGGACCACCGATATCAATATTTTCAATTGCATCAGCAAATGTTACATCAGGCTTAGCGATTGTTTCTTTAAATGGATATAAGTTAACAACAACAAAATCAATTGCTTGAATACCTAATTCATTCATTTGTGCTACATGCGTTTCATTATCACGAACCGCTAATAGACCACCATGAATATTTGGGTGTAATGTTTTTACACGTCCATCCATAATTTCCGGGAAACCAGTTATTTCAGAAATACCGATTACTTGTAAGCCGTTTTCTTCTAGTAATTTTTTCGTACCACCTGTTGAAATAACTTCAATCCCTTGTTCTAGTAAACCTTTAACAAATTCTACTACTCCTGTTTTATCTGAAACACTTACTAATGCACGCTTTTTCATTTATCCTTCACCCCTGGTTGTATGTTAGTTAACAGTTGTTTCTTTCGCAGACTGAACAATTTGATTCACTGTATTTACGTATAATTTATGTTCAACTTGTTGAATTTTCTTTTGTAAGCTTTCTCTCGTATCCCCTTCAGAAACAACTACTGCTTCTTGCGCAATAATTGGACCTGTATCCATACCTGCATCTACATAATGAATTGTTACTCCAGTTACTTTCACACCTGCTTCTAACGCTTGACCGACAGCATCTTTACCAGGAAAACTCGGTAATAGTGACGGATGAATATTAATAATCTTCCCACCATACGCTCCTAATAAAGTCGGCCCAATTAAACGCATATATCCAGCTAAAATAACATAATCAATCTCATACTCTTCTAGCTTCTTTAATATTTCTTTTTCAAATGCTTCTTTTGACTCATATGCTTTCGCTGAAAAGGCGAAACACGGAATATGATGATAATGTGCCCGTCCAACAGCACGTGCTTCTGGTTTATCACATACTAATAAACTAATTTCTGCATCCAATCTTTTTTCTTCTACCGCATTAACGAGAGATTGAAAGTTAGAGCCGCTTCCAGAAGCAAAAACTGCTAATCTACTCATAGTGCCGTGCCCCCATTGAAGGTAACGCCAGTTCCTTGTACAGTACGTCCAATAATACGAGCTGTTTCTCCTTGCTCTTCAAGAAGACGAACAATATCTTTTGCCTCTTCTTCCTTCACCGCTACTACCATACCAATACCCATGTTAAAAATATTGAACATTTCTTTCTCTTCTAGTTTTCCCACTTCTTGAAGTAAACTGAAGATCGGTTGAATTTTCCAAGATCCTAATTCAATTTCTGCACCGATTCCTTCTGGTAACATACGTGGAATATTTTCAATGAATCCGCCACCTGTAATATGCGCCATACCGTATACTTCATATTTCTTCAATAGTTCTAAAATAGGTTTGACATAAATTTTCGTTGGTTTTAATAATTCTTCACCAAGAGGTAGTTCTAAGCGTCCGTAAATGCGATCTAAAGATAGTTCTCCATCTTCTAGTAATACTTTTCGTACTAAAGAATAGCCATTACTATGAATACCGCTAGATGCTAAGCCAATTAATACTTGACCAGCCTCAATTTTTTCACCTGTTACAATTTTCTTTTTATCAACAATTCCAACTGTAAAACCAGCTAAATCGTATTCTTCCGTAGAATACATTCCTGGCATTTCAGCTGTTTCTCCACCAATTAATGCACAACCAGCTTGGCGACAGCCCTCTGATATACCTTTGACGATGTTTTCAATTTTACTAGGTTCAGCTTTACCACAAGCAATATAATCAAGGAAGAAAAGCGGCTCTGCTCCTTGGACAACAATATCATTTACACACATTGCTACTGCATCAATACCAATTGTGTCATGTTTATCTGCCATAAAAGCGAGCATCAATTTTGTTCCCACGCCATCTGTTCCAGATACTAATACAGGTTCTTCTAATGCAAATTTTGATAAATCAAACATACCTCCAAAACCGCCTAGACCGCCTAGTACTTCTTTTCTCATTGTTGTTTGTACGTGTTTTTTCATGCGAGATACCGCTTCATATCCAGCTTCAATATCTACTCCTGCTTGCTTATATGCATTCGCCATCGTTATCTACACCTCGTCTTTTAATTTCTCCCTATTCAGGGCCGGCCATTTTAAGAAAGAAGCTAGCTTCTACATCAAAAGAAGTAGAAGCTTTTTTCTTCTTATTTCATACTTTCTAAAAGCTCTTGCTCATAATCATAAAGAGCTGTTGGATAATCTCCATTGAAGTACGCCATACATAGACCGCCGTATTTCCCTTCATATGGACGTCCAATTGCATCTACTAATCCATCTTCACTTAAAAACGTTAAAGAATCTGCTCCGATGATTTGACGGATTTCTTCTATTGAATTATTTGCTGCGATTAATTCTTTTCTCGTTTGAATATCAATGCCATAGAAACATGGATACTTAAGAGGTGGTGAAGCAATTCTTACATGGACTTCTGTCGCTCCAGCCTCGCGAAGCATACGAACAATTCGTTTACTCGTCGTTCCTCTTACGATAGAATCGTCAATCATCACAACTCGTTTTCCTTCAACTACGCCTCTTACTGCTGAAAGCTTCATCTTAACCCCTTGCTCACGCAGTTCTTGAGAAGGTTGAATAAACGTACGTCCAACGTAACGATTTTTAATTAATCCTAACTCATACGGAATTCCTGTCGCCTCCGCGTAACCAATTGCCGCTGAAATACTAGAGTCTGGTACACCAGTAACAACATCAGCTTCAATAGGAGCTTCTGCCGCCAAACGTTTTCCCATGTTTTTACGTGCTGCATGGACGTTAATACCTGCAATATTAGAATCTGGACGTGCAAAGTAAATGTACTCCATACTACAAATTGCATGATCTACTTCATTTGTAAAACGATCTACGTGAATTCCTTCATCATTGATGATCAGTAATTCACCTGGTTCTACATCACGAATGTATGTTGCACCTACTACATCGAAAGCACATGTTTCTGATGCTACAACGTAAGCATCTCCCATCTTTCCAATTGAAAGAGGACGGAATCCATTCGGGTCTAGCGCAACGATCATTTCATTTCCAGTTAGTAAAAGATATGCAAACGCACCTTTCACTTTATTTAGAGCCTCTTTTACACTTTCAATTAAAGAATCTTTCGTACTACGTTTAATGAGATGTAAAAGTACCTCTGTATCTGAACTTGTTTGGAAAATACTTCCCTCTGCCTCTAATTCACGACGAAGCATCTTTGCATTAATTAAATTTCCGTTATGAGCTAATGCCATACTATGATCAGAAAAACGGAATAATAATGGTTGAACGTTAGCAACTTCACTTCCGCCAGCTGTCGCATATCGTACGTGTCCAATTGCTGATTTTCCGTTTAAGCCTTCTAGCTCACCTCTTGAAAATACTTCCGATATTAAACCTAACCCCTTGTGACCGACGATTTTCTCACCATTATTTACGACGATGCCTGCGCCTTCTTGTCCACGGTGCTGTAAACTATGCAATCCGTAGTACGAAACTTGTGCTGCATTTTCATGCCCCCAAATTCCGAAAACGCCACATTCTTCATTTAACCCCTTTATTTCAGCAAGCATGGGATTGCCCCTTTCCAAGCCTTTCTCATTTCATCTACATTTGCTGTAAGTAATACTTCATTTTCTTCATTATGAATTGTTACTTCATTTGTATTTGTCACTTCTCCAACTTGAATTGCTTCTACCACTTTCTCGAACGCTTCTTTATTTTCACGTTTTACAGTTATAACGAAGCGCGATTGTGATTCAGCGAATAATGCTGCTGTTGCTTCTCCGTCTAATTTCACAGTAGCACCTAAACCTTTTGCACCAATTGCACTTTCAGTAATTGCAACTGCTAAACCACCTTCTGCAACATCATGAGCAGATTGAACAAGGCCAGCTTGAATTGCTGCTAATACTTGTTTTTGGCGCTTTAATTCTACATCTAGATCGATGCTTGGTGATTGACCGAAAATTTTGCCGTGAATCATTTTCTGTAATTCACTTCCACCAAACTCAGCTTTCGTCTCTCCAATTACATAAACTAAATCGCCAGCTTGCTTAAACTCTTGTGTTGTTACATGTTTTAAATCGTGTACAAGTCCAACCATCCCAACTGTCGGTGTTGGATATACAGCTTCACCACTACGTTCGTTATACATTGATACGTTTCCGCCGATAACTGGCGTTTGTAATGTACGACAAGCTTCACTCATACCATCTACTGATTTCTCAATTTGCCAGAAGATTTCTGGTTTTTCTGGATTACCGAAGTTTAAGCAATCTGTAATTGCAAGTGGCTCTCCCCCAGAACATACGATATTACGTGCTGCCTCTGCTACTGCAATTTTACCGCCCACTTCTGGATCTAAATAAATGTAGCGAGAGTTACAATCTGTCGTCATTGCTAATCCTTTTTCTGTACCGCGTACACGTACAACTGCTGCATCTGAACCTGGTGTAACAACTGTGCTTGTGCGAACTTGATAATCATATTGATCATAAACCCACTCTTTACTTGCAATCGTCGGTTGTTGTAATAGAGCGAATAACGTTTCTTTATAATTTTCTACTTTTGGTGTTTCCATTTTCATTGCCTGGAATTCAGCAAAGTATGCTGCTTCTTTTGATGGCTTATGATAAATTGGCGCTTCTTCTGCAAGAGCATCTGCTGGAACTTCAGCTACCTTTTCACCTTTATGGAATAAGCGAAGCATTTTGTCTTCCGTTACTTTCCCCATCGTAACGGCTGCAAGACCATACTTCTCAAATAAATCTACTATTTCTTGCTCTCTACCCTTTTTCACAACGATTAGCATACGTTCTTGTGATTCAGATAGCATCATTTCATATGGTGTCATTCCTGTTTCACGCTGTGGTACATCATCTAAGTACATTTCAATACCCATACCTGCTTTACTTGCCATTTCTGCAGAAGATGATGTTAAACCAGCTGCACCCATATCTTGAATTCCAACAAGTGCATCCGACTGAATAAGTTCTAAGCAAGCTTCAATAAGAAGTTTCTCCATAAATGGATCTCCTACTTGAACTGCTGGACGCTTCGCTTCTGAGCTTTCAGATAACTCTTCAGATGCGAATGTTGCACCGTGAATACCGTCACGACCAGTTGATGCTCCTACGTACATTACTGTGTTTCCAGCACCGTGCGCTTGCCCCTTTTTAATATCTTCATGATTAATTAAGCCTACGCACATTGCATTTACAAGTGGATTTCCTTCATAACATGGATCAAATTGTACTTCGCCGCCAACAGTCGGAATGCCGATACAGTTACCGTATCCTGCAATCCCTGCTACTACTTCTTCGAATAAATATTTCACACGTGGTGACTGTAATTCACCGAAGCGAAGTGAGTTTAATAGAGCTACCGGGCGTGCTCCCATAGAGAATACGTCACGGATAATACCACCAACGCCTGTTGCTGCTCCTTGATATGGTTCAATAGCAGAAGGATGGTTATGACTTTCCATTTTAAATACAACCGCTTGATTATCACCGATATCTACAATTCCAGCACCTTCCCCAGGTCCTTGCAGAACGCGCTCACCTGTTGTTGGGAATTTTCGAAGTACTGGTTTTGAATTTTTATAACTGCAATGTTCAGACCACATAACAGAGAATAATCCTGTTTCTGTATAATTTGGCAGACGGCCTAAAATCTTTTCAACCATGGCAAACTCTTCGTCTGTTAGCCCCATTTCCGCATATATGCGCTCTTCTTTAATTTGTGTTGGATTTGGTTCAAGCATTAACGACATATGTTTCCCTCCACTGTTTTAAGATAGATTGAAAGACTTTTAACCCTTCAGCACCGCCAAGTAATTCATCTACAGCACGCTCTGGGTGTGGCATCATACCAAGTACATTTCCTTTTTCATTTACAATACCAGCAATATCTGAAACGCTTCCATTCGGATTTTCTACGTAACGGAATGCGATTTGATTATTCTCTTCTAATTGTTTAAGAGTCTCTTCATCACAATAGTAATTCCCCTCACCATGCGCGATTGGAATATTGATTACTTCATCTTTTTCATATTGTGATGTAAACATCGTTTCATTATTTTCAACACGCAGCTGAACTGTTCGGCACATAAATTTTAAGTTTTCGTTTCTCATTAACGCTCCTGGTAGTAATCCTGATTCAACAAGAATCTGGAATCCATTACATACACCTAAAATCGGCTTTCCTTGCTCAGCAGCTTTTTGTACTGCTTTCATTGCATTCGCGAAGCGAGAAATAGCACCACAACGTAAATAGTCACCGTAAGAGAATCCACCAGGTAGTAAAATTGCATCATATTCATCTAAATTCTCTCTATCGTGCCAAACGTAATCTACTTCTTCACCAAGCTCATCTTTAATTGCATGGAACATATCGACATCACAGTTCGAACCTGGGAATACTATGACTGCAAATTTCACTGTGCGACAACCTCCTCAACTTCATAACGGAAGTCTTCCATTACAACGTTTGTTAATAGTTTTTCACACATTTCTTTTACCTTTGCGTCAAGGTCAGATACTGATTTATCAATTGTTAATTCCATATATTTTCCGATTCGAACGTCTTGTACTTCTGTGAACGAAAGACTATGAAGTGCCCCTTTTACTGCTGTTCCTTGTGGATCTAATACGCTTTCTCTTAACGTTACATATACCTTAACTTTATACATGTGAAATTCCCCCTAAACGTTTTAAAATCTCTTCATAAGCTTCTGTTAAATTTCCAAGGTCACGACGGAATACGTCTTTATCAAATTTTTCATTGCTCGTTTCATCCCATAAACGGCAAGTATCTGGTGAAATTTCATCTGCTAAAATGATTTCTCCTTCATCTGTTACACCAAACTCTAATTTGAAATCTACTAGTCTTACACGACAGCTTGCGAAATGATCAATCAACACTTGATTGATTTGTAGAGCCATATCTCGTAATACGCTTACTTGCTCTGGTGATGCAACGTTTAATACACGAATATGATCTTCCGTTACAAGCGGATCTCCTAAATCATCATCTTTGAAGTAAAATTCTACGATTGGTTCTGCAAGTACAGTTCCCTCTTCCATTCCTAATCGTTTTGAAAGACTTCCTGCAATTACATTTCTTGTGACAACTTCTAGAGGAATAATACTCACTTTTTTAACAAGTTGCTCTGTTTCAGATAACTTCTCTACAAAATGTGTTTTTATTCCTACTTCTTGTAACTTTCTGAACAATAAAGTTGTAATCTCATTGTTCAAACGACCTTTTCCTGTAATCGTCTCTTTTTTCTCCCCATTGAAAGCAGTCGCACTATCTTTGTACTCTACCCAAACCATATCTGCTGATTCTGTACGATAAATTCTTTTTGCCTTACCTTCATACAGCAATTCTAGCTTTTGCATTTCGCAAGCCCCCTGTAGTTTGAAAAATGTGAATAATATTTTTATAAAGAATGGCACAGAATGACTCTATTCTGTGCCATATGAAATTTTACGCTTCGTTTAACCCAAGGCGTTCAAAGATTGTATCAACGTGTTGCATATGATGCTCATAGTTGAAGCATTCATTAATTTCTTCTTGTGATAACTTGCTCGTAATACGCTCATCAGCTTCTACAAGCTCTTTAAATTGTACTTGTGTTTCCCAAGCTTCCATCGCTTTAGGCTGTACGATATCATAAGCTTCTTCACGTACCATACCTTTGTCGATTAATGTAAGCATTACACGCTGAGAATAAATTAAGCCGTATGTTCTTGTCATATTGCGTTTCATATTCTCTGGGTATACAGTTAAGTTTTTAACGATATTACCGAAACGATTTAACATGTAATTTAATGCGATTGTAGCATCTGGTAAAATTACGCGTTCTGCCGAAGAGTGAGAAATATCACGCTCATGCCATAATGGAACATTCTCATAAGCTGTCATCATATAACCACGGATAACACGAGCTAAACCAGTCATATTTTCTGATCCAATTGGATTACGTTTATGTGGCATTGCAGAAGAACCTTTTTGGCCTTTTGCGAAAGCTTCTTCAACTTCACGTGTTTCACTCTTTTGTAAACCACGAATCTCAACTGCCATCTTTTCGATAGATGTTGCGATTAGTGCGAGTGTTGACATGTAATGAGCATGGCGATCACGTTGCAATGTTTGTGTTGAAATTGGTGCTGCTTCTAAGCCTAAGTTTTCACAAACATACTTTTCTACGAATGGATCGATATTTGCGTATGTACCAACCGCACCAGATAATTTACCAACGCGAACTGTATCAGCAGCTTGTTTGAAACGCTCTACGTTACGTTTCATTTCTTCATACCAAAGACCAAGTTTTAAACCAAATGTTGTTGGTTCTGCATGAACACCGTGTGTTCTTCCCATCATGATCGTGTATTTATGCTCTTTCGCTTTGTTAGCTAAAATGCTTACAAAGTTTTCTAAGTCTTTTAATATGATTTCATTCGCTTGTTTTAAGATGTAAGATAGCGCTGTATCTACTACGTCTGTAGATGTTAAACCGTAATGAACCCATTTACGTTCCTCACCTAATGTTGGTGTTTCTGATACAGCACGAGTGAATGCAACTACGTCATGACGTGTCTCTTTTTCAATTTCATAAATACGATCAATATCAAATGATGCATGCTCACGGATTTTTTTAACATCTTCTTTTGGAATATCGCCAAGCTCAGCCCATGCTTCACAAGCTAAAATCTCAACTTCTAACCACGCTTTAAATTTGTTCTCTTCCGTCCAAATTGCACCCATTTCTGGGCGTGTATAACGACTAATCATCTTTTTCCCTCCAACAGTTGTTCTTGATGGTCCCAAATATGCAAACTCTTCGCTTTTTCTAGAGCGACTTCAATATTATCATTTAAAATATTAACATGCCCCATTTTTCGCTGCGCTTTTGCTTCTTCTTTTCCATACAAGTGTAAATAGCACCCGGTTAATCTATTCACTTGTCTTAGGACCCCTTCTATATGTTCGCCTAAAATGTTTACCATGACAACTGGTTTTAACAAATTTGTTTCTCCAAGAGGTAAATTACAGATTGCTCGAATATGTTGACCGAATTGACTCGTTTCACATGCATCCTGTGTATAGTGTCCTGAATTGTGAGGTCTTGGTGCTAATTCATTAATGTAAATCTCACCATCAGCTGTAGCAAACATCTCTACCGCTAGTGTTCCCACAAGTTCTAGTTCATCCGCGAGCACTTTTGCATAAGCAATTGCTTTTTGAGAAAGTTCTTCTGTAATGCGAGCTGGAACGATAGATTCATGCAAAATGTTATTTACATGAATATTTTCCGCTACCGGAAATACTTTCGTTTCACCACTTACACTACGAATCACAATAACTGATACTTCTTTTTCAAAAGGCACCCATTTCTCTAAAATACACTCTGCTGCATTCGCAAGCTCCCGCGCTTTATCAACGTCAGCCTCATTTCTTAAAACAACTTGACCTTTCCCATCATATCCGCCTGTCGTCGTTTTCAAGACGGAAGGATATGATAACTCAGTGATTGCCTCAGTAAGCTGGTCTTGATTTTGAACTAATCTATACGTTGCTACTGGTAGCCCAGCTTTCTCAATCGCATTCTTTTCTGTAAAACGATTTTGTGTTTTACTTAACAACTGACTGCCTTGCGGTAAGTAAGCATGTTTTTCAAGCCATTGTAAACATCTATAATCAATATTCTCAAATTCATATGTGACAACATCACTAATCTCCGCTAAATGCTGAATTGCTTTTAAATCGTCATATGGTGCAACAATTTCAATATCAGCAACTTGTGCACATGGTGAATTTTTTGTAGGATCTAAAACAGCAATTTTATATCCCATCTCCTTAGCTGCCAATGCCATCATTCTTCCTAGCTGGCCGCCTCCAATAATGCCGATTGTTTTTCCAGGTAAAATGATTCTCGTCATACTAGCTCACTACCTTCGCGCACATCTTTTTTAATTGCTTCTCTTCTCAATTCTAATGCATCATGTATATCATCATGGAATGATCCAAGTATTTGTGCAGCAAGTAAACCAGCATTTGTTGAACCAGCCTTACCAATTGCAACAGTTGCAACTGGAACCCCTCCTGGCATTTGGACGATGGATAATAATGAATCTAAGCCGTTTAACGCTTTTGATTGAACTGGAACTCCGATTACAGGAAGATTCGTCTTCGCTGCAACCATCCCTGGTAAATGCGCTGCTCCACCAGCTCCAGCAATAATAACTTTCAACCCACGTTCACGAGCCGTCTCTGCATATTCAAACATATAATCCGGAGTCCGATGAGCAGATACAACTTTTTTCTCATACGGTATATTTAATTCATCTAAAATGTCACAAGCATATTTCATTGTTTCCCAGTCTGACGTGCTTCCCATTATGACTCCAACTAGTGATTTCATATTAGAATCCCCCCGATTCAAATAAAAAAAGCCTGAAATAGAACAGTTTCTCTTTTACTATGAGAGAAAGTGCTCTACTCAGGCATACGTATCCCTTGTGAATAGAAAAATACCGAGTGACTTTCCCTCATAGTCTAACGAATAACGGTCGTTAGGTAGAGACTTGCAGGCCATATCCCCGCGATTATATGAGGTCTTATATATTATTCTTTCTATGGCTATATTAACAATATTTCATAAACAATGTCAATAAATAATCGAATGTTTTTTTATTACTCACCAATAACGTTCGTGTTTTAGTTATATTCAAAAGAATAATTGTAACTATATGCAAGAAGGATAAGAAATTAGAATTTATATTTCTAGAGATCTATTGTACACATAACGGTTTGTATACTTATTCCGTATGCTTTAATATAAAGCATATCATTTATATTCATTTTATTTATACGGAAGACAATAATGAAAAAACGAACTACACTTTTTTCGTATTTATTCCTTTTTATCGCAGTCTTTGCTGTAATGATTGAATACTTATTTATATCATCCCACTTTTTTGAATATATACTTGTGGTAGAAATAACGTTTCCTATCATAACGATTATTTTAGAAACACTCGGAAAACCTAGAAAACAAAAAATCATTGCTAGTACTTTAAACAGCCTCTATTCCATTCTTTTCACTTCTTTAGCGTCATTCAATTTATGGATTATGACATTTAGTAAATAAAAATAAACACAAAAAAACCTAAGTCGAATCGACTTAGGTTTTTGCTTGGCGACGTCCTACTCTCACAGGGACAAGGTCCCAACTACCATCGGCGCTAGAGAGCTTAACTTCCGTGTTCGGTATGGGAACGGGTGTGACCTCTCTGCCATCATCACCAAACTATGAAGGCATATTCCTTCAAAACTAGATAACATTTGCTTCATATTATATGGTTAAGTCCTCGATCTATTAGTATTCGTCAGCTCCACATGTCACCATGCTTCCACCTCGAACCTATCAACCTGATCATCTTT
>NZ_JBKEZY010000011.1:0-217928 GCF_053345335.1 Bacillus sp. M5A3_1b | reverse complement strand
GAGCCAGGATCAAACTCTCCAATAAAGTTAGTTTGTCTAGCATCTAAAAATAAAAATTGACGTTTCACGTTGTTTGTTTCGTTCAGTTTTCAAAGAACTTGTCTGCCGCTTCAGAAGCGACTTCATCATATTAACATCTTCATTTTTCGATGTCAACTACGTTTCAAAATTTCTTTTTTGTCGTTTTCTGCGTTCCCGCATCAGCGACGTTTATTAATATACCATCATGATTTTTAAATAACAAGTGTTTTTTTAAAAAAAACACAAAAAAATATCCATCCTACTTTCTTCTATATAGAGACACCTCATCCCATCTATGGAAAACAGCTATTTAAATTGTATACCAATACATTCTAGTTAACCAAACTGTATTTCATAACCCCCTTCCTAGATTTTCATTCTCTTCTATATTAAAGCCCTGATCATTTACTTCTCTATAGACTAACAATATAAAAAAACAAATCAATCCAAACTAAAAAAATAGATTCACCAATTCCTACATAAAGCAAACATGCCGATTTTTAGTTTTGTTCCTCCACACAAACTATTAATTGAACGAATCGGTTGTTTACAGACAGCTCGATTAGGTAATAGTCTTATCGCTCGGCGAATAGCGGAATAAATAACGAAATTCCAACAAAAAACATTAACTTAAGATTATTGTTAGAATTTTTTTACATTTAATTAATGAAAAATATCCATTTTTTGTTATATAGTAAGAAAGGACGTACTCAACTATAAATAAACCAATGGAGGAATTACTTTATGGATAGGTTAACAAAGTTTTCATTAAAAAACCGCGCCGCTGTTATCATCATGGTTTTTCTCATTTCCGTACTTGGCGTTTATTCTGGATCTAAATTACCTATGGAATTTTTACCAAGCATCGATAATCCAGCAGTCACTGTCACAACCTTATCCCAAGGACTCGACGCTGAAGCGATGACGAAAGAAGTAACTGATCCCCTCGAAAAACAATTTCGCAATTTAGAACACATCGACAGCATCACCTCTTCTACGCACGAGGGGTTATCACGTATCGATATCGCGTATACATCCAAAGCAAACATGAAAGACGCAGCACGCGAGGTTGAAAAGGCCATTAACACAATTAAATTACCTAAAGATGCAACTAAACCCATAGTTAGCCAATTAAATACTTCTATGATTCCACTCGCTCAAATTGCGATCCAGAAGCAAAACGGATTTTCAAAAGCAGATGAAAAACAAATCGAAAAAGAAATCGTACCACAACTCGAAAGCATTGATGGTGTTGCCAACGTTATGTTTTTCGGAAAATCAGCCTCTGAATTATCTATCATACTAGACCCAAACCAATTAAAAGATAAAAACGTAACAACAGAACAAATATTAAAAGTTTTACAAGGAAAAGAAACTTCTACTCCAGCCGGAGCAATTACCGTTAATAAAGAAGAATATAACCTTCGTGTCATTGGGGATATAAAAAATGTAGATGATATTAAAAACATAACCGTTGCACCTCAAGTAAAATTGCAAGATGTTGCTCAAATCGAACTTAAACAACACTACGATACAATCTCGCATATAAACGGAGAAGAAGGAACCGGATTAATCATCATGAAAGAGCCAAGTAAAAATGCAGTTGCAATCGGAAAGGAAATCGATAAGAAAATCAAAGATATAAGTAAACAATATAAAGATCAGTTTTCTATTAAACTTTTAGCCTCAACTCATGAGCAAGTTGAACATGCTGTTACTAGTATGGGCAAAGAAGTAATTCTTGGAGCAATTGCTGCAACTCTAATTATCTTAATCTTTTTGCGTAACTTCCGAACGACACTCATCGCCGTTGTCAGTATTCCATTATCTATTTTATTAACACTCTTTTTACTACACCAATCTAACATCACACTTAACACCTTAACGCTTGGTGGTTTAGCAGTTGCAGTTGGACGTCTCGTTGATGATAGTATCGTTGTCATCGAGAATATTTTCCGTCGTTTACAAAAAGAATCTTTCTCTAAAGATATTATTCTCGATGCAACGAAAGAGGTCGCCGTCGCAATTACTTCTTCTACTTTAACAACAGTCGCTGTTTTCTTACCTATCGGCCTCGTATCAGGAGTAATCGGAAAATTAATGTTACCTATGGTATTAGCAGTTGTATATTCTATACTATCATCCTTAATCGTTGCACTAACAGTTGTTCCACTTATGGCTTTTTTACTACTAAAAAAAACAAAGCACAAAAAGCCAAGTTCTTCACCACGATATGTCGCTACATTAAAGTGGGCTCTTTCGCATAAATTCATTATTCTACTTACTGCTTTTTTATTATTCGCAGGATCGATTGCAGCCTATGTATTACTACCGAAAGCGAACATAAAATCTGAAGACGACACAATGTTATCTATTAATATGACTTTCCCAGCTGATTACGCTCCTGAAACACAAAAACAAAAAGCCTTCGATTTCGAAAAGAAATTACTTTCTAATTCGGATGTAACAGATGTTATTTTGCGAATGGGATCTAGCGCAGAAGATGCACAATGGGGGCAAACGACAAAAAATAATCTTGCCAGTATATTTGTAGTCTTCAAGAAAGGCTCTGATATTGATCAATATATTAAAGAGTTAAAGAAAGAACATAAAGCTTTTGAGCCTGCTGAACTAGATTATATAAAAACGAGTTATTCAAGCTCTGGTGGTGGCAACAATTTGCAATTTAACGTAACAGCAACTAACGAAACGAATTTAAAAGAGGCTGCTACTATCGTCGAAACAAAACTAAAAGATATGGCTGCTCTCTCTAAAGTAAAAACAAATTTAGAAGACTCTAAGAAAGAATGGCAAATCCATGTTGATCAAACAAAGGCCGAACAACTAGGCTTAACACCAGAATTAGCAGCACAACAAGTAGCATTCCTTATGAAGAAATCACCTATTGGTGAAGTTTCAATCAATAATGAAAAAACAACTATTATAATAGAACACAAAAAAGAAAACATCACTAAACAAGAAGACATTTTAAACACAAACATACTATCACCTATCAATGGACCAATTCCTTTAAAAGACATTGCAACTATTTCAGAAAAGCAACTTCAAACAGAAGTCTTCCATAAAGATGGAAAAGAAACGATTCAAATTACTGCCGAGGCCTCAAATGAAGATTTAAGTAAAGTAAGCGCAGAAGTAAACGAAACGATAGCTAACTTAGACTTACCTAGCGGCGCAAAAGTAACTATTGCAGGTGCAACTGAATCTATGCAAGAGAACTTCACTGATTTATTCAAAATTATGGGGATTGCAATCGGGATTGTATATTTAATTATGGTTATCACCTTCGGACAGGCGCGCGCTCCTTTTGCAATTTTGTTCTCCTTGCCATTAGCTGCTGTTGGCGGTATTTTAGGATTAATCATTTCAGGAACACCCGTTGATGTAAATTCCTTGATCGGCGCATTAATGTTAATCGGGATTGTTGTTACAAACGCTATTGTATTAATAGAAAGAGTGCAACAAAATCGGGAACACGGAATGGAAACAAGAGATGCCTTACTAGAAGCGGGATCCACTAGATTACGTCCAATCATTATGACAGCTATAACGACAATCGTCGCTATGCTCCCTCTCCTATTTGGTCAATCGCAAGCAGGAAGCATGGTATCAAAAAGTCTTGCCGTCGTTGTCATCGGTGGTTTAGCAGTCTCAACCGTTCTTACATTAGTAGTCGTTCCAGTTATGTATGAACTATTAGATAAAATCGGAAGAAAAAGACGCTCTCGCAGAAAAATAAGCACTTCTACAGAAACACCTGATATTTAAAGAAAAAGCGTTATCTTCACGAATGAAGATAACGCTTTTCTCTACCTACTCATATAATCCATCATTTTTTGAGCATATCGCTCTAGAGGTTTATCAGAATCTACAATAAGATATTCAGTATTCGAAGGTCTCTTACTACCATCTAACCACTTTTTAAAAGCTACTTCCGAATCCACTTTTCCAATCTGACTGGCCATACGTTTACGTGTTTGCAGCCTATGATTAATCTCTTCCATATCATTAAGGTAACATTCGATATATTTATATTTTACACCATGTTTATTAGACAATTTTATTCCTTTTTCAACCATCCCTTCATATAGACACGGACTATCCAATATAACACTATGCCCTTGTTCTAAATAAGAATCAATCAATGCCCATTCAATATCGTATGATACTCCTCCAACAATTGTCGATTCAACCCCTTTCATTTCTAATGATTGTAACAATGCCGATTTCAAAACGTCATGATCTACAATTACAGCACCTGTTAACTTCGCTATATGCTTAGAAACTGTCGATTTTCCCGATCCAGGAAAACCTGACATTTGCAGAAGAAATAAATTAACTCCCCCTCTCGTCCGAACCTATTCATCTATATAATCAATCCCAAATTCAACAATCATTACATCCATTCCTTCTATATTAAAATACAAAAAGAACTCTCTACTTATAAGTAGAGAGTTCTTTTTGTATTTTATGCTGCTTTTATCTTCTTCGTCGTTTTACTTTTTCTTTTCGTTCCTGTAAAACGTTTGTGCAATACAGATGCTACCAAGCGTGAAATAACATTGAATAGTAATACCATAATAATTAATACAGCTGCAGATTTTGTCGCAATCAACTTTGCATCCGGAATAACTCCTTCAGAATTTAACTTCCAAATGTGAACCGCTAACGTTTCAGCTGGTCTAAATGGATTTAAAGGATGCGCAGGACTTGAGAAGTCCGCTGCTGAATTTAAAATCGGGGATGTTAAACCCGCTGTGTAAATTAACGCTGCCGCTTCACCAAATATACGACCCGCCGCTAAAATAATACCTGTAATAATTTGCGGTAATGACGACGGAATAATAATACGAGCGATTGTTTGCCATTTCGTTGCACCTAATCCAAGACTTGCCTCTTTTACATTATGAGGCACTTCTGAAATCGCATTTTCACAAACACGTGTTAAACCTGGTAAGTTTAAAATAGTTAAAGCAAGAGCACCGCCCATTACTGTGTATCCCCAACCTGTCATGGTAACGAATACTAATAAACCGAATAAACCAACAACAATCGAAGGTAACGACGCCATTGTCTCAATACATAAACGAACAAAATTTAAAAAGCGCCCTTGTTTTGCGTACTCTGCTAAATATATTCCAGCCCCTAACCCAAGAGGAATAGATATAACAAGCGTTATAACAAGCATGTAGAAGGAATTGAATAACTGTGGACCAATCCCACCACCAGCTCTTGTATTACTTGGTTCTCCAAACAAGAAATCAGGATCCCAAAATCCCCATCCCTTTTGCAGAATTTCAAACACTAAGAATACTAGCAGAGCTACAACTAAAGCTGCAACTGCATAAAAGATACCTGTCCAAATTTTATTTACCGTTCTTGCATTCATTATTATCGCTCACCTCTTTGCCCAATCGCTCGAATTACTAAAATAAACAGGAATGAAATAACAAGCAAAATCATCGCTAAAGTCCATAGCGCATTATTCCAAGCAGTTCCGTTTAATGTATTTGTCATGTCCATTGTCAAAATACCAGTTAACGTCGCTGTCGGGCTATATATTCCTTCTGGTAATTTAATTGTGTTCCCGATTACCATTTGAACCGCTAATGCTTCACCAAAAGCACGCGCTAAACCTAAAACAACACCTGTTAAAATCCCTTTTTTCGCAGCAGGAACAATCACTCGGCTAACCGCTTGCCATTTCGTTGATCCTAGACCATAAGAAGCTTCTAAATAATCAAATGGAACAGAGCGTATTGCATCAGAAGCGATACTAGCAATAGTAGGTAAAATCATAATACTTAATACAACAATACCCGCAATTAGACTAAATCCCACTCCCCCGAACGAATCACGTAATAGTGGCACTAAAATCGTAACCCCTAATAATCCGTATACAACCGAAGGAATACCAACTAATAATTCTAAAACAGGCTTCAATACTTTATTTCCAAAATTTGGCGAAATTAAATTCATGAATATAGCAAGAGCTATAGCAATTGGCGCACTAATAATAACCGCACCTAACGAAACCACCGTTGAACCTACAATAAAAATCAAAGCCCCGAAGGTTCCCTCGTCAGCATTTGGATTCCATTTTGTCGATGTTAACATCTCAGTAAATGAGATACCACTTTGTGTAAAAGATTGAATACCTTTACCGCAAATAAACGCAATAATAGCTAATGTAATTAAAACAATAAAAATACCACAAAACGTAACAAGCGATCTTCCTATATATTCACTTTTTACGTAATTAATTTCTTTTTTCCCCTTCATCACAGGTCAGACCCCACTTCATAGATTGAAATGAACAGGACTGGCCTTGCAGCCAGCCCCATAAAAATTTATTACTTATTTAATTTAGACATTGGGATGTAACCCATATCTTCTACTTGCTTTTCAAAGTCTTTGCCTTTTACATAATCAATGTAAGCTTTCGTTGCTTCTTTCGCTTCACCTTTTGTTACCATGTACTCGTAAGACCAGAATGGATATTTACCAGACGAAATGTTTTCAACTTTTGGTTCAGAACCATCAATTTTCACTGTTTGTAGCGCACCTTTTTTATCGCCAACCATGTAAGACATTGCTAAATAACTTACTGAACCTGGAGTAGAATTGATCGCTTGCTCTACTGCACCGTTAGAATCTTGTGTTGTACCAGTTCCATCATTAATTTTCGCTTCTTTCATAACTGTCTTTTCAAATGTAGCACGTGTACCAGATGAAGCTGGACGGTTAATTACGTTGATTTTTTCATCTTTCCCGCCTACCTCTTTCCAGTTTGTTACTTTCCCAGTGAAGATATCTTGTACTTGTTGCACTGTTAAGTTATCAACTTTTACATCTTTATTTACGACAAGCGCGAATGCAATACCCGCAACCTTGTTATCTACTAATTCTTTCGCTTTTTCAGCATCTTTTATTTTATCTCCCGACGGAACATCTGAATTACCAATTTGTACTGCACCCGATGCTACTTGGTTAATCCCAGTTCCACTACCGCCACCTTGCACTTGAATAGAAACTTTTGAATTTTTCTCCATGAATTTCTTTCCAGCTTCCTCCGCAAGAGGTAGAAGAGCTGTAGAACCAGCTGCTGCAATCGTACCTGATAATTCTTGTTTTGTATTATCGCTTCCTTTAGCAGGTTCTTTACTAGCTGTATCATCTGCTTTCCCACATCCAACTAACGCTCCTGCCACCACTAAAGCCGCTAAAGAAAATTTAATACCTTTTTTCATAACCATGTCTTGTACCCCCATTTGGATTATCACTTTTCGAATTCATTTTCTTTCGAACACAAATTCATTGTAGGACAACAATATTATGTGAGTGTTAAGCAATTTTTAATTTTAAGTAAATGACGATAATAACCCTTAAAAGCTAGGAATCCCAACATTTATAGTTAAAGAACCCAACAAAATCCACACTAATTAAGCAGTAATGTAAATTTATTCTTAAAAATGTAAATTCAATGTAAATGTTTTTCGCTCTTTTCCCCTTTTAATTAAAAATACATTTACAAATACATTGTATCTTTTAACTTTTACACTCTTACTTTATTTACATTCAACAGAATTTCAGTAATATTTTTTAGTACAACTAAATAAATTGGAACAATTCTAAAAATAAATGAATATTTTTAAAGTACCAATTGACAGCATCATCCAATGTAGTCTACTATATTATTAACAAAAAGTTTACCTAAGGAAACTTTTTAAACTTAAACAAACAATATAGAGATGAGGTAACTTTTATGGTATCGGCTAATACAAAACCACTTTCCGAGTTTAAGACAGGAGAGTTTGTACAAATTGAGAAGATACAATTAGAAGGAACTATGAAACGACGTTTATTAGACTTAGGATTTATCCCTGGGGCAACAATTAAAGTATTACAGCGCAGTCCGCTTGGAGATCCGGTCGCTTATCAAGTAAGCAATACAACTATCGCACTACGTAAGGAAGAAAGTTCCCTTATTTTCGGGGTATTAATAGGAGATGATTTCAGATGAGCAAACATCGTATTGCTTTAGCTGGCAACCCGAACACCGGGAAAAGTACATTATTTAACACTTTAACAGGCTTAAAACAACACACTGGAAACTGGACGGGAAAAACTGTTTTAAAAGCTGAAGGGGAATATGAACATAACGGAAGTAAATATACATTAATAGATTTACCTGGAACTTACTCACTATATTCAAATTCTGCGGATGAAGAAGTAGCAAGAGATTATATTATATTTGAAAAACCAGAAGTAACTGTCGTTGTTATAGATGCAACTGCAATGGAAAGAAATTTAAATTTAGCTCTCCAAGTGATGGAAATGACAAGCAATGTAGTCATTTGTATTAATTTAATTGATGAAGCGGAGAAAAAAGGCATCGTTATTGATGAAAAGAAATTAGCAAAATCGCTCGGTGTACCTGTAGTTAAGATTTCTGCTCGTAACCGAGTAGGTATTGGGCATTTGCTAAGTGTTATCGCTAAAGTAGCAAATAAAAAATTAATTCCAGCACCAATTAAAATTTCTTACAGTGAAAAAATCGAAAATATGATTCAGGAATTAGAACCACAAATTTATAAAGTGTTCGGTGATACGTATCCAGCACGTTGGATTGCGTTACGTATATTAGATGGAGATAAAAATTTCTTAACTACACTTCAAAAACACCATAATGAACCACTTGTAAGGGAGGTCGTAATGAATGGAATCTCACTCAGCCAGTAAAGCTCTTCCATTAGACTATATTATTCAACATGCACAAGCACTCTCAAAAGAAGATATACGAGATGATATTGTCGGAGATATTTACCGAACATCTGCAAGCATATGTAAAGATTCTGTCCAATATACAAATACTGATAAATTGTATCGTTCTGAAAAACTAGATAAAATTTTCACATCTCCAATCTGGGGATTCCCAATTATGCTCGGTATTTTATCTATCATTTTTTATCTTACAATCGCAGGTGCTAACGTACCCTCTGATATGATTGCTGAGTTCTTCGGATGGGCCGAAGGGTATTTAACATCTTGGTTCCAGGCAGCACATGCACCCGAATGGTTACATGGCATTTTAATACTCGGCTTATTCCGTGGTATCGGTGCTGTTATTAGCGTTATGTTACCACCTATGGCAATCTTTTTCCCTATGTTCGCACTATTAGAAAACTACGGATACTTACCACGTGTCGCTTTTAATATGGATCGCTTATTCAAACGCTCCGGTGCACATGGCAAACAATCTTTAACAATGGCAATGGGATTTGGTTGTAATGCAGCCGCTATTATGTCAACGCGTATTATTGAATCACCACGTGAACGTATGCTTGCAATCTTAACAAACAACTTCGTTCCTTGTAACGGTCGCTGGCCTATGTTAATTTTAATGGCTTCATTATTTATGGCTGCTGGTTATACAGGTAGTATGCAAACATTAGTTACTGCTGGCGTTGTAGTTGGAATGGTTGTAATTGGTGTTATTATGACATTAACTGTTTCTTGGGTACTATCAAAAACAGCTTTAAAAGGTGTGCCAACTCACTACACTCTTGAGTTACCACCGTACCGTAAACCAAAAGTTTGGAATACAATTGTACGTGCAACACTCGATAAATCAATTTATGTTTTAAAACGAGCTATCGTTGTAGCTGCCCCTGCGGCTGCATTAACTTGGTTACTAGCTAATATTTTCATCGGTGACACAAGCTTACTTATGTATTTTGTAAACTTCCTAGATCCGTTCGCTAAAATGTTAGGACTTGATGGATTTATTTTAGCTGCATTCATTCTTGGACTACCAGCGAATGAAATTGTTATCCCTATTTTATTAATGTCTTATTTATCAACTGGAGCTTTAACTGAAATAGACGATTTTAATCAAATTAAAAATCTATTCTTAGAAAATGGTTGGACTTGGTTAACAGCGTTAAACACAATGTTGTTCTCACTTCTTCACTTCCCATGTGGAACAACACTGGTTAACATATATAAAGAAACAAAAAGTGCAAAGTGGACATTCTTATCGTTTGCAATCCCTACCGTTATCGCCATTGTTGTGACATTCCTCTCTACACAGTTGGTACATTGGTTAGGGCTTGTATAAAAGCAAAGCATACATAGAAGGTATCCCCCTTCACATATGCTTTGTGCGAAAGAAACCTGAAATCATTCAGGTTTCTTTTTTTGTGCATCAGTATTCCAAGGCTGTGCTCCATACATTGTGAGTTTCTTATGAATAAAGTATATTGCCCCTGGAAGAATCGCCATTAATATTGTGCAACTAATTCCTAATCCAGTAAACACCTTCCATCACCTTACTTTACTCTTTTTGGTAAAGCTGAACCTGAATGCTCAATTGTCGGATGAACATGAACAGTAATCTCAGCATTACTAAAGTAATTTTCACCTTGATCCCAATTCTTATCTATCTTCTTCCATTCTTTATAATTATGCCGCTTATATACGTCCCCTAACTCTAATACATCTACCTTATATTTTTTTTGAACAAGCTTAATCGATTTTTGAATGCGCTTCTCCATTTCCTCCGTGATGTTTTTCTTTAATCGCTTTTCGTTCATAATTTGTTTATGATCACTAAAATGCAACTCAGCCAATGTTCCTTCCAAAAACAAGTGAATATCGAACTTCGGTTTTGTAGCATTTTCTGTAGATACTTTAATCTTTCGACGCATTTTATGAATTTCATATGTAATAAGCTGGTCTTTTTTACGAATGGTAAAGAATCCTCCAATTTTCTTACCTATTATATAATTTATTCCAAATGTTTCTTCTCCATTCAAACTACCTACACACTTATTATCCTTCCCGCGAAACAACGCTGCACCGTTCATTTGTACCCCTTGCCTTGTTAATTCAAGAATAGGTAATACGAAGCTTCGGTTGGAAATCATCTTTTCCTGAACTTCACCAATTCTTGCAGCCTCAATCATTTGAGCATTTTTCGGAGGATGTTCAGCTAACATATCAATATACTGCGCCGGTAAATTTTCAGGCTTAGCGCTCTGCTTCAAAATAGCTTCTGCATTTTTCTTAGAAACGAACAAACGTATATTTCTTCTCATCTCATGATCACGAATGTATACATCTAACGTATTTTGTAAAACATATGGATTCGATAATAAGTCTTTAGAAAAAATTATCACTTGTATGTGCGGAAAGAATAGTGAGCGACTAATTTTTTTGGCAATAATTCGTATTTGCTCAAAGACACTATCTGCCTTCGCACTCACATTAATATAATTTTCGCTATCTCCACCACCTTGTCCACCTTGTTGCGACAATTTACTGGGGAGTACCATCTGATACGTCCCTTTCATAATTGGATTCGCTTTCTTTTTTTTCACAATATCATAGGCTGCACCTACTACAAATCCTCTTTCTTCTATTTCTTCTAACTCAGAGCATCCACTTATCGATCCCGCTAACACTAGAAGCATTATAATTTTAAGAAGGTGTTTCATTTCTACCATTCCTTCTTTTTATTTTATATACAATAAAAACTAACAAAGGTGCTAACACGACAAAGCCCATATCTATCCAAGCTAAATAAGTTCCGTAATTTGACAAGTCATTCAAACTACTAGGTATCATATTCAGCATAAAAATAATCGGGGCACTTACGAAAATAAAAATATGTTTCTTCACTTTCGGAAACATAGCACAAAACAATAAAGATGCGACGTCATAATACATTGCTGTAGTGTTATAAATAGTAATAATCCAAGTAGTAAAAAAAATCGCATCAAACCTTTCTAAAAACCCCCCACCAATTTCAATTTCTTTCCCGAGTTCAATTGTTGGATATGTCAATCCACGTGTTGTCATATATGTAAAAACACTAATACAAGTTACATAAATTAAAATGTATGACAACACGTTTACCATCACCGCTTTTGCAACTGCCATCGGTGCCTTTTTCACTGACTTATCGTTCAACATCACAGCATAAAACAGAGCTACCTCAAATCCGATAAATGTGAAAATAGAGTTTTTAACTCCTACAGCATATTGACTGACGTCCGTTTGAAAAGCTGGTAGTAAATTATTTATTTCCATTAAATTTATATTCAATAAAGAAAGCAGCACTATCGCAATTAAAACTATAGGTAAAAACAAAACGTTTAGCCTTAATAAAGCCGCTCTCGATCCTGCTACTCCATAAATAACAACTAATAGGAAAAAGAAAGACAATAGTTGCACTGGTGTATCACTAAATAAATACGTTTGTGAAATAATTGCAATCATTCGCGATTCATATGCTGTCAAAGCAGCAAACGTTAATACTAAAATGCTACTAATTGTGTATGCAACAGGCTTCGTCAAATGTGCACTCGTATATTGAACAAAGTTTTGTTTTGGGAATAAAATAGCTACCCTCGTTACAAACCACCCTAAAACCGCACAGACTAATCCACCCAAAAGCAAAATAATCCAACCGTCCGAAAATAAGGTTTGCGTAGCAATATCTCGCGGCATAGATAATGCACCTATACCGATAATTGTTGACGATACCGCAAAACCAATTTCCCGAGATCCAATCTCTTCATCCCCATATTCAAATGGCTTCAATTACTCTCGCTCCTTTGGACGTATTGTAGAATCTTTCGTTTGTAAGTACTCTGGTCTTTCTTTCAACATTGATTTTGGCAAGCGGATCATTTCTTCTTCCCAATCTTTATAAAATGCAGGAGCAATAGGCGTTGTATATGGCACCCCAACACTCTTTAAATTCGTAATATGAATCGCAAGTGCAATAAGAGCTAAAATAATTCCATATAGTCCAAAAGCAGTCGCCGCTAAAACAAAGACAAAAAGTAAAATCCGAAACGTAATCGTAATGCTATATACAGGCAGTGAAAATGTAGCAATTGCAGTAACTGCAATAATAATTACTAAAAACGGATTTACAATCCCTGCGTTCACCGCAGCTTCTCCAATTACAAGACCACCTACAATCCCAATTGTTTGCCCCATCGGTTTTGGCAACCTAATTCCCGCTTCTCGTATTAACTCCATCGTTAATGCCATCATTAACGTTTCTATATATGCCGGAAATGGTACCCCTTCTCTCGCTCCCGCAATAGAATAAGCTAATTTAGAGGGAATAAGCCCTTGATGATACGAAACAAGCGCTACGTACGTGGCAGGTAGTAAAACAGCAGCAATACCTGATCCCATACGTAAAATTCTTAATAACGTACCAATTACCCAGCGCTCATAATGATCTTCTACAGATTGAAAAATATCAACAAACACTAGTGGAGCGATAAGAGCAAATGGTGATCCGTCCACTAAAATGGCCGCTTTTCCTTTCGCTAGCGCAGCCACTATATTATCAGGTCTTTCTGTATTCAAAAATTGCGGGAATGGTGATAAATTATTGTCTTGAATTAATTGCTCAATCGTTCCTGTCTCAAGAATAACGTCTGCCACTATTGATTGAAGCCTTCGATCTAATTCGTCTACAATATAAGGGTTAATAATATCCTCTATATAGACTAAAGTTACTTCTTTTTGCGATCGCTTCCCCATAATATAGGATCGAAACCGTAACTTCGGATCACGTAAGCTGCGGCGAATTAACATCTTATTTACGTTAATATCTTCATTCAATCCAATTCTTGGTCCACGTATTAAATCTTCTGTTACTGGAGATTCTAGACTTCTTTTTTCCCATGCTCGGCTATTAATGACAATAGCGGTTTGAATATTATCAATTAATATAACTGTGTCTCCTGCTAAAATCGCATTTATAATGTCTGGAAACGTTGTCTTCATACCGACTTCTGCAATAGAAATAAAACGATCCAATAATGTTTGAACAACAGCTTCTTCTTTTTGTACTTCTTCATATTGAAGTGTACGAACTACATATTTATAAACATTATCCTTATCTGTTAACCCACATAAAAAAATAACCGCACAGCGTGTAAAACTACCCGCAAGGGCAACTTCCCTAATTGTTAAATCATTAGGCGAACCTAATTCATCCCTAATTTCTTTCATAACTTCAAATAAGTTACCTTTTAACTCTAACAATTCCCCCACCTAACTTCCTTTTCAACAAGTTTTTAGTTAGATTCCGCTAATAGAAGAAAATATATACAAAAAAGAGCTATCTCTTTTCAAAGATAGCTCTAGCACACGGATTACTTTTCTACTATTATACTGTCTGTCTTTATAGACACATTTCTCGTGAACCCGCTAACGATAAACATCACAATCATATTCATTAACAATGCGACTATACCTACATTTAAATCTTTTATATATTGAGGGAAAGCTGGAAACATCGTAGCTATAGTTGAACCAGATAAAGTAATATATGCGACCACTAACAACCCAATCCCCATCCCTGCAATTGCCCCTTGCTTCGTAATAACTTGACGTGGAAACAAACTACATACAAGTGCAGGGAAAAGTTGTGTCACTATACTATATCCCATTAAAAGAAGTGCCCCTATTGTTTCTCCACCTTTAAAAGTGAACAAAACAGCTACAAGCGTTACTACAGGCACAAATAATTTTGCCACTTTAGCAACTTGTCTATCTGAAGCAGATGGGACCATTGTTCGGTAAATGTTTTTTGCTAATAAAGTAGACGCCGCCATAACAAGCATAGAACCCGGAACTAATGCTGTTAATACTCCTGCACTACCAATAATACCAATAAACCATGGATCAAATGTTTGAAGAGCGAGACGGAATAACGAAAGGTCTACATCCCCTCCCTTTAACCCTGGAACTTGCAGTATAGCTGCAAATCCTGCAAAGAACACGAAAAGTAAAACTAAAGAATACAATGGCATAATTGCCGCATTTTTACGAAATACTTTTTCATTTTTTGCAGAGAAAGCAGAAGCGAATGTATGGGGCCACATATAGAAACCGAGAGCTGTTAATACAATAGTAGAAACAAACCAAGAAATGCTCATTCCTTCATCAGGTAAAGATAGAAATCCTGGTTTTGCTGCTTCTACAGCTTCAAACATCGGCTGAAAACCTCCGTAATAATGATATGGTAAATATATACCTAAAAACATAACGATAAACAGTATCATAATATCCTTCAAAGCGGCTGTCCAAGCAGAGCCGTGTATGCCTGAAACCATTACATATATCGTTATAACAATCGCACCAATCCGCACTGCAATAACTGGTGATACCCTGCCGTAAGATGCTTCCGAAACGATAATACCTAATCCTTTTAACTGTAAAACAAGGTATGGGATAATTGAAATAACCCCAATGACAGAAACGATAATGCCAAGCGTCTGACTCTTATATTTCTTCACAAAAAAATCTGGCTGTGAAACAAGATTATGCTCTTTCGCATACTTCCAAACTGGCGGCAATAAAAAGTAAGATAAAATATAAGCTAGTGCACCATAACCTAAAATATAGAAAGTAGGTGCTCCTTTACTATACGCCCATCCACTTCCGCCTAAAAATGTGAACGTCGTATAAATTTCACCTGCCATAAGAAGAAAAACAAAAATAGTGCCAAAGCCTCTTCCTCCAACTGACCATTGCTCTAAATTCATATCTTTTCCATGTTGTGCCCGAATTCCTAAAAATAGTGCGAGAAACAAAAATAAAATAATGATAAGTAAGGCGATCATTTTACATCCCCCTTATTAGCAGGATCAAATACGTACACAAGCCCCATACAAAGAGACGTAATGAGCACCGATAATAATACCCAAAATAATAAAAATGGCATCCCTAATACGTAAGGAGTAACTGAATTAGCAAATACAGGTCCAACAACTAAACAAAAAACTGGAATAAGCGCTAATACGTGTATTTTCTTCATCTCATTCTCCTTTACTTATAAAATTCATAATAGATGATACAAAGACTTCCACTCCAATCGGTAATGCATCTTCATCAATCGTAAAACGAGGATGATGATGCGGATATATAATTCCCTTCTCTTTATTTCCCGCTCCAATAAAAAAGAATGTCCCTGGTGCCTTTTGTAAAAACGCTGAAAAATCTTCCCCAGCCATCGTCGGTTGTAAACGAGTAACTCGTTCCCTTCCATAAAGCTGTAATGCAGTTTGCTCAATAATCTCTGTAACTTCATAATCATTTACTACTGGTCGATATCCATATTCATAAGAAAATGTATATTTCGCTCCGTAAGATTCCGTCACATGCTTCACAATCCGTTCAATCCTTTTCTCTGTTTCTTCTCGCAACTCATGTCTTAAATTCCGCACTGTCCCTTCAATCTCCGCTTGTTCTGGAATCACATTATGGGTTGTCCCAGCATGAAATTGCGTAACAGATACTACAAGAGAATCTAACGGATTCGTGAGGCGAGATACAATGTGCTGAAGTTGCGAAACGACTTGTGTACCGATTGCAATACTATCAACCGTTTCATGAGGGATTCCAGCATGTCCACCTTTTCCTTCTATCGTAATTTTAAAAACATCTGGGGCAGCCATTGCAGGACCATAAATTACACCTATTTTACCAACCTCTAACGATGCCCAAAGGTGAGCACCAATAATATAATCCACACCTTCCATTACACCCGCTGCAACCATTTCCTCTGCACCGCCAGGAAAGTTTTCTTCTGCATGTTGGAAGAGAAAACGAATCTCCCCTTTAATCTTCTCTCTTTTTTCTACTAACTTATGTACGACCCCAAGTAATATCGCTATATGTCCATCATGGCCACATGCATGCATAACACCTGGATATGTAGAAATAAAATCAAACTCATTTTCTTCATGAATAGGAAGAGCGTCCATGTCAGCACGAACCGCGATGGTTTTACCAGGTTGCTTACCAATCAACCTTGCCATTACACTATATTTAGTAGGTCTTGACACTTCTAAATATGGGATTTTTCGAAGTATATCGAATACAAACTGTGATGTTTTTTCTTCTTGAAAAGATAACTCTGGATACTTATGAAAATGCCTTCTCCACTCAATTAATTGATTTTTCGATAAAACCAGTTCCTTTGCAACATCCATTTCTCTTCGCCCCTTCTTCACCAAGTTAAATGTTATTATAACGTGAATTGTTAACTTTTAAAAGAATCTTCTGAATTTTCCGTTATAATAACTTAAAAATAAAAAGCCATCAAAAAGATGACTTTTTCAGTATTATAAAATAGTAATCGCTTGTTTCCCCATTTGCTCCCAAGCTTTCTCAAACTCTGCTCGCGGAACAGCAAAACGCGGATTATTTTTAAGTGGATCATTTACATATACAAAGTTTTGATCATACCCAACTATTACTACACTATGTTCATAATATGTAATTTTCACTTCGCCAGAGCTTGTATTCCATGTTTCAAAACTACTCTCGGCTAGTGGCTTAAACGTTGTATTAATAATGACCCATACTGGCGAACCGGAACTAACTACTTTATACATATCTTGTACGTCTCTACCTGTTAAATTAACTACTTTTTCAGGAGCATATTTTTCTGCTAAATTAAAAATGGGTTGATTATATACACCATATCCTGGCTCTGCCTTCGTATAAATATTTCCAACGAACCCCTCATAAGGATTTCCACGTAAACCATTTTGTTCAAATGGAACACGATGAATTTCGCTAGCAAGTTGCATCTTATCTACTTGTATACCTTTGTATTGTAGCAACATAGCCAAACTTGTAACTTCACATCCACGAGGTAATTCTGGTAACTGCTTTATAAACGGAACATTTTCAATCATAGTCGCTTCTTTCATTTCAGATAGAAACTCTAAACGGAACACTTGCGCCTTTTGTATAATTTTATCTTTCCCTATAAAAAACGCGGCAGCAAATATAATTCCAAAAACAAAAAGATATTTTAACTTTTTCATTTTAAACAAAACTCCATTAATTATTATTTTACAGACATACCTCTTATCATTGTACCTTTCTTCTTACTAGTTTGCTAGAAAGATTCTGTGAATTATTGTTTACACTTTAATCGTTATAAGATTCTAATTATTTTTAATAAAAAGAAAAAACAATATACTTTTTTGAATATTTTTGCTAAAATCAAAATAATTAACATAGTGAAGATATCACCTTGTTAATAAAAACATTCTTAGAGTATTTAATCATAGTTCGCATTTTTACATACTCCATTCATTTCATAATAAATAAGCCGAGTATGTGTCACATCCCCCACTAATGATTAAAAACTCGGAATGAAAATCAATTCATACATACAAGAAAATAACGGGGTGAGGGGCATATGAATCAACAAGTAGAACACACAGATTTAAAACGAACAATGAAAAGTAGACACCTATTTATGATTGCACTTGGTGGTGTTATCGGAACTGGCCTATTTATGGGATCTGGTCAAATCGTCCATAACGCCGGTCCTGGTGGTGCTATTCTTGCATTTTTAGTCGGTGGATTTGTTATGTATTTAACGATGTTATGTCTTGGTGAATTATCAGTTGCTATGCCAGAAGCAGGTTCATTCCAAAGCTATGCAAGCAAATTTATTTCACCTGGTTTTGGATTTGTTGTCGGTTGGATGTATTGGTTAAATTGGGCTGTTACAGTTGGGGTAGAGTTAACAACTGTAAGTATTTTAATGAAACGTTGGTTTCCAGACGTTTCTTCGTGGATTTGGTGTGTTACATTTGCAGCAGCACTCTTTCTTGTAAACGCATTATCAGCAAAGGCATATGCAGAAGCAGAATTTTGGTTCGCAAGTGTAAAAGTCGCAACCATTGTTATTTTCATCGTACTCGGTGGTGCAGTTATGTTCGGTCTACTAGACTTTAATGGAAAACCAGCGCCAATGCTTCACAATTTCACTGAAAATGGCGGATTATTTCCAAACGGTGCATTAGCTGTTCTTCTTACGATGATTACAGTAAATTACTCCTTCCAAGGAACAGAATTAATCGGAATTGCTTCAGGAGAAAGTGAAAACCCTGAAAAAACAATTCCAAAAGCGATTAAAAATACCATTTGGCGAACTCTCTTCTTCTTCGTCCTAGCAATATCAGTTGTTGTAGGTTTACTCCCATGGCAAGAGGCTAATCTAGTCGAAAGTCCATTTGTACTTGTATTTGATGTGGCTGGTGTTCCATATGCAGCTGACATTATGAACTTTGTTATTATTACAGCAGTATTATCCGTAGCCAACTCTGGTCTATACGCAAATTCTCGTATGCTTTGGGCGATGGCAAAACAAGGAATGGCAAGTCCAGCTTTTACAAAGTTAACTAAAAAAGGAGTGCCACTAAACGCATTAATTTTCAGTCTAATTTTTGCAAGTTTGTCTCTATTAACAAGTATATTTGCGGCAGATACTGTCTTTTTAGTCTTAACATCTATTGCAGCTATGGCCGCTGTCGTAGTTTGGATGTCAATCGCAGCTTCACAGTTTTTCTTCCGTAGAAATTTCTTAAAAAACGGCGGGGACATTAATGATTTAAAATATCGCACACCGCTTTATCCAATCGTTCCAATCGTAGCATTCTCACTCAATTTCATTACATTTGTTAGTTTAGCTTTCATTCCAGATCAGAGAATTGCTCTTTATTGTGGTATTCCATTTATGATTTTTTGTTACATTTTATACCAATTAAAATATAAAAAAGTTGACACATTTGAACAACAAATAAATCTAAAAAAAGAAGTAAACTAAATATACAAAATATTCAGCTATCTTCCTTATCATAAGATAGCTTTTTTCTATTTCTTGGATATCTTGGTATAACTTTATTTATCTTAAAATTTCCACAATCACGTTTTTCACTGGAAAATAGTTTACAATGTTATCAAGTTACAAATGATATTCACCTTAAAAAGTGTGCATTTGTGTCTATTTTTTAACAATATCACAAAAACTATTGCCATCTATAAATTAATAGGTTTATATTGTTTTATTGGCATAGTTTCAATCCAAGGAGAAAGGAGATTTTCAATCGTGCAACTAAAGAAAACGTTTTGGAAGCTGGCTTCGCTTCTTCCGTTATCATTACTTCTGTTCCTCGGCGGCTGTGATAAGAAACTCGCAGTATTAAATCCGCAAGGACCTGTTGCAAAAGCACAGTATGATTTAATTGTTTGGTCATTCTTGCTTATGTCATTAATTATCGCAATTGTATTCATCTTGTTTACAGTCATCTTGATTCGTTATCGTGAAAAACCAGAGAATATGGACTACGAGCCACCTGAACAACACGGTAACACATTATTAGAAATTATTTGGACGCTTGTTCCTGTTATTATCGTTATCGCATTATCGATTCCAACAGTAAAAGCAACGTATGCTTCGGAAGAGGTTCCGGAAGAGTCCAAACATATTAAACCAGTTGAGATTTATGTTACATCTGCAAACTGGAAATGGTTATTCAGTTACCCAGAGGAAAAAATTGAAACCGTTAACTATTTAAACATCCCAGCTGGTGTACCAATTCAATTCAAACTGACTTCTGTCGGTCCAATGAATGCTTTCTGGGTACCAGAACTTGGTGGTATGAAGTACACTATGGATGGCATGATTATGGATCTTTATTTACAAGCTGATAAGCCTGGTTCTTACCTAGGCCGTAGTGCGAACTTCTCTGGTGAAGGATTCACACATATGGAGTTCGAAGTTGAAGCAAAAACTAAAGAGAAATATGACAAGTGGGTTAAAGAAGTACAACAAACTGCTCCTAAACTAACAGAAGATAAGTACAACGAAATTGTTAAACCTGGTGTAGTTGGTCGTATGACATTCTCTAGTCACCACTTAAGTTATGTAGATCCAAAATCACTTGAATATTGTGATTACAACTACTACAAAAACAAAAAATAATAGCTATTATTCCAACAGATTGGAGTGAACACAGTGAAGCTTGATGAATTCTTTGTCACAGGTGACCCGATTATTTACGGTGCAGACGCTTCTATCGTTCTTGTGACATTAGCAATCATTTTCGTACTAACAAAGTATAAAAAATGGAAATGGCTTTGGGACGAATGGTTAACAACTGTTGACCATAAAAAGATTGGGGCCATGTATATTATTTCTGCGGTTATCATGTTATTCCGTGGTGGTATGGACGGTTTAATGATCCGTGCACAGTTAACATTCCCAGAAACAACTTATTTAAATGCTGAACACTATAACGGAATCTTCACAACACACGGTACAGTTATGATTCTTTTCATGGCGATGCCATTCGTTATGGGATTAATGAACCTTGTAGTACCATTACAAATTGGTGCTCGTGACGTTGCATATCCGTTCTTAAATGCTTTAAGTTTCTGGTTATTCTTTGTCGGAGCAATGTTATTCAACATCGCTTTCGTAATCGGTGGTTCTCCAGACGCTGGGTGGACTTCTTACTTCCCAATGGCAGGTACAGAGTTTACTTCTGGTGTAGGAAATAACTACTACGCAATTGCATTACAGATTTCAGGTCTCGGTACGCTAATGACCGGTATTAACTTCCTTGTTACTATCTTAAAAATGCGTACACCTGGTATGACTTTAATGAGAATGCCAATGTTTACTTGGTCAATCTTAATTACAACAGTTATCATTATTTTCGCTTTCCCAGTATTAACAGTTGCTCTTGCATTAATGACATTTGACCGTCTATTCGATGCTCACTTCTTTACGATGGCGAGCGGCGGTATGCCAATGTTATGGGCCAACCTATTCTGGGTATGGGGGCACCCTGAAGTATATATCGTTATTTTACCGGCATTCGGTATTTTCTCTGAAATCATTAGTACATTCTCACGTAAACGTCTATTCGGTTACAGTGCGATGGTATACTCAATGGTTGCAATTTCTTTACTAAGTTTCGTCGTATGGCTTCATCACTTCTTCACGATGGGTGCAGGTCCAGCGGTTAACTCATTCTTCTCGATTTCGACAATGGCGATTTCGATTCCAACCGGGGTTAAGATCTTTAACTGGTTGTTTACACTGTATAAAGGACGTATTCGTTTTACAGTTCCAATGCTTTGGTCATTGGCATTTATTCCAAACTTCGTAGTCGGTGGGGTTACAGGGGTTATGCTTGGTATGGCAGCAGCTGATTATCAGTACCATAACAGCTACTTCCTAATTGCTCACTTCCACTACGTATTAATCGCAGGTACAGTATTCGCTATGCTTGCTGGATTCACATTCTGGTATCCAAAAATGACTGGTCATATGTTAAACGAACGCCTAGGTAAATGGACATTCTGGATCTTTATGAGCGGATTCAATATCTGTTTCTTCCCAATGTACTTCTTAGGTTTAGACGGTATGACTCGTCGTATGTACACTTACTCTGAAAGTCTTGGATGGGGATGGCTAAACCAAATCGCATCTGTTGGTGCGGTAATGATGGGTATTGGTTTCCTAATTCTTTGTTACAACGTAATTTGGAGTGCTCGTCACGGTGAACGTGACACAACTGGAGATCCATGGGATGGCCGTACACTTGAATGGGCAACTCAATCTCCTGTACAACATTACAACTTCGCGAAACTTCCTGAAATCAAAGAAGCTGATGCTTTCTGGTACATGAAAAAACGCGGCGAAACAGTTACACCAGCAGCAGAAGATATCAAACCAATTCACATGCCAAGTAACTCTGGTGTGCCTATTATTGCGTCTTTATTCTTCGGTCTTGCAGGTTTCGCATTAGTATTTAGCTGGTTCTGGCTTGCAGCAATCGGCGGCGTTGGTATTTTAGCTTGCTTAATCTATCGTTCATTCGATTATGATGATGGCTACTACGTAAGTGTTGATGAAATTAAAGAAACAGAACATATAGCATGAGAGGTGAAATGATATGGCGGCTTTAGATAAAAGCTTACCTTTGGAATATCAATCCGAGCAAAGCAGATTGAATATCCTAGGATTCTGGATTTTTCTTGGGGCTGAAATTATGCTGTTCGCAACACTTTTCGCCTCTTATCTAGTACTTGCTGGTCGTACGGCAGATGGCCCAACCCCAGCGCAACTATTTGAACTTAAAACGCTTTTAATTCAAACATTACTACTTTTAACAAGTAGTTTCACATGTGGTATCGTAATTCACGAAATGCGTAAGCACAACCAAAAAGCAATGCTTGGATGGTTCATCCTTACATTACTTTTAGGTGCAGGTTTCCTATTCTTTGAAATCGAAGAGTTCATTATGTACATCGGTGAAGGCGCAACAATTCAAACAAGTGCTTTCCTATCTGCATTCTTCGTTCTTCTTGGAACGCACGGAGCCCACGTAACAGGCGGTATCATTTGGGCAATTTGTGTTATTATCCAAATTTTAAAACGAGGTTTAACACCAGTTACAGCTCGTAAAGTATTTATTATCAGCTTATACTGGCATTTCCTTGATCTTGTTTGGGTCTTTATTTACACACTAGTTTACTTGAACGGGATGGTGGCGTAAATGGGTCAAAATAACAACCAGGCAAACGGACATGCGCATAGCGGATTCCCTTGGTCACACGTTTTCGGATTTATTTTATCGCTTGCACTAACGTTTCTAGCGTTATACGTGGCACTTTATACAAACCTGCCACTTTCAACAATCTTAACAACTATTATCGTAATGGCTGTTGCGCAAGCGTTGTTACAATTAATTATGTTCATGCATTTAAAAGAAGGAGAAGGAAGAGTTCAAATTCTTACTATGATATACAGTTTCTTCGTTGCAACTGCAACAGTTGGTTTAACTGTATGGATCTTCTTCTCAATGTAATGTACATGAAAAAGACTGCTGACATTCCTCAGCAGTCTTTTTTTATCCCGCATTAACGAGCAGTAAGACCCCCACTGATTAAAGTTTCACTTTATCCCCTCACCTATTACATCCACATTACGGAATTAACAACAGAATCATGAAAAATATACTTATTATGACAAATGTTAAGAAAACTCTTTCTTTATGAAATCGAATCCATATGCGTTGCTTTTCTACCTATTATATGGCTAAATAGGTACTATATTTATTTGAAGGGAGAGAACGCAATGGAACATCATACTTCTGTTCTATCACTTATGGTTGTCGTTGCAATCGCGTTTTTCGTTCCCCTTTTGTTACAACGCTTTAAATTAAAAGCACTTCCTGTCGTTGTTGCAGAAATCATCGCAGGAATCTTTGTAGGTAAAAGTGGGTTTAATATTATTCAGCCAGATATGTGGCTTCAAGTCTTATCGACACTAGGATTTATCTTCTTAATGTTCTTAAGCGGTTTAGAAATTGATTTTTCTATCTTTAAACAAAAAGGGAAAAAGAATACGACAAACGAACCAAACACATTCCAAGCAGCAAGCATTATCTTTTTATTTATTTTCATCTTATCTTATGCCCTATCATTACTATTCGTATGGCTAGGATTCGTAGATAATGCAATGTTTATGACTTTAATTATTTCCACTATTTCTTTAGGTGTTGTTGTACCAACATTAAAAGAAAATAACTTAGGAAAAACGGCAATCGGCCAAATCATTTTATTAGTCGCTGTTATTGCAGATTTGGTTACAATGATTTTACTTGCTGTATTTGTCGGATTAAATTCCGAAAGCGGTCAAAGCATGTGGCTCCTTCTTCTTCTATTCGGCGCTGGTATTGTTATTTACTTCGTTGCAAAACGCTTTAAAAACATTCCATACTTAGATAGCTTAAAAGCTGGTAGTGTACAAATTGATACACGAGCTGTTTTTGCACTCATCTTAATATTAGTTGGGTTATCTGAATCTGTTGGAGCTGAAAATATTTTAGGTGCCTTCTTAGCAGGGGTACTTGTATCGTTATTATCACCAAATGAAGATATGGTTGAAAAACTGGATTCCATCGGATATGGTTTCTTCATTCCTATTTTCTTCGTGATGGTTGGTGTAAACTTAGAGGTTTGGTCTATTTTCAAAGAACCTTCTAGTATGCTAATGATTCCAATTTTAATTGTGGGACTCTTTATATCAAAATTGTTACCATCACTCGTCTTACGAAAATGGTATCCACGTAATATCGTACTAGGAAGTGCCATCTTATTAACATCGACACTTTCTTTAGTTATTGCAGCCGCACAAATTGGTGAAAAACTAGGGATCATCAGTCCGAGCTTATCTGCTTCCCTTATTTTAAGCGCAGTTATTACTTGTATTTTTGCACCTATATTATTTAAAAAAATGTTCCCAAAAGTAGAAACACCAAAACCAAAAGTTTCTATTATTGGCGCAAGTAGAATTACCCTTCCGTTATCACTTGATTTAAAACGAGAAGATTATGACGTAACACTATATATGATGCGTCAAAATAAAATAAATGATGAGGAAGCAAAATCACATGACTTCCCTATCGTGAAATTAGATGACATCACAATCGCATCATTAACTGAACAAACAGCATTTCATGCAGATCGTGTTGTTGTTGCAACAAGTGATGATGAACAAAACTTATTATTAGCAGAACACGCAAAAGAACTAGGCGTTGAACATGTTATTGCAAGTGTAGAAGATCCACTTCTACAAGAAAAAGCAACGCAAGAACATATCGCCGTATTCTCAACAATCAACTCTACACGTATTCTATTACGTGCACTTATTGATAAACCAAGTCTCGTTCGCTTAATTACAACAGCAAACGAAACAGTCCGTGAAGTGGAACTACGGAGTAATAAATATAACGGCGTTGCACTTCGTCGCCTTCCATTTTTAGGCGATGTACTCGTCATTCAAATTTATCGTGGAAATAAAGCATTAATCCCACATGGTGATACAAGCCTACAACACGGCGATACATTACTTGTAACTGGCTCAAAAGAACATATCGATACACTAAAAAGCATATTAGAATAGAAAAATGCCCCTCACATAATTGAGGGGCATTTTTTTCCATTTTATATGGTAAAATGTTACTATCATATATTATGAGGATGGATCACATTATGTCTATTGTAACTTTAGCTCTTTTATTATTGGCGGAAATACTCGTTGCCATTATTCTCATCGGTGTTAGCATTGAAATTTGTAGTTACGGATGGAAAAAATCGAATGGAATAAAATACTCTTGCCTCTTACTTTCACTCCTTCTCGGAACTGCTAGCATACTCGGACTTTTCGCCGCACCTGCCTATTTCTTTATACAACTAACAGAAAACGCCTTATAAGAAAGGATGTTAATATGATTACCGTGAAAAATATTGAGGGATCTGAAACTTACGTATTACGTCAAAAAATTTTACGCCCGAATCAAACATTAGCAGATTGTAAATACTCTTCCGACTATGAAACAGACACCTTTCACTTAGGCGCATTTATAAACGATGAACTAATTAGTATCGCTTCCTTCTCAAAAGAGATATACCCTGACTTACTAGCAGGTGTTCATTATCGTCTACGAGGAATGGCAACATTACCTGAATTTCGAAACAAACGTGCTGGGAGTTCCTTAATTCAGAAGGCCGAGCAAGTCTTGCAAGGACGTAAAGCAAATATATTATGGTGTAATGGCCGAATTACTGTAGCTGACTATTACAAGCGCTTAGGCTTCCAAGAATATGGTGAAATCTTTGAAATTGAACCGATTGGCCTTCATAAAGTACTATATAAAAGAATATAAGAAAAGCTTTCCGCAATATGGGAAAGCTTTTCTTATATTTCAATCTTCACTTTTTATTTTTCTCATATATATGTATATAAACAAACTAGGAACTAAAAAACAAGCAAACATAATAAGTCCTGTTATACTAATTTCCTTTATAGAAATATCTGGTGTTACAATGATACAAATAGCTAAAATTCCACTAACAATACCTACTGGAATAAATAATAATTTCATAAAATAGCTCCGTGATACTCCACCTGTATGCTCATATGCCTCTACAGAATGTTTTAAATTTAAGAAGTTAATGACTACGATCCCGCACATAAATACCATTAATAAATCTGAAACACTTTCATATCCTGCATCTTGCAAAACGTAGCGATAAAAAACAATACCTAGTATGACGATATTTTGTAAGATGAAAACGAGTCTAATATGTTTTAGCCCCTCAATCATTAAACGTTCATCTTTAACAATCCTCATCCTCTCACTCCTCTTCCTCCCAAAATAAATCATTCAATGTTTTGTCTACTGCATAACAAATTTTTAAACATAAATCTAAAGATGGATTGTATTTCCCCTTCTCAATTAAACTAATCGTTTGCCTTGTAACGCCTACTTTTTCTGCTAATTGTTGCTGTGTTAAATCTAACTGAACACGCGCGACTTTTATTTTACTTACAGCCATTCATGTTCCTCCTTCACCTATATTGTAACATATATATTCCATTAAGTAATTTATATTTTACGCCATTAATTTGATTTTCACCTTATTATACACAAAAAAGGAGCCTCTCATAAGAAGCCCCTTTCCTATATCTATATTATAAGAATAAATGACATCCAAATAAAATTGTAAATAAGTATAGTAACGGATGTACTTCCATCCCTTTCCCTTTCACAATTTTTAAGACTGGATACACTAAAAATCCAATTGCAATTCCATTCGCAATGCTAGACGTTAACGGAATACCAACGAAAATTAAAAATGCTGGTAATGCATCTTCAAATTCATTCCAATTAATATCACGAAGACTTTGCGCCATTAAACTACCTACAATAATTAATGAAGGAGCTGTAATAGCGGCTACACTTGATAAAGAAGCAATCACAGGGCTGAAGAATGCCGTTATAATCGTTAGACCGACAACTACAATACCTGTTAATCCTGTTTTACCACCTGCAGCAATACCAGCTGACGATTCAATCGTCGCTGCTGTTGGGCTTGTTCCAAATATAGAGCCTGTAGTCCCGCCAATTGCATCTGCAATAAACGCTTTACCAAAACGTTTCTCTGTATTATCTGTAATTAAACCTGCTTGTTTAATTAAACCGAGTAGTGCACCTGTTGTATCAAATAACAGTACAAGTAAAAATGAAAATACAACACCATATAATCCGTATTCAATTACATCTGAAAAGGCGTTGATTGGGTTTGAAACGATAATTCCCTCTGGTAAATGAGGCATCGCAACAATTTTATCCGTAAACTTCAGTTGCCCTGTAAAGAAGGCGATAACTCCTGTCACAATCATACTAATAAATAATGCACCACTCACACGTAATGCCATTAATACCGCCGCTAATATTAAACCAATTAAAGTTAAAATAACGGCTGGAGAATGAAAATCACCAATCGTAACTAAATTAGATGGATGATCAACAATAATTCCAGAAAGGCGTAATCCAATAAAAGCAATAAATAGTCCAATTCCACCTGCAATTGCATGTTTTAAACTATCAGGAATTGCGACAATTAGCTTTTGCCTAAATGAAGTGAAAGATAATAAAAGAAAAATGATACCTGTTACAAATACTGCTGAAAACGCAATGACATATGTAATCCCCTCTGCCTGTTGAACAACAGAATAAGCAAAATACGCATTCATTCCCATAGCTGGAGCAATAACAATTGGATAGTTAGCTAAAAACGCCATACATAGCGTCCCTATAACAGTCGCAATAATAGTTGCCGTAAAAGCTTGATCAAATGGTACACCTGCATCAGATAATATTTTCGGATTGATGACAAGAATATACGCAAATGTAAAAAAAGTTGTGATGCCAGCTAAAAGCTCTTGCTTCACAGAAGTGTTATATTTTTGTAATTGAAACATGGTTATGTACCCTTCCTACATCTGAATTATTATCACATATTCTTTTCTTACTAGTATGTGAGAAAATATAATACTTAATCTTAACAATCAATAAAAAGAAGAGTCAATATATTCACTAATAGTTCGAATTTTAAGTTTAAGTCTGACAAGTACAGATGTAGTACAGTTAATCATGTTTATTTTTGTAGCATAACAGATAGAAATGTTTTATAATTTTAAATAGTTAAATATTTAGCAAACGCATTCAAATATCGTTCACTCTACAAGGAGGATTCTTCTTATGCAGCACACAAACAAATCTGAAACTTTAAATCGAGGTTTAAAAGAACGACATATTACTTTAATGTCACTCGGTTCAGCCATTGGCGTTGGACTATTTTTAGGATCCGCTTCTGCTATTAAACTAGCCGGTCCTTCCATCTTACTAGGTTATATGATCGCTGGACTCGTTATTTTTTTCATTATGCGAGCACTCGGAGAAATGGCAATTGAACAACCGGTTGCCGGTTCTTTTAGTAAATACGCTAATGATTATATCGGCCCACTTGCTGGCTATATTACTGGTTGGAACTACTGGTTTTTATGGGTTGTTACTTGCATGGCTGAAATTACGGCGGCTGGCATTTACATGCAGTACTGGTTCCCAGATATCCCGCGCTGGACTTGGGCACTACTCGCTCTATTATTAATGAGCGCTTTCAACTTCTTATCAGTAAAAGTATTTGGAGAACTTGAGTTTTGGTTTGCTCTCATCAAAATTGTCACAATTATCTGTATGATAATTGTTGGAGCTGGTATTATTTTATTCGGATTCGGAAACGGTGGTATCGCTACTGGTATTTCAAACCTTTGGTCACATGGTGGCTGGTTCCCAAATGGTTTTTCTGGGTTACTACTCTCCATGCAAATGGTGTTATTCGCTTATTTAGGCGTTGAATTAATCGGTGTTACAGCTGGTGAAGCTCAAAACCCGAAGAAAACACTCGCAAAAGCTATCGATAACGTATTTTGGAGAATCCTAATCTTTTACGTCGGGGCATTATTCGTTATGATGGCAATTTATCCATGGAACGAACTTGGCGAGAAAGGAAGTCCATTCGTATTAACATTCCAACAAATCGGCATTGCAAAAGCAGCCGGTATTATTAACTTTGTCGTATTAACAGCAGCTCTTTCTTCTTGTAATGGTGGTTTATTTAGTACAGGCCGTATGCTATTTACATTAGCTCAGCAAAAGAAAGCACCTGAAAGATTTGGTCGTTTAAATAAAAACGGTATTCCGAGTCAAGGAATTGTAGCAACAGCTATCGTTTTACTCGTTGGTGTTATATTAAACTATCTTGTGCCCGCAAAAGTGTTTACATGGCTGACTAGTATTTCAACTTTCGGGGCAATTTGGACTTGGGGGATTATATTAGTCGCTCAAATTAAATTCCGTAAAGGATTATCAACTGAGAAAAAAGACAAGCTAACGTATAAAATGCCTTTACATCCATTAAGCTCTTACTTCTCACTTGGCTTCCTTGCACTTGTACTATGTATAATGGCGTATTCAGAAGATACACGAATTGCATTAATCGTTGGCCCAATTTGGCTTATTGGCTTAGCTATCGTGTATTATATGAAAGGATTTCATAAGATTGATGAAACACCTAATTCAAAGATTAGTTAAACAAGCTATCCCTTCCTTATTACTTGGAAGGGATTTTTTATTGTCTATATAAATATTTCTCAACAAAATTCACGGTATTTTTACAATTTTTTAATATTTTTTACGTTTTCCGTCTTTTTTTTTTCAGAAAAATAAATTACATTATTAAAGCACATATATTTATTATTAGGGGGATTCTTCTATGAAGAATAAAAAGTGGATTACATTTTCTTTAGCAACAGCAATTACACTTAGTATGGGGAGTTCGTTCATACCGTCTACTTATGCAGAAAGCTCTGTAGACCCAGCTCCTGAAATTGCTGCAAAGGTTGTAAATCAAAATAGCGGGAAGAAAGTATTATTCGATAATACACACGGTCAAACGGCCGGGACTGCTGACTGGGTTATTGATGGTGGCTTTTCTGATTTCGGAAACGGCATTGCCCAAAATGGATATCATGTAAAAGAACTTCGTAAATCAACACCTATTACATACGACGACTTAAAAAATTACAACGTGTTTATCGTTCCAGAGGCAAATATTCCTTACAAAAAATCTGAACAAGATGCTATGTTACAATACGTGAAAAATGGCGGTAGTATCTTCTTCATTGCTGATCATTATAATGCAGATCGTAATAAAAATCGCTGGGACTCTTCTGAAGTATTTAATGGATACAGACGCGGTGCTTGGGATAATCCTGCAAAAGGAATGTCTAGTGAGGAAGTAAATTCACAAGCTATGCAAGGAGTAGAAAGCTCTGATTGGCTATCTGACAACTTCGGTATTCGCTTCCGCTACAATGCAATCGGTGATGTTGCAGCTAAAAATATTGTGTCGCCTGAACAATCATTTGGAATTACAAAAGGTGTTTCATCTGTAGCAATGCACGCTGGTTCTACTCTAGCAATTACAAACCCAAAACTAGCAAAAGGACTTGTTTATCTTCCAGAAAATCCGTCAAAATGGAATAACGCTGTTGATAGTGGTGTTTATAACGGCGGTGGCGTTGCAGAGGGTCCATATGCTGCAATCGCAAAAGTAGGACTTGGAAAAGCTGCCTTTATCGGTGATTCTTCTCCAGTTGAAGATGCATCGCCAAAATACGTTCGTGAAGATTCTGGCCAAACAAAGAAAACTTACGATGGATATAAAGAAGAAAACGATGCTATCTTACTAGAAAATATCGTAAATTGGCTATCGAATAAAGAAACATTTACAAGCTTAGATCAAGTAAACGGTTTACAACTTGATTCACCTACTGCTTTACAAACATTTGAACAACCAAGCTTATCAACAGAGCCACAACCAGAACCTTGGAGTGCACCAAACGCGGGTTACCAATGGTTTAATACAAATACATTTAAATCTGGTTCATACGGATATAACGGCGCCGTAACAGCAAATGATTATGTGATTACACGCCCTAGCATTCTACCAAACAATGAAGTGTTCCAAATAAAGATTCAAGTAAACAACTTATTACCTAATACAACTTATAATAACTATTCTTTAGGTATCTTCTCGACTGGTGGAACACAAGTAGCAAAAGTCCAAAATACAAACGGCACTTGGCCATCTACTTTCGGATATAGTAGCGCCTTCTCATTCACAACAAACAGCTTTGGTTCTGCTGAAAAAATTGTGAACGTACAACTTGATTCAAATACAACTGGACAAGCAACACTTCGTCTACGCCAAAATACAACAGCAAAATATAGTGAGGCTGTAACGATTAATAAGAAATGATGAAAAAGGCAATCCGCATGCGGATTGCCTTCTTCTCACTTCTCTTCTTTCGAGAAAAACATTCTTGAAATAACGATACCTATACTACCTACAATTAAGAATAACACAGCCCTGATCATCATCGATACTTCTGGTAAGTCCAGAAGGAATAGCTTCCCTATCGTTACGACTAACACGACTAAGCCGGCATACAATATTTCATTCATATTTTTATTCCTTCCAAGCCAAACGGCAAATAATGCATATACCATCCATAATAACGATACAGATACGCTTATTATACTTCCATCTGTAGACAGCACTTCACCGACTCTAGTAATTGCAATAAATACGATAACCATAAACCAATAGAGTGCTATAGAATAAACATATTTTCCAAAGCTCGTTAATACATCTTTCGCTCGTTTCATGCAGTAATAAAATGTACCTATTAAAATAATATGAGCAACAAACCCAGCTGAAACAAAATGATCGAACGGGCTAAAAATAGTCTGTATCATTCCAATCGCGTAAATCGTCGCGCTAACATATAATTTTATTTGTTGTTTTACTTTAATAGCAGTCACCATACCGAGGAAACCTTGTAATAATAATACAATCGCTGCATTCACTAAACTATACTCATATAAAATCGCTAAACTAAATGCACCCATTGCGAAACCAAATAAAAGATTTGTAAATGAAGAATGCCTATTTTTTCTATATTCAAACACGAACATCGTAGCGTGAACGAGTGCACTAATCATTAATCCACATGTTGTAAATTCAGGTATTTTTGAAATGGCTAATATAAAGAAAACTGCATTCGCACTAAATATCGCCAAGCGTGGCTCTAATATAAAGCTTCTCTCCGTAAACATATGCCAAAATAATAGTAAGTGAATCAAACCATAAACAACTGTTAACTGTACTTGCAAATCCTCTACTAACATTGACATAATAGCAAAGAAAACAAAAAGGACAATAGCAGCAACAGCATAAGAAATCATATATAAATACTGATAACGATTTTTCAACGCATACCATAATAAGCTAAGTGTTAGTATCGTCTCATATCCAAAGAAAATATAAGGATTAGGAGTCGTACTATTTAATAAGAATGGCACGAAGAAAGCTCCTACGGCTACGAATATAGTAAGATATTCCGATTGATACCTCTTCGCTACATAAATACCTAAAATGACCCATGCAATATTACATACAAACGCGACACTCGCCGGAATAAAGCCATATAAATAATGTGCCGCAAATGTCGTTAAAACTATACCCGTTATACTTCCTCCTGCTAATACTAACCCTAACGCTTGCCGCTCTCGTTTAATTTGAATATCCCCTATATAATAAAAACCGATTGATAGGACAATACCAAACACAATTCGTATTGCTGGCGTTAATAATCCAGCATCTACCCCTGCTTTAAACAACCAGATTACTCCAAGTAACATAATACCGACAAATATGCGTGGTAACCACGTTTGGCAAAACTTAATAATATTAAATGGTTCTGGTTTAAAAGCAGATATATCTACTTGTTTTACCTCACGTTCTTGCACAGGCTCTTTTATTGTAACTACTTCTTCTTTTTGTTTTTCCTCCGTTACCGTTTCAATATATTCTTCCTTTTCCTTACTAACATGTTGCTGAGCATTTTCTACTTCTATTTCTTTTTGTTTTGCTTTCAATTCAAAAAGCGCTTCTTGAATTGTTTCAATTGCCGTTTCGAGCGCTTCTATTTTCTTATTTAAATCCTCCTTCATACGCTCCCCCCTCATCATTCATTCAAAATCTATATATTACCAATTATCTTTATCATACTCTTAGTCTATTCATTTTCAATACCATTTTTCCTAAAAAAAGAAAGGTGTCTTCCGAAATAGGAAAACACCTTTTTACTCATTTATTCTTATTTAGAACAACACTAACGATGACACCAATACAAACACCTATAATAGCTGGAACAATCCATCCAACACCTTCTGTATAAAACGGAATGTATTTCAATATTGACGTCCACTGATTCATCATTACATTTTTATTGAAAATATCGATTGCACTAAATACCGCTACAATCCCAACAGTTACTGCATATACGTATGCATACTTTCCAATATACTTATGGAATAACCCTAAAATAATAAGCGTTAATGCAACTGGATAAATAAACCCAAGAATCGGTACTGATACTTTTAAAATTTGTGTTAATCCTAAATTAGCTAAAATCATACTAGCAAAACTTAATATAAATGCCCAAACTTTATACGCTACTTTCGGAAATGCACTTGCGAAAAATTGACTACAAGATGTAACAAGCCCGATTGAAACGCATAAGCACGCGATCGTAAAAATAAGACCTAATAAAACGACCCCGCCTTGTCCAAATAATGTAGTCATAACTTGCGCTAACACGTTCGCCCCATTATCAAATGTACCTAACGAACCGCTAATTGAACCAACATATCCAAGTATGATGTAAATAATAGATAATAAAAGTCCTGCACCAATTCCAGCAATACTCATATATTTCGCTAAACCTTTATCATCTTCAACACCTTTTGCACGAAGAGCATTTGCAATAACAATCCCAAAAATTAAAGCGGCTAGCGCATCCATTGTTAAATATCCATCTAAAAAGCCTTGGAACATAGGAGCTTGTTCATAGTTTCCAGTAGCCTCTTTCACACTGCCTACTGATGTAAACATACTCTTTATAAAAATAAGGGCAATCATACCTAATAATAACGGTGTTAAAACTTTTCCGAACAACCCCATTAATTTAGACGGTGATAAACTTAACCAGTACACAATACTAAAGAAAATAACCGTGTAACATAATAAAACTATACTTCCCGATTCTGTGAAGAACTGACCTGGTCCCATTTCAAAAGCTAAACTTCCTGCACGTGGTATACCAAGACCTGGTCCAATAAATAAATACACGATACATGGGAAAATAATGGCGAATGAAGAATGAACCCTCCCCGCTAACGTTTGAAAGCTTCCCGCTTTCGCAATAGCGATAACACCCAATATAGGAAGACCTGTTGCTGATATAATAAATCCTATTAACGAAATCCACACATGTTCTCCTGCTTCATACCCAAGGAAAGGTGGGAATATAAGATTCCCCGCTCCAAAGAACATCGAGAATAACATAAGGCTAATCAGTAAAATTTCTTTTTTCTGTAACAATTTCATTTGTTTCTCCTTCTTTAATTTCATCTTTCATGAAATCAATTTCACATATAAAAAAGTGCAATAATCCGCTTCCTAACAAAGAAAACATAGTCCATAGTCTAACATAAAAGAAACACCCATTCTATAGCTATATCTCTTTTCCAATTTCTTCTGAAAAATCAACCTTTATTGACTTATAATAGTTAATAAGGTAAAATATTAAATGTACAAAATTATTAACTTTGTTTTTGTTTGTGTCAGGAGGAAAATAACATGGAATCAGCGATACAACTAGAAAGAGAACAACAAAGAAAAAAGAAACATCCTCCAGGTTTATACTTACTCTTCTTTACAGAAATGTGGGAAAGATTTAGTTACTATGGATTACGAGGATTATTAACATTATATTTAACGACAGCTTTAGTAAGCGGTGGTCTTGGGTTTAGTCCTGCGTGGGCACTATCCATTTACGGATTTTACACTGGAGCCTGTTATTTCACACCAATGATTGGTGGATACTTAACAGACCGGTTCCTAGGTAGACGAAAAGCGATCACAATTGGTGGTATAACAATGGCAATCGGTAACCTTACACTATTTGCCATGCAAAACCAAGTCGGCCTATACCTCGGATTAGCGCTTATTATTATCGGTAACGGATTCTTCAAACCGAACATCTCTACACTGGTTGGGGAATTATACGAAGAGAACGATCCAAAACGTGATAGTGCATTTACAATTTTCTATATGGGTATTAACGTCGGTTCATTTTTAGCTCCACTCGTTTGCGGATTTTTATCAGAAAATTTATTCAAAACAACAGTGGATGGCGTTGTTCACTTTGGATTCCGTTACGGTTTCTTAGCCGCTTCAATCGGAATGATCATTGGACAAATTTTATTTACAACATTATCAAATCGCTTCCTTGGTGATATCGGTAAAAAACCAACTCGTGATTTGCAAACAACAGATGGACAACCATCAGTAGGAGATACACCGTTAACAAAAAAAGAAAAACAACGTACCGCAGTTATCGTCATTTTAACATGCTTCGTTGTCTTCTTCTGGGCTGGCTTTGAACAAGCTGGTAGCTCATTAACATTATATACAAACAAATTTGTAGACCGCTCTGTGTTCGGATGGGAAGTTCCAACATCTTGGTTCCAATCGGTCAATCCATTATTTATTATTTTACTTGCTCCAGTCATTTCAGCATTATGGGCAAAACTTGCAACTCGCAAGCGCGGGGATTTAAAAATCCCAACTAAAATGGGACTTGGTATGATCTTGCTCGGTATCGGTTATATCATTCTCGTTATCGCTACATTAAAAACTGGTAGTGATGAACATAACATTACAGAAAAAGCAAACTTACTATTTATCGTCTTTACGTATCTTTTCCATACGTTAGGTGAGCTATTCCTATCACCTGTTGGACTTTCAATGGTTAGTGCTCTTGCCCCAGTAAAACTTGCTTCTTTATTAATGGGAGTATGGTTAGCAAGCTCAGGAATCGCCAACATTTTAGGCGGACAACTTGCAAGCTTCACAACTTCACTTGGATATGCTGAAGTATTTACCGTAATCGGAGCTGTAGCAATTGTATTAGGTTGTGTTTTATTACTAATTTCTAAGAAATTAGTGAAATGGATGGATTAAAAAAGATGAGGGGAAATCCCTCATCTTTTTTATGCATTCTTACCTTTTTCTATCGCTTGTTCGTACAGCTCTTTATGTTCTTTATATTCACTTGGCACAAAATTCTTATAGAAGAATGCAAGCCAACTGTCTCCTTTTTTATATCCTTCTTCTCTAATTTCTGCTGCTTTTTTATTTGATTTAAATCCTTCAATAAACCATTTCTTTAACGATTCATTTTTTTCATACTTAGCAGGAACTTTCAAATCATAGTTTTCAAATGCATACTTATAGCCAGCCTTTTCTACTGCTTTTTTTGTAGACTTATAGCCCTTTTCATAAGCTGTTTCATACACCTTCACGTACACATCTTTCTCTCTATTTCCAGGGTTCTTTCCGGCTAGTTCCTTACCTGCCTTTTCCCCTAGTTCAGCTTGCTCTTTTTCAATGTTTTCTGTTCTTTCTTTATTCCCTACTTGGAAACCTTCTGCAAAGTTCGGCTTAAACTCCGGAGCAATTTGACTATCTTCCATCGTCTCTTGTGCTAAACCTTGCTCTTTTCCTTTTTCAAAATGCGTTTTCTTCTGCTCTTCTAAAGACCAAGATGCAACATATGCAGTTTTGAATGCTTCTTTATATGTATCTGATTTTCCAGCTAAATGTGATTCCGCATCATTTTTCCCTGCTTTAAAATCAGTCTCTCCACTTTTTTGTCCCTCAAGCTGCCCTTTTTCCATATCAGCTTGACGCTGTACTTCCTCTCGCTTACGTGCCTCTTCTGCTTTTCTTTGCTCTTCAGCTACACGTTGTCTCTCTTCCTCTGCTTTTCTTTGTTCCTCCGCTACACGTTGTCTCTCTTCTTCAGCTTTACGCTGCTCCTCTGCGGCACGTTGTTTTTCAGCCTCAGCATTGCGCTGCGCTTCTACTTGTCTTTCGGCTTCTACAGCACCATTATCATTTGGGCTAGGAGCTGGACTCGTTGCACCACTACTAGAAGCTGGCTTATTGTGATAATGATATTCCCCGTACTGTAATCCCCATTTTTCACAATTTGTCCGACACGTATGTCCCCCATTAGCATCTGTACGCCCTGGATGCGCATAGGCTGAAATTGGAGCTACCAATAACGCTACACTTGTTGTTAAAAGAAGTTTCTTCACCTGTTGTTTCACTCTTGTTCCTCCCAAAATCTTGAATGCTAACTTTATTATACATAAATAGAAAAATACTTAAATACTAACTAAAATATTCTATTATTTCTCAACATTAGTAAAAAAGAAGGTCAACTCTTTAAAGAGTTGACCTTCTTTTTTACTTCTTCGCCTTCGTTCCTACTAAATCACCAGCAACAACGTAACGTTTAGAATTATCTTTCACAGATACACATGTAATAAGCGTTATCTCATCTTTCCCATGATCCTCGACAACCTCCCATTTATCAGGAGTTACTTCAGATACACCAGTAACCGCATATTCATATTCATTTTCATTATCATACAAATAAATTTTATCACCTTTTTTTAAAGAGGCTATATCACTAAATAAAACACCTTTTTTAGACATGTTATGTCCTGCTAATGCATAATTCCCTTTTCCCATGACTTGATTTTCTTTTACTGTTGCTGCACCTGATAATAGGTTTTTCTCAGTAGAAGATTTTAAAACAGGAAGTTCTAATGAAACACTCGGGATCGAAATACGACCAATTACTTGTTTCTTATCTAATGATGCACTCGCTACTTCTGCCAAGTCTGGTTGATCAATTTTCGAAGCATCTACAAATTCCGTCTCATGTTTTTCATAATCCATCTTTTGAACAGCCTGCACATTTTCAGTCTGTTTCTTTTCAGCCTGATATCCATCGTAAAATGGCTTTCCGATTAACACACCACCTACAACAAATAGAAGGATTGCTACTATACTATAAATTCTTTGCTTATTCATATACAATTCCTTTCCCTTACAAAATCTTACTCTATATAAAATGATAAGATAATATTGCTATATGTACAAGTGTAAGCTAAAAAGAAACCTTCTCGCACGTGCAAGAAGGTTTCTTTTTAAGCTAATTTATTTCTGTATAGTGATACGTGAAAGACTGTCATTTGAACAAAAAGCATGAAAAATAAAATATATAACGGATATCCAGGAATATATAAATCGGCTACAGGAGAAAGTGTTAAAAATCCAATAGCAATAACTACTCCGTACCAAAATGAAATAAATGTTGTTCGGCATGCCTTTTGTGTGATTTCTTTTTCCCGCTCATCTTCTTGTGGAAAGAGTAATGGGTACATCCAATAAGAAAGTGCTTTATGTTTCTTCTTTTGAACTTTATAAAAAATCGTCGTTATAATAGCTACAATTGTTAACAATCCTAATGGTATCATATTGATTGTTACTTCAAATGGCAATTTCTCAGTTTCAATAATATTTGCCAGCTCTATCCAAGCATAATAGAGTTCAATAAATGCCCAACAAGCAATCACAAATCTCAGCACATTTACAATATAAGAAACAGCAATTCTATTCATCATTTTCCCCCTCCTTATTTAAAACAAACACATCTTCCATCTTTAACTGAAATACATCGCAAATCGTAAGTGCTAATAACAGTGAAGGGACATAATCCCCTTTTTCAATTGCCGCGATTGTTTGTCTTGTCACTCCAACCTTTTCTGCTAATACACTTTGGGAAAAATTAAAGCGAGCTCTTAACTCCTTCACTCTATTTAAAATGGTCAATTTTACCACCTCTCAATTTCATTGTATGCTTTCCTTAACAAAATGTAAACTTAACTTAACATTATTTTTATAAAAAAATCCAACTTTACGTATTGTAAAGTTGGATTACATATTAATTTAAAATTTTAACTTTAACTGTTCTTCTACCCCACTCATTAGCTTGAGCTGAGTTTGGCATTAATAGATCAATGATATGCCCTTTTATTGCACTACCAGTATCTCCAGCAATTGCTGTTCCATATCCTTCTACATATACAGTAGAACCTAGTGGGATAACAGATGGATCTACAGCAATTAATTTCATGTTTGGATTTGCAGTTAAATTATGTCCTAACCTAGATTTTACAGTTTCACCCGGTTTATAGCCGTTTTCAGATGGATCAGCTGTATAAGCAGTTGCTGTTACGTAAAATTCTTTTCCACCTTGAGCTGGTTTCGTATCAGGTTTAGACTCTGTTACTGTATTTTTCGCTACAGGTTCAGCTGGTTTACTAGCTTTTTCTTGCTTTTGTTTTTCAGCAATTTCAGCCTGTGCCTTAGCTAAAGCTTCTTGCTCAGCCTTTGCAGCTGCTTCTGCTTTTGCACGCTCTTCTGCAGCAATTCTTGCTGCTTCTTGCTCACGAGCAATTGTTTCTTGTACGGCCTTCATATTTGACTCAATTTTAGCTTTTTCTTCTGCTGCTAAATTAAGTTGGCTTGCAACCTGATTATATTTAGCTTGAACTGTTTGTAAGTTATCTTGACGCTTTTTCAAGTTATCCTGCAACTCAGCTTGTGCTTTTGCTAATTTTTGTTTGTCTACTACTAAAGATGCTTCTTTTTCATCAATTGTTTTCTTATCCTCTTCAATTTGACGAAGATCTTGTTCTTGTAGACGTAAAATTTCTTTATCAGCTTCTAAAATAGTAGAAACTGCGTTCATACGTTGTAAGAAATCTGCAAAGTTTTTTGACTCTACTACAACTTCCACTACTAAACTTGTATTTGAACTGTTTTGAACAGAAACCATACGTTTTCTCATAATATCCTTACGAGCAAGGACTTTATCCTCTAAAACGACAATTTCATTCTTTTTTTGCTCAATCTGCTTATGTGTTTCATCGATTTTACGTTGAATAGCAGCTTGATCCTCTTTATTTTTTGCAATTGTATTATTTAAATTATGTAGTTCGTTTTCGATACCTTTAATTTCTTTACTAACAGCTTGCTTCTCTTGCTCTTTCTTTTGCATATCTGCATCGTTTTGCTGCAATTGCTGTTGCATGTTGTTAAGTTTCTCGTCGTTTGACTCTGCTTTTACAGCGACTGTACTAGAAAGACCGATAATGCCTGCTAATACTAGACTACTGATTCGCTTAAAATAGTTCATAATCCGACTCCCTTCTTATACAGTTATACATGATTTATTTTACAGTTTGTTTACAATACCATTAAATACAGTTTATTTTTCATGACGAAAAAAAGGGAATTATGCATAAAATGTAATAGATTCTTAAATATTTAACAATTCCTATATTTAAAAATTATAAAAGATGCTAAAATCCAAATATAGAGAAAATATAACTTCTAAAGGCGGTTGAAATAAATATATGTTTACTCAAAAGAAATCACTCCAACATAAAATTGATCAATTAGAAAATCGTATACAGGAATTAGAAGCAGAATTAAAACAAAAAGATATTGAAAAACAAGAAATCATTTCTTCTATTCACGACCGTGTGCAAAGCGTCGTTCAAGAGCATCAACTTGTAAATAATCAACACCATACACTTCAAAATTTAGTTCAACAATTAAACTCATGTTTCGAAAATGTTTCAACGCGTACTACACATTCCAATGAATTGAATAACGAAATGTTACAAAAAGAACAAAGCTTAATTCAATCAATTGAAGAAATTATTGACTGTTCTAATGAAGGAAAAGAATCTGTTCACCGTTTACTTATTGTAATTAACAAATTAGGTGAACAATCGCAGCGTACGTCTAACAGTATGAATCATTTAAGCGAACGCTCAAAAGAAATCGAGCAAATTGTAGAAGTCATCCAAAACATTGCAGCACAAACAAATTTACTTGCTTTAAATGCGAGTATTGAAGCTGCGCGTGCTGGAGAGCACGGTAAAGGATTCGCTGTCGTTGCCAATGAAGTAAGAAAACTAGCGGAAAGTACAGCCGAAAGTACAAAAAACATCGGTAACTTAACGAAAAAAATTCAAGAAGAAATTGAAAAAGCATACGATAACACAAAAGATAATTTGCATTTAGTTGATGAAGGTGTCGAAATGAGTGCTGATACAAACGCTAGAATTGAAAATATTTTAATTATGATTCAAACGTTACAAAGCGGTGCTACAAATGTTATTAAAGCTATCGAAAACCAAAAATCTTGTAATGATGATATATTACGTGAATTCTCTAATACACAACAAATGTTCCAAAAATTAAATACTACTATTATGAACCATATTCATGATGCCGAAAAAGTCGATGTTCAATTGACTAAAGGTCTTCAAGAAACAGCGGCTTCTCATTAATAATAAAACCCCCTTTAGCGCTATAAGGGGGTTTTATTATATTTCGAATTTTTATTTCTTTTCAATATTCATCCATATCTTTGTTATAATGGAAAAGTTGTTTCTTTCGACTAATAAACAAGGAGGTTATTATGGAACAATTTCATTACATTTTAAAATATTTAATTCTTGGTCTGTTCCAAGGACTAACAGAACCCATTCCGATTTCTTCAAGTGGTCACCTCGTTTTAGCACAACATTTGCTAGGACTAAAAATAGAAGGATTTAGCTTCGAACTACTTGTTAATTCAGCTTCATTATTAGCTGTATTACTTATTTATAGAAACGATTTAATTCGTCTAACGAAGAATGGTCTATCTTATATATTTACAAGAGCGGAAGGCGCAAAATCAGATTTCTTCTTTATTATTTACCTTGTTATTGCGACCATTCCAGCAGGTGTTATTGGTGTTTTATTTAAAGATTACATCGATCAGTACTTAAAAGGTGTGAAGATGGTTGGGATTTCCCTCCTTATTACTGCTGTCGGCCTTTGGATTATTAGAAACTTGCGTGGGCGTAAAAATGATGGCGACCTTTCTATGAAAGATGCAATCATCGTCGGATTAGCACAAGCTTGCGCACTAATTCCTGGAATAAGCCGATCAGGTGCAACAATCGTCGCAGCGATGTTACTTGGTATGAAGCAAGAAACAGCTCTTCGTTTCTCATTCTTACTATATATCCCTGTTAGCTTAGGTGGTTTATTACTAAGTATTACAGACATTGCAAAAGATCCAAACCTAGACACATTATTCGTGCCATATGTCGTTGCATTTATCGCAACATTTATCATGACGTATATTTCTTTAAAATGGTTTATGAACATTATGGCAAAAGGAAATTTAAAATATTTCTCTTTCTATTGCATTATCGTAGGTGTACTTACTCTTATTTTCTTATAAAGTTCAACTTACAAATCGAAAAACGAGTCATTCTATTAAACTAGGATGACTCGCTTTTTTATATCTTTATAATGATAAAATCCCTCTTACCTTTCTGTACAGTAAGAGGGGCCCTCTTTTATGCGTATACTTTCTTTTCTTGACAATACAAACGAATAACATGTTTATTTTGTTGAAATACATCATGCGTTAGGCGGATAATAATAAAATTTCGTTTTGTTTGATCATCATGAACAAAAATCTGTTCTCCCTCCTGAAAACGCCATGCACTTTCAAAAGTTGTAATATGATCCCCACTTACAGAAAAAAGCTCATATCGCATATCTTGTACCCTCTCTCAACTTATAATAATCACAATATCCTTATATTAAATTTAGTATAACTTAATCCCGTTTAAATTTGAAATTTTTTCTATTTCGAAATATTTTAATTTTGTTTTCAGGCTCTTTTAACGTTATAATGATAAACGAATTTTCAATGAAAGGAGCTTCATTTTGACTGCATATTTATTTCCAGTAAAAACAGCATTTATTTTATTTCCTATTTTAGCAATGTTTCTCTTAATACCTTTTTTAATATTTAACTACCGAAAGTATGGTTATTTAAATAAATGGCGTTCATTTATTTTATACTCATTATTACTTTACTTATTAAATGCCTATTTTCTTGTGATTTTGCCGTTACCACAAACATATGATACTTGTAGCCTACAACCGGCTAATACGCAACATATGCAACTATCACCATTTTATTTCATACAAGAAATTAGTAATCATACCTCGGCAATTTTAACGAAACCAGCTACTTATTTCTACCTATTAAAAGAATCTGCGTTTTTACAAGTAACATTTAACGTTCTATTAACCGTTCCATTTGGTATTTACTTACGTTATTATTTCCGACGTAGTTTCTTACAAACAGTGTGCATTTCTTTTTGCCTTTCACTGTTCTTTGAGTTAACACAAGTAACTGGATTATATGGTATTTATAATTGTGCCTATCGCTTATTTGATATTGACGATTTGTTTTTAAACACGTTAGGCGGCGTAATTGGTTTTATCATTGCACCAATATTTACGTACTTCCTTCCGAAAACAAGTGAATTAGATATTCATATTGATTTAGAAACAAAACCAGTCGGATTCGTTCGTCGTTTTATCGCGATGCAAATTGATTGGATTTTCTTATCTATCGTTGTACCTGTCATTAAAAACAAAGGAAATTCCTTCTTTGTTTCTAATATTCAATCTTACACGAACATATACGAACTCATTTTCATAACGTGTTCGATCTTTATTTACTTTATTATCATTCCATACTTTACGAATGGAAGAACAATAGGAAAAGCGTTGCTTCGAATTTATATTAAAGGACAAGCTGAGCGTATTACACTAAAAGAATTATTCATTCGTTACGGGATATTCTATTTCATTTTAGGCGGAATCAATTATATTCTTTCGAGTAGCTCTATCTTAAATCATACAGAGCCTTTAGTATTACTAGTTATACTATTATTCCAATTTGTAATTAACGGTCTATTTATTATTCATGTTTTATTGCATGTATTTAGTCGTGATAAATTACTATTTTACGAGCGTATTAGTCAAACAAGAAATGCGATCATACTAAAAAAAGCTGACAAGTAATACTTTGTCAGCTTTTTTTCATAATCGTAAATAATTTTTCTGTATAAGGGTTTGAAAACATTTCTGCTTCATCTAGAAACTTCCTCGCCTTTAGAAACGAATGCATTTCTGGATATATATTTTGTAATTTTTCGTACGTTAACGTATGCATTTTCCCCCAATGCGGGCGCCCTTCATACTTTAGAAAAATTTTCTCCACCTCACCAAAATAAGCAGCATACTTCATACCTTTATACATATGAACGGCAATATACGCTGAATCCCTTCCGTACGCTGGACTGAGCCATATATCATCACTTTTCACATAACGACATTCAATTGGGAAGTGCACTTTATACTTTTTCTTTTCAATAAGGTTTGAAATTTCTTCTACAACGGCCCGCATATAATTTGAAGGAACACTATACTCCATTTCATAAAATGGAACCGCACGCGACGTAGCAAATACTTCATAACTCGGACCAACTATCTTTGTATTCGGTACAGCTTTAGCCGATAATCGACTTACTCCTTTACTTATAGAGGGAAACCATTTACATCCTTTAGATAACAAAGAGAACATCTTATTTTCCAGCAACTCTACCTTTAGTTTATGCCATTTCAAGTCACTTTTTTTACCCGTTGTTTCATTTGTAAATTTCACTTGTACTTCATCTGAATAAGGAAAAACAAAAAATTCAAAATGGCGATTCTTCTTATATTCTTCTAGCTTGTTCATTACAGTAGATAATGACTGTTTTTCACTTTTATAAACGAGTGAATAGGCTGGAATAACCTTCAATTTTATTTTTACAATGATACCTAACATTCCAAGCGACAACTGAAAGGCTCTCCAATATTCCACATTCTCAGTTTCCGAACAAACTATACTCTCGCCTGTAGATAAAACTGCGGTAATCTCTATAACTTGTGTTGATAAACTTCCAAAGGTAATACCCGTTCCATGAGTCCCTGTACTAATCGCTCCTGCAATCGATTGCAAATCAATATCCCCTAAATTTTCTTGTGCATAACCTTTTTCTTCAAGTAACTTCCCTAAATCATGTAACTTTGTTCCTGCCCATACTTCGGCAACCATCTTCTCTGCATCCATATCCAAAATACCTTTCAATTCATCTAAAGAAACTAAAATTTCTTCCGTTTGCACAAGAGGTGTAAAAGAGTGTCCTGAACCGACAACACGAATTTTCTTCCCTTTTTTTCGAGCAAGCCCTACAACTTCTACTACATCTTGTATACTTTCTGGATACATCGTATAATGCGGCGTTCCTTCTACATTCCCTGTCCAATTTCTCCATTTTTGTCCCTTTATAGAAAGCATTGGCCATCCCCCCGATATGTTGAATACTCCCCAACAATCTCTCCTTCTTTCACACGATATAAAAAAGGAAAACGCTCACATAACTCTCCAGCTTTACTATGGCGAAACAAGATAGAATCTCCTATCTCTACTCGTTCCTCACCGTTATAAAAAATCGGTGTTTGCACTTCGCCAGCGCCTTCTAAAGCTAATAATTTTGCACCATTTGGTCTCCAAATCTCAGGTTCTTTATCTTTCCCGATTGCACCTGAGGCAATATATCCACCACCTAAACAAGTGTAAATAAACAGGGCTGGTTTACGCACAACTGGTAAAGCAAATCCGACAGCTGGATGAAATTGCACCTCTTTATAATAATCGAACAGCTTCGGGGCATAAAAAGCAGAACCTATTGTAATCTCTGAAACTGAATTATCTTGCTCAGTTGTTTTTATACTTCCTGTGCCTCCCCCATTTACAAACCTTAGTTCAATACCTAGGTTTTGTATTTCTTTTACGATATGTCCTCTTCTTTCTTTAACTTCTAACACTGACTTCTTCTTTAAATACGAAATTACTTTACTTTTCACTCTTTGATTAGGTATGTGATCTCCTACCCCAGCAATTTGGGCTTCATATCCCATTACACCATCTAGTATTAAACATGATGATTCTTTTACCCTTCTCACTATTTTCAAAGTACTCTGCACATCTTTTACTGGTGATCTTTTGACCCCAAAATGAAATTGAAAAAAATGACTACTCATATCAATATCCAAACAAACACGAAAACACCCTTTAGACTCCTCAGCAATTTTTTCTAGATAAACAATATGGTCTTCACAATCCACCATACAAGTTATAATGAGGCCTTGCTTTGTTAGCAAACTAATTTCATGTAAAGCTCTTTTATCATAAGCAGGATACCCAAGCAATAAATCATTGAATCCTTGTTCAATTAAAAACAAAGCCTCTCTAGGTGAAAAACACATAATACCTTGAAATCGATCATTTGTAGCTAAAATCTTTTGCATAACTGGAACAGAACGTAACGATTTACTCGCTATACGAATCTTCTTATTCCCACTTAATTCTATAATCGATTGAATATTTCTATCTAAAGCCACTTCATCCAAAAATGCACACGGTAATGGAACCTCTTTAAAAATTCCTCGATCCACATTTTTCTCTCCTCTTTTCAATATGTCTTATACATATTGGAAAGAAAGTTGAAATTTCCTCTACAAAATAAAAAAGTTTCTTCCTATTAAGAAGAAACTTTTTTAGGACTATTTCATAGAAATAGTTGCCTCTACTGGATAATGATCAGAGTAATCATTATATGTATATTTTTTAAGCCATGATGTAACAGTCCACTGTGGAGATTTCGGTTGTAATACTTTATTCTCTATAAATGACGGATTCGCATGGTCTTTACTTGCGATAATATAATCTAAATACTCGGCAGGGCTATCAGGGAAATTATATTTTGCTATACTGTTTGTCGTCGCATCCCAAGTTGCTGTATGTCCTGTATAAGATGGAATAGAAGCGTGCAATGTTTTGAACATGGATGCGTACTCTGAGTCACTATTGTTCTCTGCATTTATTTTATTCACGTTCATATCACCACCAAATAGGACGTACTCGTCATTTGGTATATTCTTATTTTTAATAAAGTCTTGAATTTCTTTTAACTGATTTGTACGTACAGATGCAGGTGAAGTTTTTCCGCACATACTATCTTCAGCCTGCAAATGTGTCCCGATTACATGAACGAAACGATCATTTTTCTTAATTTTCGTGTATACAAATCCTTTATTCGATAAATTATCTGGCCCGCATCCTTTTGCAAATACATATTGAATCTTTTCAACAATCGGCCATTTACTCACGATTGCAACGCCCCCATCTTCAGGAGTTGAAGATGAATAGCTACCTAACGTTTTATCCCATTCATTTCCGTTACTACGACCTAATACCGCTGTTTGATTTGGATATTCTTTCTTCAAATTCCCTAACAAACGATCTGATGCGCTATTATCAAACACTTCATTTAATATAACAACGTCTTGATTCTTTATATAATCTGCCGCCCCAATTAAATCAGCACGCTCACTTTGTCCCCAGTTCGGATATAAATTTGTTGATAGCATGTACACATTATGTGTCATCACTTTCAAAGTATTATTTTGATTTGTAGACGTTTCTGCTTGAGCTGAAGATCCTCCGTATAAAACTCCTAAACCAATCCCAAAGCTAAGTACACCTTTTAGCAATTTTCCTTTCACGTTTCATACCTCCATGTATTAGTTATAAAAAGGCCAAATACTCTATTGTGAGATTTGACCTTTTTTAATACTTAACGATCTCCGTACGTATCAAACCAAAGCTGAATGTATCCGGCAGTAACACGTTGTGCATCCATTAATCGCTTACCTGTCATTGGTGTAACTTCAGCGCGCCATTTATCTGCATATTCTTGTGATACAGCTGCTTTTACGAACCAATCTTTCGTATTATCATTTACAATGCCAGCGTAATCTTGTTTCGCTGCTACTGCCGCTCCGTGAATCCACTCTTCTGGATTTGTACCTTTCCAGTTCCAATATCCATTTCCATCCGTTACTTTATAATTATCTTTTATCGTATCTACAAAGTTTTCATATTTAGAATGGAATCCTTGTGGGTACGAAAGATTTGTAAAGTTTGCCGCATGCATCGGTTGGTTTACATCTCCTAAATAATGAAGAGATAATCCTAAATAGAAGAATGCTTGTTTCATGTCTTTATTTTTATATGATTCACCAGCTAATTTAAAATATTTAGCGCCAGTTTCTTTTGCTTGCTTTGCAAATGGAATATATGTTTTTCCATTGTCTGGATCATAGAAATGTGAAGCAAATGTGCTATTATCATAATAAGGATTTTCATAGTCAGCAGCATAAATACCATTTTCTAATTCCGTACGCCATTCGTTTACTTGTGCAACTCGATCTTGTTTTACAAGTGTTGTATTGCGAGACATAATATCAATCGCACGGTTTACAATCCATAAATGAGAGTTTACACCTTCTTTATGTTTATCTTCAGCAGACCAACGGTGAACTATTTTTATTTTACTTCCCCCATCATTTTCATGAGCAAATGCAACGCTTTGTAAAGGGGCTACTAATGTAATAGCTGCTGCTAAAGCAAGTACTTTCTTTTTCATCTGAAATCCTCCATTTTATAATTGAATTATTGTAAACTTTTTGTTAGGATCCTATGATGTCGTCCGGTTAACCTATGACTAGAATATCCCACCTTTCACGAAATATCTATTATTAAATTAAAATATGCAGATGTTCATATCATTATAACTTTATACATAGTGAATATAATGAATGAATGCACTTATATTGTAATAAAGTATTGTTAAGCTACTACAAATGATTGTCTAAACTAATGTAAAAAAAGAGTAAAGCATACACATGCTTTACTCTTTTTTTCTACTTGATAATATACTTGGCAGTTGTACATTAACGGCCAACTTATGAATAAATCCAAACACTAATCCAATCCCAATAAAGATATATAAGATTGTAAATACCTTTCCGAAATCAGTTTGCGGACTAAAATTCCCATCACCGACAGTCGTCAACGTGACCACACTAAAATATAAAGCGTCAAGAGGACGTAATCCTTCAACTGTACTATAAAAAATCGTACCAGATGTTAATGTTAAAAATGTTAATACGAATAATACTTGAAATTCTTTATCTTTCCACGCTCGTAAACAAGCTTTTAGCATTCGTTTCAATGTCAACATAAATGAAAGCATTCGACTTCCCCTTCCAAACAAAATACCTGTAGTTAAAGGAAAGTCTATCACCTTTCTGTATAGAAAAAAAGTAGCCCTCTTCTATTTCTAGAAAAGGGCTACTTTTTACTATTCTCTATTATTTAGGTGAAACAAGAATTTTCACTTGTGTTTTATCTTTTACAAGTGCTTCAAATCCTTCTTCAACAACTTGATCTACTGTGATTTTTTTCGTAATTAATTTCTCTGCTTGAATTTGGCCAGAGCTAATTAATTTAATAACAGCTGGGAAGATATGACGGTATCCAAGAATACCGATAACTTCTTTTTCTTTTAGTACAAGGTTGTTTGGCGTAATTGTCGCATCTTTTTCCCACACACTAACAATTACAGTTTGTCCTTCAAAGCTTGTACTTTCAATCGCTTGACGAAGTACTACTTCGACACCTGTTACTTCAAAGCTCACATTTACACCTAAACCATTTGTTAAGTTACGAATTTCTGCTAGTACATCTTGAGTAGCTGGATTTAATACATAATCCGCACCTGCTAATTTTGCTAACTCTTGACGTTCTTTAGAAAGTTCTACTGCAATCACAGGAGTTGCTCCTGCTGCTTTAGCTGCTTGAATGACAAGAAGTCCAATTGGACCACAACCAAATACTGCTACAGCTTCCCCTTCTTTTAATTTACTTTGACGTACTGCATGAACTGCTACCGCTGCTGGTTCTACAAGTGCACCTTGTTCATACGTCATTTCATCAGGAATATGGTGGACCATATCTTCTGGTACTACTGTATATTCAGAGAAACCGCCGCCGTCTCCGCCAAGACCGTGGAAAACAAGTTGTTCACAAACATTGTAATGTCCATGTTTACAAGCTTCACATTTACCACAAGAATAAATTGGTTCTACAACGACGCGATCTCCCACTTTATGAGAAGTAACGCCTTCACCGATTTCAACTACCTCACCACTAAACTCATGACCTAAAATAACCGGTGCTTTTACGTGTGTTAATGGGTGCTCTTCTGTTGGAATAAAAATAGGTCCTGCTAAATATTCATGCAAGTCTGTTCCGCAGATACCACACCATTTCACTTTAATCTTAACTGCTCCTGGTCTTACAGTTGGTTCTGGTACTTCTTCTACTCGTACATCGCGTTGATTATGCCAAAGTAATGCTTTCATTTTATACATCCCTCTCTACGTATATACTTAACCTGGTGAAGTTTACAAATCTATTATAATACTTCTATCCATATATTTCAAAAAAACAATCTCATTTCCACTAAATTTTAACAAATAACGTTCAATATTTTGTCACTTTGTACTTTTTTCCACATCTGTTAATGCTAATTTCATTGCGGTTGAAATTAGCATTATGCCATAATAGCAGAGGAGAGGTGAATATCGCTTGAAATATTTTATTTACTTTATTGTTATCGTAGCGTTTCTAGATACATTTTCACAATTACCTATTATGAGTACGTTCGCTCAAAGTCTTGGAGGATCTCCTCTTATTATTGGGCTAGTTGTCGGTATGTACTCATTCGCTAATATGATCGGTAATATTATTGCTGGCGCTGCTGTCGATAAATTTGGTGCAAAAAAAATACTTTATATAAGCATGGGACTTACGAGTTTCATAGTCTTGTTATACACCGTTGTTCAAAGTGGTGAACAACTATTAGTTGTGCGCTTTATGCACGGCTTTAGTGACGGATTTTTAATTCCTGCTGCCTTTACGTTTTTATCAAAACAAACAAATTCAGCAAGACAAGGTAAGGCAATGGCTCTATCTGGTGCTGCTGTTGGAACAGCGGCAATTGTAGGACCGGCTTTCAGTGGAATTATGAAAGCAACTGCTGGTATAGAGTGGGTGTTCATTACCATTTCTATTTTAATGGTCCTTGGTACAATCGTATCTCTATTCTTCTTACCAAATAACGTATCAAGAAAAGATACTTCAAGAACACAAATGATGAACAAAGAGGATATGATTGAACTATTAAAATCAGAACCGTTATTGCAAGCATATATTGGTGCTTTCACGCTAATGTTTTCACAAGGAATTGTCACTTATATGCTACCAGTGAAAGTTGAGGCATTAGCACTTAAAGCATCTACAACAGGCATGATGTTAAGTGTATTCGGCATTACCGCTATCCTCTTCTTCTTGCTGCCAACAAACCGTATTTATGATCGATTTAATCGTTCAAAACTTATGCTAATTGGTATTGCAGTAATGGCATTCGCGTTATCTTTACTTGGATTATTCGCAACAAAAGGTATGCTCTTTATCGTTATGATGATTTATGGCATTGGATTCGCTATCCTTTTCCCATCGATAAATGCATTACTTGTTGAGAATACGACAGATGATAAGCGCGGAAAAGCATTCGGATTGTTTTATGCTTTCTTCTCATTAGGAGTTGTTGCTGGATCCTTTACGGTTGGTGCAATCGGGGCATCCCCTAGCGTCAGCTTCGTTATCGGAACAGCATTCTTATTAACATTCGCTGGAATGATTTATGTAAGAAGCAAAATAAAAAGTAAAGAAAAAAGCAAAGTAAAAAAGACAATGATGGGTTAATTCCATCATTGTCTTTCTATGTATAGCCTTTTAATTTATAATTTCAACATATGCTGGATTCGCAGTTATATAATTTCCAGATTTTAATTTATACATTTTCGAACCATTCACAGTTAATGTTTCTACAACAGTAAACACATCTCCCTGTTTCACAGTCCCTGCTTTTGCATTCCAATCAGGTTGGTTATAATAGTATAATTCAGGTGCCTTTACACGAAGTAAGAATGTTTTCTTTTGTAAATTAAATGATTTTACTAATCCATTTACATGTCCTCTTGCAAGCTGCTCTCTGAAATCCGCATTGGCAAGCTTTGCAGCATCCTCAGCTCGATCAATAAATCCATTTTCAGTCAATATTGCAGGCATATTTGTCTCTCTTAACACATGAAAATTACTTGTTTTCATTCCTCGATCAACAAAATCAGCTGTTTTCATAATTTCTTGATGAATCAATTGGTGATACGTTGTAGTAGGAGCACCTGCATTCGGATAACTGTAATCCTCATAGCCTGTTCCTCCACCACTATTGATATGCACAGATAAGAAGAAGTTTGCTCCCCACTGATTAGCATCATTCGTTCTTTGTGCTAATGTAGGATACACATCACTTGTACGGCTCATTCTAATCTCATGACCTGTATACTCAGAATTTAAAATATTACGAATTCGCAAAGCAATATCTAATGTTAAATCCTTCTCTTTCAAACCATTTCCAATAGCACCTGTATCTGTTCCCCCATGCCCTGGATCTAGATAAATTTTAACTGTTTCTGCACTCGCATTTGTACTTGGCACAATAAAAAACATACAAGTTAAACATAATAAAAAGATACTACTTTTCATAACAAACGATACATTTTTCCATGCTTTCAATTACTTTACTCTCCCTTTACTTACAAATTAAAAGTTTACTACGTGCTACTTTTCTTTTTCCGAAAGAATATTACATTAAACTACTAAACTATTATCTTATTAATTCCCTATGAATTTTACTTAAAACAAAAACTAAAAGCAATATATAATTTTATTTTTTAAAAATAATTAAATTTCGACACCTTAAATTAGTAAAACCTTGAAAAATATGTATTTACTTTTTTCCAATTAAAACATTTACCATATTAAAATAATTAATTCTCATCCGATATACTGAAAGTTCTTCGAGTCAATTCTCATAAAAAACAAATAAATCCTTTCGACAATTTCCTCGGAAATACTTCTTTTCCCCACATAATTTGATACACTACACATAGATAAATTAATACCTTAATGTACAAAGAAAAAGCACATCCTTCGAATGAAGAATGTGCTTTTATTTTATCTCGCTATTTGCGGACAGTAAGAATCCCGCCTCGAAATTCGACGAATACGAGGAAGTGTGTGCTAATAATCATTGGGGATGAACACCTCCGACTGATTAAAGTTCCATTTTATTAACGCTTAATCCAAACAGCACCTGCAGACTTATCATCCGCTTGTCCAACAACTTGGAATTTAAGTCCAAGGTTTGGAACTTTTCTTCCTGCATCTGCAATTTGTTTATTACTATATACTTTTGAATCATCAAATGTTGTAACACCTTGTAATCCAGAATAGTTAAACTGTCCACGTGTTAATGAATTTGCACTCCATGCTGGTGTTTGATCAAATGAAAATGCAGCATCTGCAATTTGCATACCTGTATTACCGTAAGTTGGTCTTCCGTTTAAATTGCCAACAAATGCCTCTGGATGCGAATCCACAACACCAAGGAATCCTTCACCTGGATGCACCCCAACCCAGTTATCTTTGAAGCTATCATCTGCATACCAAACGACAAGACCTGTATTATACACTGGACCTTTTCCTGCTTTTAATCCATTATCTGATCCCGCATAGTTTCTCCACTCTAAGTAGTAATAATGAGCTTTCTTTTCTGTCCCATCAGAAACAACAAAACCATTTAAATTCATTTTAGCCTGTCCTTCTGTATCATCAGAAAATACAACTTGTCCATCAACAGTTACATTTACATTATCCATCGCGAAACCTTTATATGTTACAGCTGGATCTGTAATATAATCGAATTGCAGTTTCACTTTTTTCCCTTTAAATTGACTTAAATCATATGATTTATCCATCCATTTTCCATCTGTTGTATCTTTATCTTCTTGGACTACTTTTTCTCCAAGTCTATCAATTAATGTTTTCGTTCCATCTTCTGTTACTGCATGCACTTCGACAAAATCGCACTCTGCTTCTAACTCATAATTTGCTTTATAATCGAATTTTGCATTTGTTCCTTTTGTTAAATCAAAGAATGGTGTCTCTAGTGTTGTATGCATATCATCTCCTCTTGTACTATAATATGCATGCTTTCCAAACTCTGGTTTAATCGTTTCAACACTTTTACCTGGTAAGTTAACACGTACAACGCCTGGACGATTAGATTTCGTAACACTTTGATCAATATATGTAGGAACTCCTACACCGCGCTTAATTTTATCGTAATCCACTTCTAAAATTTTTGCCCAGTTGCCACCCATATTCTTTTGTAAGAAATCTTTATTTTGTGGTGAGAAACTAGTTGGCTCTGTTCCTGCAATTTTCCCTGTCCAACTACCTCCACTCATTAATGACCACGCTTCGACAGGTGAACCAGTTCCAGTATATTTCGTGTCATATTCATCTGGTAAGCCAAGATCATGTCCAAATTCATGCGCAAATACACCTACTGCTCCATCTTCTGGTTCAATTGTATAATCATGCGCCGCTACTTTTCCACCAAAGTAATCTACCTTTGATTTTGTACCTTCAACCGCTACTGGATCTATTGCTAATTTTGAACGATGTGACCAAATTGCATCATCACCTAATTTACCACCACCAGCTTCTTGACCAACGCCAGCATGGATTACCATTAAATGATCAATTACACCATCAGGTTCATTTTGATTTCCGTCACCATTTGTATCATATCTATCGAATTGATCAAATTGAGATAAATCTAATCCTTTCTCAGCAGCTGCATGTAAAGCTTCTTTCACTAAATCACGTGCGCCTTTTGGTCCTTTATTATCATGACCACTGCTACCATCAGCACCGTAGTCAGACGCTTTTCCTGGGACAGTTAGCCATTCTGTTACATATCCATCAGTCGTATAACTACCGCCAGACTGCTCTTCATAATATTGTTTAAACGTCTTTACTTTTGAACCATCAAATAATGTGTACGGCTCATTACCAAATAACATTTTTTGATAATGCTCTCTACTAAAGTCATTCGAATACATATACCCTGGCGTTTGATCAATATTATTATGTTTATAATCACTAAATTCAACGAGTAATACTAATACTTTATCATTTCGAACAGATCCCTTATACGGCGCTTGCTTTGCTTTAGATGTTGGAACTTGCCCATTCAATTGTTTCTTATTTGGTTCAGGCTTTTGCTCAGGGCTAACATTTTTTTCAGGTTTCTTTACATTCTCCTTTTCCTCCATTTTCTTCTCTTTTACTTTTTTCACGAAATCAGATGCCTCTTTAGCAGTATCCGCTGGAAGAATTTCTTTATTTGCCTGATCGCCTTGTTTCTTTTCAATATACTTTTCTACAGCTTTTTTCGTTTCTTCTTTAGAAGATGCTGGATTTATTGTTCCTCTTTCCTTCAGTGCTTCCGCTAAACGATCTTCTTGAATTAAATTGTAATCAATTGGTGTTGTAGATACATTGTCTTTCTCTTTTGCTGGCGTTTCTGCGTATGCTAGCGGAGCACTCATTACAGATGTGCATCCGATAATTGCCGCAATTGCTAATGATGATAACACTTTAAATGGCGCTTTTCTTCTCATTCTATTTCTCTCCTTTTATAAAACTTAAAATTCAGATAAATAAGTGCATTTAAATCAAAAGCTCTCCTTTCTGCCCTCCCTATATACAGTGAAACTTTAATCAGTGGGGAGTTTGTCCATCCCCACTGATTATTAGCCCACACCAATCGGGCATTTACGGGCAGTTGATTTCCCACCTAACTTCTTTGCTCTAGCTGAATTTTAAGGTGGGAATCTTACTGACCGTTAATGCGGGACAAAAAGGCATAATTCTATAAACGTTAAACTTTATGTTATAGAATCATGCCCTCCAGTTTTCTGGTCAGACCCTCTATCTTCTTATATCAAAATATGAAAAATAAAGAGTGATTTGTATATATTAAATAGTTTATATAACAAATTTAAAAGACAATATGCAAAATTGCATGAAAATTCTTTTAAATACAAAAAAAGAATCCTAGTCAATTAAACTAGGATTCTTGATTTTCTATTATTTCTCTTGTGTTTTTTCCCAATCAGCTAAGAATTTCTCAATTCCTTGATCTGTTAATGGATGCTTCACTAATGAAGCAATTACGTTTGCTGGGATTGTTGCAATATGTGAACCGTTTAATGCTGCTTCTGTTACGTGAACACTGTGACGTACAGATGCTGCAATGATTTCTGTTTCAATGCCGTGAATTGCAAAGATTTCTGCGATTTGGCGGATTAAGTCCATACCGTTATGGCCGATATCGTCTAAGCGACCTAAGAATGGTGATACATATGTTGCACCAGCACGAGCTGCAAGTAATGCTTGAACTGCTGAGAATACTAATGTAACGTTTGTACGAATTCCTAAATCAGAGAATGCTTTTACTGCTTTTAAACCTTCTGTTGTCATTGGTACTTTTACAACAACGTTTGGAGCAATCTTCGCTAATTCTTTTCCTTCTTCAATCATTTTATCAGCTTCTAAGCTAATTACTTCTGCGCTTACAGGTCCTTCTATAAAGCTGCAAATTTCACGAATACGCTCATGGAAATCTACGCCTTCTTTTGCTACAAGTGATGGGTTTGTCGTTACTCCAGCTACTACGCCTAATGCATTTGCCTCTTTAATTTCGTTAATGTTTGCTGTATCAATAAAGAATTTCATTTGTTATTCTTCCTTCCTGATTTTCATTTTATATTTATTTGTTTTTCTTAATAAGCTCTAATTCAATCGGAATAGATTTGTCCACTTTTTTACCTTGCGTGATCTCTTTTGCTGTTTGCATCGCCTTCTCCCCGATTAATTCCGGTTTTTGAGCAACTGTTGCAGCCATACGCCCATCTTTAACCGCCTTTACAGCATCTTCTGTTGCATCAAATCCAACAACGACTACATCCGTTTTTCCAGAGGACTTCAATGCTTCAAGTGCCCCTAATGCCATTTCGTCGTTATGCGCAAACACAGCTTTAATATCACCATTTGCTTGCAAAATGTTTTCCATAACAGATAATCCTTTTGCTCTATCAAAATCAGCTGCTTGTTTTGCAACTACTTTTAAAGATTTATCCGCTACATTATGGAATCCTTTCCCGCGCTCACGAGCAGCAGAAGAGCCAGGTATTCCTTCTAATTCAGCAACGTTTGCTCCCCCGCCAACTAATTCACGAATGTAATCACTAGCCATTTGACCACCTTCAATATTATTAGATGCAATGTGAGAAACAACCTTACCTGAATTCGCAACGCGGTCTACTGTAATAACAGGAACATTTGCTGCATTTGCCGCACTTACTGCTGAAGCAACAGCATCTGAATCGGTCGGATTAATAACAACTACATCGACACCTTTTTGAATTAAATCCTCAACATCGTTCGTTTGCTTTGCTGCATCATTTTGTGCATCAACAGCAATCAATTCAATGCCGCTTGCTTTCGCTTGCTTTTCTGCTCCTTTTTTCAAAGTAACAAAAAATGGATTGTTTAAAGTTGAAACAGAGAATCCAACTTTAATAGTTTTATTTCGACCTTTATCGCTAGAATCCTTTGCCCATTCTGGTGGTTCCATTGAACAACCAGCAGTAATGACCATAATACATGCAACGAGTATAAGTAACCATTTTTTCATGAACTATCCCTCCATTACGCTTCTTTTCGGCGATCAATTAATACAGCTAGTAAGATTACAAGTCCTTTTACAACTTGTTGGAAGAAAGAAGATACACCTAATAAATTTAAACCGTTATTTAGTACACCGATAATAAGTACACCGATGAATGTACCAACAATCCATCCTCTTCCCCCAGAAAGACTTGTTCCACCTAATACAACTGCTGCAATTGCATCTAATTCATAAGAAGTACCTGCAGTTGGCTGTGCAGAATCTAGTCGTGATGTTAAGACAATACCTGCAAGCGCTGCCAAAATTCCGGAAAGACCGTAAATCATTACTTTAATTCTCGTAACATTAATACCTGATAGCGCTGCTGCTTCTTCATTTCCACCAATTGCAAATGTACGGCGACCAAATGTCGTTTTCTTCAAAATGAAGTACAGTACTGCGAAAGCGATCATCATTGTAACAGCTGGTACCGGAATACCGAGAAAATAACCGCGGCCAAACATTTGGAACATTAAATGATCACCAAGACCAGTGATCGGACGTCCGTCCATATAAACAAGCGTCAACCCACGAAAAATAGTCATTGTTGCTAAAGTTGCAATAAATGGAGCTACTTTTCCCTTCGCTATGATGATACCGTTTACAATCCCCATTACAAGACCAGCTAATAATCCAACTGCCATCGCAAGGAACGGGTCCATGCCACTTGCCATCATTCCAGCAACAAGTGCACTTGATAATGCTAAAATAGAACCTACCGATAAGTCAATACCCCCTGTTAAAATTACAAAGGTCATTCCAAATGCAATAAGCGCATTAATCGATACTTGACGCAGTATATTAAATAAATTTGGAATCTCAATAAATGCTGGATTTAAAGCTGTAATTACGACGATAATTAATACTAAACCGATTAAAGAACCGAGTTGTTGTAATACATTCCCCTTCTTAGCCATCCTTACTCTCCCCCTGTAGCTAGTGCCATAATAGACTCTTGTGATGCCTCACCTTTCTCTAAAATGCCGCCGACCTTTCCTTCATGAATAACAAGAACGCGATCACTCATTCCTAAAACTTCTGGAAGCTCAGATGATACCATAATAACGGCATCGCCTTGCTCAGTAAGCTTATTCATAATAGAGTAAATTTCTTTTTTCGCTCCAACATCTACACCCCTTGTTGGCTCATCTAAAATGAGTAACTGCGGGTGGATACCTAGCCATTTTGCAATAACAACCTTTTGCTGATTTCCACCAGAAAGAGATTTCACCGCTTGCTCTCCACTAGCTGCTTTCACATTAAGAAGTTTCATCATATCCGCTGTAAACTGTTGTTCTAGTTCGTTACTTAAGACACTTCCCTTTGAAAGACTTTCTAAATTCGGTAAAGCTAAATTTTCTCGAATTGAGAAATCTAACACTAACCCTTCAGATTTTCTATCCTCTGTAATGAAAGCTATTCTTTGTCTAATCGCATCTATCGGACTATCAATCTTTACTTCTTGTCCATTTATAAAAATTTGGCCAGAATCTAAAGGTTCGTATCCAAATATCGCTTTCATAATATCTGTACGGCCAGCTCCCATCAAGCCAGCAACACCAAGGATTTCACCTTTTCTCACTTGAAACGAAACATTTTCAAACTTCCCTTTTTTCGTTCCGTTACGCATCTCAAAAATGACATCGCCAATTTGACTATTTCGCTCTGGGTAACGTTCACCAATGCTGCGCCCCACCATCATACTCACTACTTCATCAAATGATGTTTCCGGAATAAGTCTCTTTCCTACGTATTCCCCATCACGTAAAATCGTAATGGCATCACATATTGAAAAAATTTCTTCCATTCGGTGTGAGATATAAACGAACGAAACACCTTCTTTACGTAATTTATTAATGACAGTAAACAACGTTTCAATTTCACGATCTGTTAATGCAGCTGTAGGTTCATCCATAATAATAACGCTCGCGTTTGTCATTAACGCTTTCGCAATTTCAATAATTTGCTGTTGTCCAACCGATAACTCTCCTGCCAACATAGCGCCTTTTACATGTAACCCTAACTCCGCTAGTTGCTGCTGCGCAATCGCGTTCATTTGACGCGTACGCAAAATACCTGTCTTCCCATACATTAACTCTTTACCGAGAAACATATTTTCAGCTACTGTTAAATTCGATAATATGTTCAATTCTTGATGTATAAATGCAATACCGTACTCTTCTGCTTCTTTCGCATTTTTAAAAGTTCGTTCTTGTCCATCAATCGTGATTGTTCCACCATCTTTTTTGTATACACCTGTTAAAATTTTCATGAGCGTTGATTTGCCCGCTCCATTTTCCCCCATCAATGCATGGACTTCCCCTGTTTCAATCATAAACTGTGCATTCTTCAAAACAGGATTACCATTGAACGCCTTTGAAATATTTTTCATTTCAATACGCATTTCCATCACTTCCTTTTATTAAAAAATCACGCCCGCATGTAAAATTACATTGGCATAAGGAGTAGCCTCTCCTGTACGAATAATCGCCTTCGCTTTCTTCGTGTGCTCTTTAAATTGTTCATGCGATACATATTCAAACGCTGGCTCTATTAATTTCAGCTCGATTTCTTTATTTACTTCCGCATTATTGTTAATGACTTCTTCTGCTAACGTTACTTTTTCAATTGCCATATCATCAGCTACCACTTGCAATACGTCTAAAAAGCTAGGTTTTCCAATCTCAACAGCTAAATCAATTCGTTTTACTCCGTCAGGAATTGGTAGCCCACAGTCTGCGATTACAATCGTATCTGTATGTCCAAGTGAAGCAAGGACTGATGCAATCTCACTGTTTAATACACCGTGCTTTTTCATCCGACAATCACCTGCACTTCACGTACTCTATCCCTCGTTGGCATACCGCCCTGTGCTCCAAGTTTCGTTACAGAAAGACCACCAGCAATATTCGCAAAACGAATTGCTTTTTGAAGTGTTTCTCCTTCAGAAAGTGCAACTGCTAATGCACCATTGAATGTATCACCAGCTCCAGTCGTATCTACTACATCAACAGCAATGCTAGGAACATGTACAATCTCCTTACCATTATGGAAACGAACACCGTTAGAACCTTCTGTCATCAATAGTTTATTTGGATATTTAGCCAGTAAATCTTCAATTGGCGATATGAAATCATCTAATACGATGCGGCACTCATGTTCATTTGGTGTAATATAAGTTGCTTTTTCTAAAATATCTTCTGATAACACTTGTGCTGGCGCTGGATTTAACATAACCGGGATTTTGTGTTCCTCACAAATAGCTAATACGTATTTTACTGTTTCAAGTGGAATTTCTAGTTGAAGAACAACCATATCTGCTTTTATAAGAAGATCTTTTGAACGATCTACAACCGACTCATTGACCAGAGCATTCGCCCCTTGCACAACAACAATACTGTTATCCTCTTCTGCTAAAACGATATGAGCAATTCCTGTCGCCGTATCTGTAACCGGTACCACATAGTCGATAAAAACGCGTTCGTTCTCTAAATTGTTCCTAACTACAGTTCCATAATTATCGTTTCCAACCGCTCCAACCATCGCTACATTTGCGCCTAATCTAGCTGCAGCAACTGCCTGGTTGGCTCCTTTCCCTCCTGGGATTGTATGAAATGCTTCACCAATTACTGTTTCTCCTGCTTTCGGACGTTTTTTTGAAACAGCCACTAAGTCCATTGAAATACTACCTACCACTGCAATATTTGGCATCTGTTTCATCTCCTTACTTCGTTGTATTTCGTTCTATAATTTCAATCGGTAAACGATAGTGTTTCTCTTCTAATACGTTTCCTTCCATCTGCTCTAATAACAGCTCTGTTGCAATTTTCCCCATTTCATAAATTGGCTGTGCAACAGTTGTAATAGATGGATACATCATTTCTGTTAAAGAAATTCCATCGAATCCGATAATTTGTAAATCATCTGGAATAGAAATCCCCTTTTGGAGTGCAGCCTTTACAATACCTATTGCGATTAAATCATTTCCAGCAACAATTCCATCAATATGTGGGTATTCTTCTAATAATTCCACTGCTACACGCTCACTATTAGCTGGATCAAATGTACTCTCTGCAATCATATAAGAAAGATTATTTTGCGTAATAACGTCTACAAAACCTTCAAAACGTTCATTAGCAGTGCTTACATCACGCGGTCCGCGAATATGCGCAATATGTTTACAGCCTTTATCTATTAATAACTTTGTCGCTGCCTGACTCCCTGCATAGTTATCTGCATATACAGTAGGGATACGCTCATTAAACATACGGTCAATTGCAACAACTGGAACAGACAACTTCATGTAATTAACACTATTTTGTGGATTCGTTGCTACAATAAATCCATCCACATTATTTTGCCTAAGTACATCAATATATTGCTTTTCTTTCTCTAAACTCTCATCAGAGTTACAAAGGACAACTGTGTATCCTTGCTTATGCGCTACATCTTCTACGGCACGTGCAACTTCTGGAAAGAATGGATTCACGATATTTGGAACAACTAAGCCAATTAAACGTGATTTTTTATTATACAATGAACGCGCTACTGTACTAGGTTTATAATCTAGCATCTCAATCGCTCGTTCTACTTTCTTTAATGTATCTTCATGAACATATCCATTTTTATTTAACACTCTGGAAACGGTCGCCACAGATACTCCCGCTAATTTCGCAACGTCTTTAATCGTACTCATTCTCTTTCCTCTCCATCCCATGTAACCGTTTACAGAAAACAATATAACGTATTTCTCGAAATACGTCAATCATTTCTCATGAAAAAGCTTTTAAGGTTATACTCAAAAAAAGCACCGCCATAAGGCGATGCTTTTTCATTACGAATAGGATACAGTTTGTTCTTTTTCCTCTGTAGCTGGCTCTTCAGCATCTTTTTTACGATCTGACAGTTTAATCTTCTGTAAGAAAATCGTAAAGATAGCGCCTACTACGATAAATACTAATCCTGTTAAGAATACAATATGAAGTGAGTCTACTAAAGAGTTTTTCAAGATTGGTACAATGCTGTTAGCGAATGCTTCTGGCATTTGTTTTAATGCCTCTGGACTAAATAGCATCGAATATAAACCTTGTGGATCTGTGTGAATCATATCTTTAAATTTCGTTACCATTTGGCCCGCTTCTTTCGGGAACGTATCTAATACAGGTACTAATTTATTTGTTAATGTTGTACCTGAAGTGTTATTCATGATTGACCCTAAAATTGTAATACCAAATGTTCCACCGATTTGACGGAAGAACTGACTTGATGATGTTACGACTCCAAGATCTTTTTTCGGGAAACTTTCTTGTAACGCTAATGTTAATGTCGGCATAACAAGACCCATTCCTAAACCGATAATACTCATATAGAAAGTAGCAGTAAGTTTAGTCGTGTGCATATCCATCGTTGTTAATAACCAGAAACCACCAGCCATAATAAGCATCCCTGTAATAATTTGTGGTTTCACACCAACTTTTAATACAAGTTGACCGCCGATAATACTCATCACAATCATAGTAATCATCATTGGCGTCATGATTGTTCCTGATTCAGCAGCACTTACTCCTACAATTCCTTGCATGAAGAATGGTACGAACATAATCGCACCGAACATTCCGATACTCATAAAGAATCCAATTGCATTCAGTAATGTAAACGTGCGATTTTTAAAGAAATGCATCGGTAAAATTGGTTCTTCTGCTTTTGTTTCAACGATAATAAAGCTAACAATACCAATTAGAGCTAATGCAAATAACCCGATAATTTGCCAAGAATCCCATGGATAATCTTTTCCGCCAAACGTTAATGCAAGTAATAAACTTACAACACCGAGAATCATCGTAAAGATTCCAGCAATATCAATTTTGATCGGTCCTGTTTGTTTATGTGATTTTAATCCCATTGCAATAAAGATTGTTGCTAAAATACCAACTGGTAAGTTAATGTAGAATACCCATCTCCAGTTCACTGCGTCTACAATCCAACCACCAACTTGTGGTCCAATTACAGAAGCAAGACCGTATAATGCACCAAAAATACCTTGCCATTTTGCACGTTCTTTTCCCGTGAACATATCTCCGATAATAATCATAGCCATTGGCATCATAATACCGCCACCAAGACCTTGAATACCGCGGAAAATAATTAATTCTGTCATACCATTTGCCATACCACATAACGCTGAGCCAACCATAAAGATAACTAGCCCTGTTATATATACGTTACGACGACCAAGTAAATCCGCTAATTTACCTGCAATTGGTACAACTGTTGTTGATGTTAACATATAAGCTGTTGTTAACCATGTCATTAAGCTTAATCCGCCTAGTTCACCGACGATACGCGGCATTGCTGTACCAACAATTGTTCCATCTAATGCAGCAAATAGCATCGCGATTATTAAACCGATTAACAGCAACTTTCTATTTATGTTTTCTTGTTGCTCCATGTAATCTCCTCAATTCCTCTTAGTTATTCTCTTTTTTCTCTTGTGTCCCGCAAATAATTGTTTCTAACTTCTCAAAGAGGCGTAACAAATCTTCTCTTTCTTGTAATTCTAAATGTGAGAAATATTTTGCAATATGCTCATTACGAGCGGTCATTGCCTCTTCTACTCTAGCTTTCCCCTTTTTTGTTAACTCAATGATGACAACACGGCGGTCATCTTTGTCGTGATAGCGTTCTACAAGCTCTTGGTCAATTAGGCGATCAATCATCACTGTAATTGCACTAGGCTTTACATACATCTTTTTTGCTAATTTTGTAGCTCTTGAAGCACCGTAATGATCTAAAATCTTTAAAATATAAAACTGCGGTGGTGTAAGTCCTGTTGCTTGCATTTGTTCTAATAACTCCGTCTGCATTTTCTTTCCAATCGAAAAGGCAAGAGCTTGAATTTTATCGATATGCGTCATATCATTTGGCATGTTATCCACCTCTTATTTAAACAATAAAATATTTAATGTATTTAAATATTAATACCACGAACAAAATCCGTCAACACTTTTATTTATAAAAACGTTTACATTTTTGTCACAAAGTTGTATAATTTTCGACGAAGTTAATATTGACAGTCACGGAGAATCGGAGTATACGGCTATGAATCATAAAAAAGGAAACTTTTTTATATTTCATGGCCTTTTTATATTCTCTCTGACTTACAACATTTCGAATTAATTAGGGGAGGATTTTCATTTTATGTTTTTCACACAATTATTTAAACCTGCGCCCCACGCGGAACGCTTACCAGCTGATCGTGTTGATAGCGAATACCGTAAATTACGTTTACAAGTATTCTTAGGTATCTTCATCGGCTATGCAGGTTACTACTTCGTTCGAAAAAACTTTTCACTAGCAATGCCATACTTAATCGAACAAGGCTTTAGTAAAGGGGAACTTGGGGTTATCCTTTCAGCAGTTTCTATTGCTTACGGATTAAGTAAATTTCTTATGGGTATCGTATCCGATCGTTGTAATCCTCGCTATTTTTTAGCAGCTGGACTATTTTTATCAGGTATCATTAATATTATTTTCGGCTCATTTTCTTTCATTACAACGAGCATTATACTTATGTTTGTACTTCAGTTTTTAAATGGATGGGTACAAGGTATGGGCTGGCCTCCTTGTGGTCGTACGATGGTTCACTGGTTCTCTATTAGTGAACGTGGTACAAAAATGTCTATTTGGAACGTTGCTCATAATGTCGGTGGCGCGCTTATGCCTTCTCTTGTGACATTAGGCTTATACTTCTTCGCAAATGACTGGAAGAGTATTTTTTACTTCCCAGGTATTCTTTCAATTTTAGTTGGTATTTATGTATTAATTACAATGAAAGATACACCTCAATCTTGTGGACTACCTTCGATTGAAGAGCATACTGGAGAATATCCACCAGATGAGAAAATAAAAGATCGCGAACGCGAACTTTCGGCAAAGGAAATTTTATTTACATACGTACTAAACAATAAATTTTTGTGGTACATCGCTATTGCGAACGTTTTCGTATATTTCGTACGTTACGGTGTTGTAGACTGGGCTCCTACTTATTTAGTAGAAGAAAAAAGCTTTACTCATAGTAGCTCACGTACTGCTTACGCTCTATATGAATGGGCTGGTATTCCAGGTACACTTCTTTGCGGATGGATGAGTGATAAACTATTTAAAGGACGCCGCGCACCTGCTGGTATTTTATTTATGGTTGGTGTATTTATCGCAGTTCTTGTTTACTGGTTAAATCCTCCTGGTAATCCAATGGTTGATAGTATCGCACTTGTCGCGATTGGATTTTTAATTTACGGACCGGTTATGTTAATTGGTCTACACGCTCTTGACTTAGCACCAAAGAAAGCTGCTGGAACTGCAGCAGGCTTAACTGGATTCTTTGGTTACTTAGGCGGAGCTGCTTTCGCTAGTGCCGCTATGGGCTTTATCGTAGATGCATTCGGATGGGATGGCGGATTCATCTTATTACTTGTATCTTGTGTACTTGCAATGTTCTTCCTTGCTCTTACTTTAAACACAGGATCTGCAAAACAAAAACAAGCTTAAGTACTAATATTATTCTTATCAAAAAAAGAGAGACTGTTCTTTCCAGAACACCTCTCTTTTTTCTACATATAATACTTTTTTCTTACAAAAGATTTATTTCCCTCTCACATATATGTTAGCGTTTCCAAAACACCTCAACTACTAATACAACTGCATTCAATTTTTATATAAAAAGATTTTTGAATATTTTCTCAACTTATGCTTGTCAAACATTGTCATTTTATATTAAAATAACAACAACATACAAAATATTTAGTCTTTTCTGAAAAGATGGAGGGATAGCCATGAAGAATCCACTTCTTCGCATTGAAAACTTACAGACTTCCTTTCGCATACAAGATCACTATCATGCAGCAGTAGATGATGTTTCGTTAACTGTCCATGAAAATGAAATTGTCGCGATAGTTGGTGAATCAGGTTGCGGAAAAAGTGCACTTGCCCTTTCTATTATGCGATTGCATAATGAAGCAAATACAAAATTAAAAGGGCAGCTTAACTATAGAGATAAGGATTTACTAACTATGTCAGCCGCAGAGATGAATAAAGTACGCGGATCAAACATCGGTATGATTTTCCAAGAACCTCTTACAGCACTCGATCCTCTTATGACAGTTGGAAAGCAAATCGAAGAAAACTTAGACTACCACACAAGCCTTTCAAAAGTTGAAAAGAAAGAACGCACCTTAGAACTACTTCATCAAGTTGGTATTCCAAAACCAGAACTTACATATAAACAATACCCACACGAATTATCTGGCGGAATGAGACAAAGAATTGTTATCGCAATTGCAATCGCTTGTAACCCAGCACTCATTATTGCAGATGAGCCAACAACGGCTCTTGACGTAACCATCCAAGCACAAATTTTAGACTTACTAAAGTCTATTCAAGAACAAACGAAAATGGGCATTATTTTAATTACTCATGATTTAAGTGTTGTCGCAGAAACAGCTGATCGTATCGTCGTTATGTATGCTGGACAAGTTGTAGAAACAGGAAAAGTTGAAGAGATTTTTAACAACCCTCTTCACCCATATACTCGTTCTCTATTAAACTCCATTCCATCTGCGTATGGTGAAAAAGAAAAATTGCACGTAATTCAAGGGGTCGTTCCTACGTTAGCGAAACTTCCTCGCACAGGTTGCCGCTTCCAAGCTCGAATTCCATGGATTAGACCTGATCAGCACGAGGAAAATCCAATTTTACATGAAGTAAAACCAGACCACTGGGTGCGTTGTACTTGCTACAAGCATTTCAACTTCCAAGATAAGAAAGGAGATGACGTAACTCATGGCACTGCTTAAAGTAGAAGATTTAAAAGTACATTTCCCAATTAAAGGTGGTTTCTTCGGCCGCACATTAGATTACGTACGTGCTGTCGATGGTGTAAGTTTTGAATTACAACCGGGTGAAACATACGGGATCGTTGGTGAATCAGGAAGTGGCAAATCAACAACGGGTAAAGCAATTATGCATTTAACGAAAGCAACAGAGGGTAGCATTCATTTTAATAATAGAGATTTAACAAAGTTAAGTCGCTCTGAGCTACGTGAACAACGAAAAGATATTCAAATGATTTTCCAAGATCCGTATTCATCATTAAATCCTAAGAAACGTGTTCTCGACATTATTGCTGAGCCTCTTCGAAATTTTGAGAAGCTCTCACCTGATGAAGAACGTAGAGCAGTTCAAGAATATCTTGATAAAGTTGGTCTAAATCCAGAGTCAATTTATAAATATCCACATGAATTTTCCGGTGGGCAAAGGCAGCGAATTGGTATTGCACGCGCTCTTACATTAAAACCGAAGCTTATTATCGCTGATGAACCTGTATCAGCACTAGATGTTTCTGTACAAGCTCAAGTATTAAACTTCTTGCAAGATTTACAAGCTGAGCTCGGACTAACGTACTTATTCATTAGTCATGATTTAGGTGTAATTCGTCATATGTGTGATCGTATCGGTGTTATGTATCGCGGACGTATCGTCGAAGAAGCAACTAGTGCAGAAATATACAGTAATCCGCAACATATTTATACGAAGCGCCTCATATCAGCAATTCCTGATATTCGTCCTGAAAATCGAGAACAACAACGTAAATTACGTCGTGAGGTCAGCACTGAATACGAAAAATCATATGAAAATTATTTCAATGAAAACGGTCGTGCTTACGATTTAAAACCAATCTCGCCAACGCATCGGGTGGCATTACCATAAGGGAGTGATAAATCATGTGGAAGTTTATATTACGGAGATTTTTAGTAATGATCCCGCAATTATTCGTGTTAAGTGTACTTGTCTTTCTACTAGCTAAAGCAATGCCAGGCGATGCCTTAACCGGCAGAGCAATGAATCCAAAAGCGGATCCAAAAGTAATTGAAGAACAACGTGAAAAGCTTGGATTAAATGACCCAGTTCCAACACAATATGTTCGCTGGATTAAAAATGCAGTCCAAGGTGACTTTGGTATTTCCTATGCACATAAAATGAAAGTAACCGAGTTAATTGGAGAACGACTTGGAAATACAGTATCTTTAGCACTTGTCATTCTTATTCTTACTTATTTAATTGCCATACCACTGGGAGTTATAAGTGGACGGTGGAATGATACATGGGCTGATCGACTCATTACCATTTACAACTATCTAGGTTTCGCTACACCACTATTTATATTTGCACTAGTTATGCTCTTCCTATTTGGATTTAAGTTTGCAATATTCCCAACCGGCGGTAGCGTAGATCCTCAAGTTGCAACAGGTACATTTGCTTACTATTTAAGCAAATTGAATCACATGCTACTACCAGCTTTATCCGGGGCATTAATTGCAACAGTTGGTACTGTTCAATATTTACGAAGCGAAATTATTGATACGAAACATAAAGATTTTGTACGTACAGTAAGAGCAAAAGGTGTTCCAGAATCAAAAATCTATTCTAGACATATTTTACGAAATTCATTCTTACCAATTGCAGCCTTCTTAGGCTATGAAATTACAGGATTAGTTGGGGGTGCCATCTTTTTAGAAAGTATTTTTAGCTATCCAGGAATTGGGCAACTATTTATACAATCTATCTCTCAACGCGATTTTAGTGTAATAACTGCACTCGTTATGTTTACTGGATTTGCAACGTTACTTGGAACTCTCCTTTCAGATATTATTCTAAGCATCGTCGATCCACGTATTCGTATTGATTAATGGAGGTGAAGAAACATTATGTTAGCAAAACCCGAAAAACAAACTGAAGTTATTCATTACGAAAAAAGCCCTTCCGGTTTCTCTATTATGTGGCGAGAACTTCGTAAAGATAAATTAGCAATGTTTTCACTTTTTTTCCTAGCAATCTTATTACTAGCAGTCTACGCAACATCTTTTATTATGAAACAAGAAGATATTGTACGAGTTGATTTATTCGCTATTTATGCTCCTCCCTCTGCTGAACATTGGTTAGGAACAGATTACGGAGGACGCGATATTTTCGGTCAACTTATTATTGGTACACGTAACTCATTTACAATTGGATTAGCAATTACTATTCTTTCTTGTTTAATTGGTCTTTCAATTGGATTAATTGCCGGTTATTTTGGAGGAGCTATTGATAATATCATTATGCGCGTTATCGACTTTGTTATGGTTTTACCATTTTTAATGCTTGTAATTGTATTTATTACACTTGTTCCTACATTCAATATTTTTACTTTCATTTTAATTATGAGCGTGTTCCTATGGACAGGAAAGGCCAGATTAATTCGCTCAAAAGTATTAACTGAAAAAGAACTAGATTATGTCTCTGCATCTAAAACTTTAGGAACACCAAACTGGAAAATCATTCTTTTCCAAGTACTACCTAACTTAAGTTCAATTATCATTGTTAGCGTTACATTAAATCTTGCTGGAAACATCGGTATTGAATCTGGTTTAACTTTCTTAGGTTTTGGCCTACCAGAGAGTACACCAAGCCTTGGTACACTTGTTAGTTATGCTAGAAATCCAGATGTATTACAAGAAAAATGGTGGATTTGGTTACCCGCATCAATCATGATTTTAACATTGATGCTGTGTATAAATTTTATTGGTCAAGCGCTACGCCGTTCGGCCGACGCAAGACAAAGAAAAGGATAAGGGGTGGAAGAAATGATGAATAAGCCAAAATTTTTTAAAGTATTAAGTACACTTGCGGTTTCAACATTACTACTTTCAGCATGTGGGGGCAGTGGTGGTAGTGAAAAAACGAGCAGCACAAAAAAAGTAGATACAAATAAATTTAGTACAAATGTTAAAAATGATAAAAAAGAAGTGAAAGATGGTTCATTAACATATGGTCTTGTTTCTAACACACCATTTGAAGGACTTTTGAACTTCGCTGTATATGAAGGGGATCCTGATAACCAAGTCATTACCATTTTCGATGAATCTTTATTATCAAATGATGAAAACTGGGAATACACGAATGATGGTGCTGCTACATATGAAATTTCTAAAGATAAAAAGACAATTACACTAAAAATTAAAGATAATGTAAAATGGCATGATGGAAACCCTGTTACTGCTGAGGATTTAGAATACTCTTATCTGGTGATTGGTAGCAAACAATATGCTGGTTCTCGCTATGACTCTCAAATGCAAATGATTGAAGGTATGGAAGATTATCATAATGGAAAAGCTGAAAAAATTTCAGGTATCAAGGTAACGGATCCAAAAACAATTTCGATTACGTTTAAAGAACCGAATCCTTCTGTGAAAACTGGGCTTTGGACATACCCTCTTCATAAGAAATACTTAGGAGATGTACCAATCGATAAATTAGCAGAATCTGATAAAATCCGTAAAAACCCAATTGGTTTCGGACCTTTTAAAGTGAAGAAAATCACTCCTGGAGAATCCGTTGAATTTGAACGTTTTGATGACTATTATGGTGGAAAACCAAAACTGAAAAGTATGGTTTTAAAAGTTGTTAACCCTTCCATTGTTAACGCGTCCTTAAAAAATGGTGATATTGACATTGCTGAAGTAAGTGCAGATCAATATCCAAATGTGAGTAAATTAAAAAATGCACAATTAGTTGGTAAAACCGATTTATACTATAGTTATATCGGCTTTAAATTAGGTCATATGGATAAAGAAAAAGAAGAAGTAGTGATGGATAAGGATAAGTTTAAAGATGTTCGTGTACGTCAAGCAATGGCTTATGCTATTGATCGAAAAGAAATTGGCGAAAAATTATATCACGGCCTACGTTATCCGGCTAACTCACCAATTCCACCATCTCTACCAAAATATCATAACAATAAAATTGGTGCCTATGATAAAGATGTAGAGAAAGCTAAAAAGTTATTAGATGAAGCTGGCTATAAAGATACGAACGGAGATGGATTCCGTGAAGATCCGAATGGTAAAGAATTTAAAGCTAATTTCTTATCAATGAGTGGTAGCGATGTGAGTGAACCACTTGCAAAATTCTTTATTCAATCTTGGAAAGACATCGGCCTAAAAGTAGAACTTCTTGATGGTCGCTTACACGAATTCAACTCATTCTACGATATGATTAAAAAAGATGATCCAAAGGTTGACCTTTTCGCTGCTGCTTGGGGAACTGCATCTGATCCAGACCCTTCTGGTATTTGGGCTAAAAACGCACCGTTCAATTACACACGTTGGGCTACTGACAAAAACACAGAATTATTAAAACAGGGTATTTCTAAAGAAGCTGCTGATGAAAAATACCGTAAAGATGTCTACGATAAATGGCAAAAATTAGTTCACGATGAAGTACCATTAATTCCACTTCATTATAAATTTGACTTAAAAGGTGTAAATAATCGCGTAAAAGATTATAAATATACACCAGAAGATCAATACAAGTGGGGTAAAGTTAGCGTAACAAGCGATAAAGCAGAAACAGAGAAATAAGAAAATAGCTCCTAGCACTAAGATACATGCTAGGAGCTATTTTTTATTTACCATCCTTCTCTTACTATTAATAACAACCAATTCCTTTCCTACTCTAAGATTAAAAGATTTGATGAATCATCTTTATTACAACAGCTAACGTAACAGATGCAGCAAATCCGCCTAAACAAATTAAGCTTACCCCTTGACTATATGATAAATTTTGCAATGATTTCATTACTTCCATCCTCCCTATCTCCCCTTTGATACTCTTATTTTACCAATGGGAAAAATTTCATAACATCGATTTTTCTGACAACAAACTTACAAATTTGTAAGTTAACATTTTCTAAAACTTATGTATCTAGTATGTCCATACCTTCCCCTTTTATACACCAAAAAGGACCTTGAATTATATCAAAGTCCTGCTTACACTACAGAGTATCTCACTCAATTTATTTAATAATCATCACCGGGCATTTCACTCGTTTTGCTATTTTATGACTTACACTACCAAGCACCATCTCTTGCAGTGTATTTAATCCTCTACTTCCAGCGATAACAAGATCTATGTCTCCTGTATTTACATATTGAACAATCGTATCTCCTGGATCGCCATGTAATATCGTAATTTTATAAGAAATGTTCTCTTTCTTTAATAAACCTTCAATCTCTTTTAATTTATCTTTTCGACTAGCCGATATTGTTTCTAGATCTGTTTGACCTTGTATAATATCTGATTTTGCCGTTCTATTATCTACTACGTACACAACTTCAACATTTGTTTCTTCGCTACATTTCGCAATATATGTTGCATGTTCCGCTGCTCGAAGTGCATGTTCAGAACCGTCACATGCTAATATAATTTGTTTGTACATATGCTGAATCCCCTTTTCGTTATCCTACCCGTATTATATAATAAAGCCCCCTAAAAAGGAGGCTTCTAACTAGCAATTCTTTTATTATAAGTAGCTAAGTTTGAAATAATCTTCGAGCTTCGTTCATTTAATCCCGTTATACTTACTTTCACGCCACTTTGTTCATACTTCATGATAACTTTATCAATTGCGGCTACCGCTGAATCATCCCATACGTGTGCATGAGTAAAATTCAACTCAATTTCTTTTACATCTTCCTCAAATGAAAAATGATTTATGAAGTCCGCTGTAGATGCAAAGAAAAGTTGACCATGAATTTCGTATATTTTCTTATTTTCAATATATAAATGTTTCACGTGAATCTTTGCCATATTGAAAGCAAATAAAACCGCACTAATTACTGTTCCGATAATTACACCTAGTGCTAAATTATGTGTAATTAAGACAATCACAACTGTTACGATCATAACAAATGCGTTTCCTTTTGGTACTTTATGAATCGTTGTTACAGAGTTCCAATCAAATGTTCCAATTGAAACCATGATCATAACTGCAACTAAAGCTGCCATCGGAATATGAACAACATAATCACCTAAAACGAATAGTAATACGATTAAAAACCCGCCTGCTACAAATGTCGATAAACGACCTCGTCCACCTGATTTAATATTAATAACAGATTGTCCAATCATTGCACATCCTGCCATTCCTCCGAAGAAACCAGCGACAATATTTGCAATACCTTGCCCACGTGCTTCTTTATGTTTATTACTGTCCGTATGCGTCATATCATCTAAAACTGAAGCTGTTAATAATGACTCTAGTAAACCGATAATTGCAAGCATAACTGCGTACGGTAAAATAATCCCTAACGTCTCAAGTGTAAAAGGTACGTCAGGAATGCTAAAGAACGGTAATTCTTTCGGCAAGCTTCCCATATCTCCTACTGTTTTTAACTGCAATCCGCTCATAAGTGCAATACTTGTCACAATAATAATGGAAATAAGTGTAGACGGTACAGCCGTCGTAATACGTGGAAATACATATATAATTACAAGTCCTAATGCGACAAGTGCATACATTTGCCAAGTTGCATGTTTAAAATGTGGTAATTGCGCTGTAAAAACTAAAATTCCAAGTGAATTTAAAAAACCACTCATAACAGATTTAGGAACAAACTTCATAAATGAGCTCAGTTTGAACACACCAAAAATAATTTGGACAATACCCGTTAATATTGTTGTAGCAAATAAGTATTGCAAACCGTGATCCTTCACGAGCGTCACCATTAACAATGCCATTGCACCTGTTGCAGCTGAAATCATCCCAGTTCTTCCGCCAACAAATGAAATGGTAACTGCAATACAAAAGGCTGCGTATAGTCCAACAGTCGGATCCACACCTGCAATAACTGAGAAAGCGATCGCTTCAGGAATTAACGCTAAAGCAACAACAATTCCTGACAGCACATCCCCTTTCACATTGGAGAACCAGTCATTTTTTATGGTTTGAAACAAAATACCACTCCTCTACTCTTTTATCATTTGATTTTCTCCATAAGAAAATCTAGACCGACTGCACGAAGGCTATTATATAACGAGTAGAGAGATTTTTGCTATGTAAAAGTTTCCTAAAAAAAGACGCTACCTTCATAGCGTCTTTTCTCATTTCATTAATGTCCACCGTGCCCTTGACCACTTTCCTGAACAATCTCTAACCTTTCATCCAGTATACCTTGTGTTTCAAATGAAATATCACTCGTACTTCCTAATAAGAAGCCGTGGTTATACGGTCCAAGTGTTGGGTCATCTTTAAACTTCGGCTGAATACTAGCAAGGAATTCATACACTGGCTGTGAAGCTTTCCCTTCTTCTAACAATACAACAGGTGCGTGTTTACCCATATGAGAAAAAGGTGCCCCTGCAACTGCTAAGTCTGGTGTTTTACTTGAAACAAATGATAAACCGTGGCCTGTTTTTGTGAATCCCCAGCCAAATTTCGTTTTTTCATCTTTAAACTTCGCAAATGAGATAGAGTTTTCTACTGGAGTCTCTCCACTAATACGCGTTACTTTCCCGTATTTACTTAACTCTTTTTCTACTTCTTTTGAAACGATTTTTTCTGGTCCTAGTAAATATATATTTGCTTTATCTTTTCTCATTTTTAATGCCTCTATCGTCGCTTCTGGCACTTTATCTTTTTCTGTATATAAAAGCGGTTCTGGCATATGAGAAATCCAATTTACAGCTGGTGTTGTATATAAACGCCCTTCTTCTTCAGACGAACCGATAATAACACTATTTGGATAGCTACCTGTTATATCGGCATATTCTTTATCCACATCTTTAGCAAATGTAGCTGGATCCGTTTCTTTTATTTGCTTTACTTTATATGCTTTTAATTGCTCAAGGATAGATGGACCTACATCCCCCATCACCATAATTTGTGTTCCATCTTTCGTTCCGAGCGGATTTAATCGTTTTATTTCTTTTAACGTCATTTCGGGTACCTTTTCTTTTTCTATAAATAAAATTGGCCCGTTATTCGGATGGTGAATAAGATCCGCGCTCGCAATACCTAATTGCCACTCGTTTACTGGCACTAAAATAACAGCGCCTGGCTGATTCTCTTTATGCGTTGCTGGCCATATCGTTTGCGAAGTTACTACTGCCATTTGCAGTGGATCGTTTGTGTTTAATCTCGTTACATTTTTTAAACTTGTCGTTAATAAATCATTCGATGCACCTTCGTTCATTTCTTTCGGCGCAGTTACCTCCTGATTCATTTTCATTTCCTTTTGCTCTGTTTTTTTCTCTTCTTTAGATTCATGATTTTTACGATCCGTGTTCGTTTGTCCACATGCAGCAAGACCAACTGCTGTAATTATTGTTATCCCAAAGATTCGGGTCACCTTTTTCACTATACCGCCTCCGTATAAATCATTTTCGAGCCAATATGATTACCTAAAATGAAATTTCAACTTTACAATAACAAGCAATTCTGAAGAAATTATGCAGATGCATGATAATCTGCACCATTTCTTCATGATTTTGACTTACAATTTAATTAATAACTACAAATGCGGAGGTACTCTATGGTCGATATACTACTCGTAGATGATGAGCCGAGAATGCTTGAATTATTAACGCTTTATCTTACTCCAATCGGATACAACTGCGTATGTGCAGTATCCGGGGAAGAAGCTATTTCACATATAGAAAATCGAAACTTCAAATTTGTTTTACTCGATATTATGATGCCAAAGATGGATGGGTGGGAAACGTGCAAAAGAATTCGATCCTTTAGTAACGTTCCCATCATTATGGTAACAGCTCGTGATCAAACGGTAGATGTCATCCAAGGGTTAAAACTTGGAGCGGATGATTATGTAACGAAACCTTTCCATGAAGAAGAGCTTTTCGCAAGAATTGAAGCTGTTTTAAGGCGAACGAATCAACACGCACAAATCCAATATCACGGTATTTTATGGGATGAAGCAAAGCATTTCGTCTCTGTCTATAATGAAGAACTTCTTCTCACTCCAATCGAATTCTCTTTACTCGGATTATTTTTACATCATGTGAACTACGTGTTAAGCCGCGATCAGCTCATTGAACGAATTTGGGGACTAAATACAAATACAGAAGATAGAACAGTCGATTCACATATTCGTAATTTGCGTGATAAATTACGAAAAGTAAATTTCCCTATTGATCACCATTTAAAAACTGTTTACGGAGTCGGGTATCGATGGGTTGATACTGTAGATTAAGGAGCAAAGTAATGAAGCGAATTTCTATTCAGCTCGGATTTTATTTTTTAATTGTTACACTTTTAATCGAAAGTGTTCTATTTGTCTTGCTTTATTATAGTCTTGTCAACAATAGAGTAAATGAAGAAATGGCAGCTTTATTAAAGCGTGGAAATAGTCACCGAGATGTCCTTGAAAAGTATTTTGATAAGCAAACAATCTCCCATGTTGCACTAATGGAATCCGAAGCCGAAACCACTGTCGTTATTACAAATGCCAATAAGGATGTGCTAGCTAAATCCAACGAAATAACTACTACTATAAAAAAGCATATTGAAAAGATGCAAACACGGACAGATCATGACGGAGCAATTATAGAGAATCATTGGAAAACATCTAATTATATATGTACAGTTAGTCCAATTATAGTCGCAGGAAAAACAGAAGGCTACGTATATATGTTTCTCGGAACGGAATCAATCGAGGAAATGGTTAACGGACTAACAAGACAATTCATTATTGCCGGAGTCATTACGTTTCTATTAACAGCCATCACCATCTTTCTCTTATCACGGTTGTTAACAAAACCATTGTTACACATGAAACATGCCACTGAAAAAATGAGTAAAGGCGATTTATCTGTTTCTTTAACGACTAGTCGAAATGATGAAATTGGTGAACTAACCTCATCTATTCAAACGCTTGCTAATGATTTACATTATATGAAAACAGAGCGAAGTGAATTTCTAGCAAGTGTTGCTCATGAATTACGAACACCGCTAACATACGTAAGAGGTTATGCTGACATTGCTTTAAAGGAAAACACATCTCCTGAGCAACGTTTACGATATTTATCTATTATAAAAGATGAGTCTGATTATATTACGAACTTAGTTCAAGATTTATTTTCACTTGCACAAATGGAACAACATAACTTTTCTATTCAAGTAAAGGAAGTATATTTACACACCTTCCTTACTCGCATAGCTGAAAAAGTAAATGCCATGTATAAAGAAAGATACATTACAGTTTCTTTTTCTTGTCCTCCTACACTAGTAGTAAACTTAGATGAACAGCGATTTGAACAAGTTGTAGTAAACATTTTAAATAACGCTTATAGACATTCACAAGAGCATTCTCATATAAATATTTCTGTTACAGAAGAACATAAACGTATTTCCATTACAATTGAAGATGAAGGCGAAGGTATTCCGCCTGAAGACCTCCCTCATATTTTCGACCGTTTTTATCGAGTTGATAAAGCAAGATCACGAGCTACAGGCGGAACTGGTTTAGGACTATCTATCGTGAAAGAAATTGTAGAACTACACGGCGGGAATATTACTGTAACGAGCGAAGTCGATCATGGGTCTTGCTTTATTATTTCATTGCCATCTATACAAAAACACGACTATTGATGGTAGTCGTGTTTCTTTATCATTTTACTTTATCCCGCTTTAATGGGCAGTAAAACCCCCAACTCAAAATTCAGCGAAAGCAAAGAAGTTAGTTGGGGGATCAACTGCCCCTAAAAGTCCGATTGGTTCAACTAATAATCAGTGGGGATTAAGAAAACCCCCACTGATTAAAGTTTCACTTTATAATATAAATTTACAAATTGTCCAAAACGTTTCGTATTCGTTAAAGTTAAATTAATTTCTGGATTCTTGTCTTGAAATAAAGGAACTCCAGAACCTAATATATGCGGTGTAATCGTAACGATATATTCATCAATTAGATTATTCTTAAAGAACTCTTTCAGTAAACTCCCTCCACCGACCATCCATATTTTAGATCCTTCTTGTGCTTTTAACCTTTTAGTAAACTCCACTATATCTTCATTTACAAACTCCACGTTTCCGTCTGAACCTTTTTCTGAACGAGAAAAAACATAACATGCTTTATCTAAGTACGGGAATGTGTCTGTATGCTCTACTACATAGTCGTACGTTTTCTTTCCCATAATTATTGTATCAATCGTTTCATACATTTCCGTATAACCGTTATCTCCCTCTCCTTCGGTTTCCATTAACCACTCTAAATCATCATTTTCTTTCGCAATATATCCATCCAAACTAGCGGCTATAAATAAAACAATTTCACGTGACATCTCTTTTCCTCCTTACAACGTATATTGATAAAATGACCTTATACACACTATACTAACCTTAAAACATGACAATTCATGTCATGTTAAAAAAAGAAACGAGTGAGATAGTTGTCAAAAGCAAAACGTTTACTAGACATTCTTATATTCGCTTCTGCGAAAAGAACATTTACAGCTCAAGAAATAGCTGATGAATTTAACATTTCTGTTCGTACTGTCCATAGATATATTTTAGATTTAAGTGATATGGGATTACCCCTTTACGCAGAACAAGGTCGTAACGGAGGATATAAAGTATTAACGAATAGAGTCATTCCGCCTATTTTATTTACGGAAGAAGAAGCAGTATCCATCTTTTTTGCTTTTCAATCTTTAAGTTACTATCGAGACTTACCTTTTAACACAGAAATTAATTCTGTTACACATAAACTGTATAGCTCTCTACAGCATGATGCGAAAGCGAAAGTTGATAAAATACGTTCTTATATCGCGTTTTGGAATCCGAAGAGAACAATTAATACACCTCTTTTAAACGAAGTGTTAACCGCGGCTATTGAAAATAAAAATTTACACTTTCAATACGAATCTAAATTGGGGATAAAAACAAAACATGTTCATCCTATCGGTGTATATGCTCATGACGGGCTATGGTACTTACCATCCTATGACTTCAGTAGAAAAAAAGTATTACTGTATCGCGTTGATCGTATTCTTTCTATATTATCAACAGAAAAAACTGAAGATACATTCATGAATTTAGAAGAGTGGTTTGCCTCTAACTCTAACGTAATACATAGTCCTACTCAGTTACATGTTTTACTGACGACAGAAGGTGTACGCCAATGTAAAAGCGTTCCTTACCTTGAAGAATTCGTTGTAGTAAACGAAGACGGGACAGGATATATACATTCAACAATTGATAAAGGTGAGATTAACTTTATTACCCCTTTATTTTATAGACTTGGAAAAGATGCGAAAGTGTTAGAACCGAAAGAATTGATAGATGGTTTACGTATACGTGCAAAAGAAATTTTACATATGTATGAAGACGAAAAAAGCTGCTAAATATAAGCAGCTTTTTGTGTATTTGTTCCTATTGTTTTGACTGTTGACGAATATCCATCCACCAACGATATGACGCATTCATATTTTCAGTACTTCCATTCCCTCTGTAATGGAAAGCATCCAGGAAGATTGAATCTAGTTTATCTTCATCTACAAAATAACCTAATTTAACATTTACCGTTTGTCCTGGTTGGATACTGCCAATATTGTAAAAACTTTTTCCATCTCCGTGAGGTTCTAAATAATCAACTTCACCCGTCATAATACGCGTTGCGTCCATTCCCTCTTCTTTAGCGTAGTTCCATGCATTCCCTTCAAATTTAAGCTGTTTTATGGATGGATGCATATAGATTTCTTCCGTTGCCTGTTTACCAATGTTTTTCACTGTTGTTGTTAAGTAGACAAATTTAACATTAACTAATTTCGAATCTACTAATGTATCAATTGAATCTTTACCATTCCCTAATTTATATACATCCCGTCTGTACGATAGCAGTTTTCCCGTCTGATCTAAAGCCTTCTTCTTGCTTAATATCTCTAGGCCAAGTTCATTAAAGTTCTCTTGTTTAAAATCTTTAATCGAATCAAAAACTTCAACCTTTTCTATCACATATTCAATTTTGCTGTTATCCATAGATATCGTTACTGGAACCTTTTGCCCTATATGAAATAGTCGTTTACTATCTTTTTTCAAAGGAATCACTTTAGTTTTTTTCGGTTCATCTGCTTGGCTAAAATACTTTTTATCATAATCTGTTATATCTGATGCCTTTTCTTTTGACGTAGGCTCAAGTGAAATACTCCCTAACACATCCATCATTTGTTCTTCATTTACATCGGATCCAATATAACTTTCTAACATAATCCCTTCTTTCTCAAAAAAGAGAAAGACCTCTCTGTTAAACGCTAAATTGTGGTTTCCATTTTCTTTATTGACAATCACTGCTTTCTTGCCATTTATCTCTTTCTCTTCGTAGCTTTTTGAGTACAGCGTTTTAAAGTTCGAATCTTTTCCTACTCTCCAAAGAATGAATGAAAATCCACCCTTTGCGTAGTTATCTTTAAAGGAATATTTCATAGCAGTTTCATCGATTGCTTCCATATTTTCTGGTAATTTACCCAGTTTCAACTTATACCACTTATCAGCCTTTTTCGAGTCCTTATTTGTTACCGAAACATTTACTTCATAATTTTGTTTTTGAACAATCATATTATAGACTTTCACTGCACCAAAAACGGTTGTCGGCATACCAATCAATAAGCAAGCAGCAGCGATTAACATACGATGTTTTTTACGCTTTTTCTGCGGTTGTCCATCTTTCAACTTCATTTCCTCCATAAACAATTTCTTTTTGCGCGTATATGTATGTGAAAATTCATGTTGTTCTTCGAGTTTATCAAAATCATCTAAAGCAATTTTTTCAGCAAGTTCATATATTTCTTTGGAGTTCTTTGAATTCGTCATGTTGTATACCTCCTATCATATTTTGGACTCGTTTTCGAGCGCGTTCAAACTGCTTGCGGGCATTACCCTCGGTTATTCCCATAACACTTGAAATCTCTTGATACGTTAAGTTATAGAAGACTTTATACTTAAACACCTGTCTGTTAGATTCACTTAATTCTGTTAGCAATGTATCAATTTGAACCTCAGACATTTTACGTTTTTCCCACTCTTCAATATTTTCGTCTACTGCTTCGATTGATTCTCTTTCATATTCTTCTAAAAATGTTTCATGTCGTTTATTTTTCCTGTAACTATCAATCGCCTTGTTTTTCGCGATCCTCAAAATGTAGCGTTTAAGCTCTTGAGTAGCCAAGCTATGGAGCTTTTCCAAGTTTTTATAAAGAGTAATAAACGTCTCTTGAACCGCATCTTCAGCCTGCTGAATATTATTTAAAATAGAATACGCTACATAATAAATTTTTTGTTCGTACAACTCGTATAGCTCTTCCATCTTTTCATAATCGTTGTTTGTGACTTTCATATAATTCCTCCTCTCACTCTATATAACGAATGGGCGATATACTTTGTGACACTACAAAATCCCTTTATATATAAAATTTAATAATAGAATAAACAAAAGCCCAATTTCTCTATTTTAACTGAGAAATTGGGCTTTTGTTTATTAGAATTTCCCTGATTGTTCCCTTAAGAAAACCCCTCTTACGCCTTTTCAGTAAACAGCATTTGCTCTATCGCTTCTTGTAACAAATACTTTGTCTCTTCCAAGTTATAATTCTTCTTTTCTCCTAATTCTACCGTATAAAACTCGGCAAACGAGCGCTCTTTATATCTCGGTACGACATGCATATGATAATGCGTTAACTCATTAAAGATTCCACCATTTTGACAAATTGTAACGCTATCTGGTTTATATAATAGCTTAATCGCTTTTGCAATCAGTTTAGAAGCATCCATAATGGATTTTGCTACAATATCATCTAATTCGTCCACTTCTACAACATGCTGCTTTGGCACAATTAAAGTATGACCTGGATAAAAAGGTTCATGATCTAAAAAACATGTTACATAGTCATCTTCATATATTCTATATATAATTTCTTCTTCGTTGGCTAATTTACATCCTAAACATTCCATTACACTTTCTCCTCTCTCTAAAACATAAAAACGTGAGAGCCGTATTCTCACGTTTTTATGTTTCACTTTATTAGTTCAATTGTTTCCGTAACTTTTATACTATCTTTTACCGATTGAACAATCGTACAATTTTTCACTGCAAGTTGCAGCGCCTTGTCCAACTGCTCTTCTGTAATGTTTTGGGCTTTAATTTTATAGTGCAAATGAACACTTTCAACTGGTTTGGATAAAGCTTCACTTCTACCAATTTCAGTTTCAATTGTAAACGTATCGTATGTAATACGTTTCTTTTCTAAAATTGTTTGAAAGACAATTGCACTACATCCTGCGATAGAAGAAACGAGTAATTGTAACGGTGAATACCCATTTTCTTTTCCAATCGCTAATGGACCATACGATAAATCTGCCTCTATACCATCATGCTTAATTTTTATTTTCATACTTCGCTTCCATCTCCACTTTCATCGGCTTCTTCCGTTTCTTATTCATATAATAATATATATAGCAGAAAATGATAAATGGAATACCACAGTATAACGCCATTCTTTGTTCTGGAATAAACGCTAAACTAATAACAACGATGCTATTTGTAATTAAAGCTAAAATAGGAACAATTGGATATAACGGCGTTCTATACTTTAAGTCCTCTAACTTTCCTCCGCCTTTTATATACTGACTTCTAAAGCGAAGTTGCGATAAAGCAATAATGATCCAACTTGAAACAGCTGATAAACCAGCTATAGATAATAAGTACATGTATACTGTATCTTCTGCAAGGAAGCTTGTGAATAAAGATAGCCCTGCTACCGCAATTGTTACGACTAGCGCTGTAATTGGAATACCTCGTTTATTTACTTTCTTGAAAGATGTTGGTGCCATTCCTTCATTTGCAAGTGACCATAATATACGAGTTGCCGCATATAATCCTGAATTCGCTACAGATAGTAACGCTGTAATAATAACGAAGTTCATAATATCAGCTGCGTATGGAATACCGATTTTATCAAATACGACTACGAATGGACTTTCAATTACCCCTGCTTCTTTCCAAGAAATTAATCCTACTAAAATCGTCATTGTTAAAATGAAGAATAACATAATGCGCCATACTGTATTACGAATTGCACGTGGAATTGTTTTTTCTGGATTTTCACTTTCTCCCGCTGCAATCCCGATTAACTCTGTTCCTTGGAATGAGAAGTTAACCGTAATCATTGTAAGTAATACGGCAGCTAGTCCATTCGGGAATAATCCACCATCGCTTACAAAGTTAGAGAAAAGAGGTGCTGCTTCTTTTCCGTCATATGATATAAACCCTAATAATGCACCACCACCAAGAACAACAAACGCAAGAATTGTCACTACTTTAATACTAGAGAACCAAAATTCTAATTCAGCATAACTTTTCGCCGAAATTGCGTTTGACGCATATAGAATAACGCCGAATACGAGACACCATACCCAAACATCAACATTCGGAAACCATCTTTTCATCATTAAACCGATTGACGTTAATTCTAGTCCTACTGTCACTGCCCAGCCAAGCCAATATAGCCAGCCAATCATAAAGCCCGTTCCTGGCCCAATAAACTTCGTCGCATACTTTTGGAAAGAACCTGAAACCGGCATTGCTACCGTTAACTCTCCAAGACAAAGCATTGTTAAATACATAATAAATCCGCCCACTAAATATGAAAGGATGGCTCCCCCTGGTCCAGCCTGATTAATGGTATAACCTGAACCTAAGAAAAAACCAGTCCCGATTACACCACCTAGTGCGATCATAAATAAATGTCTACTCTTCATCGTACGATGTAATTTCTCATTCGTTGATTGCTGCATCTAAATCCTCCCCCTACCGATACCCCTATATCTTGTTAAAATTTTCTGATAATAAAAATATACACGAAAGCGATTACAATTTCTATATAAAATTAAAACTTTTCTGATAAAACAATATAAAAAATCGAATTATCGCGGGATTTAGATTATAATTAAAGGAAAATAAGGAGAAACAAGGAAAAACCTTTACATATATTGTAAAGGTTAACGGATTTCTAATCTTCTCGATAAAATTGATAAACTATAATTTATGATAAAGTACATACAAGCTACTACTATAAACGTTGGAATCATATAATTCACATTCTGTCCGCTAATAATTTGAGCATTATGCATAAGCTCTGGCAGTGATATAACAACTGCTAATGATGTATCTTTCAGCAATGAAATAAACTGACTAACAAGCGGCGGGACCATTCTTCTTAATGCTTGTGGTAAAATAATGTGCCAAAGCGCTTGAACATACGTTAATCCTGAAGATCTTGCAGCCTCAATCTGTCCTTTTTCAATAGATAATAAACCACTTCGAACAATTTCAGATATCATTGCTGCTTCAAATATTGTTAAAGCAACAATTGTAGCTGTTATAATTTCTAATTTCAAGCCTGCTTCTGGAAGTGCAAAATACGTGAAAAATATAATTAAAAGTAGTGGTAAATTTCGAATTACTTCAACGATAATTCCTAATACTTGTGAGACGATAGGTATTTTCATATACCGCAATATCCCTATTACACTACCAATAATAAAGCTAAGTACAATCGCTACGAGCGCTACCTCTAGCGTTATAAGTAATCCTTTTAATAAAAACAGAATATGATCTCCTGTAATTGCTCCCTTAAAATCCATTTACACCGCCTCCTTTGCTAAGCGTTTTTCTAAATAACGCACTAGCATACTGAGCGGAATTGTTAATATTAAATAAAACATCCCGACAAATATATAGACGTCGAACGTAACCAATGTCTTCGTTGAAATTAAGTCTCCTTGATACATTAAATCCGTACCAGCGATAATTCCGAGTATGGAAGAGTTTTTTACTAAATTGAGAAATTGATTTCCTAGAGGAGGAATTACGATTTTCATCGCTTGGGGTAAAACGATATGGTACATTGCTTGCGTATAAGTCAATCCTGAGGAACGTGCTGCTTCCATTTGGCCTTTTGCCACTGATAAAATACCAGCGCGAATAACTTCCGCAATAAACGCTGCCGTATATACGGTAAGCGTAACTGTTCCTGCTACAAAACCATTTAAAGTAATTCCTATTACAGGTAAAGCAAAATAGAATATAAATGCAATTAATACAAGTGGAATATTTCTTACAAACTCCACAAAAGCTGATCCTATCCAATTTAAAATACGAATAGGTGCAATACGCATTACAGCCAAAATTACTCCTAAAATAAAGCTTCCTATTAATGCAATTACACTAGACATAACTGTATACTTAAAGCCTTCTAAATACATATCAATGTTATTCGTTAATATAGAAAAATCAGGCACATATTCTCCCCTCTTTCTTTACAAGAAGAGGATGAGCATCCCTCATCCTCTCACTTTTACTATTCACTAGAAATAAAGCCCCACTAATTAAAGTTTCACTTTACTTCTCTTGTTTTTGTCCAATCCATTTTTCATACAATTTATCGTATTCCCCATTCGCTTTCATATCTTTTAGTAAGCTATTAATCTCTTTCGTCAAATCATCTGCACCTTTTTGCACTGCAATTCCGTACGGTTCATCCGTAAAAATTTTCCCTACAACTTCATAATTTGAATCTTGTTTTGCCATGCCGTAAAGAATTGCATTATCTGTCGTTAAAACATCGCCTTTCCCCGCTTTTAACGCCGTAAATGCCTCACTGTAATTTTCAAATTCTAATACAGTCGCTTCTGGTGACTTTTGACGAATATTATTTGTAGACGTTGAACCTTTTACAGCTAACACTTTCACACCCTTTTTCACATCATCAATACTTTTAATATCGCTCCCTTTTTTCACAAGTAACGATTGCCCCGCTTTAAAATATACATCTGAAAAATCCACTTCTTTTTTACGTTCTTCTGTAATTGTCATTGTTGCGATAATTGCATCAATATCACCGTTTTTCAATAGTGGAATACGCGTTTTAGATGTTACTTCTTTTAATTCTAGTTTCTTTTCATCTCCGAGAATTTTTTTCGCAAGTGCTTTCGCGACATCAACATCAAATCCTTCTACCTGCCCAGTGGAAGGATTTTTTAATCCAAATAAGTTCGTATCATTCTTCACCCCAACTACTAGTTTCCCGCGCTTTTTAATTTGCTCAACAGCCCCACCTTGCTTCGTATTCGTTTCTTTCGCCTCATCTTTTTTACTTCCGCATCCGGCAACGACAAGTACGAATAAACATGAGAATACGATTAAGGTAAACAGCTTTTTCATTTTAAGCATGAAATTCCTCCTTTAATGATTTAACACTCGGCTTAAAAATAGACGAGCTCTTTCCTGTTCAGGATTTGCAAAAAATTGTGTTGGTGTCGTATCTTCAATAATTTGACCATCATCCATAAATAAGATCCGATCTGCTACTTCTCGCGCAAATCCCATCTCATGCGTGACAACGACCATTGTCATTCCTTCTTTAGCTAGTGTTTTCATAACATCAAGTACTTCCCCAATCATCTCCGGATCAAGAGCAGACGTAGGCTCATCAAATAGCATAATTTCCGGCTGCATTGCCAATCCCCTAGCAATCGCTACCCTTTGCTGTTGTCCTCCGGATAATTGATGCGGGTATACACTAGCCTTCTCCGGAATTCCTACTTTCTCTAAATAAAACATCGCTGTTTGCTCAGCTTCCTCTTTTGAAACTTTATTTACTTTAATCGGTGCTAGTGTAATATTTTGAAGAACCGTTTTATGTGGATATAAATAAAAATGTTGAAAGACCATCCCAATATTCCGGCGTAATTCATTCATATCTGTTTTTGTATTGTGTACCTCCGTATTTTGTACAAGCAACTCTCCATCTGTAATTGTCTCTAGCTGATTTATACACCGAAGCAACGTGCTTTTTCCTGATCCTGAAGGACCAACAACTACTACCACTTCCCCTTTTTTCACTTGCACATTAATATCTTTTAAAACTTGAAAGTTGCCATAATATTTATTTACATTACGAAACTCTATCAACATACTCTCCCCCTCCTTCCCCTAACAAAGCATGTACATTCTTTTTATATTCAAAAACAGTCCCAAAAATAACTTCTCCCTTCATTTTTGCCCATAAAAAAAGCAAAGGGATTTCCCTTTGCTTCTCCATTTCTATTCGATTAAGATACTTCTTCTTTCTTATCTTTCCCGTATTCATGCTCCCAGAAATCAGCATTTTTAATTCCTAATGGCCCTGGATCGAATACCGGATCTTTTCCTTCTTTTTTCTGCTTTTCATAATCCTTTAATGCAACTAATGCAGGTTTTTGTAATAGTAAAATCGCAATGATATTTACCCATGCCATAATTCCTACACCGATATCACCTAAAGCCCAAGCTGTTGCTGCTGTTTTTATACAGCCGTAGAATACAGCTCCTAAAAATACAAACTTTAGTACCATAGACAACCAAGGGCGGTCTTTATCACGATTTAAGTACGCGATATTCGTTTCTGCAATGTAGTAATACGCCATAATTGTTGTAAATGCAAAGAATAGTAACGAAATTGCAACGAAACCGTTTCCAAATCCAGGGAAAACAGATTCTACCGCTGCCTGTGTATATCCCGGTCCTGGCTGAGCACCATTTAATTTATTTACGATAAAGTTTTTTCCGCTTGCATCAAATACGTTATACATGCCTGTAATAATCATCATAAATGCTGTTGCTGAACAAACAAATAATGTATCAATGTAAACGGAAAATGCTTGCACTAAACCTTGCTTAGCTGGATGTGATACTTCCGCAGCTGCTGCTGCATGTGGTCCAGTTCCTTGCCCTGCTTCATTGGAATAAATACCACGTTTTACTCCCCAAGAAATTGCTAAACCGATAATACCACCGAAAGCCGCCTCTAATGCAAAAGCACTTCTTATAATTAACATAAATGCTTCTGGCAACTTTTCAATATTCATAGCAACAATAACGCAAGCTACTAAAATATAACCAACTGCCATAAACGGTACGACAACTTGTGCCACGTTAACAATTCGCTTTACTCCACCGAAGATGATAAGAGCTAATATAACAACTAATAAAGCCCCTGATACGGTAGTGTTAATTCCAAAAGCTGTTTCTAAACTTACAGCAATACTATTTGCTTGCACACCTGGTAGTAAAAGCCCCGTTGCAAGAATTGTCGCTGCAACGAATACTAATGCATACCATTTCACACCTAAACCTTTTTCAATGTAATAAGCAGGTCCACCACGAAACTGCCCTTGATGTTTCGTCTTATATATTTGTGCTAATGTAGATTCTACATAAGCTGATCCTGCTCCTAAAAAGGCCACTGCCCACATCCAAAATACAGCTCCTGGTCCACCGAATGCAACCGCTGTTGCTACCCCAGCTATATTCCCTGTCCCAACGCGCCCTGATAACGAAAGTGCTAACGCTTGGAATGAAGAAACACCAGCCTCTGATTTTTCACCTTGAAATGTCAGCTTCACCATTTCGCCTACATGCCTTACTTGTAAAAACCTCGTTCGAATGGAAAAATATAAACCTACTCCTAAACATAAATAAACAAGTGCTGGACTCCAAACAATATTATTTAACCAATTTACGAAAGCTTCCAACATTCCCCCTCCTTCTTTATAAAGAATATTCAGAATATATATAAAATTATAAGTGTATACCGAATCTATAACAATATTATTTTAATAAAACAAACATATTTTTGTATAAAAAAACAAAGCATACATTTATTCTGTATACTTTGTTTTCACAAAAATGTATTATATATTCACAATTGCTTCTCTTTTTATAATTCTTTCATATAGCTCTTCTGCTAATTCTCGGAAGTTATCTGGCATATCTTTCTCCTTAAACTTCTTTTGAAGTGTACCGTATAAACCAACATCACGTAGACGTAAGAACAACGGTAACGATTCATACCAACTATCCGCTAGTCTGTGCTCATACTCATAGCCTTTTCGTAACACTTGTAGCTGTTTACGAGCAAAGTCTGTCTTCTCTTCCGCTGTCCACGGTGTAAATAGAACAGAGTAATAGAGAACCATTGCTAAATCATGTATAAAGTAATTATAAGCCGCATCATCAAAATCAAAGATTGTTAGCTCTTTACCATCATAATGAAAATTACCGGGATGGATATCACCGTGCATAAGGCCGAACGTTTCTCTTTCAATTGGAAGAGCCTTTATTTCATCCATTAATACCGCTGCAATCTTTTTCACTTGATCATCTTCTAATTCATTAACAATCCCACTTTCGTCTTCTTCCCACGTATCACGATATTCTGTTTTAGGATAGTTCATTGTTAGGCGATGCAGTTGGCCAATCGCTTTTCCCCATGCTTCAAAATAAGCATCTCCCCAATAAGGCGATTCTTTTCCTTTTACTTGTTCACCTTTTGCATATGTAAATAAAGAAGCGAAAAAGAAAGTTTCATCCTCTGCTCTGATCCCTTCTACAAGATTTTGAGACTTTGAATAAAGAGGTCCTGCTACCTTTGCCCCATGCTCCGCAACATATCGTAAAAAATCTAGTTCAGCTTCAACTTCTTTTTTAGAACGATGAGAAGAGTGTGTTAAACGTAATACGTAATCTTCACCACTATCACCCTTTGCCTTAAAAATATAATTTTCAAAATCTCCAAGTGGCTTTTCTTCCACTGTTACATGAAATGCCTTTGCTGCTCTTGCTAAAACCTCTTTTGTAAAAACACGTTCTACAGCTATTTCCATATGTATCCCTCCTATATATCTTCTTAATTCGACATAAATGTGAGAAGTACTGCTATGAAATTGAATAATGCGTGGGCAATCATAGCTGATAAAATAGAATTTGTTTTCTCATATAACCACGCAAATACTACTCCACTAAAAAAATTCACTGGTAATGTGTTATATGTTGGAATATGAACAACGGTAAATATTATGGAACTTATAAGTACTCCGCCCCATATACCATATTTATCACGAAAAAACGTATAAAAAACCCCTCGATACAAAATCTCTTCATAGATTGGTGATATAACTGCTGCTCCGATTACCGCGATACAGAATGAATATATTGATTTATCATTTTGGACCGTTTCCGTTTTACTATTTTCAAAAGAAATACCCATTTTCTCCATTATCATTAATACAGCAATACTAACTACAATTAAGAAAATAACCGCTCCAAATGTCCATAAGAAATCTTTCCATGAAAGCTTCCGAATTCCAATATCTCTCCATGAGAGCTTATATCTTTTTATACAAAAAAAATAAACTACAGTAGTAAATATCACTGCCATTATAAATCCCATTAATACTCCGGCATATAATGAGTTCCCTATTATTTTTAAAGCATAGTTATAAAAAAGAGATTCAACTGTTACTGGGACAATAATAAATACAAACACAAATAAATATAAAATTTCTTTCCATCCCCACATACTTTTCAAAATTATATACACCATCCCTCTACTCCTTGTTTCCTTAAGTATAAAAGATGACGTAACGTAACTTTCAAGCTTATTTTTTTTCAAATAATCCAAGCATAATTTTCTCTCAAAACACAAAAAAGGTTGATTCACTAAATCAACCCTTACACTATTAAAAATTTTATTTCTCAATTCTTCATCAATTTATTCTTATATATAACATTTATCTTTATCTCTCTTCACCTTTTGTCTGCATTGAATTGAAAGTCCAATTTAATTTTAATGAATCTCCTTGAAATACATTTTGCTCTTCATTGCTATCTACAAATGTGAACATTACATAGAAAGTATCATCATCACCAGGAGCAAGTCCATTTCCTTCTCGGTCTACAACACCTTTTTGTACAAGATCAGGAATACTTCCGTTTTGCGTAGCTACCTTTAATTCAGATAATGTAGTAGACCAAATTGGAACCTCATTTTTATCCAAATTCCATAAGAAATCGACACGGATATGATCACCAAAATCAGCACTTCCATTATCTCCTTTAGCATCGATTACACTATAATCTGTAAGAAGTTTCACGTCTCCTATCGCTAAAGTTCCTTTGTTAACTAATTGAAAACCGCGTTCCATTTCATCACCTGGTTTAATATTGTCGACATTAATAACAACTTCAGGATTAACACTCAAATCTAAAGTACCCGCTGCAAACGTGTTTTGTGATACTTCCTTATCACTAAAATACGCATATGTCCCCCCGCCAATTAAAGATAAACCAAGCCCTGCAGTTACAACACCCATACCAAGTTTTTTCTTAATACTCATTTCACAAGTCCCCCTATTTTTAAAGTTCAAACTCCAAACCTTATTTCCATCCCACAAACAATACTAATTAAACAAATAATATTCCCCATAACGAAACCTAACCAACGTTAAATTATTTACTTCATGTTTACAAATAACTATCACTTTAAGAATAACCGGTAATGTTACATCGAATCATTACCGGTCCATTGTTAGTAAATCCTATTTAATTCTATACTCATTGTTTTATCACTTAGTTTACTCTAGAATTGTGCCCACTTATTTTTTTGGCTCTAATCCAATGGAACGTAAGATTTTATCTAACGTCACTGGCCCTACATTTTCTTTCGGTTTCTGATTTTCTTTGGCATCTGGACCCTTTTTCAAGAAATTCTTCTCAATAAAACGAATATCTGTTTCATTTACAACACCATCTTGATTGACATCTCCATCTTTTACAGCCACTTTTCCTTTTTCATATGAAAGAGCTGCTATTCTAGCATCTTGAATATCTACCATTTTATCGCCGTTTACATCACCTGCAAGGCTGTCATCCATATCAGCTCTAAAGTTTTGTCCCACTAATTCTCCATCCTGCATTTTCCCTATTTTTGTAGTTAATTTACTATTTAAATGACCTGGCATTTCTACGAAAATATTATATTCTGTATCACTTACTGGAACACTATGAATTTCAAATTGCCCATTATCATCAACCGTTCCTGTATATTTCTTTCCATCCTTACCAACTGCATACACTTTTGCTCCTAGTTTTGTGTAGTCATTCTTACCTAAATACCCCTCTTCAGTTAAGAAAGCTTCTGGTCCAATATATCCTGTAACCATTGCATGTTTCGAAATAATAGAAAAGGATTTATCTTTAAACACAGGAATCTCAACGCCTTCTGATGCACCTGTTTTTGTATAAGAGAATTTATCTACTCCAAATGCTGTTAAATTATTAAAATACTCGTCACTCGTCATCTCGAATGTAACATCTACAAATGGTGCGTCTCCATCTAGACCTTTAAATTCTGTTCCTTCTAAAGATGCACCAACTTTCACCTTGTTTTCCCAGTTTCCTTCTTCATTTATCACTGGATCTTCTAATTTAATATTTAATCCATGTTGTTTTGCATATTCTGCAAGTGCTGGATTTGGTTTAACATCTACAAATTTAAACAACTGTTTACTATAAGGAATCTCAAATGTACCTGACATAAGTTGTTTCACATTATTAAGATTTAAAGTTAATGTAATTTTTTCTCCTAGTTTAACTTTATCCTTGTCATAGCTTGGGACAGCGTATTCCGTTCCCTCTTTAACAAAGACATAATCTTTAAATCCATTTACCATATTTGATGCAGTTGCAAGATCATATCCAAATAACCTTAAATTAAGCGGTTCATTGATTTCCTCTGGAAGTACACCAAATTTAAAATCACCATTGGCTTGAATTGTATTCAACCAACCTGACGGAAAAGCAGAGTTTTGGTAATATACAATTTCATTAGTTTTTTGGTCATACTGAAGGCCTTTTGCCTTTAATACATCTATCGTAGAATCATATATGTTACCATGTACCCATAATGCACGCTGACCATCTTCTTCTTTGAACATAGATTCATTTACCTCATGAACGCCAGGTTTTACATCGGTAAATTTCATTTCAGGTTTGATATTATCAATAATTACGCTATCTCCTTTTGTATAAGGTTTCCCTTCTTTGTCATATCCAATGAAATCAAGTTGGTAATCTCCATCAGGCAACGTAACTCGCTTGTCTCCAATTGGATGATTTGGATCTCCTGTAAACGGGAATACATAGCCACCCATACCATCGAACATGATATATTCAATATTTGGTGTTAGACTGCTAGCATTAATTGTCCCCACAATTCCTAATGCCTTTCCTGTTTTTCGATCCTTCACCACTGCATCGATAGTTTCAAGTGGACTGTTCAATTTAAATGTCAGCGGTGAACTCGGCCTTTCCATAAATGGATGGAAGTTAGATGTATCTGTTGCCATTGCATCTCTCAGCAAATCTACAGATTCAATTCCTTTTTCTGTGAATTTAACTGCAAATGGCACTTGATATACTTCTTTTTCATTTTTTTTATTTGAAATATGAATATATCCCTCATATCTACCAAATTCAGCGTTTTCTGGAATGATAATTTCAGGGCTAATTTCCCCTGATGTACTAGGAGCTACTTTAATAGAATCTTGTACGTTCAGCTTCACACCATTCTTCGCTGCATCTTGCACACCTACACTTGTTGGTGAAAACTCTACTTCTAATTTAAACTCTTTCTCGTCTGTTTTATTGCTATTCTTAATTAAGACTTTTCGACTATCTTTAATAGGTCCATTTCCCAATTGATTTTTATATCCGAATGCAATAGACCCTGTTTTTTCTTCAATTTCTACTTCTTCATCATTTACAACGTTTGATGTTTTATCGATAACCTCGATAGCTGTATCTGCATGAACTGCACGATACGCATCAATTCGGCCTGATCCCACCTCAAATACAGAGCGTGCCTCTTTTAAGTCAACTGCAGTATTCATAAGCGCTTCTTTTACTTCAAACGGACTGTAGTTTGGATTTTCTTGCAAAATGAGTGCTGCCACCCCCGCTGTATGAGGAGTTGCCATAGATGTACCTGACATACGTCCATACGCTACCGGATAATTTTCTCCATCCTTTGGATCATTAATATATTCAGGAACAGTAGAGAAAATAGACACACCTGGCGCTACAATATCCGGCTTAATATCATCTGTTTTACTTGCAGGACCGCGAGAGCTGAAATCGGCTAAGTGATCTCCCTCTGTTTTTGTGTTACTCAGTTCTCCAAATGTTAAAGAGACATCTCCTTGGACAGCTTTTGCTTGCAATTTCTCACCATCTGCCTTTGTTAAGCGGAACGATGGAATAGATGAAGTACTTTCTCCAAGATAACTTGTAATTTCACCATCTACATTGTTATATACAATTACCGCCTTTGCACCTGCTTCCTTAGCATTTTTAATTTTTTCATCAAATGTAATCTCACCGCGTTGGATAAGAGCTAACTTCCCTTTTACATCTTTCCCTGTAAAATCACCTGATTTCCCAAGTCCTGCATATATAAGCGATAAGGATTGACCTTTCAAATCTTCAATCTTATCAGTAAAGCTTTTTCCAAGTAGCATCATTTTATCCACATGTAAATCAGCTGCATCGGCGGAAAATGTCGGGATAGTCATCGCAGCGTCACTTGCTCCAACTGTAATTGGAAGTGCTGCTGCACTAGGTGATCCAAGGGTACCTTCTTCTGGACCACTATTACCTGCCGCTACTACTGTAACAACACCAGCTAACATCGCATTGTTTACTGCAATAGAAGTAGGATATAAAGGATCATTAATAGACGCACCTAATGATAAATTGATAACGTCCATATCGTCTTTCACTGCTTTATCAATCGCAGCAAGAATACCGCTTGTTTGTCCACTTCCATATGGACCTAATACACGATATGAATATAAATCTACATCCGGAGCGACTCCCGTAACTGCATAATCCACACTATTCTTTTTGTCTGCAGCAATTGTCCCAGCTACATGAGTACCATGGGATGTATAGTATGCACTTCCATCATAAATTTCAGGATATCCTCCAGAATTTTGCCAATCCTTATACGTTGTCTCCATTGGATCAGCATCATTATTAACAAAATCCCATCCTTTTATTGAGTTCGGATCTATTTTGCTTGGATCTTCACCTTGCTTTGCACGATACCCTTTATAAGCATCTTTTAAATCAGGGTGGTTATAATCAATACCTGTGTCCAGTACACCTACCTTAATTCCTTTTCCTGTTATTTTTTCATCATGCAGCTTGTCCACACCAATTTGTGGTACACTATCTGCCATTTTGGGTTCGGCAGCCGTCTTAGCTGTTTCTTTCGGTAAATCAATTTTGACCTCACGATCTTCCCATACACGCTTAACAATACCAGTGCGAACTAAATCTTCGATCGTATTCGCAGGTAACGACATTGCCACACCATTAAAAGCATTCTTATATTCTCTTGTTATTTTGGCAGTTTTAAAATCCGGCCCCTTATCTTTCTTTTTTTGAAGCTGTTCAAGCTCAGTTTTAAATCCTTTATGCGATGCTTCCACCTTTTGTTCTGCAGTTGAAAGAGCTATTTTTTTCCCTTTAGCTGCTTGTTTTAACATCTCGATTTTGCTAGGTGCTTGCTTAAATTCTACAATCACATTCACATTATCAGGACTTGCTGTATTAATGCCTGGTGAAATAACAAAACCAGGTTTTGTATCTAATGTTTTTAAAGCATTACGTTGTTCCTTTGTAAGTCCTTTCAATATAGAACTTGCATCATCAATTCCAGTTAAAGTAGATGTATTTACTTCTTCTGCCAATACGTTATATGGAATTCCTTGAGACATTAACATACCAACAGTTAGCGTTCCGATAAGTATTCTTCCGAATTTCCCCTTCTTCATAGCGCATCTCCTTATTATTAAAATTATTTTTTCTAAAATAAATCTTCTGAGCTCCTATGTAGCATTGGCAATTCTATCAACCTTGGATCTATTTAAAAGGATCAAAAATCTCCAACACTACTACCGCCATCCCCACACTTCTAATCTTCTTTCTATAAAAGCCCCCATAAATTGTTTCCAACTACAATGATTTACAACATGAATTATTAGTAGCTTTAAGCAATAATTCTATTTTTATTATTCCACATTCTAACTTTTCTGAAAATTAAACGAAAGGCGTATCTTTTTTCTAATGATTCTATGTCTACATAGTACAAAAGAACTATCTTGCTCTTTATTCTTTGTAATATAGAATAAAGAAACACGATAGTTCTTTTAAACATCTCTTATTTAATCCAACGGAACCAATTGATTTCGAACAGCATAAATCACCGCTTGCGACCGACTTTTCACATTTAGTTTTTTAAAAATTTTATTGATGTGAATTTTAACTGTTTTATCACTAATATACAGAGCTTCAGCAATTTCTTTATTACTAAGTCCTTTTACTAATTCAAAGAGAATTTCCTTTTCACGTTCCGTCAGTTCATTTTCATTTGATTCTACTTTCATTTTTTGCTGATGATATGTAATTAATTTTTTAGTCATACGCGGATGAATAACTGAATCGCCTCGATATAACATCCGAATTGCTGCTACTACCTGCTCCGATGATGAATCTTTCAATAAATACCCATCAGCACCAGCTTGAAGTGCATCCATTAAATACTCATCATGCTCATACATTGTAAACACAAGTACTCGGCAATTCGGATAATTTTTTTTCACCAACTCTGTAGCTTCAATACCATTTTTCCCAGGAAGATTAATATCCATCAAAATACAATCTGGTCTGCATTCTTCTACTTTTTCCAATACTCCGTCCCCAGAGCTAGCTTCTCCAACCACGTTCATATCAGATTCATCCTCTAGTATGCTCCGAATTGCGTCTCGTAAAAAAGCATGATCATCCACTACTAATATTTTAATCATTTTACGCACCCCTTGTTTGTGAATCTGGAATTAATAGTGTAATTTCTGTCCCTTTCCCTACAGAACTATCAATCTGTAAAGTAGCCCCTAATTGTTCAGCTTGTTCATTCATATGTAATATACCATAATGTGGCTCATTCTTCGTTTTAACCATAGACTCAAATAGTGAAAACCCAACCCCATTATCCTTAACCCTTAAAAGCACGTGCTCACTTTGATAGCTAAGTAAAACATCAGTCTTGTCTGCTTGTGCATGTTTTACAATGTTTTGCAAACTCTCTTGTAATGTATCAAAAATAGCTCTTTCTTTTGAAAAGCTAAGCGCACGTGCATGACCTCTTTCATGATATGTAATATCTAGTTCATATTCTTGTTTTAAAGACTTTATTTTACTTGCTATCGCCTGCTTTAGCCCTAATTGTTGTGTCGGATATGGTTTTAAAGCATAAATAGAATAGCGAACTTCTCCTAAGCTTCCTCTTAAATCTTTTATACTTTTCTCTACTATTTGTTGCATATCTATTGGTTTATCACGATATTTTTTCTGTGCGGATTCTAGTTGATATATCACCCCTGCCAATGTTTGCGCAATACCATCGTGAATTTCGCGTGCGATTCTATTTCTTTCTTCTAAAATCATTCTTTTTTCCTGTTCAGAAATCAATATCCTTGTTTTAACTACGTTAGCTAATTGATTAGAAAACGTAGCTAAAGACTGTACATCTTCCGGGAAAAAACCCGCAGTTCTACTTTTCCCTGCAACAAACATTCCGACTAGTTCATCATTTACAATAAGAGGAAAATATACAAGGGAGCGTATGACACTATCAAATATTTCATCTCCAGGAGCCGTACCAGTTTTCCAATCATTAAACACAAGATTTTTAGAGATTCCCTCAAACTTTTCCGAATGATCAGAAATATCAAGACGGACTTTCCCATCTTTTAATAGAAGATTCCAGTTTCCATCATCTTTTGTCCATATTCCATATGCTTGTATGCCAAAAAAACCTTTAAGTGCTTGTTTAATATGTTTCAGGTTCCCTCCGGTTAGTCCACGACTAATTTCTGTCGTAATAAGAAACAGCTCATATAATCGTTCCTTCTCCATCCTTATCCGTACAGAAAAAGAGCTAATAACTGAAATTGCTACAAGTGGAAAAAAGAAAAAAAGTACTGTAATCTCATTTACTTCCACACTATATGTACTAATTAATACATGCATCAAGGCCGCATAAGAGAAACCAAAAGTTTCGCAAAGGAATACCGTTACAGTTTTTTTATACCACTGATAGATTGAATATGGCTGTGGAAGGAGTATCATTAACAAATCGTAAAAGCGGTTGTTGAAAAAACAAAAAAACACGCAAAATAATAACAAAGATATTAAATTTTCATACAGAACTGACATATCTATATTGTTAATTAATAAGTGCATACATTTATTTGAAAACCATTCGGCCAAGATCAAACTAAGCGCATGCTGAGTACTATTAAATAACATTCTTTGTATTGGTGAACGACGATGCAGGTGAATAATTAACGTTACGAGTACAATAGCAATAATAGTTATATGGATTCCAAACTGCCAACTCATAGCGTAAATTATGGGAAAGGTAAGCGAGCTCGTTCCTCTCCAAAATCGTACAGGAAAATACTCTGCAATCCCCATAAATATTAATAACAATATTAGTATTGTTAAATGAGAAGGGATTTTAATTTCAAGTAAAGATATAGTTATAGTAATCAAACCAAGAAAAGAAATAAAATAAAGATAAGAACTAGCAATCTTTTCTCTCATAAAGATAGAATTTACATCCTTCAAAACAACCCCTTCTTTCTTTATAAAACTTCATTTTCTCTATTATCCAATAAAAAACCGGCACTGGCAAAATGGAAGAACCTCCACTAGCCAATCACCGGCTGTGTACTGCCCCTAAAAAGGCAAGACACAATACTATTATTATAAATCGCTTTTCTTAAATTTCCTATTCATCGAATGATGTAATTATATGTGCCGCTAGGTTTACCCTCCTATAGTACAAAAGATATATATTAATATTGCCAATCTAATATACGCTTTCTTCCCATTCTCCTAATTTTCATTTTCTTTAAGTATAGAAGATAAAAAAACAGAATTTTCAATCTCTCACCCGAATAATCCAAGCATAAATTTCTCACAAACAACAAAAATTAACTGAAGTGACTTTATTCTAAAAGAGGTGGAAATTATGACGGAGCCTAAAGAACAACAAGAGAGTAAAAATCAAAAGCATATGTTTCCATCACTTCCGGAGAACATTAATTACATTGAAAACAAACTTTCCCATTCAGACGATATAAAAAAATTAGATATCCCTTTTCAAAATGGAAAAGGAACAATTATATATATCGAATCTTTAGCAGACCCAAATTTAATTCATCAATTAGCTCTTGAACCATTATTAACTCGATCGGATCTGTCTTTAGATAAAGCTTTTGCCACATTAAATATGAAAAAAGAAACAAATTTAAATTATGGTGTGCAGCTTTTATTACAAGGTAAATCTTTATATTTTCATGAACACGTCGACAGTTTTTGTATTTTCGAAACAGCTCTATCTTTAAAGAGAGATATAACAGAACCTGATAATGAAGGGATTGTCCGTGGACCGCATACTGGTTTAGTAGAAGATTTAGCAACCAATTTAGCTTCTATTCGTAAACTCATAAAAAGTCCACATGTCGTCGTTAAATATTTCACACTCGGTGAAGAAATGCATACGAAAGTGGCAATTGCTTATATGCAAAATATAGCGAATGACGATTTAGTTACAGAAGTAAAAAGAAGGTTAGAAACGATTAAGACAGATGCACTTATGCCTCCAGGATATATACAAGAATTTATAGAGGATACGTCTTTCTCACCCTTTCCGCAACAATTAAATACAGAGCGTCCAGATAGAGTCGCAGCAAATTTAATGGAAGGACGAGTTGCTATTTTATCTGATGGAGATCCAACTGCACTTATCGTTCCTGTTACGTTATTTGCTTTCTATCAATCACCAGATGATTATAATAACCGCTGGATTGTCGGTTCTTTCATCCGAATGATTCGCTTAGTCAGTTTCTTGATTGCCTTTCTCTTGCCCGCTATATATATCGCAACAGTTGCTTTTCATCCTGATGTGTTGCCGCTCGAACTTGTTTATACGATTAAAGCTTCATTAGAAAAAGTGCCACTTCCTCCTATTTTTGAAGCTCTCTTAATGGAATTAATCTTTGAATTATTACGGGAAGCTGGTATTCGCTTGCCAAGCCGAGTTGGACAAACAATCGGTATTGTAGGTGGTTTAGTAATTGGTGATGCAATTGTAAAAGCCGGTCTCGTTTCTTATACAATGATTATCGTTGTAGCTTTAACTGCAATCTCATCTTTTCTTGTTCCATCAAATGATATGAGTTCCGCAGTTCGGATTCTTCGTTTTCCATTAATGCTCCTTGCTGCCATATTCGGCTATGTAGGAATATCATTCGGTCTCATTATAACTTTCGTTCATTTATGCCAGTTACATTCATTTCATACCCCATATCTTTCTCCTGTTGCTCCGATGCGGATAAAAGATATGAAAGACTCTTTTGTACGACTACCAATTTGGTCGTTTTGGGAACGACCACATGATTCAAAACCGAAAAAAATGCAACGACAACATGTAACGAGAGAGGATGAGAACGGTGACAAACACGCAAAGTAAAATTTCACTTGTTCAATTTACCTTTTTCGTTATTCAATGCCAAATCGGAGTTGGTATACTTTCTCTACCAAACCGTCTTCACCCAATAGCGAAAGGTGGCGGATGGATTTCTGCTCTCATCGCTGGTCTTGCAATTCAACTTATTATTTTACTTATGTGGCTTTTCTTAAAACGATTTCCTGATGCAGATATGTATGAAAGTGTTTGTATGCTATTTGGGAATAAGTTTGGAAAACTATTAGGTTTTGCTTATGTTTTTTATTTTACCCTTATCGGTATGACGGTTATGTTAAATGCTTGTAATGTCATTAAAGTTTGGATATTACAAGCAACTCCTTGGTATGCCACCCTCATGCTATTTACAATAGCTTGTTGTTACATAGCTTATAATACGTTCAAAGTCATCGTACGGTTTTACGTCATGGCTTCTATTCTCATTTTACCAATGGCTCTTTTAATTGCCCTAGGGCTTACACGAGCTGATTTTTCTTACATTTTTCCAATTACAGAAGCCGGATGGTGGAATATTATTCAAGCATCAAAAGAAACCATTACAGCTATGTATGGTTTTGAGATTATTCTTATCGCTTTCCCAAAAGTAAACGGGAGTTCTGTGGCAAAACTGAAAGCAATTTCTATCGCTAATGGATTTGTAACTCTTTTTTATACTTTTACTGTTTGGATTTGCTTTATCGTATTTAGTCCAAAACAAGTTGAACTTATTCCAGAGCCAGTTGCTTACTTATTGCGTTCTCTACATATTGGGATTATAGACCGAACCGATTTACTATTCATCCCAATATGGATGATAACTGTTGTAGCTTCTATTGCTAGTTATTACTGTGCTGCTTCTATAGGAATTGGACATATCTTCAATCTGGCTAATCATAAAAAGGCTGTTCCAATCGTTGGTATTATTGCTTTTAGTGTAGCCCTATTTATAGATACACCTGAAGAATTAAAATTAATTGCAACTTTTACTGATAAGTTCACGTATATTTTCATAGTTGTCCTCCCTCTTTTATTTCTACTTTATTCAGTAATAAGGAATAAGAAAGGAGAACAGTATGTTCCAAAAAAGAGTTAAATTACTTTTTATATTATGTACTAGTGCATTCCTTTCTGGCTGTTGGGATCAAGAACCATTAAGAGAAGCGAGATTAGCTTATAGCATTGGATATGATATTACGGAAGAAAATAAACTTCAGCAAACGCTTGAACTCGTAAAAAGTTCAAGCGGAGAGCAATCTTCATTCGAAAATGAAATACATTCAGCAACCGGGCATAACATAAGGGATACAAGCGATGCCCTAAAAAAAAATGTGACTGGGAATATTCGCTATTTCAAATATGGTGTTCAATTACTAGGAACCAAAATTCTAAAAAAAGGTATACTACCCTATTTAGATGTCAGCTTTCGTGACCCAACAAACCCAACTGCTTTAGTAAAACTTATTGCAGTAGATGGTGAAACGTCCGAGATACTCGAAAAAAAGAAAGTAGGAAATTTACTAATTGGAGATTTTCTAAAGAAAAAAGTGAAAAGCTTAGAAGATATGAGTGTATTTCCAAAAGAAACTTTAGAAACAGCCGCTACAAAAATGTTAGATCCCGGTAAAGACTTTACCCTCCCGTCTATAAAAATAAAAGGAAAAGAAGTAATTACAAACGGGTTAGCTTTATTTAATAATGATAAATTAACTGGGCATTTACCTTTGAAACAATCTGTTTTATTCGTATTATTAACCGGAAAAATGGGAACAAGTGCCCGTATAACCCAAAAACTTACTAGCGATGAATCAGAGAAGACATCTGATTATTTAACAATGGAAATTAGCAATCGAAAGTTAAAGCGAGACTTAAAAATAACAACAGATAAAAAAGGAAATGTATATGCTCACATTAAGCTTCAACTAAAAGTTATAGCCCTTGAGGCTCCAAGAGATAATATTTACAAAATGGAAGAAAGAAAAAAATTAAATAAAAAATTATCTAAACAACTTACAAAAGAAGCAAAACAAATAACGAACAGGTTACAAAAAGCAAATTGTGATGCTTTCGGTATCGGCAGACACCTTATCGCTTATCACCCTGACTTATGGAAGAAAAAAAATTGGAATAAAGATTATGCAAAAGTAAAATTCAAACCTGAAGTAGAAGTAAACATTTTGTATAGTGGTGTCTTAAAATAAAAGGTTGTATGCCACGCGGGCATACAACCTTTTTATTTCGTATATCGATATACAATTGATTCATATGGTCTTAAGTTAAGTTTTGTAATATCCTTGCTGGAATCTTTATAATTCGACAGTAGTACTTCTTGCTTCATTCCATCTAATTGAACATGAGCTGGTACAGAGTACGTTATTTCTTCTCCATAGAAGTTATTGATAACGAGTAATACCTCGTCATTTACAGTACGTGTATATGCCCAAACCTTAAGATGATTTTCATCTAAAATAGCATATTTCCCTTCTGTAATTACATCATACGTTTTTCTAAGTTCTATTAACTTTTTATAATGATAAAATACAGATTCTTTATCTTCTAATGCTTTTTCTACATTAATCTCTTTATAATTCTCAGCAACTGAAATCCAAGGTGTACTTGTTGTAAAACCACTGTTCACCTTTTCATTCCACTGCATCGGAGTACGAGAGTTGTCACGAGATTTTTGTTTTAAAATCCCGATAATCTCTTCTTTTGATAATCCTTCTTCTAGCTTTATATCGTGTATATTTAACGATTCCACATCGCGATATTGCTCGATGGACTCGAATTTAGGATTCGTCATACCGATTTCTTCGCCTTGATAAATGTAAGGTGTTCCTTGCAACATATGCATAGCTGTCGCTAACATTTTCGCAGATTCATTTCGGTACTTTCTATCATCACCGAAGCGTGACACTATGCGAGGTTGGTCATGATTACACCAGAACAACGCATTCCATCCTGCGCCCTTTTGCATTTCAATTTGCCAATTAGACATAATCTCTTTTAATTTAATGAAATCAAAATCAGCTTGCGTCCACTTATCTCCATTCGGATAATCTACTTTTAAATGATGGAAACTAAACGTCATACTTAATTCATTACGCTCAGGGTTTGAATATTTAATACAATTATCAATTGTCGTAGATGACATTTCTCCAACTGTAATTACATCTTTCCCTTCAAAAACATTTCGGTTCATCTCTTGTAAATATTCATGAACGCGCGGGCCATCTGTATAATATTTACGCCCATCGCTTGTCGCCGTACTTCCGTCATCATTTAAGAACTGTTGATCTTTTGAAATTAAATTAATAACATCTAATCGGAATCCAGTTACCCCTTTATCAAGCCAAAAACGCATCATATCATATACTTCTTCACGAAGTTTTTTATTTTCCCAATTTAAATCAGCTTGTGTCTCATCAAATAGATGTAAAAAATATTGCTCTGTCTTCTCATCATATTTCCAAGCAGACCCACCAAACTTAGATTGCCAATTATTTTTTTCATCACGCCAAATATAGTAATTACGATATGGACTATTTTTATCTTCCTTCGCTTCCTTAAACCACTTATGCTCCGTAGAACTATGATTTACAACAATGTCGAGCATAATTTCAATGTTACGTGCCTTTGCTTCTTCTAAAAGCTCTTCAAACTCTTCCATCGTTCCGTAAGATGGATCAATACTGTAGTAATCACTTACATCGTATCCATTATCATTTTGTGGTGATTGGTATATCGGTGTTAACCAAATATAATCTACTCCGAGTTCTTTTAAATAATCTAGTTTCTCTGTAACTCCTTTTATATCACCGGTTTCTTTATTGTAATAGCTATTAAAGCTCTTCGGATAAATTTGATAAACTACACTTTTATGCCAATCCTTCATGTTTAACTTCCTCCTACTTCTGTTTTACTCGTTTTGCAAATAACCATGTTAACGTAAATGGAATTACAACCGCGATAATCATTCCTACAATAAACATTGGAATCGATTTCGGAATGATAGAAATAAATGCTGGTAATCCGCCAATTCCGATAGCAGGTGCTAATACACCATTTAACGTAATAAATATAGCTGCAATAGCCGATCCTATAATCGCTGCATAGAACGGGAATTTATTTCGTAAGTTTACACCAAACATAGCTGGCTCTGTAATACCGAAATATGCTGAGATTGCTGATGTAGATGCCATGCTTTTATCATTTTGATTTTTAGAAATCCAGAACATCGCAAGTGCCGCACTACCTTGCGCAATGTTAGAAAGAGCAATCATTGGCCAAATGAATGTACCACCGTGCTGTGCAATTAATTGTAAGTCAATTGCAATAAACATATGATGCATACCTGTAATTACAAGCGGTGCATATAATGCTCCAAACAATACTGCTCCAACTACTGGTACTGTTTCATATACACCTACTAATCCAGCTGTTAATAAATCTCCAATATGACGTGTAACTGGACCAATAATTCCTAACGCTAACACACCTGTTACGACAATCGTTGTAATTGGTACAACTAATAATTGAATTGCATTTGGTACATGTTTCTTCAAGAAAATTTCCACTTTACTTAATACAAGTGCTGCTACTAAAACCGGTAAGATTTGACCTTGATACCCTACCTTTTCAATTTGAAATAATCCTAAAATATCGAAGTACTCAATCTTTTGTCCATCTAAACCAGTTGCTGCTTTACCATAATCCCACGCGTTTAATAAGGCTGGATGCACAAGCATTAATCCCATAACAATCCCTAATATCGGACTACCACCAAAACGCTTCGTTGCTGACCAACCGACAAGTGCTGGTAAGAATACGAATGCTGTATTCGCCATCATATTAATTAAATCCCAAAGCCCACTTAAGTTTGGATATACATCTAATAAATTTTTACCTTCAAAAAATAAGTCCTTCGCTCCTAATAGATTGTTAATTCCCATTAGTAAACCAGCTGTTACGATGGCTGGTAATATCGGCATAAATACATCTGAAAATACCTTTACAAACTTTTGAACTGGGTTTAACTTTTGGTTTCCAGAGTCTTTCACGTCAGCTACTGTCGCTTCCTTCATACCTGCAAGCGTTATCAATTCGGCATATACTCGATCAACATCTCCTGGACCGATTACAATTTGAAATACTCCAGCGTTATGAAACGCTCCCTTCACTAATGAAACAGACTGTAATTTATCGTTATCTATTTTACTTTCATCTTTTAAAGCGATACGGAGCCTCGTTACACAGTGCGCAGCTTGTTCAATATTGTCTTTTCCACCAATATACTGCAACACTTCCTCTGCTGTTTGACGATAGTCTTTCCCCATATTCCCGTCCCTCTTTTCTTTTTTTGATACCGTTTACAATTACATATTAACTCGTATATATAAGTTAGTCAACACTCGTATATACGAGTTTGTAATTTTTTTATAAAAAAAGAGATGAAACGTTATTTCGTTCCATCTCCTTATTTTCTCCGCGCCACATCCGAAAAATGAAAAATATCTAAACGATGGCGTGATTCTGTATATTCGAACTGACTTCCATCATAAAAATGCGTAAAGTTTTTCACAACGACAACATAGTCTGTTCCATTTAAATCTAAATACTCTCTATCGTCCTCTGTACATGGCTGCACTTCAATTACCCTCTGTGAGTAACTAATATGAAGACCTAATTCTTTCTCAATGTATTTATAAATGGACTTTGCTGCAATTTCACTCGTTAATCCAGGAATATATTCCGATACAAAATGATTAATATCCAAAATTACTTTTTCTCCATCAATATTTCGTACTCGTTTAATATGATCTATTTCTGTTTTCTCTTTCACATTTAATAGCTTTGCAACTTCTTTTGTCGCTTTTACTTTCTCCATTTCCACGACTTCTGTAATACAATGGCGTCCTAAACGTTCATTTTCTTCTTGGAAACTTACAATACCACCAAAGTTGAATTCAATGTTTTTTCGCTTTAAAACAAAAACACCTTTTCCATGTATTTTTTGAACATATCCACGCTCTTGTAATAAATCTACAGCTTTTCTTACCGTACCGCGGCTTGCTTCATACTGCTTCATTAATTCAGTTTCGGATGGGATTTTGCATCCCTCTTTTAATTGCTTATTATCAATAGACTTACTGATTTCTGTATAAATTTGTTCATACTTACTCATCATCTACAATAGCCCCTTGTCACCTTCTAATTCTATATGTATTATACCATGCTACACTCTTCTGCCAATCTCTCACTTATTTTCCAGTATAGGAAAAATACAGGTAAATATTTAATCTCTAAAACGTATTTTTATAAAAATTTTTATATTTTTCTTTTCATTCAAAAAAACATGTAGTATACTAACTTCAAAATCAGAGGAGAAAGGGAGCAAAGAACTATGCTTACTTATACAACAATTGTAGTTACATTTGCACAAAAACATCATCATCATACGTAACCCTTGAAACCTAGCGGAAAAATTACGCGTAGGTACAAGGGTTATTCCCGTTGTACCTACGTTAGGCGAAGAGCCATGTAGGTATTTTTTATCTACATGGCTCTTTTTTTATTGCCAAAAAGCTAGTAAAAAATGATGTTTAAGCAAAACTTACTACAAAGGAGTTAACAAAAATGGAAACGAAAAAATGGGGATTATGGATTTTAACAGCTTTTGTAATCGGAAATATGGTTGGCGGTGGCGTATTTATGCTCCCAGCAAATTTAGCACACGTATCAGGTCCAATGGGTTCTACACTCGCATGGAGTATTACAGGCCTTGGCGTATTTATGATTGCACTCGTATTTGGAAATTTAGCAATCCGAAAACCAGAATTAAAAGCTGGACCACAAAGTTATGCTCAAGCGATGTTCCCTTCAAAAAAAGCGGGTAAAGTTGCAGGATATAGTATGGCATGGGGCTATTGGGCTGCGAACTGGGCTGCAACCGCATCTGTTATTATTTCCTTTGCTGGATATTTATCAACATTCTTTCCAGTGTTACAAAGTAAGCAAATTCTTTTTTCAACGAACGGATTTTCACTAGAACTCGGAAAAGGACTAACTTTCCTCGTATGTAGCCTTATGTTATGGGGAATTCAATATATTCTTTCTCAAAATATTGACCGAGCTGGAAATATGAATCTTCTTGCTACCATTGCAAAAATTATTGGATTTACAATGTTTATTGTAATCACATTATTCATTTTCAATGCCTCTAATTTCGGAGACGGTCAAACATTTATGAATGAAGCAGGACAATCAATTTCGTTAGGTGGACAAATCAATTCAGCTGCTATCGCAACACTTTGGGCATTTATCGGTATTGAATCTGCTGTAATGCTTTCTAACCGCGCAAAATCTCAGCGCGATGTAAAAAAAGCTACCATTTTCGGGTTGATTATCGCTCTTCTTATTTACATGTCAATTACTTTACTTACAATGGGAGCTCTCTCGCAAGATGCTTTAAAAGAATCTCAAAAACCATTAGTAGACGCATTAAATTTAGCAATTGGCAATAAAGGCGCATATATAATGGCTTTACTTGCACTTGTATCTTTATTTGGATCTACAGTTGGCTGGATCGTTGTTAGTTCAGAAGTACCTTACCAGGCAGCAAAGAATGGACTTTTCCCTAAGTTTTTTGCGAAAACAAATAAAAAAGGTAGTCCTTCAAAATCATTATTTATTACAAATGTGATGACGCAAATTTTCTTATTCTCAACGATTTCTGGTACCGTATCAGAAGCTTATAATTTCGCTATCGTTGTAGCAACATTAGCTTATTTAATTCCATACCTTGTTTCTACGCTGTACCAATTCAAATTGGTTATTACAGGAGAAACGTATGATATAATGCCTGGCTCTCGAATAAAAGATGGGATCATTACTACATTAGCATTTGTCTACTCTATTTGGGTTATTAAAACAGGAACTGCTGATTTAAAAACGTTCTTCTTAGGAATTGGATTGTTTGTATTAGGTCTTATTCTTTATCCAGTACTAATGAAAAACTCACAAAAAATAAATTAAAAAAAGAGAAGCTACCAGCTTCTCTTTTTTATTAAAAATCTATAATTAACTTTTCTTTTAACTCCCCTACAGATAAAGGCTTCGCATAATAAAATCCTTGTACGTAATCACAGCCCATAGATTGTAATAAACTTTCTTGCTCTACTGTTTCTACCCCTTCAGCAACTACTGCTAAATTTAAGCTATGAGCAATTTCAATAACAGATTTTACAATCGTTCGCTCTGGCTGTGCATGATCATAATGAAATTCACGAATAAAGTTACGATCAATTTTTACTATATCCAGTGGCAGTTGTTTTAAATAATATAAGGAAGAATAGCCCGTTCCGAAGTCATCTAAAGCAATTAAAATACCCATATTTCTTAATTCTTGTAATGTAGCAATAATATAATCAAAATGGCGAACAGCGATACTTTCCGTTACTTCCAAAATTAAACGATTCGGTGGAAAGCCAGTTCTCCTTAAAATGCTACGTACAGATATGATAAAACGCTTTTGCATTAATTGTTGTATGGATAAATTAACAGATAACTTTAGTCCTTCTTCGTAATCTGGCAATGTTTTAAACAAGCGACATGACTTTTCTAATACCCAGTCTCCTAATTTTATAATAAGTCCAGATTCTTCAGCTACTGGAATAAATTCGCCTGGCGAAATAGGCCCTTCTTCTGTCGAACAACGCGCTAAAGCCTCAATACCGGTATATTTCTTCGTTTTCAAATCAATAATAGGCTGCAGTACCACATCTAATTCTTCATCACGAATTGCCTTTTGCAAAGCGAATTCAATTTTCATTCTACGATTTATTTTCGCACGTAACTCATCTGTAAAGAAACACGCGGCATTTCTGCCTTGTTCTTTCGCACTATACATGGCTAAATCCGAATTTTTCAATAGAGTTTCTACATCTTGTCCGTCTTGCGGATATGCGCACAGTCCTAGACTAGCTGAAATGTATACTTCATGACCTTCAAGCATAAATGGTGCCTGAAAACATGACAACACAGATGTCGCTAACTGCCTCATTTCATCTTGTTTATGATTTTTTGTTAACAGCACAAATTCGTCGCCACCCAGCCTAGCCAGAACGTCTTTCTCTCCTAGCACGTAATGCAACCGTGAAGCAACTTCGCTTAAAAGTAAATCCCCTATCATATGACCTAGCGTATCGTTTACTAATTTAAAACGATCCAAATCAAAGTAAATCATACCAAATTCTTTTTTTCCTGCAATCATCTCGTTTACAGTCGTTATTAGCTGCAATCGGTTCGGTAAACTCGTTAAAGCATCATGATACGCAAGCTCCCTATAACGACTTTCACTTAACCGCAACCTCTGCTCTGCTTCTTTCCTACTACTAATATCATTTCGGATCGCGATAAATTGATACGGCTCTCCTTTTTCATTTAAAAACGGAACAATTGTTGTTTTAACCCAATAATACGTCCCATCTTTTGCTTGATTTCGAATCTCACCTCTCCATACTTTTCCGTTCAAAATACGCTTCCATAGAATTTGAAAAAATGTTTTCGGGTGATATCCTGAATTTAAAATACGATGATCTTTTCCTATTAACTCTTCTCGTGTATATTTGGAGATTTCACAAAACTTATCATTTACATATGTAATAAGACCATTTCGGTCTGTAATCGCAACAATTGAAGACTCATCTAATGCTAACTTTAAATCTCGCAATGAAGAGTCATATAATGCATGACCTCTTTGTTCTAGCATGCGCATCTCTCCTTGCTTCCTATCTGACTAAAACACAACTTGTTTCTCTTCATAGAAATAGAGATATTTCATTTCTTAATAATAGCTATTTGCATTCATCACATTTTGAAATATGCCGATTAAAATAACATAATATTATTTATAATAAAAAGCAATATAATGCCGTTTCCATTATAAATAGTAGTTTCTTATCACTATAATGATCTTATTTTATTATACCTTATTCATTCTCTTACGTTCCTTTATAACTAGCTCTATACGACCATTGTTTCCTAATAATCCCGCTCACATCTAACCCTCTTTACTTTACTAGCGAAATAGAATTCCGAGCACACTATACAACTATTCACGGATAATAATATAAAAGTTAAAATTAGTATATATGTTTTTGAATTACAATAACAAAATATTAACATATTTTCACCTTTATTTTGGAAATATTTTATAAATACTTTATTAAACTAAAAAAGAGGCAAGCCTCTTTTTTAGTTTAATACGGATATGGTATTTGCTGATACCCTGGATATGGAGTTGGATATGGTGCTGGGTATGGCGCTGGATAAGTTACTGGGTACGGTGCTGGATAGTAGCCTCCACTTGCTGCACCCGTTAATGCGCCAGCTGTAAGTCCACCTAACACGCCTCCAGCAAAACTTCCTGGGAAAAATCCACCGCCCCATGAGCCGCCACCCCAGCCCCATCCACCTCCGTGATGGTGGTGATGATCATAGTGATTGTGCCCTCCATGATGGTTATGTCCGCCATTATGATGGTGACCTCCATGATTATGACGATAATACAATCCGTTATTTTCTATATAATTCATTATTCCCCTCTCCTTTTCCATTTTCTTATCTTAATAGGTATTGTATGAATAGTACGGACCTTGTTAGTAACCTATATAATAAGAAGAATCCGTATAATACGAATAACCATATCCTTCGCTTCATCATGCACCTGTTACAAATCCATGATATGGTTATCCCTGTTCCTATATAACGGACAAATGTTTTGTCCCCCCTACACTGTTTATTAACCAGCAAATAGCAGGATAATAACGTAACAATATACTGTATGTAGGACAAATGCGGAAAGCATGGGGAAAATGTCTATATTTTGTAAAAAAAACAAAACACTTTATAATAAGAATGTCGGATTATACCTTTTATATAAGAAGTCTATATTTAAGAAAGATTAGAGGAATTTTATAGAAATGAAGAAGCCTATCGTTCAATTACTATTAATATTTACAATTATATCTATCGTTCTTTTCCTATTAAATACATCGTTTATTTCTTTATATACACTTGTCGGTGCCCTATGGTCTATTACAATCGTAGGAATTTCATTCGTTATTTTCATCGAAAATAGATCTCCTCAAAGCACCTTAGCGTGGTTTTTAGTATTAGCACTTCTTCCCGTTATAGGGGTGCTTTTATACTCTATTTTCGGTCGTAGCCGTTGGAGAAGAAAAAAACATCTCCATCGTTCAGAAGAGCAAAGAAAATTATTCCGTGAAATATTAGAAGGAAGACGAGTAGAGTTATCACTCAAAGTCCCATTAAGTGAACGCTCTGCCCATTTAACAGAAGTCGTACAAAAATTTGGAGGCGGGCCTGCCGCAGATAGAACAACTACAAAGCTTTTAACAAACGGAGATCAAACATTCTCAGAAATTTTGCAAGCTATCGAGCAAGCAAAACATCACATACATATTCAATACTATATTTATAAATCTGATGAGATTGGTACGAAAGTTCGAGATGCTTTAATAAAAAAAGCAAAATCTGGTGTTATTGTACGCTTTCTTTATGATGGACTCGGAAGTAATACGTTAAGAAGACGCTTTTTAAAACCTATGAAAGAAGCTGGTATTGAAATTGTAGAATTTGACCCTATTTTTTCAGCTTGGTTACTTGAAACTGTCAATTATCGTAACCATCGAAAAATCGTTATTGTAGATGGAGAAATCGGTTTTACTGGTGGACTCAACGTCGGTGATGAATATCTTGGCCGTTCAAAAAAATTTCCCGTTTGGCGTGATAGTCATTTAAAAATAGAAGGAAAAGCGTTATATAAATTACAAGCAATTTTTCTAGAAGATTGGCTCTATGCCTCTAGTGGATTGAATACTTATTCTTGGGATCAATTTATGAATAGACAATACTTCCCAGGTAAAGAAATTTCAAGTGCAGAAGGTGCTGTGCAAATTGTAGCCAGCGGGCCTAGCTCAGATGATAAAAGCATTCGCAATACATTATTAGCTGTTATGGGATCTGCAAAAAAATCGATTTGGATCGCTACACCTTACTTTATTCCAGATCAAGAAACTTTAACATTATTACGTTTAAGTGCAATATCTGGCATAGATGTACGCATTTTATATCCTGGTAAAAGTGATAGTATTATTAGTGATCAGGCATCTCAGTCCTACTTCACTCCGCTTTTAAAAGCTGGTGCTTCCATTTATAGTTATAAAGATGGTTTTATGCATGCAAAGATTGTACTCGTTGATGATAAGATCGCGACAATTGGAACGGCAAATATGGACGTACGCAGCTTCGAATTAAATTATGAACTTATTAGCGTACTATATGAATCAGAAACCGTTCATGATATTAAACATGATTTTGAAGACGACTTTAAGCATTCCACTGAAATTAAATGGAACGCATTCCAAAAAAGAAGTATCAAAAAACGAATATTAGAGTCTTTCATGCGACTCATTTCTCCTTTACTGTAAGCAATCAATGTACTATTGATTGCTTTTTCTTTTCCATTTCCCCTCTCTCCTTTTCTTTGCATACCATATTAAAACAAGTTATCATAAGATGTATTACTTTATGAAAATAATGTTAGGTGGGAAATACATGTTAGAACAATTTCATATACATGCTGATTTAAAACAACAGCTCTCAACCATTCACGAAAAAAATAAACAAGAAGCTGGTGAAAACGCACATTTAATTGGAAAGAAAATATATAAAGCATCTGATAACAGCATTATTGAAGATGCTATTACAGCGCTTCTTCTTGGCAAAAACATTCTATTAAAAGGGCCGACTGGTAGTGGTAAAACAGTACTAGCTGAAACTCTTTCTTCTTTATTCCAAAAACCAATGCATAGCATTAACTGTTCTGTTGACCTAGATGTAGAAGGTATTTTAGGATACAACACACTACAAACGAAAGATGGCGCATCTGAAGTTACATTTGTTAACGGCCCTCTTATGAAAGCAATGAAGAACGGTCATTTCCTATATATTGATGAAATCAATATGGCAAAACCTGAAACGTTACCACTTCTTCACGGTGCATTAGATTACCGTAAAATGATTACAAATCCATTTACACAAGAGGTTGTGTATGGCGATGACGAGTATCGTGTAATTGCAGCAATTAATGAAGGTTACGTTGGAACAAGCGAACTAAACGAAGCATTAAAAAACCGTTTCGTTATTATTGAAGTTCCATACATTCAAGGTGACACATTAAAAGAACTATTACTATCTGAATCAAAATTAAATGATGTTGCAACAATTGAAAAGTTCGTTGCATTTGCAAGCGACCTTATGCCTTTAGCTCGTGATGGACGTGTAAGTGAAGAAGCAGCAAGTATTCGTGGCATTATCGACGCATGTGATTTAGGTGTATATATTCCTGTTATGCGTGCAATTGAACGTAGTATTATCGCAAAATTAAACGATGAAACAGAACAAATGACTGTCCGTGAATTAGCAGAAAGTTATTTCTTTGAGGGATAATTCATGAGACAAATTTTTAGTGACAAAAAAATTGATGCGTCGCTGTTTCTACAAATGGAAAACTTAATGTATGCTCTTCTAAAAGAAGACGATGCCTACCTTGAGTATGGCTATAAAGCATACTACGACGAAATTGAAAAAAAGGTTGTCATTAGTCACTTTTGGGATGATCGAAAAGAAGAGGATACAGTAATCGGATTAAAAAGCGAAGTGTTTTTAAAAGCACTTGGTAATAAACATTACTCGGACATGACTTTAATTCGTTCTTATGCGATTGAATTACAAGAATCACCCTTAAAAAAGTTTTTAACACAATTATTTGTTCTATTAGAAGATTTACGTGTTGAGGAAATCGTAAAAGACTTACGCCCTGGCACAAAGCATGTTTTTAAAAGAAGAAAAGAAATGTATCGCAATTACTTTGGTTCACAAAATGAAATCAATCGTGTTCGTAACTATCACGGTGATCGTCTATTTTGTCTCTGCTATCTTTCATTAACGAGCGATAAATATGAAATGTTTAATAATGAATATTTCGAGCAAATTGAAGCAATTTTGCATGAAACATTCCAAGCTCGTAATACAGAAGACATTATGTATATCGTTGAAAAAATTCGCTATCGTTTAGAAGGACTTCTTGAAAGTGATATGCTTAATAATTATTTCGGACATGCTCCGCTTTATTTATCTGTCATTGCAGACGAAAAGAACTGTCGCGTCGAAGATTTAGCAAATGATGATACGCAGCTCATAGATGACGATGAAAATAAAAACAAAATGGATGAAAGTTTCTCCACATGGCATCGTGAAAATAAAAATAACGAAAACGAGAATTTTTTACGCTTTGAATTAGAAAGTGGAACAAAAACAAACATGATGGGCGATACTGCTCGTGAATCAGAAGATGGCGACCAAGCACTTGGTTCTGTACAAGGTACTTCTCAAAAGAGTACACAATCCAACTTTGATGGCGCTGATACAGAAGAAGCAAGAGCTTCACACGCTTCTAGCCAAAACGAGGGTGCATACGGTAAGTATAACGTTGGTGCTTCTCATATATTTAAAGAAGCTCGCAAATCAAATCCTGATGAAAAAAAGGATTACCAAGCTATCAAATCAGTCGTTAATAAAGATGTAAAAGAATTAAAGAAAATTATCGAAAAAACGATTGAAAATAAAACGAATGCAAATAGTGATAAATATTACGGAAGACTTCGTAAGAAATTCCTTCGTATTTATACTGAAAAGCAGCCGCGCATGTTTTATAAAAAAGGACAAGAATCACAAGAACTTGACGTTGCATTCCAACTACTAGTGGACTGCTCTGGTTCTATGTATAACAAAATGGAAGAAACGAAAAAGAGTGTGGTCCTATTCCATGAAGCGTTGAAATCTTTAAAAATCCCGCACGCCATTAGTGGATTTTGGGAAGATGCTTCTAGTGCTAAGCCTGAGGATAAGCCAAACGTTATCCATGAAGTTGTAACGTATAAAAACTCAACGTTACCAAACGTCGGTCCAGAAATTATGCAGCTTCGCGAAGAAGAAGATAACCGCGACGGATATATTATTCGTATCGTTTCTGAAAAACTTGCAAAAAGAACAGAAAAACATAAATTCTTACTTGTCTTTACAGACGGTGAGCCTTCTGCGCTAGACTATCAACAAGACGGTATTTTAGATACGCATGAAGCTGTCAAACTTGCTCGTAAAAGTGGTATGGAAGTAATCGGAATCTTCATCGAAGAAGGCGAAGCAAAAGAAGCAACTTATCAATTAATGAAGAACATTTATAACCATCACTTCTTAGTTGCAAATCATGCTGAAGATTTACGTCTGAAGATTAAACCACTATTGAAAAAGTTATTACTGAAGACGATTGAGTAGAAAAAAACAGGAGCGTTGTCGCTCCTGTTTTTTTCTACTCAATCACTTTGTTTCTGGTTGAAACTTGTATGGAATAGCTACTTCTAATAATGCCTCGAATCCGCCATCGTAGAATGGGAATCGTTCATTTGCAATTGCTCGGTCCACCCACTCTATTGCAGAAATTTCTTCTTCATCTTCCGCAATCAGTTCACCCTTTACTACATTTGCTCGGAATGTAAATAGTATCGCATGATTCCCTGATGCTTCAAAGAATTTTTCATTGATCGCAACAAGTCCACCTGCCACAGCAGTTAAACCTGTCTCTTCTTTTACTTCTCTTATTAGTGCTTCCTCTAATATTTCACCTTTTTCAACAGCCCCACCCGGCAGTGACCAAACGTTTTGTTCTATATTATGTACCATTAATATTTTATCTGTTTCTTCATCATGTATTAGTGCATATACGACGTCAACTCTTTGCATGTTGCTTTTCTCCTTCAATTAACTCATCCATTGTAAATAAAGAATGTAGTTGTAAGCCATCTTCTAATAAGTTGTCTTTTCCCTCTTTCGTTCGTTCAATTACACCTAGAACATGATTTACTTTCGCACCTAGTTCTCTTAAATCTTTCGTGCTTAATAATATTTGACCACCTGTCGTAATAACATCCTCAACAACACAAACATTTTTCCCAGCAATATTAACGCCTTCTGCTAACTTACATGTACCGTACTTCTTCGCTTCTTTTCTTACAAATACAACAGGTATACCTGTTTGTAAAGATAATGCTGTTGCTACTGGAATTCCTCCCATCTCTAAACCCGCGAGTACTTCTGTCTCAGGAGGAATGAGCTCTTTCAATTGTTTAGCAATTTCTAATAACAGTACCGGATTAGATTCAAATAAGTACTTATCAAAGTATTGATTTGATACTTGTCCTGATCGAAGTTTAAATGTTCCCGTTAAACGTGATGTATTGTAAATTTCCTTTGCTAACTCCCATTTCTCCATTGTATCTCTCCCCTTTATGCACAAATTAACTCATTCTATCACATTTGTAATTATTTGTATATTCTCAAATTACAAATAAAAGGGTCGATTCCTAAGAATCGACCCTTCCTGTTAATTCATCACTAACTCAGCTGTGAACTTTTTTTTTAACTTAGCCAACATGTCCGTTGTCATTTTGTCTAAATCGTATTCTGCTTTAAAGCCCCACTCGTTCATTGCTGCTGTTGCATCAATAGAGTTCGGCCAGCTATCAGCGATTGTTTGACGAGCAGGATCTACAGCGTAATCCATTGTAAACGTCGGGATGTGTTTACGAATGGATGCTGCGATTTGCTCTGGCTCAAAGCTCATCGCTGTAATATTAAATGCGTTTCTATGCACAAGTTTACTTGGATCAGCTTCCATTAATGAAATGATCGCTTGTAAAGCATCTGGCATGTACATCATATCCATGTATGTTCCTTCTGCAATGTATGAGGTGTATGTGCCTTTTTTAATCGCCTCATAATAAATTTCAACTGCATAATCAGTTGTTCCGCCTCCTGGAGGAGCTACATAAGAAATTAAACCAGGGAAACGTACACCGCGCGTATCAACGCCAAACTTTTGATGATAATAATCACATAGTAATTCTCCTGCTACTTTGTTTACCCCATACATCGTAGTAGGACGTTGAATTGTATCTTGTGGCGTATTATCTTTCGGCGTTGATGGACCAAATGCACCGATAGAACTTGGCGTGAAAAACTTACAGTTTAATTCACGAGCTGCTTCTAACGCATTTACAAGTCCGCCCATATTTAAATTCCAAGCAAATAACGGATTTTTTTCTGCTGTTGCTGAAAGTAAAGCTGCTAAATGAATAATTGTATCTACTTCATTACGCTTTGCGATATCATGTAGTTTTTGTCCATCTGTTACATCTAACGTTTCAAATGGACCAGACGTTACTACTTCACTATCTGTTTCACGAATATCTGTTGCAATAACATTTGATGCACCGTATACATCACGAAGTTTCATTACTAGTTCAGAACCAATTTGCCCTAAAGAACCGGTTACTAGAATTTTTTTCATTTTCCCCACTCCTCATTTGCAAGCTATTCAAAAGATGTCGTTACTTAAATGATGCCCATTTCTTTCCCTACTTTTTCATACTTACGAATTGCTTCATCTAACATTTCTTTCGTATGAGCTGCTGTAGGCATATTACGAACGCGTCCTGTTCCTTTAGCTACAGTTGGGAACACGATAGATTTTGCATATACGCCTTCTTCATTTAGACGTTTACTAAATTCTTGTGTTAATACTTCGTCACCAATAATACAAGGTGTAATTGGCGTTTCACTTTCTCCAATGTTAAAGCCAAGTTCTTTTAACCCTTGTTTTAAATAGCGGCCATTTTCCCATAAACGATCATGTAACTCTGTGCTTTCCATTAAAATTTCAATTGATCGCATACATGCAGCTGCATCAGCTGGTGTTAATGCTGTAGAGAATAAGAATGGACGTGAACGAACTTTTAACCAGTCAATTAAGTTTTGTTTCCCTGCTACATATCCACCAATTACCCCAATTGCTTTTGATAATGTACCAATTTGGAAATCAACTTTATCAGATAGACCGAAATGCTTTACAGTTCCTGCACCTTTTCCAAGTACACCTGAACCGTGTGCATCGTCTACATATGTCATTAAATCTAATTCTTCTGCAATCTCAACAATCTCTGGTAATTTTGCAACATCTCCATCCATTGAGAAGACACCGTCTGTAATTACCATTAATTTATTGTAAAGACCTGATTCTTTCGCTGCGATTGCTTTTTGGCGTAAATCTTCCATATCAGAATGTTTATAAACGATGATTTTCGCTCTTGATAAACGACTACCATCAATAATAGAAGCATGGTTTAATTCGTCTGAAAGAATCGCATCATTTTTATCCATAACGGCTGAAATCGCTGCCATATTACAGTTAAATCCTGATTGGTAAGCAATTGCTGCTTCTGTATGTTTAAACTTTGCAATTGTCTCTTCTAATTTAATATGCAAATCTAAAGTACCGTTAATTGTACGAACAGCTCCTGCTCCAACGCCGTACTTATGAATTGCACCAATTGCTGCTTCTTGCAAACGGCTATCTGTTGCTAATCCAAGATAGTTGTTTGAAGATAAGTTAATATATTCTTTTCCGCCAATTGTAATGATCGGTCCATTTGAACTCTCAAGCGGATCAATTACGTTATAAAGCCCCTTTGATTTTAAATCCTCTAAATTTTCTTCTAAAAATTTCGCAAGTGTTTTACTAGACATTGTGAAGCCTCCCATCGTTCATGTAAGCGGATTATTATCTTAATAGTTCTAATAATCCCTCTACTAGCTTAACACGTTTTTAGAATTTATTATAGAAAAATAGTTTAAAGTAACCGCTTACAATTCTAGATTATAAATGATTCATTACAAGAAATCTATCATTTACTTTTCATATTTGGTAGAATAAAAAAAATATGTAAGGGGGCTTCAATCATGGCATTTACTGAATCTGATGTATATAATAACGAAGCATTTTTGGAAAAATATATGAAACGAAGATACCGAGAAAATAGCCCAAACGAATCACTTGAAAAACCAGCCTTCTTTCAACTCATTGGTGATGTGAAAGGAAAGAAAATCCTCGATTTAGGCTGCGGTGACGCTAAATTTGGTGAGGAATTATTAGAAAAAGACTGCCACTCTTACACTGGTATTGAAGGCTCCGAACTTATGTATGAAAAAGCTAAAAAACAACTAGAAAATAAAATTGGGACCGTCCATTTTTTAAACCTCAAAGACTACACATACCCTCCCGCTACTTTTGATTTAGTAACATCTAGACTCGCCTTACATTATATTGAACATCTTCCTATCATTTTTCAAAATGTGTACGAAGCTTTAAAAACAAATGGAACCTTTACTTTTAGTGTTCAACACCCTGTTATTACTTCTTCATTTGAAAGCTTGCAAACGAGCGGAGAAAGAACAAGCTGGCTCGTCGATGATTATTTTAAAATGGGAAAACGCGTTGAACCTTGGATTGATCAAGAAGTTATTAAATATCATCGTACAACGGAAGAATATTTTACATTATTACAACAAGCTGGATTTACGATTACAAATATAAAAGAAGCTACACCAAATCAAACTTATTTTCAGAGCGAAGAAGAATATGAACGACGTTTACGAATTCCCCTCTTCCTCTTATTTTCTTGTAGAAAATAAAAAAGACGATGAATCCTCATCGTCTTTTTTCATTAACTCATTGCCTGAGCAACCTCTTTACGTACACGTCTTCCTTTTCCATGCGGAATACAAAGTGGCGTCCCAAACAATGGATCCGTACTGATTTGACACTCCATTCGGAATACATCACGTACTAGCTTCTCATCTACTACTTCTTCCGGCTTACCTTGTGCATATATTTGTTTATCTTGAATGGCTACAATATTGTCTGCATAGCGACATGCTAAATTTAAATCGTGTAATACCATAACAATTGTTCTTTGTTCTGTTTCATTTAATTCGAATAATAAATCTAGCACTTCAATTTGGTGAGTCATATCTAAATATGTAGTAGGCTCATCCAGTAAAATAATATCTGTATCTTGTGCAAGTGTCATTGCAATCCAAGCACGTTGTCGTTGTCCGCCTGAAAGAGCATGCACATCACGCTCAGCAAATTCTGTCATACCTGTTGCTGCGAGTGCTTTTTGTACCATTTCCTCATCTTTTTCTGACCATTGCTTCAGCCACGTTTGATATGGATAACGCCCTTGCTTTACAAGTTGCAATACTGTAAGCCCTTCTGGAGCTTGCGGTCCTTGCGGTAAAATTGCCATTTGACGAGCGATTTGCTTCGTTTGCATACTTTGAATGGCTTGATTATCTAGCAAAATGTCACCAGTTGTTGGCTTTAATAATCTAGCTAGTGAACGTAATAAAGTTGATTTTCCACAACCGTTAGAACCGATAAAGATTGTAATTTCGCCTTTTGGAATTTCTAAATTCAACTCATCAATAATAATTGCTTCACCATAAGACAGCGTCAAACGTTTCGTCTCCAATGCTTTTTGCATATTCATCTCCCTTTATGAATTCCGACTTTTATAAAGTAAATAAATAAAATAAGGTGCACCAATTGCTGATGTAAATACCCCTGCTGGAATTTCAAGTGGTGTGAAAACTGTACGCCCGATTAAATCTGCAGCAAGTACTAAAATTGCACCAACAATAGCCGCAACTGGGAGTAATGCACCGTATAAAGAACCAACTAGTCTTCGTGAAATATGAGGTGCCATTAAACCGACAAACCCAATTCCTCCGGCGAAGGCAACTGCGCCACCAATTAAAGCTGTACTCAGTAATAACATGAATACGCGTGACTTCGTTAAAGGAACACCGAGTCCTACCGCAATATCATCCCCTAGCTCTTGCGCATTTAAATGCCTAGCAGCTATAAATGATATTACTGTTAAAATGAGAACCCACGGCGCAAGCACCATAACGTTTTGCCATGAAGAACCGTAAACAGTACCTGTAATCCATACATTCGCTTGACTCGCTTGATAAATTGGCGCTAACAGCATAAACAAAGTCGTTGCCGCTTTCGTTAATGCCCAAAAACCAACACCAATTAAAACAAGACTAATCGGTGATAATCCGTCATTTCTCCATGCAAATAAATATACAAAAAGCGCTACAATCGTTGCCCCAGCGAAGGCTGCTAACGGCATATAATGAATGCTTACAGTTAGCGCATTATTTTTATCACTAAATATAGCTAAAAATAATACAACTGCAACACTTGCACCACCTGTAATCCCAATGATATCAGGAGAAGCCAGTGGATTTCGAACGAGACCCTGTAAAATACATCCTGCTACTGCAAGTGCGATTCCTACAAGGATGGCAATTAAAATACGCGGCATACGAAACTTATTTACAACCATATTAGACATCGCATCGCCATTTCCAGTGATTGCTTGCCATACATCATAAGGAGCAATTTTCATGTCTCCCATACCTGCACTCGCAAAAAATAATCCTATTAAAACAACTAGTAAACTGAATAAGACGAGACAAGCTCGTTTATACATTAAAAACGAGAGCCCGCCTTTTCCTATACGAAACGGAATATACTTCTTCATTTGCTAAGCCCTCTCTTACGTGCAATATAAATAAAGAATGGTGCCCCGATAAATGCTGTCATAACCCCTACTGGTACTTCTTGTGGCATAATGACATATCTCGCTGCTATATCAGCCAAGATTAGTAGTATTGCACCTAACAAGCCGCTATACGGTACTCTCCATCTGTGATCTACTCCAATAAGAAATCTGGCGAAATGTGGGATAATGATTCCGATAAATCCAATCGGACCAGCGACTGCAACTGAACCACCAGACAACAGGACAATAATAAGTAACACGAATGATTTCATTAAAATTGTTCGTTGTCCAAGCCCCTTCGCGACGTCTTCCCCCATCATCAATGTATTTACTTTCCCTGCCATCATAAGCGATGCGATCCAGCCTACTAATAAATATGGGAATACAGATTGTAAAATTTCTAACTTTCTTCCTTGCACAGATCCGGCAAGCCAAAACAGTACTTCTTCAAGCGCTTTTTCATTTAACACAAGTAATCCTTGTGTTAATGATGAAAATAACGCACTAATTGCGACCCCTGCTAATGTTAACTTAAGAGGCGTCGTCCCTTCTTTTCCTAAAGAACTAGAAGCGAATACAAGGATTGCAGCAACTGCTGCCCCTAAAAAGGCAATCCAAGTAAAAGCTGACAATGATGTAACAGAAAAAACCACAATTGCTACAACTATGAAAAACGCAGCGCCTGAATTTAATCCAATAAAATCTGGAGAAGCAAGTGGATTCTTCGTTAAAGTTTGCATAAGACAACCAGCAATGGCTAAACTAGCACCAACACTAGCTGCAATTAGTGCCCTTGGTAGACGCACATTTTGAATAATAATATGTTCATTGGAACCATTAAAATGGAAAAAAGCATCTAACGCTAATTTCCAACTCGTATTTGTATATCCGAAAATAATACTTCCCCAAATACAAATAATGACTGCAATGATTCCAACAAATAACCCAATCCATTTTGCTTGATTTGTTTTTAATAACATGCAGCGTTTCCCCTTCAATGTATAATGATACGTTGTAAGTGTATTTCAACTTAATTCTCATTGTCAACGATAATGAGAACTATTTTCATTGATATGTATTGACAATCAAAAGATAAAAGCTTAATATCATGCTTGCTATTGAAAAAACTTCTCAGTATGTAGGGGGTACATAATGAAATTCGTGCAAAAGAAATCGTTTACAATATTTGTGTTTTTACTAGCCTTTTCACTACTTTTAAGTGCTTGTGGAAAATCAAATACGAAAGAAGAATCAAAAGAAAATACGAAAAAAGAAATGATTACTGTGGAACATGCAATGGGTAAAACAGAAGTTCCCGCTAGTCCAAAACGTGTAGTTATTTTAACAAATGAAGGCACTGAAGCTTTACTCGAGTTAGGTGTAAAACCAGTTGGGGCTGTGAAATCTTGGACTGGTGATCCATGGTATCCACATATTAAAGATAAAATGAAAGATGTAAAGGTTGTTGGTGATGAAGGGCAAGTGAACGTGGAAACAATCGCTTCCTTAAAACCAGACTTAATTATCGGTAACAAAATGCGTCACGAAAAAGTGTACGAGCAACTAAAGGCAATTGCACCTACTGTGTTCTCGGAAACGCTACGTGGTGAATGGAAAGATAACTTCAAATTTTATGCAAAAGCATTAAATAAAGAAAAAGAAGGTCAAAAGGTTTTAGCTGATTACGATAAACGTATGAAAGATTTAAAAACTAAACTAGGCGATAAAGTAAATCAAGAAATCTCTATGGTTCGCTTTATGCCTGGTGATGTTCGTATTTATCACGGTGATACATTCTCTGGTGTTATTTTAAAAGAACTTGGATTTAAACGTCCTGGAGATCAAAATAAAGATGACTTTGCAGAGCGTAACGTATCTAAAGAACGTATTTCAGCAATGGACGGCGATGTATTATTCTACTTCACATTCGATAAAGGAAACGAGAAAAAAGGTTCTGAATTAGAAAAAGAATATATCAATGATCCTCTATTTAAAAATTTAAATGCAGTGAAAAACGGTAAAGCATACAAAGTTGACGACGTTATTTGGAATACAGCCGGTGGTGTAATGGCTGCTAACCTACTATTAGATGATATCGAAAAACGCTTTGTTAAATAATATTTCCCTAACCAGCTCCCTTCTATGGAGCTGGTTATTTTTTGATTCACTTAAATGTCACATTATTTCATTTTGTATTTTTATTCCCAATATGTTATATTATAAAAGTAAATAGAATATATTTTCTCTATATCAGAATAAATATTTTAATCTAAATTTTCTGATTAATCACTATTTTATATTCTTTTAGAATTCAATTATTACATTTGAAAACGCTTATTATCTAGTTTTCAGGGAAAAATACAGTAACGGTTGAAGAGAAATAGATTTTTTTAGAAATTTTCTTTCTATTTCCATATAATTCTATTGACTTCTAAATATTTTGTGAATTAAAATAATTACATAAATATCCGTTATACAGGATTAGGGGGAAACAAACATGGATGCAGCTTTAAAATTAGACAAAGCTGGAGAGCAACAATCACCAAAAAAACATCCACCAGGATTATATTTGTTGTTCTTTACAGAGGCATGGGAAAGATTTAGTTATTACGGAATGCGTGGCTTATTAGTTCTTTATTTAACAACGAGCTTAGTAAGCGGCGGTTTAGGATTTGATAAAGCAGTTGCTGTACAAATATACGGTATTTTCACAATGTTAGTATACTTCACTCCGATTATTGGTGGTTGGTTAACTGACCATTTCATTACGAAGCGACACGCCATTACTATTGGTGGTATCATCATGGCAATTGGTAACTTTGTACTATTTTCAATGAATACGAAAACTGGACTATTTTTAGGATTAGGATTATTAGTTATTGGTAACGGATTCTTCAAACCAAATATTTCGACTTTACTAGGTCAATTATATAGCGACAACGATTCTCGTCGTGATAGTGCTTTCACTATCTTCTACATGGGAATTAACTTAGGAGCTCTTATCGCTCCATTCATTTGCGGTTACTTCACAGATTACAAATATGGATTCTTAACAGCTTGTATCGGTATGATCATTGGACAGGTTGCTTTTAATTTCTTAGCACCTCGTTACTTAGGAACAATTGGTACAACTGTTGTAGGTAAAAAGTCTAAAGAAAAAACTGCAAAAGTAATTGAGAAAAAACCTTTAACATCACAAGAGAAAAAACGTACAGCTGCAATTTTAATTTTAACTTGTTTCGTTGTATTCTTCTGGGCAGGCTTTGAACAAGCTGGTAGTTCTTTAACACTTTACACAGATAAGTTCGTAGATCGTACAATTGGTGGATTTACAATTCCAACACCTTGGTTCCAATCTGTAAACCCACTATTCATTATCTTACTAGCATTACCTGTTTCAGCTTTATGGATTAAGCTTTCAAAAACAAAAAATGGTGATTTGAAAATTCCAACAAAAATGGCACTAGGTATGATTTTACTAGGTATTGGATACTTAGTTCTAACTTTAGCTGTTTTAAAAACTGGTAGTGATGAAGGTAACATTACAATGAAGGCAAACTTACTATTCATTGTATTCACTTACATGTTCCACACAATCGGTGAATTATTCTTATCACCAATCGGATTATCTATGGTTAGTGCAATCGCTCCTGTTAAATTAGCTTCTTTATTAATGGGTGTATGGTTAGCTGGTACTGGATGTGCAAACTTCTTAGCAGGACAATTAGCTGCTTTCACTCAATCTTTAGGATATTTAGAAGTATTCGCAAGCATCGGTGTTATCGTAATCGTACTAGGATTAGTACTTCTTATGTTCTCTAAGAAAATTGCACATATGATGGAATAATAAAAAAGACGCTTCTAAAATTAGAAGCGTCTTTTCTATTACTTCTCCTCTAAAGCCGTCACGTTCACGTGAACGCTTTCTCCAGGATTAGATACATCATACACTTGAGCAACTCCACTCTGCTCGTCACAGCTCTCAATCCATACTGGTACGCCCTCATATGTAACGTCAATGCTACTTGAAGAAGATAAGATTTGTTTCACACGTTTTACATCCATACTACTATTCCTCCTTTTCCTTACTACACTCCTTTCTATCTTTTCTTTTCCCTTTAGAATATATTCCATATAACAACATGTTAATTGATAACCTTTTCTTCCTTACATGCTAACATTTACTCTCCTATCACCTTTCTGACAAATAAAAAAAGACGTATATCCCACACGTCTTTTTCCATAATATTCAAATTTTAAGAAAATAATGTTTTTACAACTTCACTTACTTTATCATTATGAATTTGATAATACACTTCTAGTCCTCGTCTTTCAAAGCGCACTACTTTATTTTGTTTTAATTTCGTTAAATGTTGTGAAACCGTTGATTGTGGAATTTCTAACACTTCCTGTAATTGTGTTACATTACAAGTTCCACGTTGCATTAGTTCCATTACTAGGCGTAAACGTAACGGATGCGCTAACGCTCTTAACATTTGTACATCTTCTTCTGAAATACGACATTCGAATTGATTTTGGCTCATAAAGTTCCCCTCATTTTCGTTTTTATTTTCTTTTTATTTATTTATATATCTGTTCTTATATTTCCTGTTACGACATAACTTTATCAACCTATAATGCTGAAAATTTTTTCCACCTTTATCAGGAAAGAATTCAGGAAAAATTCCTTGCTGATTTTGAATATTATACTATATGATATAATGAAAAAGCAAAAGTAAGGGCTATGAATACTTTGCTTACAAACGTTGTTTTATCAAGCTTTTTGTTATATTTTCACCTCACTGCAACTTACAGTAACGATATTGTAAAATACCGTCTATAATTGATAACCTATCGTAACGTATTTGGGTTATATTTAACCTCTTTGTTATGCTAAAAGGAATTTTCAGTAAAAAAAGATAATGTAATATTAAAAATTGACTTATTGTTGTTTTAATTCGTATTGTACTTGCTCAGACTGTTATTCAAAACTTCCTATTAAATGCATTTGGTTTCTCTTTCTTACTAGATCAACTCAGACCAGCATGTGACACCTATCAAATTTCAACATCCTATATACTTAATGCAAAGACGTCATCTAACATATAAGATTAATGATATACGAACAAACAAAACAATATAGAAATAACTTCAAAAAGCAAACTCAAATCTATTTGAGTTTGCTTTTTGTCTACTTTATGAACAAAGCATTTCTTTTAATACTATTATGGAATAATTATACTTTTTTACGTTGACAATAGTGTTGAAGGAGAATATACTAAGCATGTAAGTTGATTGTGAATTGTTTCACAAATAATGTGAATTTCTTCACATAAAATAGATAGGAGTTGTCATTATTATGAGTACTTGGACACAAATTTATGACCCATTAAACAATATTTGGTTATCTGCACTAATCGCAGCACTTCCAATTTTCTGCTTCATCATTTGTTTAATGGGACTGAAAATGAAAAGTTACATGGCTGGTCTTTACAGTGTGATTGTCGCTATTATTCTTGCTATATTCGTTTATAAAATGCCAGCAACCGTAGCTGTAGCATCTGCCGGATTCGGTGTTTTATCTGGATTTTATCCAATTTGTACTATCGTTATCGCAGCAATTTTCCTTTACAAATTAACTGTTAAAACAGAGCAATTCAACATCATTCGTGATAGTATTTCAAGCATTACAAATGATCAACGTTTACAAGTATTATTAATCGCTTATTCTTTCGGTGCTTTCTTAGAAGGCGCAGCTGGTTTAGGGGTTCCAGTTGCTATTACAGCTGCATTACTTGTGGGTATGGGCTTTAATCCATTAAAAGCAGCAGGTATTTGTTTAGTAGCTAACATCGCTGGTGGTGCTATGGGTGCTATGGGTATCCCAGTTACAGTACCAGCACAATTAACTGAGCTAGACGCATTAACTATCGGTCGTCAAACTGTTCTTATTTTACCATTCATTAGTATTGTTTTACCTTTCTTACTTGTTTCAATGGTTGATGGAATTAAAGGTATTAAAGAAACTTGGCAAGGTATTCTTGTAAGTGGTTTTTCTTTCGCTATAACTCAGTTCCTTGTGACTTACTTCTTAGGTGCAGAACTTACTAATATTTTCGCAGCCGTTGTAAGTATGGTTTCTCTAGCATTATTCTTACGTGTTTGGCAACCAAAATCTTCTTCTACAGAAGAAAAACAAGAAAAACAAGAACCTCATACATTCAATCAAATTTTATATGCTTGGTCTCCATTCGTATTCTTAACTGCATTCGTAACAATCTTTAATTTAAAACCAATTAAAGCTTTATTTGCTCCGGATGGCGCACTAGCAAACTTAGTATTTAACATTCAGTTCCCTGGTCTTCATAATGCTGTTATGAAAACTACACCAATTACAAAAGCTGATACACCTTTCGCGGCTGTTTTCAAGTTTGATGTATTCTCTTCTACAACTACTGCAATCGTATTAGCAATTATTGTTTCACTTATCGTTTACCGCGTAAAAGGTAAAATGGTTAAAGAATTAATAGTAGAAACAATGAAAGAACTAAAAGCTCCAGTATATACAATCTGTAGCGTTATCGCTTTAGCTTACGTAGAGAACTACTCTGGTATGTCATCTACACTTGGACTGGCATTCTCTTCTACTGGTAATGCATTCCCAGTTCTTTCTCCAATCTTAGGATGGATTGGCGTATTCATTACAGGTTCAGTAGTATCAAGTGGTTCATTATTCGCACCGCTTCAAGCAGTAACTGCAGATCAATTAAATATCGTTCCTTCTACTCTTGTTGCATTAAACGTAGTAGGTGGTACAATGGCAAAAATGGTTTCACCACAATCTGTAGCCGTTGCTTGTGCAGCAGTTGGACTAGTTGGTAAAGAATCTGCCCTATTTAAAACAGCGATGAAATACAGTTTAATCTTCTTAGCTATCATTAGCTTACTTCAATTAAACGCTGTATTTAATATCTTTTAAAAATAAAACACCGATCCAAATGGATCGGTGTTTTATTCATATTACATCTTCTTATTCTTTAATAAAGAAGCACCAGCAATTTCAGGATGCGTCATTTCGAACGGATCTAAAATAATATCCAATTCTTCTTCTGTCAGTACACCATGTTCTAAACATAGCTCCCTAACAGATTTTCCTGTTTCAATTGCTTCACGTGCAATACGAGATGCTGCTTCATAACCAATATGAGGGTTAACTGCTGTAATAATTCCAACACTTTTCTCTACATATTGCTTCAGCAATTCTTCATTTGCTGTAATTCCTTTAATACAATATTCACGGAATACACGGAATCCGTTATTCATAATACTAATAGATTGAATTAAATTAAATACGAGTACAGGCTCCATTACGTTTAACTCTAATTGTCCTGCTTCTGATGCTAAGCAAATTGTATGATCATTACCAATTACTTGGAAAGCAACTTGATTAATTACTTCTGCCATAACAGGATTTACTTTACCTGGCATAATAGATGAACCTGGTTGGCGAGCTGGTAATTGAATTTCCGCCAATCCAACACGTGGACCAGATGCCATAATACGAAGATCATTTGCAATTTTAGACATATTCATCATACATACTTTTAATGCCGCAGATACTTCTGTGTATGCATCTGTGTTTTGCGTTGCATCAACTAAATGCTCTGCACCAACAAGTGGGAATCCGCTAAATGTTCGCAAGTGTTTAACCACTTGTTCAATGTACGTAGGGTTTGCATTTAATCCCGTACCAACAGCTGTCGCCCCCATGTTCACTTCATATAAATGTTGGCGAGACTGTTTAATTCTTTTTATATCACGTTCAAGCACTCGGCTATACGCTTCAAATTCTTGTCCAAGACGAATCGGAACAGCATCTTGTAAATGTGTACGTCCCATTTTAATGACGTGGTCGAACTCTTTTGCTTTTGCACGGAAAGCAGCATGAAGTTCTTCCATTGTAATAAGAAGTTCTTCTAACATCATAAGAGTTGCAATATGAATTCCCGTTGGAAACGCATCATTTGTTGATTGAGCCATGTTCACATGCGTGTTTGGGCTAATTTTCACATACTCGCCTTTTTCACATCCCATACGTTCTAAAGCTCGATTAGCAATTACTTCATTTGTATTCATATTAATAGAAGTTCCAGCACCGCCTTGGATTGGATCCACGATAAATTGATCATGGAATTTCCCATCAACAATTTCTTGCGCTGCCTCTGCAATTTCATATCCAATGTCTTTAGCTAAGTAACCAGTATCCATATTTGCAAGTGCCGCCGCTTTTTTCACAATTGCCATTGCCGTAATGAGTGACGGATGAATGCGATATCCTGTAATCGGGAAGTTTTCTACAGCACGTAATGTTTGTACCCCATAATAAGCTACACTCGGTACTTCCTTTTCACCTAAAAAATCTTTCTCTATACGTATATCCTTCGTTGCTATCATTTTCATCACCTATACTTTTCATTCTAAATCCTTATCTAAAAAATTCGCCTCTAAAAAAACGAGTATCATTCAGAAGAATTTTTCAGTATCCACCTTCACTATATAGCACCTTTTTTGAAAGCGCAAACATTTATTTTTCTATATATACCTTTTATAAAGTGAAACTTTAATCAGTGAGGGTTTTGTTGATCCCCCACCTAACTTCTTCGCTTTCGCTGAATTTTGAAGTAGGGGTCTTACTGCCCACAAATAGCGGGATAACAATTTATAGAAAATCATTCTTCTACCTTCTTTATTTCCACTCGTTTAATTTGATGCATATCCTTTTCGAGAACTTTAAAAGAAAAGCCGTGTTTTTCAATAACATCTCCTTCAGCAACGATTTGCTTTTGTACCATAATCCAGCCACCAATTGTATCTACATCATCAGCGATTAAGTGTATGCCAAATAAATCATTTACTTCACTAATAAGCACTTTTCCCTCTACGATTTTACACCCTTCACTTATATGCTCTATAGGCGGGTGCTCGTCTTCATCGTATTCATCTCGGATTTCTCCAACAATTTCTTCTAAAATATCTTCTAATGTAACAATCCCCGCTGTACCACCATATTCATCATATAGTACAGCTAATGGGATTCGTTTTCTTTGCATTTGTAATAGCAAATCATGTATAGGAATATTTTCTAGTACTTCAATAACTGGCCTTGTATACGGTGTAATCGAGCACTCCTCATCTCGGTTACCATCCATATAACGAATAAATAAATCCTTTACATTAACCATCCCAATAATTTCATCTTTATCTTCACCAAATACGGGATACCTCGTATATTTTTCTTGTGCGATTATTTTAATATGTGTTTCAAATGGTTCGTCCTCATATAAACCTACAACTTCCGTACGAGGTACCATAATTTCCTTTGCGACTCTATTATCAAATTCAAAAATATTATTTACATATTTAAATTCCCTTTGATTAATCTCTCCGCTCTCATAACTCTCGGATAAGATTAATCGCAATTCTTCCTCCGAATGAGCTACTTCATGTTCAGAGGCTGGATGTAATCCGAATAGCCCTGTTACAAGCCTTGCTGAGCCATTTAAAGCCCAAATAAACGGATACATTACTCGGTAAAAATAAATAATTGGCTTCGATAATAATAAGCTAACTTGCTCTGCTCTTTGTATAGCGAGCGTCTTCGGAGCAAGTTCACCAATGACAACATGTAAAAATGTAATCACTGCAAAGGCAATAATAAATGAAACTGTACTTGCAATTGCAGGAGATAGGTGTAGTTTTAAAAACAACGGCTCGAGTATATGTTTTATAGTGGGCTCTCCTAACCACCCAAGCCCTAAAGCAGTAATTGTAATACCTAACTGACATGCTGATAAATACTCATCTAAATTCGACGTTACTTTTTTAGCTGCCAATGCTCCTCGTCGTTTCTCACTAACGAGTTGATCAATACGACTGCTACGTACCTTAATAATTGCAAACTCAACAGCTACAAAAAATGCTGTTAACGCAATAAGGATAACTACCATCAATAATTTTAAAATATCCACATATGTCCTTTAGCTTTCTTAGCTAAAGTTACACCTCCTTTAAAAAAGAAGTTTCACTTTAGTTTCTTCATTTATTTGAAAGCAACCCTGTATAAAATTCACCAATTTCAAGCCTCATACAATTCTAAAGGCAAGCCATCAGGATCTTGGAAAAAGACAAATTTTTTATCCGTAATTTCATCCATACGTATCGCTTCAGTCTCCACACCGCATTGTTTTAAATGGTTTACAGCTTCTTCTATATTTGTAACAGCAAATGCTAAATGTCTAAGTCCAGCTGCTTCTGGAAAACTGGGGCGCTCAGGTGGACTAGGAAATGAAAATAATTCAATTTGATACTCTTCCCCTACACATAAATCTAACTTATAAGAATCTCGTTCTTTTCTATATACTTCATTTATCACTTTTAAACCTAATATCCGAGTATAAAAATCCTTTGACAGTTCATAATTCGAACAAATAATTGCAACGTGGTGCACTTTACATATATTCATGCTCTCTCTATTCCTTTCTTTACCAAAGATGTATATTCTCCCTTGAAATGAAAAACATATATAGCAGAATATCTCTTTTAGGGGGCTTACTATGAAATTTATTACTTTTTTCGTGGGACTTATCGTTGTTTTCTTCCTTGCTTATATTGCTAGCAACAATAAGAAACATATTAAATTTAAACCAATTTTCATCATGCTTATTATACAGTTGATTTTAACCTATTTATTATTAAATACAGAAATCGGCCTCATACTTATTCGGGTCATTTCCAGTCTGTTTACAAAGCTGCTCGAGTATGCTGCTGATGGTATAAACTTTGTATTTGGCGGTCTTGCCAATAAAGGTGAAATGTCATTTTTCCTTACTGTATTATTACCAATTGTCTTCATTTCCGTCTTAATTGGTATACTACAACATTTCAAAATACTACCATTTTTTATTCATTGGATCGGTTACTTCCTTAGCAAAATAAATGGTCTTGGGAAATTAGAATCTTACAACGCTATCGCCTCTGCCATTGTCGGCCAATCAGAAGTTTTTATTACAGTTAAAAAGCAATTAGCTCAAATTCCAAAACACCGTCTTTATACACTTTGTGCTTCTGCCATGTCAACCGTATCTATGTCTATCGTAGGTGCCTACATGACAATGATCGAGCCTAAATATGTAGTAACCGCACTCGTTCTCAATTTATTTAGTGGTTTTATTATCGTACTCATCATCAATCCTTACGACGTTAAAGATGACGAAGATATTTTAGAAATTAAAGGCGAAAAGCAAAGCTTTTTTGAAATGCTTGGAGAATATATTCTAGATGGCTTTCGCGTAGCCATCGTTGTCGGCGCTATGCTCATCGGATTCGTCGCATTAATGAGCTGCATTAATGACCTATTCCTCATTATATTCGGCATTACTTTCCAGCAATTAATCGGCTACGTATTTGCGCCTGTTGCATTCCTTATCGGTGTACCAAGTTCTGAAATTGTCACAGCTGGTAGCATTATGGCAACGAAGCTTGTAACGAATGAATTTGTAGCAATGATGAACCTTAGTAAAATTTCTAATAGCCTTTCTCCCCGTACAGTGGGGATTATTTCTGTTTTTCTCGTTTCTTTTGCCAATTTTTCTTCTATCGGCATTATTTCAGGTGCAGTAAAAGGGTTAAACGAAGAACAAGGAAACGTCGTTGCCAGATTTGGCCTTAAATTACTATATGGAGCTACTCTCGTTAGCATTTTATCTGCAATTATCGTAAGCATTATGTTGTAATCAGGTAAAATTTTATCATTTTCTTATCCCTATCTTTTGTATACAATAACGAATAGATGTCTTTATAAATAATCAAGACATCTATTTTTTATACATGTACAATCGCTTTTATTTAGCGTACAATATTTTTTATGTGTTTGAATGCGCTTCTAGATGTATACACTTTGATAGCTTTAAAGGAGAAAAAATGATGAAATCCGATATGAACAAAGATACTCGAGCCAAAAAAGGACGCTCAAAGAAAAAACGCCTCCTTTGGTTCCTTCTTATTCCATTACTGATTATAGCACTTGGAGCAGGAGGCTATTCCTTCCATATATACAGTAAAGCAAAGTCTGTATTAAATAATGCTTATTCTGAACTGGGCCGCGGGGACAAATCCAGCAAACGTGAAAAAGCCGTGAAACCTATGACTGACAACATTTCCGTACTTATTATGGGTGTTGATGAAAGTGATATTAGGGATAAGAGTTATGGAAAAGCAACTCGTACGGATGCGCTATTACTTGCAACAATTAATAAAAACGACAAATCTGTTAAACTTGTCAGTATTCCACGTGACTCACGTGTCTTCATTAAATCACGTGATAAATACGATAAAATTACACACGCGCACGTATTCGGTGGTGTAGACAGCACGATTGATACCGTAGAGAACTTTTTAGATGTTCCAGTTGATTACTATGTAAAATTCAACTTTAAATCATTTATTAAAATTGTCGACTCCCTTGGTGGTATTACTGTCGATGTTCCTGTTGAATTCACAGAACAAAATAGTAAAGACGAACCAGATGCAATTCATTTGAAAAAAGGACGTCAACATTTAAATGGAGAAGAGGCATTAGCACTAGCTAGAACTCGTCATATCGATAGTGATTATATGCGCGGTCAACGACAACAGCTTGTTTTAGAAGCTATTGCTCAAAAAGCACTATCACTTAATTCCATTAATAAGATTGGTGGTCTATTAGACGCTGTTGATAAAGACTTAAAAACAAATTTAACTTTTGATGATATGATGACAATTGCAAAAAATTCAATGGATTCCAATTTGAAAATGGACAAAATGCAAGTAGAAGGTACAGATAAATATATTGGTGGTATTTATTATTACGTTCCAAACGAAAAAAGCGTCAATAACATTTCGACAAAACTACAAGAACATCTCGGTGTTACGAATAAAAATGAACATAAAAAATTATAATAAAAAGGCTGCTAGATCTTTCTAGACAGCCTTTTTATTATAATTTCCAACATATTTCTCGTACATATTGTGACAAAAAGAGACAATTATTACACCAGTGTAACATTTTTTATAAAAACATTACACGCATAGTGAAAATAATAGTATACTAGTACGTACATAATGTTATTTTCATCATTTTTATACAAAAAATGTAATACATATATTTATACAAAAATTTCTGGGGGGAAATAAATGAAGCTAAGTAAAATACTAATCGGTTCTGCAATTACTGGGGGCATATTACTTTGTGTAGGCGGTGTGGGTGGATATCAATATGTATCCAAACTAAATAATCAATTAAATACTACTGCATTACCGAATACTACATTTGAAGGTATTTCTCTCGATGGAAAAAACAAAAAAGATATTCAAGCAATTATTAATCAAAAGGTAACTGAATTAGATCAAAAATCTCTTACGTACATATTCCAAAATGATAAACAAACGTACACATGGAAAGATTTAGGGGTAAATTATAAGGAAAAAGATATTATCGACAAAATCTTTACAGAACAAGAAGGAAATGCAATGAATCGTTACAAAATGCGGAAGCAGGCTGAAAACGGTGAATTAAAACGTGATTATAAATTAACAGCTCAATTAAATACAACTGCCTATGAAAGCTTTATGAAGGATAAATATAATGACACATTAAAAAATCCTGTTAATGCAGAATTAAGTGTTGAAGGCTCTACAGTAAATATTAGCCAAAGTCAAAATGGAGAAAAAATTGATAAAGGAAAGTTAACTGATTTAACGAAACAGGCCATTACTTCTGGCACATCAGACGTTACGTTACCAGTTACACTCTTAAAACCTGAGCGTTCTACAGAAGATATACAAAAAATGGGGATTAAAGAAGTAATTGCTGAATATTCAACTCCAATGGCTGGTCGTAATGGAAACCAATCCTATAACGTAAATAAGTCAGCTAATACTTTAAGTGGAGTTATTGTCGCACCTGATGAAACGTTTAGTTTTAATGGCCGCGTTGGCGTAACGGATGCTGCACATGGTTATAAATCCGCAGCAGTATTTTCAGAAGGTAAAGTTATACAAAGTGCAGGCGGAGGCGTTTGCCAAGTTAGTAGTACTTTATATAGCGCAGCTTTAAGAGCAGATTTAGGAATTGTTTCTCGAAGTAATCATTCTATGCCCGTAAATTATTTACCACTTGGGCAAGATGCAGCAGTGGCAGATTATGGTCCGGATTTAAAATTTAAAAACAATACAGGCAATCATATTTATATTCAAGCATTTTCAAACGGCGGTAGTATTACTACTCGCATTTTTGGTACAAATACTGGTAAAAATGTTGAAGTTTCTTCTCAAGTAGTTAGTAGAACTGGTGATAAAATAACAGCGGTTACGTATAAAAAAGTAACACAAAACGGTGAAGTAGTATCAAATGGACAAATTTCCAAAAGCGTATATAAAAGTGCCCCAACACAATGAGACACCATCAAATTGGCAAACAAAAAAGGCGTGATCTATTCACGCCTTTTTCTTTTGCAATAATAGTAAAAAAGCTTCAAGATGGTCTTTCGTTTCCTCTAAAGACCACATGCGATTTCCTTGCTTCGCAGCTAATACGCACGCCTCTTCCCAAGTATCCTTTTTCTTCATATATAATAATTCATCGCGTAATTTCAAAACAATTTCTTCATCTTCTTGCTCTATAAACTCTTCCATCACGCCTACTATTTCACCTTCATGAACACTTAACGTACAGTACGATTTAAGAAAGTATTGTAATGTCGTATACATATGTACTCCCCCTTCTTATTTGTCAGATGGATAAGAAGTAATGATCTTATATCCTAAATCTCCTGACTTATCTCTCGCCAAAACAGTAACAGTTTTTACTAGCTTGTCTTTTACATTCATATTTTTCTTTATTACCGTTTTTCCAACCGGGAATGAATGAGTTGTATTTAATACGAGACGAGCCTCTTTAGAATTTTTTAACCAATCTTGAATTTCCTTATCATGCTGCTTCAAACTATCTTTTACAGCTTTCGTCGCTGTTTCCTTATCATAGTATGTACTTGCCGCTGATACTTTATCTGTCTTCAAGCGATTCTTCAAATCCTCTTCTGATTTTCCTACATGTCTTTCAATCGTATGACCATTTTTAGGTGGCCCTTCCATTTCATCTAAAATATTATCACTAATTTTTTCTACTGATGTCGATTGATTCCCTGTTTGTTTCTCTGTTTTTTGTTCTTTTCCTGCACATCCACTTAAGATCAGCATTAATGCCAATAAACTACTCAAGAAAAGACTACTTATTCGTTTCATCATATCACCTCTTCCATGATTATTATCGTAACTTCACTAAAAGTCAATTTCACAACGAAAAAACATATACATTTTTAAAATTCATCATCAATTTTGCCATATTACCACCCTAATTTCATCAAACTACTATTTTGGACCCCCCTCTGAAATATACCCCTATGTTTTTATAATTATTTCCCAGATTAAATCACCCCTAAAAAAGCTAAATATTCCCTTTAAAAACAGAGTTTTTTGGTGATTTTCTAAAAATAAAATATACCCCCAATTCAATATACCCAATACCTATATAAGGTATATTGATGGTGTTTTATCAACGTTTTCTACATTATGTAAATTTGTACTTGCCTACACAATAGAAATATGGTGTAATGCAAAAAAAGATAAAGGATTTTAAACAATGGCTGAAACAATTCAAAACTTCTTAACAGACTATTATTCAATCGCAATTCCACTTAGTATCTTAATTAACGTCATCATCAGTCTTTTAGGTTTTATCCCTAGTATTTTTTTAACCGCTATTAACATACAGCTCTTTGGTGTAACAAACGGAACCATTATTTCGATCGCAGGTGAGGCATTAGGGGCTATTATCTCGTTTTATATTTATCGTATAGGCCTTCAGAAATTCACTCACAACAAAGTAAATAAGTATCCAAAGGTAGAACGCCTACTTTATGTAGAAGGTAGAGAGGCCTTTCTACTCGTTCTATCGTTTCGATTCATACCTTTCATCCCATCAAGTATCGTTACTTTATTTGCCGCTCTAGGCAAAATGTCATTACTCTCTTTCAGTATTGCCAGCACAATAGGTAAAATACCGGCTTTGTTAATCGAAGTATATTCTGCCTATCATGTCATGAATGGAACGAATGAAGCGAAGTGGATTGTAACAATAGCGGGTTGTGTTGGATTGTTTTATTTGTGGAAAAAATGGAGAAAAAAATAAAGAAGGAGCCTATGCTCCTTCTTTATTTTTGAAGTATTTTATTAATAATACTCTCTTAAACCCTTAGTTTACACCAACAGCACTAAATGATTGCTTAACTGCTGCTACTTCCGCAGAAGTCGCACCATATAAATCAGCTGCAGCTTGTACTGCACCAGCACGAGCTTGGCTAAATGTAGTAGATTGCGTGAAATATTGTGTATTTGCACGGTAATAAATTGCACCTAACTTATCTTTACCAATACCAGTTACAGTTACACCAGAATGTGTACCACCATTTGCTAATAAATAAGCTTGTTTGTTAATGATACCACTGTTCGTATGAACTCCACCGTTATCACTTGAACCAGTGTAACGCTTAGAATAATGATCTGGATCACCATATTTCGTTGGATCACTCATAGAGCGAAGTGCGTCTCCTGCTTTACCAGGCGTGTAAATATCTTCACCAATCTCCCAATCTGGATTACGGTTATCATAGAACTCTACTAATGTACCAAAGATATCAGAAATTGCTTCATTTAATGCTCCTGATTCATTTTGATAAATTAAATTCGAGCTATTTTCCGTAACCGCATGCGTTAATTCATGACCAATTACATCAATTCCACCAGATAATGAAGTAAACGTTACACCATCACCGTCTCCGTATACCATTTGTGATCCGTTCCAGAATGCATTATTATAATTGCTTCCGTAATGAACTGTTGATTTTAACGGCGCTCCTGCATCATTAATAGAATTTCTATTAAATGTAGCTTTATAGTAATCATATGTTTTACCTGCATAGTAATGAGCATCTACCGCTGCTGCATCATACGCTGCATTGAAAACATTATCTGCATCTGCCCATAATGTTCCTGGTAATGTTGAACGATTTTTCGCATCATATGTGAAAATCGTTGCCCCACGTGTATTATCTTGTAAGTAGTAAGATGATCCAGATAACGTTGTATTAAGCGACTTCGTATCTCCTAATACCCCTTTACCAGTACCTACTTTATTTGTTCCTGTTACAGGCTTTACAACTGCTTTTGCATCTTGCTTAGGAGCCTCTTGTTTAACTGGTGACTTATCATCATTCGTCACATGATCGATTGTATTAAACTTATTTAATACTTTACCGCTTTCTGCTTCAATGAAATAGTAGTAGTTTCCTGGGCTTGGATCTAAGAAGTTTAGATTTACAACGTATGCATATGTTGTTTCTTCACCATTTTGATATACATATAAGTCCGCTTTTGGTTCTACCTCATACTTAGGTGTAACACCTAAATCTTTTTGCGCAATTTCAATTGCTTTTGCGCCCTCGATCTTATTTTTATTCTTCAACTTTTCTTTTTTGTCTAAATCAGGTGCAACTGTTCCAGACAATACTTTTAAAGAACCATCTTTACTTACATGAGCTACTTGAGTAGAACCCCATACAGGTACTCCTTCGTATACTTGTTGCATACGTACTACTGTTGAATCAGTTACAGCATCTTTTTTCACTTGTTTTACTTTGAAAGAATCTTGCGCACTCTTTTCCCCTAACTTATAATCACCTTTTGCTGCGTTTAAGTAATCAAACACAACAGATTCTGCTTTCTTGCCAGTTGCTCCAGTTAAATCACCAGAAATAAACTCCGGTGACTGCACCGTCTCATTGTACTTCTTCGTAGAGAGCACATTTTTAGAATCCGCAAATGCAGAGCCTGTCCCTCCAAACGTTGTAACTGCCATTCCTGTCGCTAACACTAATGCTAAACTTTTCTTTTTCATGAACCTTCCCCCTAATAAAAAATTTTTTTGAAAAAGAGTAGCTTTATCGTAGCACTATGTTTCCACTATTAATATACTAAAAATTCAAATAATTTTTTTCTCAAGTTTTGTAGAATTTTGAGGAACAAATATTGAAAAACCCCTTTCCGATTGGAAAGGGGTTTTTATTAAGAATTTATTACTTCTATTACTTCTTTAGCTTGACCATACATATCTCCAGTCCAAGCATATTGAGGTTCTAACACTACTAATATAGCCACTAATGCTAGTGCACCAAAAATCATTTTCTTCATATTCATCTTCCTCCCTTTTCTTCTAATAAATTAATAGTTAGTCTATAATACCGATTACTTTCTTGGAATTCTAATACTTCTTCATGATATTTTGCTAATTCTAAATATACCTTTTTTAAATCTTTTTTATTTTCCTCTTGCCTAAAAAATGTTAAAGCTTCTGTTTCTAAAAACTTTTTATACACCCCCTTTTCTTCAAAATATTTATATTGAAGTATTAAAAGTGTATATAACATACTTTTATACTTCTCATCTCTTTTCGCAACTTCTATCCCTTTATTAATCCACTCTTTTACTTCTTCAAATTCCTTCAATTCAATACATTGCAATGCAATCTCATATACAGCATCAATGTAATCTAAATCTTCTTCCTTCTTGTATTGTAAACATTGTAAATAATACTCTTTCGCTTTTGCATAATCCTTTAAATGGTAATGTAAATACCCCATGTTATTTAGAGCAATCGCTGTTATGTTATCTTTATCCGCAAAAGAATTAGCCTCTCTTAAAATATTTCTATAAATCCCTAAAGCTTCGTTATATTGTTTTTTCTGTATATAACTTAACCCTATCAATAACTGGCAATTAATCACATGACGAAATTTATATTCATTCTTAAAGCCTTCCATAGCTAAATGAGCAAAATGTAAAGCCATATGTTCTATTTCTAATTCATTATAAACAAGAGCTAAATTATAATAGATTCCAGTTTCATAATAGCCTTGTTCTTTCGCCATCACTTCAGTTTGAACTAAATAATCTAAGGCCGTTTTATATTTATGCTGTAAAAAATAATATAGACCTTTACTATACGTATATAATAATTTCTGAAATGGCGAATACTTTTTGTACATCTTTTTTAATCTCTCTAATTCTTCTTCAACAGCCAGAAAATCTCGTTTCATAATTAAATAACGCGTATACAGCAGTTTATAATAATTTATAATTTCAAAATCCAAAACATGCTTCATTTCACCTTGCAACTCTTCATATATGCGTTCTACTTGTGGCTTGTCCAAATGAACTAGTGCATTCAACCATTCATCTAGCTTCCCCTTCACATCTTCTTCTACATCTCTCAAATCCGTCACGGCAATTTCTAACCTTGTGCAGAGCAATTGTAGAATTTCTTCTGATGCTTCGATCTTTCCATTTTCGATTTTACTTAAGTATGAGACAGAACAAATGCCCTGACATAATTCTTCTTGTGTCATTTTTTGCTGTAGCCGTTTATAAAAGACTTGTTTGCCTATTTTTTCTAATGTTTGTTGCATTGTCCTCCTCCATTCTCATTACCCCCATTACTCTAATAATACATAAAATCTTGAGAAATATAAATTGATAAATGTTAATTTTCTAAAAAATATGCATTATTTCATTTTTTTCCCTCTTGACTATACTTTCATATCCATTCTTTGCTACGAGCGGTGAAAAATTGGTATACTATAACCAAATTATGGAGGTGTTTTCGCGATGACTTATTATAAAGACGATAGCTATGCCTTACATACAGATTTATATCAAATTAATATGGCTTATACATATTGGAAAGATGGTATTCATAATCGCCGCTCGGTGTTTGATTTATACTTTCGAAAGCTTCCATTCGAGAACGGCTATGCTGTTTTTGCTGGCCTTGAAAAGATTGTAGAGTACATAGAAAACTTCAGCTTTACCGAAAGCGATATCGCTTATTTAGCAGAATTACAATTTGAAGAAGAATTCCTTCATTATTTACAAAATATGAAATTCACTGGGACCGTTCGAAGTATGCAAGAAGGTGAAGTTGTATTTAATAACGAGCCTTTATTACGTGTTGATGCACCGCTCGGTGAAGCACAAATTATTGAAACTGCCCTGTTAAACATTGTGAATTACCAAACATTAATTGCAACAAAAGCTGCTCGTATGAAGCACGCTGCAAATAATGATGAACTTTTAGAATTTGGTACAAGACGTGCCCACGAGTTTGATGCAGCTCTTTGGGGCACACGCGCTGCCTTTATTGGTGGTTTCTCATCTACGAGTAACGTACGAGCTGGGAAACGCTTCGGAATACCTGTAGCAGGCACACACGCTCACTCTTTCGTTCAAGCGTATCGCGATGAATATGTCGCGTTTAAGAAATACGCTGAAACTCATAAAAAATGTGTCTTTCTCGTTGATACATACGACACTTTAAAATCAGGTGTTCCAAATGCAATTCGCGTTGCGAAGGAGTTTGGAGATCGTATCGATTTTTACGGCATTCGCCTTGATAGTGGTGATATGGCTTATTTATCTAAAAAGGCAAGAAAACTACTAGATGAAGCTGGGTTTACAAATACAAAAATTATTGCTTCTAGCGATTTAGATGAATACACAATTATGCATTTGAAATCTCAAGGCGCAAAAATTGATGTATGGGGCGTTGGAACAAAATTAATTACGTCCTTTGAGCAACCAGCGTTAGGGGCTGTCTATAAACTAGTTGCGATTGAAGATACTGATGGAAAGTTAAATGATACAATTAAAATTTCATCTAACCCTGAAAAAATTACCACTCCAGGACTGAAACGAATTTATCGCATTATCAATCGAGTTAACGATCATGCAGAAGGCGATTATATTGCATTAGATTCTGAAGAGCCAGGAAAAGAAGAACGTTTAAAAATGTTTCATCCTGTACACACGTATATAAGTAAATTTGTAACAAACTTTGAAGCACGCGAACTGCATAAAGACATTTTCATTAACGGCGAAAGAACATATGAACTACCAGGTATATTAGATATTCAAAAATATAATGAACAGAGTCTCGCACTATTTTGGGAAGAATATATGCGAACTTTAAATCCCGAAGAGTACCCTGTCGATTTAAGTCAAGAATGTTGGGATCATAAAATGAATTACATTCAAACTGTTCGAGAACAAGTTGAAAAAAATATACAAAAATAAAACAGAGAAGCTTTTCCTTCTCTGTTTTTTCAATACGATATGTATCTTTGTGGAAAATATATTAAAATAATACGACAAATATTTTTTATTTGTAAATTTTAATATTACGTTATTTATTTACAAAATAATATTTGTTATTATTTTATTGAGTCAATTTCAACAAAATAACCTAAAAAAGAGGACGCAGGTTGCGTCCTCTTTTTTATAAATCTTTCACTCGTAGTACACGCATTGCATTTAACACTGCAAGTAGTGTCACACCAACATCTGAGAAGACAGCTTCCCACATTGTTGCAATACCAAAAGCACCAAGTAATAAAACTAATCCTTTTACCCCTAATGCAAAGATGATATTCTGCCATACAATGCGTCGTGTGCGTTTTGCAATATTTAAGGCTGTTGCAATTTTTGAAGGCTCATCAGTCATAATAACAATGTCTGCCGCCTCAATCGCTGCATCTGATCCTAAACCACCCATCGCAATACCAACATCTGCTCTTGCTAATACCGGTGTGTCATTAATACCATCACCAACGAAAGCAACTTTTTCTTTTCCGTTCTTCGCCGCATCAATTTTTTCAATCTCTTCGACTTTTTGTTGCGGTAATAGTTCTGCGTGAACTTCATCTAAACCTAATTCTTTACCAACAGCTTCACCAACGGATTTTGCATCACCCGTTAACATGACTGTCTTCTTAATACCTAGTTCTTTTAATTTTTGAATTGCTTGTTTTGAATCTTCTTTTACCTCATCAGAGATAACGATATAACCTGCATATTCCCCATCTACAGCAACGTGAACTAATGTACCTACCGTTTCTGGTTGCTTAAATGTAATGTTTTCTTTTTTCATTAATTTAGCATTACCTGCAAAAATTTCTTTTCCTTGTACTTTTACGACTGTACCGTGACCAGAAATTTCGCTATACTCATCGATTATTTTTTCATCAATTGATTTTCCGTATGCCTTTCGAATAGATTGTGCAATTGGATGATTAGAATACACTTCAGCAAATGTTGCATACTCTAATAATTCTTCATTTGTAATACCTTCGCTTGGTTCCATTTTTGTAACTTTGAAGACACCTTTTGTTAATGTTCCTGTTTTATCAAAAACAATATATTTCACATCATTTAAAGCTTCTAAATAGTTACTTCCTTTTATTAACACACCACTTTTAGATGCACCACCAATTCCTCCAAAGAATCCAAGAGGAATAGATACAACTAACGCACATGGACAAGAGATTACTAAGAACACTAAAGCTCTATAAATCCATTCTGAGAATGTAGCTCCTTCTAAAATAAGTGGTGGAATAAACGCCATGATCGCTGCTGTAATAACTACAACTGGAGTGTAGTAACGCGCGAACTTCGTAATAAAGTTTTCTGTTGGCGCTTTTTTACTGCTTGCATTTTGAACTAAATCTAAAATTTTTGATACAGTTGATTCACCAAATTCTTTTGTCACTTCAATTGTTAATACACCATTTTGGTTCACAAAACCACTTAATACATCATTTCCAACTTCGACTTCACGTGGTACAGATTCACCAGTCAATGCTGAAGTATCTACCATTGATGTTCCTTCAACTACTTTTCCGTCTAATGGTACTTTCTCACCAGGCTTCATGATAATATAATCGCCGATTTGTACATCTTCTGGTGATACTTGTTTCGTTTCATTTCCAACCTTCACATTCGCATAATCAGGACGGATATCCATTAATGAAGTAATTGACTTTCGGGAGCGATTGACCGCAATACTTTGGAATAGTTCCCCTACTTGATAGAATAGCATTACCGCAACAGCTTCTGAATATTGTTGAATCGCAAAAGCTCCTAGTGTTGCAATTGCCATTAAGAAGTTCTCATCGAACACTTGGCCGCGAGTTATGTTTCTTACCGCTCTCCAAACGATATCTCCGCCTATTAATAAATACGCAAGGACGAATAACGGAATTGTTATCATTTGTGGTAAGCCAGCTAATGCAGCAATTGCTGTCAAAATTCCGCCGACCACTAATCGTCCTACCATCTTTTTCACATTTGCTTCACCATGGTCGTGACTATGTCCATGGTCATGACCACCTTTTTCTTCACGAACAACTTTTACATCTGGTTCTAACTTTTGAACGACATTTGTTATATTTGCTATAGTCGCTTCTAATTCTCTTTTATTCGCTACTTCAACTCTTAATTTCTTTGATACGAAATCAACAGTTGCTGCTGAAACAGTGGGCATTTCTTTCACTTTGTTTTCAATCTTCATCGCACAGTTTGCGCAATCTAAACCTTCTAATATAAATACTTCTTTCGCTACTTTTGTGTTGTTTTCTTCTTGTACTTTAATGTGCGGTTCTAATTTTGTAACGAGTTGTTTTGCTTCTGTAACAACTTCGCTTTCTTTATTTTGTGCTGTTTCTAAAACCATTGTTTTTGTCGCGAAATTTACAGAGCAAGAATTTACTCCTTCTATATTCCCAACGCCTTTTTCAATTTTCATTGCACAGTTCGCACAATCTAAACCTTCTAACACCAGTTTCTTTTTCACTAATGCTTCAGCCATCGTTCTCCCTCCTCGCGTTCTTTTTACTCTTCCTCGTTTACGTGTTCAAACGCTTGCTCGAAGATATGAATTACGTGCTGGTCAGCTAACGAATAATAAACGACCTTTCCTTCTTTACGATTCTTTACAAGTTTCGCTTGCTTTAACACACGAAGCTGATGTGAAATAGATGATTGTGTCATTCCTAATAAATACGCTAAATCACACACACACATTTCTGCTTCAAATAACGCATGTAATATTCTCGTACGTGTACGATCACCTAATACTTTAAATAGTTCTGCTACTTTACTTAAACTTTCGTCAGTTGGAATTGTTTGTTTTACTTGATCAACAACTTCTTCATGAATTATCGTTTGAGAACATGTCTCTTGTGGTGTTTCTACTTTATTTCCAGCCATTATAGCTCACCTCTTCATTTGAACATATGAACAATCATTCATATATCTTATACTCTTATTATATGAGCGTCCATTCATATGTGTCAATGAAATCTCATATATTTTTCCGAACATTTTGTTCATATTTTAATAAGGCTTACACATATTTTCCACATCCATTACATTCTCATACAAAAAAGGATGTACATTTTGCACAAAAGAAAAAAGCCTTGCGCGCTCCCTAGACGCACAAGGCTTACTATACTTATATCCCTTTTAATTAGCTTGTTCTAAATTATCCTGCGAACTTCCATCGTCTTTTAAATGACTATGTTTTTTCGAATAAACAAAGTATACAACTACTCCGATTGCTAACCAAACACCGAAGTATATCCATGTTTTTAATGGTAAATTTACCATTAAGAATAGACAACATGCAACTGAAATAATCGGTAAGATCGGTACAAGTGGTACCATAAATCCACGTTGTAATTTCGGATGCGTTTTACGAAGAATGATAACAGTTACACCAACCATGGCGAATGTTAATAACGCTCCAATATTCGCTAAATTCGACAATTCTTTTAAATCGATAAATCCAGCAATTAAAGCACTACCAATTCCTGTTAACCAAACTGAAAATGTTGGAGCTTCAGTCTTCTTGTTAATTTTCGCAAAAGATTTTGGCAATAAACCGTCACGGCTCATTGCGAAGAATACACGAGTTGTTGCATAAATGTAAGCGAAAATTACAGCCATAATTCCGATTACAGCTCCAATAGCAATTACACCAGCCACTTTATCTTGTCCTACAACTTCTAACACATATGCCATAGCTTCAGGTACATCTAATTCCTTATAAGAAACCATACCTGTCATAACGAGACAAACTACAACATAAATGATTGTACAAATAACTAACGAAGCAATAATACCAATCGGTAGATCACGTTGCGGATTTTTCACTTCTTCAGCAGAAGTTGCTAATGCATCAAATCCTAAGAAAGCAAAGAATACTGCTGCTCCTCCGGCGAAAACTCCACTTATGCCGTACGGTGCAAATGGTATCCAGTTTTCTGGTTTCACGTAGAATACACCAACTGCAATGAATAAAACAACAATACCAATTTTAATTAATACCATTATGTTATTCACACGCTTACTTTCTTTCGTACCTCGTGATAATAACCAAGTTATCACTAACGTAACGATAATTGCGGGTAAGTTCACCATACCACCTTGCGATGGAATCGTTAACAAGGCTTTAGGGATTTCAAGTCCTAATCCACTAACTAAGTTATTGAAATAACCCGTCCATCCGCCAGCTACTGCGGCAGTTGTTACGACATATACGGATAACAATGTCCATCCCATTAAATGGGCAACAAACTCACCAATTGTTGCATATGAATATGTGTACACACTACCTGAAACAGGAAGTGTAGATGCAACTTCTGCATAACATAATGCTGCAAATCCACAAACAATTGCTGCTATCATGAATGAAAAAATAACTGCTGGACCAGCATCTCTTGCTGCTACTAATCCTGTTAATACTAGAACTCCTGTACCGATTATCGCACCAATCCCTAGCATTGTTAGGTCGAATGCCCCTAGCGTTTTCGTTAAAGTTTTACTTTTACTTTCCCCTAACAATTGCGTAACGGATTTCTTTTTAAATAGGTTGGCCACGATGTATGCCCCCTTTTGCCAAGAAGAGCTAAGAGATCATCACTCTTAGCTCTTCTCATGTTGTTTTATATATTGTTCGATTTTGTTTTGTATAATGCTGCTATTAGCAAGATACTGTTTCTGCTTCTAATAATTCTTTAGCACCTTTGTACTCTACACCGTGAGCTTCTGCAACTGCTTCGAATGTTACATAGCCGTCTAATGTGTTAATACCTTTTAGTAATGCAGCGTTCCCTAGGCAAGCTTCTTTGTAGCCTTTGTTAGCAATTTGTACTGCATATGGTACTGTTACGTTTGTTAATGCAAGAGTTGATGTACGTGGAACCGCACCTGGCATGTTTGCAACTGCATAATGAACAACGCCGTGTTTTTCGTAAGTTGGGTTATCATGAGTTGTAATACGGTCAGTTGTTTCGAAAATACCACCTTGGTCAATCGCGATATCTACAACAACAGAACCTGGTTCCATTGATTTAATCATTTCTTCTGTTACAAGTTTTGGCGCTTTTGCACCTGGGATTAATACTGCACCGATTACAAGATCAGACTCTTTTACAGCTTCTGCAATATTGTAAGGATTAGACATTAAAGTTTTTACTTGGTTTCCGAAAATGTCATCTAATTGACGAAGACGTTCTGCACTTAAGTCGATGATTGTTACATCCGCACCTAGTCCAACTGCAATTTTAGCAGCATTTGTACCAGCTTGTCCACCACCGATGATTGTTACTTTACCACGTTTAACCCCTGGAACACCTGCAAGTAAGATACCTTTACCGCCTTTGTTTTTCTCAAGGAATTGTGCACCAATTTGTGCAGCCATACGACCAGCTACTTCACTCATAGGTGCAAGTAATGGTAGAGAACGGTTTTCTAATTGTACTGTTTCATATGCAATAGAAACAACTTTCTTTTCGATTAATGCTTTTGTTAATTCTGGTTCTGGAGCTAAGTGTAAGTATGTGAATAAGATTAAACCTTCGCTGAAGTGTTTGTATTCGCTTTCAACTGGTTCCTTAACTTTCATAACCATTTCCATGTTCCATGCTTCTTCAGCCGTATCAACAATTTTTGCTCCCGCTTCAACATACTGAGCATCTGTGAAACCAGATCCTAGACCTGCACCCTTTTGAATGAATACTTCGTGATTGTTACGAATTAAATGTACAACACCTGCTGGTGTCATTGCCACACGGTTTTCGTTGTTTTTAATTTCTGCTGGTACCCCAATACGCATAATGAAATGCCCCCTTATAATTAACAGAAAAAAGAAAGTCTTTTTTCTTTTTGTAATAATTAATAACTTATGTCCTTATTCTAGCATAACTTAAAAGTTATGAAAACGCTAACATATCATTTTTTAAAAGTTTATATATTTAGAATAGTGTAAATATAAGAAACATTGATTCTATTAGCATCTTCGCTCCATTTCATTATCTATCACTCTATTTTTATTATACTCCCTAAAAATAAGCAGTATTCACTTATTATTCGACAATAATGTAACAATGTAAGAAACCTAAGTATCGACGTATACATATACACTTATTACTGTACACAATACTTTAGAGATATATTCTTTTCCTAAAAAAACAGCTGCAGGCATTTAGCCAGCAGCTGGGTAACTTATAAATAACTTGGAAAATAAATCATCTGTTGTTTCACTAATTTTATCAAACAGATCACTTTCTTCCGCTTCTTGCTCTTTTAACATCTTAATTGTTTCACGTGCATCTTCAGGATAATCGGTAATGATACCATCTACGTTTAATTTATAATATCCCTTTAAACTTTCCATATCATTTACCGTCCATACGTAAATCGGCTTGTTTAACTTTCTTGCTTCTTTTACTAATTTCTTATTTAACATGTATTCTTCTGCTACATAAAAATCAGCCTTCACATTCTTTAAGTTAGCTCTACTTGCATACAGTATATATCCTACTTTTATATTTGGATTTGCACGTTTAAACTCTTTAATAAGCGGATAGTGTAACGTTTGAATGACACATTGCTTCTCAAATTCATTATCTTTAATCACTTTTAATACTTTGTTTACGAAATCTTTTTCGCCACCATGAAGCTTCACTTCAATATTAAGTTTGATTTTGTCCTTTGACAGCTTAATAATCTCATCAAGTGTACTTATTTGTCCTGAAAACCCATCTTGACTAAGAGTAAGCTGTCTTAACTCGTCCATCGTTAAATCCGAAACATGAACATTAGCATTGGCAAGACGTTTCAACTTCAAATCATGTATAACTGCTAGTTCACCGTCTTTCGTTTGTAGTACATCAATTTCAGCGTAGTCTGCTTTCGCATCAATAGCTCCCTGCACAGCTTCTTTCGTATTCTCTACACCTTTTGAAATATAACCGCGATGAGCCATAATAATCGGTTCTTTATATGTGTTTGTAATAAAGGTCACAATGAAGGCAACAACCATTCCCGCAGTAATAATTCCTACAATATATACGCCAATAAATTTCCAACGATGTTTTTGGAAGAAACATTTATCTGCTTTCGTCTTTGAATAATCTAATCCTTCTTCTAATAAAACATCTTCAACCGGAACCTTTTGTAAATATAATCTTGTTATTGCCATAATATAAAATGGCGTCACGATAAAACTAAATAAATACAATGTACTCGTTAAAAATACAGACATTGTTGATTCCGCTAACAATGCAAATGTTCCCTGTGGATTTGTAAATTCGTACATGCCCCATAGACACAATAAATATATTCCAAAAAATACACCGTACACAATCCCTATTGAAATAAAAAATCCTACTAAAAAGAATAGTACTTTTAAAAAACTTTCTTTTACTAACGTTGCACTTTTACGTGCTGCTGTGCGAAACGGCTTTTGCTCTAAAACAACAATAGGTAGAACAAAAATCCAGCGAAGGTTCAAATACGCAACTACAGCAAAAAATGTGTAATAGCCAACTTGTCCCATCGTTGTCTTAAATAGTTCCCCTGTAATAAAGTTAGGAATTTGAATTTGCGGAATTAATGCCGTTTCATATCCAATATTTAAAAGAGGTAACAATACGACAGCATATAAAATAAATCCTGGTAAGCAATATGTGAACAGAGTAGGTAAATACGTTACAGTTTTATATAAAATCGGACGTAATTTCACCTTTTGTCTTTTATGAGCGAAGTACGAAATAATAATAAGTACCGCAAATTCCGTAAAGATAAGAAACAGTGCTAACAATGATAAAATTACGATTGCCAAAATGCCGTATGGTGTCTTTAAAAACGTTAATAATTCATCATTCGTCGCATTTGCATAACCACCAAAATACAATAACTTATTAAAAATAATCCCAAATAGCGGGACAAATACAATCGCTGCTAATAATTTATAAGCAAGTTGAAAGGTTAATACATTCCAAAAAGCAAATCTAACTGTTTGAAAGGAATGTCCCATTACCCCTGGTATAGATAGTCTTTTACGGTGTTGCATATATTCCTCCACATTCTAAAACGATATTTGAGATGGATTCCATACTTCCATTTCCAATCCATCTTTTTAATAATAATATATTCCGCTTAACATGAACACTCTTATACATACAATGAAAAAAGTGATGGCTACGTCCCATCACTTTTTCATTTACCCTATTTTTTCTCTAACCCTTGCCCAAATGCTTTCAAGAAGCTAAAACCAAATGTAATGGCTCTATTGATATCTGGATCTTTTAATACTTTAAAGAAATCCATCACTTTTGTTTTTTTACCACTATTTAATTCATCTGTTGCAAATTGCAATCCAGTAACTAAACTTGATGTGATTTGCTTCGTTACTTCTGGGTCAACTGCAGATAGCGCTTCCCCCGCTCCCATCATATTGTTGAGTGCATTTTTAACGGGTTCACGATTTAATTGCTCCACAGCGATTTTTGAAACATCTTCCTTCGCAGCAAGTAAACTAATCGCTGCATCTAATATCCCAGCCTTCTGCAACTGTGCTAAAAGCTGCATCGTTTCTTCTACTGCTTCACGATTATTAGATAGCTCATGTAGAAGTTCATCTGCTAATTGCTGTTTCTGTTCTTCCTCTGTTACAACTTTCTTTTTAATTAACGTAATTTCTTTCGCCACTATCTCCGCCCCCTAGTCCACAAGTGATACGTATTGTTTTCTTTGCCACTTTTGCTCGATTTCAACACCATTTTGCGGATTACGCTTTTTATCTCGCGGGTTTGAAGATGGTAACGGACGATTTCCTTTTTCACGTAACACACGCATTTTCACCATCGTTTGTTTATATGCTGGTGTACACGTATAAAGGTCTGTTGCCGTCCCAGTTAAAATATTGATTGCCTCTTCATTTACTGTTGCATGCATTGGTAAATATAGCTCTTTCCCCGTTACACGATCAGTAATAAGCGCTTGTACTTTAATTTTCCCAAATGGTGATGCTAATTCTACAAGACCACCATCTTTTACATTGCGCTCTATAGCGAGTTCAGGTGAAATTTCAACGAATACTTCAGATACTTTAGATAAAATACCAACCGACTTATTCGTCATATTCCCTTCATGGAAATGTTCTAGCATACGACCATTATTTAAAAGTAAATCATACTCATCTGGCGCTACAACCGGTGGTACCCATTCATCTAATGATAAACGAGCAAGTTTATCTGGGAAGTTAAATCCATCTACATATAATAGCGGTGTATCGCTACCATCATGACTACCCCAACATAAACTATTCCATCCTTCTAGACGGTCATACGTCGCTTGAGAGTATAACGGTGCAAGTGATGCAATTTCGTCCATAATTTCACTTGGACTTTCGTAATTCCAATCCCCGCCCAGTGCACGAGCAACTTTTTGCAAAATCCACCAGTCTGGTTTGGAATCACCAAGCGGTTTCAATACTTCATATAATCTTTGAATACGGCGCTCTGTATTCGTAAACGTTCCTTCTTTTTCTAAGCTTGGTGCTGCCGGTAAAATAACATCAGCAAAACGAGCTGTTTTTGATAAGAACATATCTTGAACAACGAGGAAGTCTAAATTTGATAAAATATGTTGCACATGGTTCGCATTTGAATCGACTAAAGCCATTTCTTCACCCATGACATACATACCGCGTAGTTTTCCTTCTTCCGCTGCAAGTAACATTGCAATATTATTTAATCCTGGTGCTTTCGGAATAGTTGTACCGTATGCTTTTTCAAATTTCGCACGAAGCGTATCATCTGATACTGCTTGATAACCAGGAAGCCAGTTTGGTAATGTTGCCATATCACAAGCACCTTGTACGTTATTATGCCCTCTTAATGGGTATGCACCTGCACCAGGACGACGATAGTTACCCGTAACAAGTAGTAAATTTGAAATTGCTGCTGATGTCGTACTTCCTCCTGTATTTTGAGTTACACCCATTCCCCAAAGTATACAAGTACCATCTGCTTCATATACCATACGGGCCATTTCTTTTAACTGAGCTTTAGAAATCCCCGTAATTTCTTCTGTGTAATCAAGCGTATACTTTTCTAACATTTTGCTATATTCATCAAAGTTCTTCACATTTTCAGCTAAAAACTTTTTATCGTGCCAATCTTGATCAATGATATATTTCGTAATACCTGCAAGCCATACGTAATCCGTTCCTTGGCGCGGATGAATAAATAGATCCGCACGCTCTGCCATTTCATGTTTACGAAGGTCTGCTACAATCAGTTTTTGCTCGTGTAATTTATGAGCACGTTTTACTCTCGTAGCAAGTACAGGATGTCCTTCTGTTGGATTCGCACCAACGATAATAACAAGGCCTGCTTCAGCTATATCTTTCACTGTTCCAGCATCCCCGCCCATACCGACAGTTTTAAATAAACCGTCTGTCGCTGGAGATTGACAATAACGAGAACAGTTGTCCACATTATTCGTTCCATATATTTGTCGGGCTAGTTTTTGCATAAGGTAATTTTCTTCATTCGTTACTTTCGATGAAGAAATGAATCCAAATGCGTCGCTGCCATATTGAGATTTAATATGCTGCATGTTAGAAGCAACAACTTCTAATGCTTCTTCCCATGAAGCTTCAACAAACATATCTCCTTGGCGAATTAATGGCTTCGTAATTCGATCTTCACTATTTACAAAGTCCCATCCAAATTTACCTTTTACACATGTGGAAATACCATTAACAGGTGCATCTGAAACAGGTTGCACTTTTAATATATGGCGATCTTTTGTCCATACTTCAAAGGAACAACCGACACCACAAAATGTACAAACTGTTTTTGTTTTATTAACTTTCGTCTTACGCATCGCAGCCTCTACTTCTGAAACCGCTAAAATACTACTATATCCAGGCTCTACATCCTTTACAAAATCAATCATTGGATCTAACACATCTGGTTTTAATCCAGTCATGAACCCAGCTTCACCTAGCATTGTTTTTTCCATTAACGCATTACATGGACATACTGTTACACACTGCCCACAACTTACACAAGATGAGTCATTTATGCTTACACCATGATCCCATATAACACGTGGACGATCTAAGTTCCAGTCTATCGATATAGTTTCATTAACCTGTAAGTTTTGACATACTTCTACACACTGTCCACAAGCAATACATTGATTTGGATCATACCGATAAAACGGATGTGACATATCCACTTCACAAGCACTTACTTTCGGCTCATACGGATATTTCTGTTCTTCAATTCCCATCATATGTACCGTGTTATGGACTTTACAGTTACCATTATTGTTATCACAAACGGTACAATACAATAAATGATTCTCTAATATTCGATCCATTGCCTCAGTCTGTGCCTCTTTTGCACGCTGGGACTGTCTTTCAATATGCATACCGTTCTCTAATTTTGTTGAACAAGCACGTAATAACTTCCCATTTACTTCTACAATACACGTATCACAAGTTTGAATTGGATCTACTTCTGGTACATGACAAATTTGAGGATGTTCCAAATTACTCTCGTTAAATAATTGTAGTATCGTCTTTTCACCCGATGTGGAAAATTCTTTACCATCCACGGTTACATGGACTGTCTGTTCTGCCATAGTTTCCCCTCTCCTTACAACCAACTGTACAACACAATTATGAATCCGTTTTCAAAATCGCATTACTGTACATATTTTTGAACGCTCTGTCCGAATACTTTTCTTATGAAGTCGATTCTAGATGTTATAAGGTATAACTACGAAAGCTTGAAAATATCACTATTCTACAGTTCTATTATATCGTACATATACAATAATAACCAAAATAATCTGTGATTTCCTTGCTAATAGGTGTTTTTATTTCCCCATTGTTTTATGATAAATATGGGAGAGAAATACATATAAAAGGGGAATTAAATATGGGGCCTACGCAAGAGACTTATACAATTGTACGCTATCAATCTGGTACATTTTCAAAACAACTGGATGAGATTGTTACAGAATCTCCTATTACTATTAAATTAAATGGTGAAGAATATGTAACAGTTGTATGCACACCAAATTATATTGAAGATATGGTAATTGGTTTTTTAATTTCTGAAGGAATTATTGCTTCCTATAAAGATGTTGAAGAACTATGGGTGCAAAAAGATAACGGAATTGTCCATGTAACATCATCAAAAGTAAATCCACTCTATCAAACTTTATATAATAAACGATACATCACTTCTTGCTGCGGAAAAGGTAGACAAGGTTTTATTTTCGTTAACGATGCAGCAAAAGCAAAAGATTTACATGATATACATGTAAAAATTACTCCTGAAGAATGCTTTTACTTAATGAATACTTTACAACAATCTTCCACTACCTTTCGCCAAACTGGCGGTGTTCACAATACCGCGCTATGTGATCGAAACAATATCCTCCTATCAAGAATGGATATCGGAAGACATAATGCATTAGATAAAATATATGGCCATTGTTTACGCAACGATATATCCGTTAAAGGAAAAATCATCGCATTTAGTGGACGTATTTCATCCGAAATTTTACTCAAAGTTTCAAAAATCGGATGTGAAATGGTTCTATCTAAATCCGCTCCAACAAAATTAGCATTACAACTCGCTCATGATTTAGGCATTACAGTCGTAGGATTTATTAGAAATGAATCTTGCAATATTTACACACATCCAAATCGAATTGATGGTTATCAATCGAATAACTAAAATAACTCCTCGGTTGAGGAGTTATTTTAGTTATAAAAATGTAATATATTAAATACTTGAATAGTTAATGAAGTTAATATATAATTTCATTACATATTAAAAACAAAACATTGTAGCATATATCTTTTCATTCTTTTACAAATTAAAAGAGACTGTTAACAAAACACATACACAATCTTATAGAAGTAATGGATTTATTTTATTTGAAATCGACCAAGGAGGTTATAACTATGGAAATTCGCTTATTAACGACAGAGGACGCAGAAATATATTTAAAAGTTTGTATGGAAGGTTTAACGAAGAACCCGGAAGCTTTTAGCTCTTCTTATGAAGATGTTCTTAAACATGAGGATCCTGTAGCTGCTATGGCAAAACGATTAAGCAATCCGGATAAGTATACTCTAGGGGTCTTCAAAGATAACGATTTAATCGGCATTTCTACTTTAGAAACAAAGCCTTTCATTAAACAAGAACATAAAGCAAAAATCGGTTCCGTTTTTGTTTCCCCAAAAGCGCGTGGCCTTGGAGCAGGAAGAGCTCTAATTAAAGCAATTATCGAAAATGCCGATAAATTACATGTAGAACAACTTATGCTCGATGTTGTAGTTGGTAACGATGCAGCAAAAAAATTATATGAGTCATTAGGCTTCCAAACTTACGGCGTACAAGAGCGTTCATTAAAACATAACGGGCAATATTGGGACGAGGAACATATGGTTCTGTTCTTAAATGATTAATACTTCAATATAGTTTTTAAAAGCATCTTCTTATTAAGGAAGGTGCTTTTTTCATTACAACAATGTAATCTTCATGTCACCTTTATCGATCGTACCAAACCTTTCCATTCATTATACTAAAAGTATAAAGTAAGGCACCAATTATGAAATGAGCGTATAGCATTCAATTGATAGATAGAGGAGAATGTGACATGAAACAAAACAAACGAGCTATGCTTTTAATATTTACTACAGCAATTGTAACTTCTGGGTTAGCAATTTTACCTTGGTTTATTATATAAAACTATTCCCCTAATAACGAAAAAAAGCTTATTGCTTCTTAAGAAGCAATAAGCTTTTTCTATATTATAAAATCCCCAAAATTTTATTTACACAACTTATAATAATAACCATAGATACGGCAATGCACATGACAACCGTATTACGATCTTGCTTTTCTTTTTTTGAAATTTCTTCTTTTGGATTCATGTGTATGATCTCCTTTTAAAAAAAGTGTGAGATAGGAATTTTTTCTTATCCGATGCGAGGTGAATACGAAAACCCTCTCTATCTCACATACACAATAGAATGGAATTGTCATTTTATAAATAAAATGACATGACGTTATGTCGCAACATAGGGTATTTTGTGTCGCTACGTTTTCTATTATAAAAAATAGTTGTGCAAAACTAGTGCATTTTTTATGTCAATTACTCTGAGCGAGAAATCACTCTTCCACTCAATCACATAAAAAGAGTTTTTTATCATTTTCATGTAAACTATACAAGTAGAATGAACAGTTTGGGGTGCACAAGATTATGGTAAAAATTTTATTAGTAGACGATGAAGAACGTATGTTACGATTATTAGATCTGTTCTTAAGTCCTCGTGGCTATTTTTGTATGAAAGCTACCTCTGGCCTTGAAGCACTAAAGTTAATAGAACAAAAAGACTTCGATATTATTTTGTTAGATGTTATGATGCCGAATATGGATGGATGGGATACTTGCTATCAAATCCGTCAAATTTCCAACGTTCCAATTATTATGCTAACAGCTCGTAATCAAAATTACGATATGGTGAAAGGCCTTACTATGGGCGCGGATGACTATATTACAAAACCATTTGATGAGCATGTATTAGTTGCAAGAATCGAAGCTATATTACGCCGTACAAAGAAAGATGGCTTCGTTAGCTTCAATGGTATTGAGTGGGATAAAACGAAACATACTGTCACAGTATATGATGAAAAAATTCCACTAACTCCTATCGAATTTTCTTTACTTGGACTATTTTTACAAAATACAAACCGTGCTTATAGCCGAGATGATTTAATCGAAAAAATTTGGGGTTATGAAACAGACATTGAATATAGAACAATCGATTCACATATTCGCAATATCCGTGATAAATTACGCAAAAAAGGATTTCCAGTTGAAAATTACTTAGAAACTGTTTATAAAGTCGGATATAAATGGAAAAGTGAATAATTACTTCGGTCAGTGGACAATAGTATACCACTGACCCTTTATATGAAATAAGGTATGGTGAGAAAATGAGTAAACTTTCACTTAAAATTGGGACATACTTTTTAATATTAGCTTTATGTATTGAAACAATTGCTTTTGTATCTTTTTACAAAAGCATTTCAACAATGCGGATTGAGGAAGAAACACTTGCTCTTTTAGAAAAAGGTAATCGCTATAGTAAAAAAATTACAAGCCGCACAAAGTGGAATGCAATTGCTAAAGAAAAGCAACATCCCGAACGCGCTGAATACAATAAAAACCCTAACCGTCCTATGTATCCAGATTTCGATATCGCGGATGCAGCTGCACACTTAGTAGAATCAGAATTAATTGCTAACTCTGATATAGCTATCATACTAACAGACAATAATGGCAAAATTATTTCCACTTCAGAACCCGTAACAAAGGCAATGCAAAAACAACTTATTTGCAAGACAGAACCTATTCCAAAAGGCGGATTAATCGTCGAAAAGAACTGGAAAAAATCAAAATTCATCACAACGGTAAGCCCACTTAACACAGCAGAGTTTCAAGGGAAGTTATATATGTTATTAAAAACATCCTTCTTAGAGAATATGTTACTTAAACTCATGAAACAATTTCTTATCATTGGTGTTTTGACAATTATTTTGACTACTATTTCTGTCTTTGTTTTTTCGCGCGTTATTACAGAACCACTTATAAAAATGAAGAGGGCGACAGAAAAAATATCAAAATTAAATACACCAATTCAATTAGGTATTAAACGGAATGATGAACTTGGAAGCTTAGCAAAAACGATTGAAGATTTATCCAGTGAACTGACTTATATGAAAAAAGAACGTAATGAATTTCTCGCTAGTGTTGCCCATGAACTATTAACTCCATTGACCTATATGAAAGGTTATGCGAAGGTTGCAAAGAGAGACTCTTTAACGAAAGAAGAGCGTGAAGAATACTTACAAATCATTGAGGATGAAACAGATAGTGTAACCGATCTCGTCCAAGATTTATTTATGTTAGTGCAATTAGAACAACACCAGTTTGTTATAAAAAAACAAAAAGTGATTCTTCAACCATTTTTAGAACGAATGGTTGAAAAAACAAAAACAACATTAACAAATAAACAAATGCAACTCCATGTATATTGCAAAGATGATTTAGAAGTTTGCATAGACGAAAGACGTATGGAACAAGTTATGTTAAATTTATTACACAATGCTTATCAACATTCGCCAGAAAACACAACTATTACGATACGCGTGCTCACAGAAACAGATTCTTTTATAATAAGTGTAGCCGATGAAGGCGAAGGTATTCCTGAAGAAGATATCCCGCATATTTTTGATCGTTTTTATCGTGTTGATAAATCCAGAACGAGAGCTACTGGTGGAAAAGGCATCGGGCTAGCTGTTGCAAAAGAAATTGTAGAATTGCATAACGGTTCCATCCTAGTAACAAGCCAATTAGGAGTAGGAACAAACTTTATAATCGAGCTACCTTTTGAATAAGATGCGTGTGAAAACACCAGTAGTAGTAAACACTACTGGTGTTATTTTGTTCATAAAATCAGCTCATATAAGCTAAGCTTTTGAAATTATTCTTATTTCAATATAAAATAAAGGTACATTTGCAAAGATTTGGAGGGTGATACAATTGGATATCCATGTATTAACAAAAGACGAAGCTGAAATTTACTTAGAACTTCGTGTAGAAGGATTAAAGCAAAATCCTGAAGCTTTCAGCTCTTCTTATGAAGATATTATTAATAAAGAGTGTGCGATTGAATATAAAGCACAAAAATTAGCACAAGATGAAAACTATACGCTAGGTGCATTTAAAGATGGACAATTAATCGGGGTTGCAACACTGGAAACGAAACCATATGTAAAACAAGAACATAAAGCTAAAATCGGTTCTGTATATGTGTCTCCAAAAGCACGCGGACTTGGAGCAGGAAAAGCACTTATTAAAGAATGTCTTGAACTTGCTAAATCTTTAGAAGTAGAACAAGTTATGCTTGATGTTGTTGTTGGCAACGATGGAGCAAAAAAACTTTATGAATCATTAGGATTTAAAACATTCGGTGTACAAGAGCGTTCATTAAAATATAACGGACAATATTGGGACGAAGAGCATATGGTCTTATTCTTAGATGAAAATAAATAATAAAAAACATCCTCATGCCTGGAGGATGTTTTTTACTTTCTTGTATACCATGCCTTATGTAATAATTGAACCGCTTTCGCAATTTCGTCTTCTGATAAAATTGCAAACCCAAGTAAAACTACATTTTCAGGCGCAGTACCGTCTTTATAGTACGTAGAAACAGGATATATTTTAATACTATATTTTGCAGCTTCTTTAATTAGTTCTTCTTCTCGCATTCCATTATGCACTTTTAATAAAATGTGTAATCCAGAATCTTCTCCTATCACTTCAACACGATTAGAGAAATACTTCTCTATTTCAAAAACAAGTCGATCCCTCTTTTTCCGGTAGACGACGCGCATTTTATGAATATGTTTTTCCCAATAGCCTTCATTTAAAAACTTTCTAATCACTTCTTGGTCCATTCTTGAAACACTTTGTGTATAAAACAAATATTCCTTTTGATATTTTTCAATTACATTCTTCGGTAATACTATATAACTCATCCGTAATGAGGGCAACAAAGCTTTTGATAGTGTCCCCATATAAATAACTTTCCCATCTGTATCTAACCCTTGTAGTGCCGGAATTGGCTTTCCTGAATAACGAAATTCACTATCGTAATCATCTTCAATAATATATCTGTCTTCTTCTTTCTTTGCCCATTGTAAAAGCTGCGTCCTTCTCGTAATAGGCATAATCATTCCATATGGGAATTGATGAGAAGGAGTTACAAATACAACATTTGCATCACTATTTTCTAAATCTGCCATACAAATTCCGTCCCTATCTAAAGACAATATTTGAACCTTCTTTTCTCCCTGTTCAAAAACGACCATTTTCCTATGATAACCTGGATTTTCAACAGCATAATTACTTCCCTTCAACAATTGAAAAAGTAACTTCACTAATATTTGTGTTCCCGCCCCTAATACAATTTGACTAGCTGAGCAACGTACACCTCTAGATTCATACAAATAGTTCGCAATTTCCTCCCTTAAGCTCAATTCCCCTTGAGGGTGTCCAAGAAAAAGCAACTCATTATTATGTGGTTGCCATACATCATTTATAAGCTTGCGGTACGTAGTGAATGGAAACGTATTCGTATCAACCCCTGTTTGGGTGAAATCAAATGTATAGTTCTCCTCCCGAAACGGTACTTCTTCTACTTTCGCTTCACTTCCTTCTACATAAATCATTCGTTCAATTTTACATACAAAATAACCTTTTCTCGATGCTGACTCAATATAACCTTCTGCAAGTAATTGCTCGTAAGCCGCTTCTACTGTATTCTTACTCACTTTTAAATAGCTCGCCAGCTTTCTTTTTGCAGGTAATTTTGTTAAAGCCGGAATCGTTCCATCTTTAATCTCTTTTTTTATATACTCATACAATTGCATGTACAATGCTCTTTTACTATTCACATTTAAATTAGGCGTTAATTCTAACATAATATCTGACCCCTTAATAAAACTAAAATCTGATACTTTTTACAGTATCAGATTTTATATATAATTCCTTTTATCATGTCACACATAAAAAATCAAATACCGGAGAGGAGAAACATGATAATGAACAATGGTAGACGTATCGGACTCATTATGATTATTATAGGGGCTACATTATGGGGATTATCTGGTCCAATGATTCAGTGGCTATTTCAGCATACTAATGTATCCTCAATTGATTTTTTAACAATTCGCTTGTTGCTTGCAGGAATATTTATTTTGTCTTTCTTACTTATAAAGAAACAAAACATATTTCAAATTTGGAAACACCCTAGATATTCTATACAACTTATTATTTTCTCTATTCTCGGCATGCTTGGTGCGCAATACGCCTTTATTGAAACAGTTCATATTAGTAACGCCGTTACAGCGACATTATTTCAATTTCTTGGCCCTGTTCTTATTACCATTTATGTCGCATTTGGACAAAAAAAATTCCCAGCGTCTATGCAACTGCTCGCAATTATAACAGCACTAACGGGGACATACTTTATTATTACAAATGGTTCAATTGAAAATATTGTTTTATCAAAAGAAGCCATTATTTTTGGTCTATTAACTGCAATTGGATTTGCATTTTATACCCTTCATCCAGCCTCTCTTATTAAAGAATGCGGAACAACTGTAGTAATTGGCTGGGGAATGTTAATTGGCGGTATTGCCCTGGTTATTTGTAATCGCTCGTTTGAATGGAGTCAGCTTTCACAAACTTTTACATCAAGAACTTTTTCTATGCTTATTCTTATCATCATAAGTGGCACTCTTTCTTTCCTCCTTTATATCGGTAGTCTGAAATATTTAGCAGCAACAGAAACGAGCATTTTATCTAGCATTGAACCACTTGTAGCTGCCATCGTTTCAATCGCTTGGCTAAATGAATCCTTTGGAGCATATCAATTATTAGGCGGCGTATGTATCGTTTTTTCTGTTATTTTCTTAACGATGCCACAAAAAGAGAATGAACCTACCTTTTCAACTGAACAAATATAGAAAATGTCAAAAGAGGTCGTACAAAACTTACGACCTCTTTTTATACTTTAAAGGAATTGTCCCGCTTTCTAGCAAATACAATTACACTAATAATAAAATTTAGGAGTGTGACACCATGAAAAAAATCGGAACTATGCTACTTTTGTCTTTTCTCATCGCTGGATGCACACAAGCGCAACCTGATTCAGAAGCACCTAAAAAAGAAGCCATCGCAACGTCATCCACTCAAGTTAATGCACCTTCCTTCTTTCATCTTAGCGTTTTAAAAGATGTAAATTGGGAAGAAACACCCTCCTTCATACAAGAAAAAATACCTTTAAAAGGCATCGAAGAAAAAATCGCAATGGCTGATAGTCCTATTATCGCAAATGAAAAAAATGAAATAATGTGGTACTTTTTAGATCCTGAAATGCCAACTGGAAAACTATCTATTATTGCACTAAAACAAGGATCAATAACTCCAACACCCGTACTCTTTCAACAAGAAACTTCCAAACCAACTTGGACTACTTCAAATACAATTGATTCTACTACAAACGAACTCCCTCTCACTATGTCACTACCTTCATCTGGATTATGGGTATTAAATATATATGTGAATGAAAAATATTATGATCAGTTTTTAATTACCGCTGAGTAAAGTGACAAAACTAAAACACTTTCTTACAACAATGTAATTTCTACGTCATGTACTTCGATAGTTGAAGTATCTCTCTTCTCTTATACTTAAAGTAAGAAATGACACGAGGAGAGATGAGAGATGAAAAAAATGATAGAAGTAATCGTAGCAGTAACTGAGGTTTTAGTAAATGGTAAACAAGTTGCAATGGAATTAAATAAATAGTGAAGACACACAAATAAATAATTTTACACTTCTTCATTATTTTGATTTCTTATCTCAAAAAAGCAGTGCCTTTTTAGGCACTGCTTTTAGCTATTAATAACTTGGTATTTTCATAATTTGCGCCACACCTGAATCAATGGCCGCTTTCGCTACAGCTTCCGCAACACTTGGAACAACTCTTTTATCTAACGGATTCGGGATTACATAATTCGCATTACGTTCTTCGTCCGTAATGATGTTAGCGATCCCATATGCTGCCGCTAATTTCATCTCTTCTGTAATATCAGTCGCGCGCACATCTAACGCACCACGGAATATCCCTGGGAACGCCAATACATTATTTACTTGATTCGCATAATCCGAGCGTCCGGTTCCTACTACAGCTGCCCCAGCCTCTAATGCATCCTCTGGGAAGATTTCTGGAATTGGATTCGCCATAGCAAACACAATTGCTTTCTCATTCATCGTTTGTACAAGTTCTTTCGTTAATACGTTAGGAGCAGATACGCCAATAAAAATATCAGCTTGATGAATCGCTTCTTTTAACGTTCCACGCACATATTCTCGATTTGTCTTTTTGGAAACTTCAATTTGTGCTTCGTTCATCCATGATTCACCTTCACAAACAATACCTTCTAAGCTAACTAACGTAATGCGCTTTGCACCAGCTTTTAATAATAATTTTCCAATTGCAATTCCTGCCGAACCCGCACCGTTAATAACAATTTTCACATGATCCATTTGTTTGCTAACAACTTTTAATGCATTAATAACAGCTGCTAAGACGACAATAGCGGTCCCATGTTGATCATCATGGAATACAGGAATATTTGTTTCTGCTTTTAATCGCTTTTCAATTTCAAAACAACGTGGTGCCGCAATATCTTCTAAGTTAATTCCTGCAAACGTAGGCTCTAAATTTTTCACAAGAGTAACGATTTCATCCACATCAGTCGTACCTAAACATAACGGGAAAGCATCTACATTCGCAAATTTCTTAAATAAAATACTCTTCCCTTCCATAACAGGCATAGCTGCTTTCGGTCCAATATTCCCTAAACCAAGTACCGCTGTTCCATCTGAGATAACTGCCACCATATTACCGCGTGCCGTATAGTCATACACTGTTTCTTCATCCGCCGCAATTGCTTTGCAAGACTCCGCTACACCTGGTGTATATGTCAGGCTTAAATCATCCGCTGAATTTACTTCTACTTTACTTGTAATTTCAATTTTCCCTACTAATTCTTTATGCAGTAACAATGATCTTTCATTAATTTGATTATCTAACATACTTATAATCTCCCCTTAAATTGACAAGCTAGCTATATGAATATAGCTAGCTTGTTTGATCATGAAAACATTTTCAATAAAATTGTCGCTGTTACAACCATTGCTGCCCCGCCTAAACGTGTTGAAATTTGAGCAAACGGCATTAATTCCATACGATTTGAAGCTGATAAAATAGCAACATCTCCAGTTCCACCTAAACCACTATGACATCCCGTTACAATTGCTGATTCAACTGGATACATTTTCATCACTTTCCCTACAAGAAAACCTGATGCTACCATTGTAAGAACAACTGATGCGCACACAACAACATATCCTACTGAAAGAACTGCTGCTACGTCTTTTAACGGAATATATAGCAATCCTAGTCCAACCATTAACGGCCAAGTTAAATTCTTCGAAATGAATTTATATAAATGGAATGCTCCTTGCTCCATTTTTGCCGGCATTAATTTAAAGTATTTCACAAGTGCTGCTGAGAAAATCATAATGATTGCCCCAGGAATACCGATGAACTTAGAAGCAAATCCTCCGAAGATGAAGAACGTACACGCAATTAATAAACCTGCTCCCATTAATGAGAAGTCAATTGGCTTCTCTGTATTTTGTTCTTTTAATAGCTCTGCTTGATTGTCTGTTTTCACTAATACACCGTTACCACTAAGCTCCGGTTTCTTCTCACCTAAACGCTTCATATACCCTGCACTCACGATTGCGAACATATTTCCAATAATAGCCGCTGGAATAAGTTGTGATACAAACGTTGCTGATGATTCATTTAAAATATCACTATAAGCTAGCGACAATGGTAAAATCCCTTCCCCAATACCACCACTCACAATTGGTACGATGATAAAGAAGAATGTTTGCTTCATTTCAAATCCAAATAGTGAACCGACTAATAATCCTACTGCTACCGAAGCTAACGTCCCTACTACTAAAGGTATAAACATACGAACGAAACCTTGTACTAACACTTTACGATTCATTCCTAAAATACTTCCGACTACTAAACAAGAAATATATAAATATAAAAAGTTCGATTTTTTCATTAACATAGTCGCAGCTTCCATTGAAGCTGGATTCATCCAGTTAAAAAATACAAGTAATGATGGAATAAATAATGAAAGTATTGCCGGACCGCCGATATTTTTTAAAATTGGAATTCTCATTCCAATGTCACCTAAGAAAATACCCATAATCATAATAACTGCAAATCCACCAATCATATCTGCTGGCAATTTATTATATACAGATGCCCCATAAATAATAGCAGCCAATACTACATATAACGGTAAAGGTATAACACCGATTTTTACATTCATAATTTTAGAAGCGAAAGATTCTCTTTGTACTTCATTTCCTCCAGAGAATGATACCGCTTCCACATTCTTTTGAATTCCCATATGGCACCTCCTTGTTTTCTTAATAACAATATTAAAACGCTTTCAATAGTAAAAATAGTTTTTGTAAGTTTTGTAATTGATTTTGTAATTAAAAAAAGTATAAGCGACTTATAATAAGTCGCTTATACGTAAAACTCTATTTTATTTTTGTCAATACATCTTAATTTACTCACTGGTCTTCCTACATGTTGATACACCATTTCGTTTTCTAATACTCCAATTTCAGTCAAAAACATTACATACTTTCGAATAGAAACTCTTGAAACTCCAACTAATTGCGCCATTTCATCTGTTGTAAACGCTCGTCCATTCAGCGACTCGATCTTCTGCCAAATTAATTGCATCGTTTGCTTCGTTAATCCTTTCGGAAGCTCTTTAGTGACAGTAGGCTCTCTTTTTTCTTTTTGCAAAATTAACGAATCTAATTCCGATTGACTAATTTTTTGTTGTTCTTTCATGAAAGTAAGCTTTTCTCGATATATAGTTAACGCCTTTTTAAATCGTTCAAATGTAAATGGTTTAATTAAATAATCTACTACACCATATTGTAATGCTTTTTTAATACTCCCCATATCATGTACAGCTGAAATCATCATAATATCGATTTCTTTTTCTTGGTTCCGAATATACATTAAAAGCTCAAATCCAGTTTCTTCTGGCATAAAAATATCAAGTAATACTAAATCTACTCGTGATTCCTCTAATACTTCTATCGCTTCTTTAACGGAGTTAACTGCTTGAACAAGTTCAAACCCTCCTACTTGCTCTAAATAATGCGTATTTAACATTGCTACCATCGGGTCATCTTCTACAATTAAAACTTTAATCATATTTACCTCTCATCCCTACCTTTAGGTATTTCAATTGTTATCGTTGTTCCCTTTCCTACTAATGAATGCATATGAATTTCCCCATTTATTCGCTGTATACTTTCTTTTACAAGATACAAACCATAACCACGGTTATCTCCCTTTGTGGAATAACCTTTCGTAAATAATGCCCCTATTTCTTCTTCTGGTATACCTTTTCCCGTATCTTGTACTGTAATCGTTAATGTATCCCCATATTGTATCTCAACTTCAACTTGCTTCTTTTCACAATTCGTCACTGCCTCTAATGCATTATCAATTAAATTTCCGACAATCGTAATCAGTTCATGAGTAATACTTTCATCATCCATTTCCGGCATGTAAGAATCTTCACTTATGATTAATTTTATATTTTTCTCTCTAGCATAGCTAAGTTTCCCAAGTAAAAAACCAGCAAATACTGGACTTTTTATTCTTTTCATAACCCCACCAATTTCATATTGATGCTCTGATACCATACCGCTTATATACTTCTGTAATTCTTCATACTGCTTCATGTGTGTAAGCCCTAATACGACATGCATTTTATTCATAAACTCATGCGATTGTGCCCGTAATGCTTCCGCATATAGTCTAATACCAGTTAATTCTTCTGCTAATTTTCTAATCTCTGTTTTATCACGAAATGTTGCAATTGCACCAACTATTTCTCCTTTTACATATAAAGGGACACGATTCGTCACAATCGTAATTCCATAAATATTTTGTTCTTCGTTTAATTGTACCTCTCCCGTTTGTAATACTTCTTTTATACGTGAATTAGGCATATACAACTCAACATCTTTACCGATAAAATCTTCTTCAAGTCCACTTTTCTTAAACAATCGTTTTGCCTCATTATTTATTAAAGTTACATTGGCTTCTTTATCTACAGCAATAATACCTTCCCTTACAGATTGTAGCATCGTATTTCTTTCTTCAAGAATTTTTGCTATCCTGTGAGGTTCAAGACCGAATAAACTTTTCTTTATATGTCTAGCTAGCAATATTGCTCCTATAATTCCGACTAGTACTCCTACTCCGACACCAATATAAATGATATGTCTACTTTCCTTAACTCTCTCTTTTACATTATCTGCTGAAATACCAACGGCCACCGCTCCAAGTTGTTCACCTGTTTCAGAAAATATAGGTACAAACACTCGCATTGAAATACCTAAAGTTCCTTCTGCCAGCGATACATGTTCCTTTCCTTTCAATGCAGGCCCTTCATCTCCCCCAATAAAGTGATAGCCTATTTTTTGAGGATTTGGATGTGATTTTCTTATTCCATTCATGTCCATAACTACAATGAATTGAACACCTGTGTTTTTTAATATTCTATTTGTATACGTTTGGATTGCAGAAGTATCTGCCTTCCCAATCAAACCATCGATTACAATTGAATCATTCGCCACAATGTGTGCAATTGTTTTTGCTTTCTCTGCTTGGCTATCCTCCGTCGTCCGTTCTACATTATGACTAATTAATATATCTGTCACAAGTAAAGAAAAAATTACAACTGTACAAACTAACAATGTAATCGTTTTCCATAAATTCCATAGTCTTTTTCTTTTTTTCATCCCGTTAATGACTCCCCTAATTGCTGAATAGAAAAATAAGTAAGGTGAAAATAATATCACCTTACTTATCTGCTGTTATTATACTTTAAATTTACTAGTCATCGCTTGTAGTTCTTCGGCCATCCCAGCTAAGTTTTGCGAAGCTGAACTAATTTCTTCCATTGAATTCACTTGTTCTTCTGTTGAAGCAGCAACACTTTGCATACTAGCTGTATTTTCTTCGGCAGCCGCTGCAATTTCATCAATAGCATTTGTCACTTCATTTGCATCTCCAGCAATTCTCTTCGTTGTTTCTACCATTTGATTAACTTGAGAAACAATATGTGTAGTAGAACTTAAAATTTCCGTAAAACTTGCTTTCGTTTTTGTTACAACATCAAGGCCTTGTTGGACCTCTCCATTCACATTATCCATCGCCTTAACAGTATGTTCAATATCCGCCTTAATTTCTGCAATTAAATTTGCAATCTCTCCAGATGATTCTCCTGATTGCTCCGCTAATTTTCTAACCTCATCAGCTACAATAGCAAACCCTCGGCCCTGTTCACCTGCTCTAGCCGCTTCAATAGCCGCATTTAAAGCTAATAAGTTCGTTTGAGTAGCGATGTTTTGAATCGCTTCAGAAATAGCTCCTACCTGCTTTGATTTCTCATCAAGAAGTTTAATAATAGCATCTGACTCGGATACCGATTTAGAAATAGACTGCATTTGTTTTTCTGTTTGTTCAACCAATTCTTCCCCTTCTTCAGCTCTTTCTCTCGCATGTAATGAGGAGATAGAAATTGATTCCGCGCTTCCAGTTACATCTTGAATTGCTGTATTTACTTGTTGTAATGTAGCCGCACCTTCTTCAACACCTTGACTTTGTGATTCAGCTCCACCTGATACTTGCTCCATTGCAATTGTAATTTGATCTGTCGCATCATTTGCTTGCTGTACGCTCGCTGTTAACTCTTCAGCCGATGCAGCGACATGTTCTGCTGAAAAACTAATTTGAGTAATCACATCTTGTAAAGAGGCAGACATTTCATTAAATGAATTCCCTAATTTCCCTATATCATCCTTGGAATGGATTGTAATTTTCTCTGTCAAATCTCCCTTACTAATTTTATGTGCCGAGTCAGCTATTTTTCTTAATGGTCTTGTAATAGACTTTGTAATGAAATAAATTAATACACTACCAAATACAATAGCTATAGCAATGACAATCAAAGTCTTATAAAACACTGGATTCGCAGCTTCGGTAATTTCTTCGTCGAACATAACCCCGACTACTTTCCATCCTGTTTTCTCATTTGTTGCAAAGATTAAATTCTTTTTATCACCTTGTTCTGTATAAGACACATTTCCTTGTTTTTCTTCATAAATTGGTTTAATCCACGGATCAGTAACTTTTGCACCTGGTTTTCTAGATGGATGACTAACAATTTGCTTATTTTGATCTAGAATAACTGCATAACCTTTTTCACCAATGTTAATCATTTTGGAAATTTTTAAGATGTTATCTAAATTTAAGTTAATTCCTATAACACCTTTACCATCTTTTACTTCTTTAGCAATTGTCACTACCATATTTTTAGTAGATGCTGATTGATATGGTGCAGTAACAATTACTTTCCCTTTATTTTCATGTGCTTCTTTATACCAAGATCTATCTGTTGGATTATACCCCTCAGCCATTTGGATAAATGGTTCTCTTATAAACTTTCCTGCCTGTGTTCCAATATAAATACCTTCTACTTCTGGATGAAGTTTTATATATTGCGTTAACTTCGTTCTTACTATTTCTTCTTGTCCGTTTGGATATGTATCCTCTGTTAAAATGTCTGCAAAGTACGCCGCATCAACAAATTTCTCTTCTATATTTTGAGAAATAACAGTATTTAAAACTGAAATATTCTCCTTTGCTTTACCTGTAATTTGTTGTTCAAAATTTGTTTTGGCAGTTTGATATGAAACACCACCGATAATAAGTCCTGGTATAGTTAAAATAAGAAAAAATGAAATGATTAATTTTTTCTTAATACTCATACATTTAACCCAGTTAAATATTTTTTGCATAATAATCCTCCTTTATGTAATGTGGATACTTGTGTAATTTTATACAAGTAACATATATAAAACAATATATAATGATAACATGTAATTTTTTTGTCAATTATGCATTTTTACATATTCACTACTTCTAAATATTTAATCATAAAAAATAAGAGAACCTCAGCTTATATAATAAGCTGAAGTTCTCTTATTTCTTAACAAAGATACCCACAAAAACTCCTCTTACAGTTCCTTACATCTATTTCCTTACTAATTCATTTAGAGCTTTTCACATAACTAATCGCCTGACTCCCCATTTGCATCCATGCCTTTTCAAATTTTCCTCTCGGCACTTTTACATCTAGGCTATCCTCGAGAGGATCCCGAATATATACAAATTCTTCATCGTATCCAATCAGTACTACACAATGTTCATTATACGTAATAGAAACATCTCCGCTATTTGTTTCCCATGTAGTAAATTCATCTTCATCTAATGGCGCAAATGTTGCATTCGTAATCATAACTACCGGTTGTCCTGATTTTACACTCTTATAAAGTTCTTCTATACTCTTCCCTGTTAAGTCCACAGCTTTATTAGGTAAATACTTTTTCGCTAATTGAAAAAGTGGTCCGTGATATACACCATATCCAGATTCAGAAAAGGTATAAATATTCCCTACAAATCCTTCATTCGGATTCCCACGTACACCATCGTTCATAAAATCAACTTTCTTTATTTCATTTGCTAATTGCATCTTATCCACCGTAATGCCTGCATATTGTAACATCATCGCTAAGCTAGTCACTTCACAGCCTCTATCTAGCTCTGGTAATTGCTGAATTAAAGGTACATTCGATAAGATGACCTTTTCATCATTATTACTAAAATCTGCTTCTTTTCCGCTTTGTATATTGAAGAATGTTAACTTCTCCACATACTTTGTAATGCCATTTTTATATACATTCCATACTGCTATAGCTAGTAAAGCCATACATATATACCACTTCCATCTCCGTATCACTCTCACGCCCTTTTTAGTTCGTTAAATAAGAATAAAACGCGTCAGCATCCGTGCGAATCACCGGTACAAAATTTAGTTCTTTTCCTTTTTCAGGCTGATCTTTTTTAATTTTTTCTGCTAATTCTTGAACGTTCATATTCGTTTTATCCATATTAAGCTCATCTGCCATTTGTAACACTTTTTGTTCATTAATTTCGCTTAATACTTGATATATATCTTTACCATACAAATCAATATGATATTTTTTTGCTTCTTCCTGCACTTTTTGTTCGTATACTTCTTGCGCTAACGTTTCTATCTCTTTTCCTTTTTGTGAAATACCTAACTTCCCTGCTTCCTCTCTTACTTTCGTTCCATAGATTTCTTCCGCAATGTCTTCTATTTCTTTTCCATTTGTCGAAATGCCTAATTTATCCGCTTCATCATTAATTTTAATCGTATTAATTTGATTAATTAAATTTACAATCGTTGTATTTTCTATAGATATGCCTAGCTTTAACGCTTCTTGCTTCACTTTTGTTTCATAGATTTCTTCTGAAAGAGTTCCAACGTCTTTTCTTTCAATCGAAATTCCTAACTGTTCAGCTTCTCTTCCTACTTCCGTCTCATGAATTTCTTTTTCTAGCGTAATTTGTTCTTTCCCTTCCGTTTCAATACCTAGATTCTCCGCCTTTTCTTCTGTATGCACCGCATGTATCTTCCCATTATTTAATTGTTCTTTACTGCGCTGCGTGTAATTTGTCTTTCCTTGTGATGTTTCAGAAGGAGAGGCACCCCCTAATATGCTTAAGCTCATTACTCCAATAGTGAATACCGTCATCATTTTCTTTTTCAAAATTAATTCCTCCCTCTTACACTTTCTTTTCCATCATTCCCTATACATAATCGAAATAACATTATGATCGATATAATCTGCTCAAATACCTTTTTATAATCGCTTCTTCATAGGGCGAACTTTGTGTATATCATACATGTTATAAATAGTTTCTTAACTTTCCCTTAAAAAAAAGACGACCTTGTAAAAACAAGATCGTCTTCTCACTTATATTCTTTGGTTTTTAGGGAAATTCACTTCAAAACAAGTACCCTCTCCCCATTTGCTATCTACTAATATTTTCCCATAATGCTTTTCTACAATCCAATTTGCGATTGAAAGGCCTAATCCCGCTCCTTCTGACGCACTTCTCGCTTTATCACCTTGATAAAAACGATCAAATAATTTTGGGATGTCCTCATCTTTAACCCCTATCCCGTCATCTTTCACCCGTATACGAATTGAGCTGCTCGTTTGCGTACAATCGATTTGAATATGCCCGCCCCCATTTGTATACTTCATCGCATTATCTAACAATATGACCATCATTTGATGAATTCTCTCTCTATCACCCATAAATGATATGTCATGTTCTACTTTCAATATCATCTCTTTTTCTTGATATGAAGCAATTTCCTTATATGGATCTACTATTTCTTCTAACAATTTATCCATTTCAAATATTTTCTTATCCATCTCAATTTGATTAGAATCCGAACGTGCTAACAATAATAAATTAGTTACAAGCTTAGATAACCGTCTACACTCCTTTGAAATCGTAGAAATATCCATCGCTTTTTCTTCTATTGTCGCAGATGGTGACTGGAATAACACATCCGTTTTTGATTGAATAACCGCAAGTGGTGTCCTTAATTCATGCGATGCATCCGAAACGAACTGCTGCTGCTTCTCCCATGAATTTTGAATAGGTATAAGTGCCCTGCCCGCTAAGAAAAAACCAATTCCTACTGCACATAAACTTCCTACGCTACAACCTATAGCAAGAATTAAAAATAAAGTATGTAACATTTCTTTTTCAGCTGTTATATCGCGTACAATTTGAACTATTTTTGTATCTTGTTGAAATGCAAACGTTCTAAAATATTGCCCTTGCACTTCTATATCTTGCAAAGTTCCTAATTTCTTTGGAGAAAACTTTTCCAAATTATCTTCAAAGATAAAACGGCGTTTGCCGTTTTCAATACCTATCTCCACTGTGTTTCCAACCCAAATTAACTCCGTTATCCTTGGATCTCCAATCGGAGGATATCCCCTAATTTTTTTAAGTAGTTTTTTATCATCTGAATTCTTTCTATGCTGAACGGATTTTCCTATCGATTTATCTACTTCATTATAAATACGATTATATGTGTATGAATAAATGATACTGCCTAATACACCTATCAAGATAATAAATACTAATGAATTCAATATAGTCAATCGAATGCGTGTTTTCTGAAACATGCTTCCCTTTTTCATTGTTCTTTTAATATATATCCAATACCTCGAACAGTTTGAATATCTTTCTGATAACCGAATGGCTCTAATTTTTTACGTAAATGATGTACATACACTTCTACAATTGCTACTGTCGTATCTGAATCAAATCCCCAAACACGATCAAAAATTTGTTCACGCATTAAAATCTTTCCGCTATTTTGAACAAGGTACTCCAAAAGCTCATATTGTTTTAATGTTAACTTCATACTTTGTCCATCTACTTGAACGTCTTTATCTTTTCCGAACAGTTCAATCCCTTTATAACGAATAGTCTGCTTTGTTGTTAAACTACCGCTTCGTCGTAATAAAGCACGAATTCTCGCTTTTAACTCTGGAGCCTGAAATGGCTTAACGATATAGTCATCCCCACCAAAGTCTAAGCCTTTCACGCGATCTTCTAAAGAGTCTCTCGCTGTCAAAAATAGGACTGGTGTTTCAATTTTTTCATCACGTATTTTTTGAATTACTTCAAAACCGTCCATTTCTGGCATCATCACATCAAGTAAAATCGCATCATATATATTTTGTAACGCTAGAAATAATCCATCTTCCCCATTCAATGCTGTATCTACTTCAAATTCATCGCGTAATATTTGGACAATAGACTCTAATAAAGAAGCATTATCTTCTACTACGAGTAAGCGCATATTCTCACCTTCCACCATATTGTTCATTTCTATTTATAATTATATTTTAACGTTTTTCTCAATATAAAATTTGAAAGATTTATTATAAAAATTCTTCCTTAAATTTTTCTTAATAAAAAATTGAAAGAAATAAGATTCCCCTTATCTCTTTCAACTTTTTACTACGTATACCTTTTTACTCGGCAATTCTAAACAATTTAACTGACCACCATATACAGCACCGCCATCAATCCCTATAATACGATTACTCCCAAAATACACGCCGCAATTCTCACTACCATGAAGCGTTTTTGTTTCCGTATGACCAAATACAACAACCTTTTCACCACTATACCCATTATGAAATTCATTACGAATCCACATTAACGTATAGGATTCACATTCCGAAACCTGCTTCAATGGCTCAACACCGGCATGTACAAATATATATTCTTCTGTTTCAATGTAATGATCTAATTCTTGAATAAACTTTACATGTTCCTCTAAAACATGCGATTGTAAAATCGGTTTTTGGAAGGCTTCCTCATTAACCACAATATCTTTTTCTACAAATCCATAACTGTATAAAGTCTTATCTCCACCATTCCTTTTTACCCAATGATTCCATGAACGTTGCTCATCAGTCGTTAATGCCTTAATCATCATATCTTCATGATTGCCCTTTAGAATGAGGGCTCCCTCTTCTTTTAACTCTTTTACCTTTTCAATTACAGCACGCGCGTTTGGACCACGATCTACATAATCTCCCAGTAAAATTAATTGATCCTGTCTTACATCATATTGAGCTTCTTCCAATAACCGTTCGAACTTTTCTATTTCTCCATGAATATCACTAATAACAAGAATCCTTTTCATATGATCCCCTTCTTTCTAAACCACTCTCTTTTTAATTATAGTTCAAAACAACAGAAATTTCTGAATACATGTTCAAAATCACATTTATTACAAATAAAACGATTGTCCTTACAACAATGTAAGTCTCTTGTCATCCAATTCGATAGTTGCAAGTGCTAGATTTCCTTATACTAAAAGTAAGAAATGAAACAAAAAACAAGGAGAGATGAGACATGAAAAAAGTGATGGAAGTTGTAGTAGCGGTGGCAGTGGTTTTCGTAAATGGCAAACAAGTTGCAATGGAGTTAAATAAATAATGAAAAGGACAAGATTCATTCTAGACCCTTTACTCATATAAAAGAGATAAGACTTCTTCATTTTCTTGATCCCTTATCTCCTTGTAAAAAAAGCCGTATCCTTTTTCGGGATACGGCTTTTTCTTATTTTTGACTCGTACGAGCTGAAATACTAATTGCTCTATCAGTTGCTTTGGCAGCTTCATCTAATGCTTCTTTACTATTCTTCCCGTCATACATTGCTTCTAATGCTTTTACAACTGCATCTCGTGATTCTGGGAATACACTAATTAAAGCCCCTTGAGTTGCTGGAGATTGCTTCGTCGCTTGTAATTGTTCCACTGTTACTTTTAGCTGTGGATATTTTTCATATTGCTCTTTTACCAATGGTTCATTGTATGCATCTGGATTAATAGAGAAATAACCTGTTGCAGTATGCCATTTTGCTTGTACGTCTGGCTTCGTTAAATATTTCATAAAGTCCCAAGCACCTTGTTGCGTTTCTTCTGAAACCATATTCGTCATCCATAATGATGCTCCGCCAATAACAACACCATTTTGTTTCGAATCCTCTGGATACGGAATATATGAAACACCTACATTAAACTTAGATGCATCAATTAAGTCGCGAACACCAGCTGAAGAATCTAAATACATAGCAACTTGTCCAGATTGGAACGCAGCACGAATATCATCCCAACTTGCTCCATACTTTCCAAGTGCGCCAGCTTTATTTAAATCATCTAACATTCCAAATACTTTCTGTCCTTCTTTACCGTTAAATACCGCCTTCTTTGCAGCATCTTTGCGGCCGTTTTCGCTATCGACATATAAAGCACCTTGTGTCGCTAACAATTCTTCAAAGAACCAACCATAATTCAGCATGGAGAATCCATACTGTTTTACATTTCCGCCTTCTTTAATCGTTAACTTTTTCGCTGCTTCTTGTAATTCCGCATATGTTTGTGGGGCTTTCTCTGGATCTAATCCCGCCTTTGCAAAAGCATCTTTATTATAAATTAATACTGGTGTAGATGAATTAAATGGCATAGAATACATTTTTCCATCAACTGAATAATAATTTGTAATTGCTTTTTCCAACTTTGAAGTATCATACTTATCTTTTTTTATCCAACTATCAATTGGCGTAATCTTTTTGCTATCAATCATATATTTTGTTGTAATTTCACTCGACTGAACAAGAGCTGGCGCTTCTTTCGTAGCAGACATCGTTCTAAATTTCGTTAAAGACTCTTCATATGTCCCTTGGAACTCTGCCTTTATCTCGTATTTATTCTGTGATTTATTATAGTCTGCAACAAGCCCATCTAGTACGCCTTGTGTTTTTCCACCCATCGCATGCCAAAAACGAATTACAGTCTTATCACCATTTTTTTCAACTGGTGCTACTTTTGCCTGCGCTTCAGATTTCCCCTCCGTTTTACTACTTGAACAAGCGGCACTAGATAATGCCATTGTTGCTGCCATTAATAGAGCAGCACCTTTTTTTACTAAACTCATTTTAATCTCACCTTCTCTTAGTTATTTAATTGCACCTTTTGTTAATCCTTGTTGTAATTGCTTTTGCCCTACAAATAGTAAAATCAGTGTTGGAATGACAATAACCGTAACACCGGCCATTACGCTTCCCCAATCAGTTGCAACTTCTTGAGACTGAAGCTGCTTTACACCAATTTGAACTGTTCTTACTTTTTCATCAGTGGTCACTAAGAGTGGCCATAAGTACATATTCCATGTTGTTAAAAAACTATATACTCCAAGCGTAATAAAACTCGTTTTACAATATGGAATTACAACGCTGAATAAAAACCTTACATTTCCAATCCCTTCAATAAAAGCTGCTTCCTTCAGTTCATTCGGAAGTGTCATAAAATGTTGACGTAGTAAGAAAATACCGAAAGCTGTTGCAAAAAACGGCACTGTCATCCCAGCAAAGCTATTGATCCAACCGAAGTTTTGAATCGTTAAAAAGTTCGGTACCATCGTTGCTTCCCACGGAATAAGCATCGTTGAAATAAACAGGAAGAAAATTACGTTTCTCCCTTTAAACTGAAGAAAAACAAAAGCATAAGCTGCTAAACTGGATACGATAAGTTGTCCAATCATAACAATCGTCGATACAATTAAACTGTTGTACAAGTATGTAAAAAGCGGTACTTTTTGAAAAATATTAATAAAATTATCGAAAGTAAATTGGGTCGGAAATAGCCTTCTCATTTGAATATCATCTGGTGTCATAAAGCTTATTAAAAATGCATACAGTACAGGAAAAAACACCATTACTGCACTAATAATGAGCAGCATGTATAATAGGAAATTTTGTTTCCACTGTTTAACGATCATTTATAATGCACCTTTCTCTCAGCAAACTTGAATTGAATCAATGTAGCAATAAAAATGAAAACGAATAATATCATCGCTTGTGCACTTGCTGTTCCAAATTGATGATTCACAAACGCCTCTTTATAAATCGAGTACACAATTAAATTCGTTGCATCATTTGGTCCACCGTGCGTTAAAATATCAATTTGTCCAAAGCTTTGGAACGCACTAATTAACGTTACTGTCACGATAAAAAATAAAGTTGGTGATAGCATCGGTAATGTAACACGGCGAAGCTTATATAAATAGCTAGCGCCATCTATAGATGCACTCTCATATAAAGACGTATCAATATTTTGTAAACCACCTAATATAACTAAAAATGCAAATCCTGTATTCACCCAAACCGTTGTAACCGATACAGAGAACAATGCCCAATCTGGACTCGTTAACCATGCGATTGCAGGTAGATTCATAGAGGCTAATATATTATTAAATAGCCCGACACTTGGATGAAATAAAAATAGCCAAATCACCGCACTAGCAGCTACTGATATTCCCATAGTGGAAGAAAATAACACACGGAATAACCCAATACCTCTTACTTTTCCATTTGCAATCAATGCAAGAAATAAAGCGAATATAATACTCGTAGGCACTGTATATACAACAAATAATAAAGTTGACTTTATGCTTTTGTAGAAAGCAGGATCAGAAAATAAGTATTGATAATTTTCTAAGCCAACAAAAAGATTAGCTTCTCCGTGTATATCTGTTAAATAAAAGCTATAGTAAATCGTCCTAAATAATGGATAAAAAAGAAAAATCGAAAATAGTAAAATAGATGGCGCCAAAAATAATAATCCTATTCTTAAATCTTTCGTTTTACTCCATAAACTCTTCTTTTTTGACACTTTTGCTTGTGCTGGTAACTTGCCTACCTCAATCATTATTTCGCCACCACTTTCAACTCTTCTTCAGCTACCACTTTTAATCGTTCATTCGTATTTTGGTGAAAGAAGCATAACTTATCTTGCGAGAATAATAATTTTACTTTGTCACCTTTGTTCAGGAGTAGCTGTCCAATGACTTTTGCACTCCAGGTTATTCCATTTACCGCGAAATTTAATATAGATTCGTTCCCTAATACTTCTACAGATTGTAACGTGACTTCTTGCCCTTCCTCAGACAGTTCAATATGTTCAGGACGCATGCCTATTCGAATTGTTCCTTCTGGTAATTGCTTTAACAGTCCATTAGATAATGGAATTTGCAATTGCCCTATATGTAATACACCTTTTTCTTTGTCCATTTCTCCATCATTTATATTCATCGAAGGAGACCCTATAAAGCTTGCAACAAATTCATTCGCTGGTTCGTTATATATACCAAGCGGTGTTCCAACTTGCTGTATGCTTCCTTTATTTAAGACCATGATACGATCTCCCATAGTCATCGCTTCTATTTGATCGTGAGTAACATAAATCATTGTAATTCCTAGACGTTGCTGAATTTCTCTAATTTCAATCCTCATTTGCGCACGTAATTTCGCATCTAAATTTGAAAGTGGTTCATCCATTAAACAGATCGGCGCTTGACTTACGATCGCCCTGGCAAGCGCAACACGTTGCCTTTGTCCGCCTGATAATTGACCTGGCTTCATTTTCACATACTCTTTCAGTCCTACCATTTCAATAGCTTCCATTAATCGCTTTTGTCGCTCTTCTTTTTGTACTTTTCTTACCTTAAGCCCAAATAAAATGTTTTCTTCTACAGATAAGTGTGGATATAATGCATAATTTTGAAATACCATTGATAGATTACGGTCTTTCGGCTCTAAATCATTTGCAACATGTTCATTAATAATTAAATCCCCCGAAGAAATCTCTTCTAAGCCAGCAATCATTCGTAATAGTGTACTTTTCCCACATCCTGAAGGTCCAACTAAAACAAAAAACTCGCCCTTTTTAATGTGAACCGATACACCTTTAACCGCTGTCTCTTCCGCATTTTTATACACCTTTGAAACATTTTTCAATTCAATCACAAGATTGCACTCCTTTTTTCTTCGTGTATCCATACTTCATAATGACTCGTTGAAATTGCACTTGCTCCTGCACGAATAGCAATTTCCGCATCTTCTCGTGTTTGAATCAGTCCGCCTGCAATAATAGGAAATTCTATTTCTTCTGCTAACTGCTTAATAATGGAAGGCATAATACCAGGCATAATCTCTACCGCATTCGGTTTAGTCGTTTTACAATTCTCAATTGATTTTGTAAGAGATAAAGTATCAACAATAAAAATGCGTTGAATCGTTTTTAATCCAATTTTATTAGCATTTCGAATTGTCGAACCTTTTGTTGAAATAATACCCTGCGCCCCGATAACATCTTGAATATACAAAAGAGCTTCCTCTGTATTTGTATTTAAACCTTGTATAAAATCAAAATGAAGAAATACATCATGTCCATGCTTCTGTAATTCATATACACGCTCTGGTAAATCCAGCATTGAACCAGTCATAAGAAAAACTGTTTTCGGTAATTTTTTGTATGTTTTGTACCCTTTCCAATCTTTTATCATCGCAATATAAGGTTCTTTAAACATTTGTTCCACCTAGCTTTTCTATTTTTATCCAAACTAAAAACACCTACTTACATAGAACACCTTTCTCCTTATTTGAACTCTAGGAAATAGAGCACACCTAAGAAAGTGGCACGTTATATGTAAGCGGGTGTTCTCAAATGTTCTCTACCCTAGTTATTTTGTTACCTTTACTATATTACGCATTTATTAAGTCAGTTTTGATAGATTGTTAATTAGGTGTTAATCGAATGTTAATATTCATCATACTTTTTTAACAATAATCTAAATATACGAATGAACCCCAACAGCAAACAACTATTTTTTAAATTTAAGTGATATGCAAATTCATTCCATAGTTAATCAGTTTTAGTTTTCTCGCAACTGCTTGTGAAGCATAATTATCCCAAGAAGTACTATAAAGTGGAATGCGTTTTTCTTCTTGTATTGATATCGCCCAGGCTGTAACAACATCAGTACCATATCCATTCCCTTGAAACTCCGCTAAAGTTTCCACACTCGCCTCAGCAGCTACAGGCGTACTCCTAGCACTGCAACATATAGAAACTACCTTTTCATTTTTTACAATTGCAAAGTAAGGTTGCCTCCATTCCATCTGTTCTATTAAATTAGGAAAATTTTCTCGCAAAAGCTCTTTATTCTTCTCTGTTATCTGTATTGTTCTAGTTGGCTTATGTAAATTATTAGAGAACATGAAAGCAGGGCCTATCCAAATATTTTTCACTGTTTTTTCTTCATTTAATACATCAATGATCTTTGCTATCTCTATATGATTTGAAGGTTCTCGAATTAATTTCTCAATCTTACCTACCTTTTCATCATCCAGATCACAATGATATCTCGTTATACTCCCTTCACGAGTTCTGCCAAGAAAAAAGCGGGGTGCTTTCGGATTTCCTTGTTCATTTACATATTTCATTTTCCCTACTTGATTATGAACAAATAAAACCTCTACCTGAATTGCTATTAAATCAAGTTCTGAGAGCCTCATTTATATCCTCCTTAGTTACTCCATATACCATTCATAATCTATTTTTCATGCACAAAACAAAAATCCCATTCAAATACACATTACTGAATCCATCATACTAAATGACTTCTTCATTCTGTCTATCTAAATGAGATTATTTCGTACTTTTTATTTCTTTATCTTGTTATTCCACCGGTTGTGGTTGTGGCTGTACGACTTCATTCGCTCCAGCTAACCTCAACATATTTGCAATATCTTTAAAACCTCTTTTTTCAGCATATTGAAGTGGCGTAATATTTTCCTTATTGGCCATATTTACATCTGCCCCGTGGTCAATAAGCATTTGAATTACTTTCTTATGATTTTCACTACCATTTCCTAATACGATTGCTTCTACTACAGCTGTTCCACCACGATCATTTCTATAGTTCACATCAATATCTGTATGCTCTAATAACTCTTTTACGACCTCTACATGGCCACGTTCAGATGCAGAAATGAGTGCTGTTCCACCTGATTTAGTAGTTTCTTTCGTATTAACCCCTGCATTAATTAGTAGCTTTACAATGTCTGTATATCCTTCTCTACTTGCATAAAGAAATGGATTACTTTGTTTCTCATCTTTCCTTTCAATATTAGCACCTGCATCAATTAACGCTTTAACTGTCTCTACATGATTTTGATACGTTGCTGCAAGGATAGGAGTTTCTCCGTTGTCACCTTCTACGTTTATATTGGCTCCATCTTGAATCAGCTTCATAGCTGTTTCCGTGTCTCCAAGAGTCGCAGAAAGTAGCAATTGTTTGTCCATTAAATTTATACTTTTTTCTTCTTTAGGTTCTTCCTGTTCTTTATGCTTTTCTTTTTTCTTTTCGTTTTTCACATGAACCGGTTTCGATTCTGGCTCCTCTTGCTTATCGCAAGCCACTACCGTCATTAAAAGTCCTAATAACATACATAATAAAATTTTTTGTTTTCTCACAACTACAGCTCCTATGAAAGATAATGTTTTCTTAACCATTCCTCCATCACATACAATAACTCTTCTTGAGTACATTTATCCATAAGCCCTTTATATTCCTTCTTTAATCGGATTATCTTAAAACCTATACTATGTTTCTCAACCTATTGGAATGATGTGCCTGATGGCCTCATCATTAACATTATGAAGCAATTAGTTTAGCACGATTTTACCGCATTTGTATACATTTCTAAAAAGTACATAAAGTGAAACTTTAATTAGTGGGGGGGTGTTCATCCACCACTAATTATTAGTTGAACCAATCGGGCTTTTACGAGCAGTTGATCCCCACCTAACTTCTTTGCTTTCACTGAATTTTGAGACGGGGGTCTTACTGCCCGTTAATGCGGGATAAATGATTGCTTTAGGTTACTATATTCTATTGTAACCGTTCTTCTAAAATTTTTACACCTTTTCTATATTTGCACCTGAGTAATACTAAAAAAGACAACTTATGTAGTTGTCTTTTTTAGTATTAATGATGACCACCGTGATTTCCCTTTTTCGGGTTCCCCATCATCTCTTTATTCATTTCCCATTTATGCTCTGCTAGCTCTTTATATGAAAGAACTTTCCCTTTATAGTTAGACACAAAGTTTTCTGCATCCTTTTTATTTTCAAATGAAATAACATTATAAGCCATCGGTGTCGTTATTGTTTTATCATATACGTAAGTCGCATCTTCTAACGAAATCCATTCTTTCGAATCATAATCTCGAACAAATTTTTCTTTCGTCTTTTCACCTGGATTAATCTCCATCCATTTATACATACAACCGATATCATCAAACTTTAACGCTTTTCCATTTTCTAAAATGACTTCTGTTGCAAATTGATTATCCATTACCCCAATTTGGCAAATATCACACTTATCTTGTTTCTCATCAATTGCTACAGCCTCTGCTTGTTTCTTACCACATCCTACTATTGTAAAGACAAAGAATAAGCATATAGCAAGTGTCACATACTTTGTTCTCATTTTACTTCCTCCCTAACCGTATCTTCCACAAGGAGCATATCAAAAAGTTGTGTGAGATTTGTGAAAAAATAATGTACTTTTTGTAATATAAAGACCAAAAAAGATGTGTAGCCATTTCTACACATCTCTCATCATTCACAACCTGTAATTAATAAATCGTCTTCTAACTTAACTAATAATGTATCTGTATTAATTTGCTGACCAACAACTACATTTACTAAGCTTATATTTCCACTAATACCGACCGCAACTTTTTCAAGCTCACCGTTATTTTTTCGGATCATCATTAAATTTTCCCACTCATATACGTAAGAAGATTCATTAACAAAAATCTCTTCTACTTTTCCTTCATAAGAACTATAAATCTCTTCAATTCTCGTTTTCATATAAAATCTACTCCCTATTTCACACTTCAATATTTTCATCTTATTCTACCATTCTTACGGAAAGCAGCTTACTTTTTAAAAATTCAAATTAACTACCGTGAACAAAATGACCAAAATAAAAATTATGCTTCTAATGATGTTATTTTTCAAATTATTTACCATTTGAATGAATGCTTTTATGATAAATAAAAAACACTTTTTTCTGAATTTTCGTTACATTTTGAAAGCGCAATCATTCTTGAGGGGGAGATTACATGTTAGCACTACTTGGATTTTCGATGGTATTTGTCTTTATGTTTTTAATTATGACGAAACGTATGTCAGCACTAGTAGCATTAATATTAATTCCAATTACTTTCGCATTAATTGGAGGTTTTTATGCAAATATGGGACCTATGATGTTAGAAGGAATTCAAAAACTAGCACCTACTGGTATTATGCTTATGTTTGCTATTTTGTATTTTGGAATTATGATTGATAGCGGTTTATTCGATCCTGTCATTAGTAGGATTTTGAAATTTGTAAAAGGAGATCCTTTAAAAATTGTTGTTGGTACAGCGATTCTTACTATTATCGTTTCATTAGATGGGGATGGAACAACAACGTATATGATTACGGTTTCCGCAATGTACCCATTATATAAACGCCTTGGAATGAATCCACTTATATTAGCTGGGGTTGTTATGTTAGGAGCAGGAGTGACAAATCTTACACCGTGGGGCGGACCGACAGCTCGGGTTATGAGTGCTCTTGGACTAGACGCATCAGAGCTCTTTACACCACTTATACCAGGAATGATCGCTGGTGCAATTTGGGTCGTTTTCGTTGCTTACTATCTTGGCAAAAAAGAAAGAAAACGATTAGGAATTATGGATGTACAATACTTAAAACAAATGCAAACGATGGATGAGCAAGCTGCCACAGTAGAAGCTGCCGTTCATAAACGCCCTAAACTTCTATGGATTAACTTTTTATTAACTGTTACCTTACTTGTCTGTCTCATACTAGAAGTTATGCCGTTACCTGTTTTATTTACAATCGCTTTCGCCATTGCTGTTATGCTTAACTATCCGAACTTAGAACAACAGAAAGAACGTATTGCTTCTCACGCAGGAAACGTATTAGCCGTTGTTTCTCTCGTATTTGCCGCTGGAATTTTCACTGGTATTTTATCAGGAACAAAAATGGTAGATGCAATGGCTCAAAGTGTAGTCACTCTTATACCAGACGCACTTGGACCACAACTACCGATTATTACAGCTCTTCTTAGTATGCCGTTCACATTTTTCATGTCCAATGATGCATTTTACTTCGGGGTATTACCTATTTTAACGAAAGCTGCCGCTGCTTACGGAATTAGTGCAGCTGAAATGGGACGCGCTTCATTACTCGGGCAACCTGTTCACTTATTAAGTCCTCTCGTCGCTTCCACTTATTTATTAGTCGGAATGGCCAAAGTTGATTTTGGTGAACATCAACGCTTTACGTTACTTTGGGCTGTTGGAACGACAATGGTGATGTTAATTACGGGAATTGTAATCGGAATTATTCCAATATAAGACGTAAAAAACAGTAGAAGAAATGTAATTCTCTACTGTTTTTTTGTTATGAAGAAACAAGAAAATACCTTCTTTCTGGTCTCCCTACACTCCCATATATAAGCTCCGCATGAACTTTCTTTCCAGATATTAAATACTCTAAATAGCGCCTCGCTGTCGACCTACTTACTCCTACCATCGCACTTAACATTTCTGCTGTAATTCCTTCTTCATTCACTGTTAACATATGCTTTTTTATTTTTGCTAAAGTTAAGGGGTCTATACCTTTCGGAGCATATTCTATTTCATTTCCCTTTACGCCTCTTTGAGACCATAAATGTTCAATTTGTTCTATAGATAACGGATTATTTTTCTTTAACTGCACAAGCTTTTTTTGGTAATTTTCCAAACTTGCCTTAAATCGATCAAACATAAGTGGCTTTACGATATAATCTGTTACTCCACCTCGTAAAGCATGCCTCACTACATCTGTTTCCGATGCAGCTGTAATCATAATAATATCTGTATCATGTAAATTATGCCTAATATACGTAACAAGTTCCGTACCTTGCATATCAGGTAAGTACACGTCTAATAAAACGAGCTGTGGTTTCACAAGATCTAACCATTCTTTCGCTTGTTCCCCAGTCGTTGCTGTTCCAATTACTTTAAACCCCTCAACCTTTTCAGTAAAACGACGATGAATGTCCGCAATTCGAATATCATCTTCTACAATCAATACTTCAATCTCCTCACCCATTACAATTCGCCTCTCTCTTTTGGTAATGCAATAATAAATAATGCACCACCTAAATCCCCTTTTTCGATTGCAATACTTCCATTTAAATCTTCTACTAACTCTTTCACTTTTGCTAATCCATATCCTCGTTTCCCGCCTTCTTTCGTCGAGAAGCCTTTATAAAATATGCTAGTAATGACTTCATCATGAATCCCTTGTCCTGAATCTTCCACTTCAATTACTATCTCTTCTCCAATATCAGTTACAAACATCCTTACCTTCTTATCATTCTCTTCATTTCTTTCAATTGCTTCAAATGCATTCGTAATTAAATTTCCTAAAATAGAAACGACGTAATTACTCTCAATGTGCGGGCTTAATTTATCTAAGCTACTTTCTCGATCTAGCATAAAATCAATCTTTAACTCTCGCGCTCTATTATAGAATCCAATTAAAATTCCACCTAACCATGGATTTTGAATTCGCTTCATAATAAATTGAACAAAATCTTGATATACCGCTGTTTCCATATGAATAAGCTCTAAAGCATCTTCATATGATTCTAACTGGATAAGACCTGAAAGCGTATACAACAAATTGTTATATTCATGCGTTTGCGCTCGTAATGCCTCTGTATATTGCTTCGTCTGAGATAACTCTGCTGTTAACTGATCCATTTCAGATTTCAAACGTAAACTCGATACAACGCCAGTTACTTTATTCTTTACTTTAATAGGTAGACGGTTCGCAATAACAGCCTGCCCTTTTATATTTAATTGACGATCAAACTGTTCTTCACCAGTTTGAAATACATCTAGTATCGTTGAATTAGGAATTACATTTAAAATGAATTCTCCAATAATATTTCGTTGTTTATCTAGCGAAAGAATATCATAAGCCGCTTGATTGACTAAACTAATCATGCCATTGTGATCAATTACAATAATCCCTTCACGTACAGATTGAATCACTGTACTATGCTCTTCATATAAAGCTGAAATTTCTTCTGGCTCCATCCCAAACATCATTCTTTTTATACTTCCGGCTAAATATATAGAACCAATTATCCCGATTAAAAGACCTATTACTGTAATCCAAAATACACGCTTTCCATATACTTCTACCGCTCCATGAATATCATTCATTGAAAATCCAACAGACACCACGCCTATAATTTCATTTTCCTGATTGCGGATTGGAACTTTGCCGCGTAATGAAGGACCTAATGATCCAGTTGCTTTCGAAATATAAGATTTTCCTTCTAATAGAACTCCTTTATTATCTCCACCAACCATTGCTTCTCCTATTTTATCTCGCTTAGGATGTGCATATCGAATCCCCTCTTTGTTTCCAACTACAATAAAATCAGCATCTGTATCAATTCGAATTTTTTCTGCAATTGGTTGAATAATAGAAGCTGGATTTTCTTTTTGAAAAGCTTCCGTTATTTCAGGTATAGCAGCAACTGTTTTCGCAACATGCAAAGCCCGTTTCCCAATTTGCTCTTCTACCGTTTCAGACAATATGTAATAAAATAAATAACTTGTTAATAGAAGTACGACTAGAATAAGTGTACTAATTGTTATTGTAATTCTCGGTTGTAGTTTTAACTTTTTAAATTTCAAAACCATTCCCCTAACATAATTAAAGATAGAATTTAACGAAAATACAGTCTTTTATAATTTTACCTAATCATAACACGGTTACTCTATATTTCTTTATTTTTTATCTTCATAAACTGAAACTTTAATCAACCCACAAATAGCGGGATAACAAAAGAAACGAGGTACAATTACTACCTCGTTTCTTTTTTATTACACTTTAAATTTCCCAATCATCTCTTGTAATTCTTCTGCCATTTGCGATAAATGAACTGCCGCTGCATTGATTTCATCTACTGAAGCTAATTGTTCTTCTGAAGAACCAGCAATATTTTGAACGCTTGCTGCATTTTCTTCAATCGTAGCTGCAATTTCATTAATAGATGCACTGACTTGTTTTGCATCTACTGTCATTTGCTTCGCTACTTCTACCATACTATCAATTTGTTCAACTGTATCATCTGTAGACTTCAATATTTCAACAAAGCTTTGCTTCGTTTCATTTGCAACTTCAAGCCCTGATTGTACTTCTGTTCCAACTTGCTTCATAGAGCTTACTGTTTCTTTTATGTCAAATTGTATCTCTTTTACTAGTTTTCCAATTTCCGTAGAAGACTGTCCTGATTGTTCTGCTAACTTTCGCACTTCATCTGCTACAATTGCAAATCCTCTTCCTTGTTCTCCAGCTCTCGCAGCCTCAATTGCAGCATTTAATGCTAATAAATTTGTCTGCTCTGCAATATGTTGAATTACCTCAAGGATTGCTCCAATTTGTTTCGACTTATCATCTAGCAAAACAATAACTTTATCTGATTGTGAAACAGACTCATGGATTAATTGCATTTGATTCACCGTTTGTTCAACTAACTTCCCACCATCTTCAGCCTTTTTCTTCGTATACATAGATGCTGTGGATACTAATGAAGAACTGTCTGCCACACGTTGAATTCCTTCTGTAACTTCTTCTAATAATGTTGCGCCTTCTTCAACTTCTTTCGTTTGTATTTCCGCTCCACTCGACACTTGCTCTATCGCTTGTGTAATTTGTTCCGTTGCTTCACTCGTCTGCTTCATACTAGCTGTTAATTCTTCTGAAGATGCCGCTACATGACCTGCTGAAGTATTTATATTGGAAATGACATTCTGTAATGATGCTGCCATCTCGTTAAAGCTTTCTCCTAGCTGTCCAATTTCATCTTTAGAATGAACTGTAATTGATTCTGTTAAATCGCCTTCACTAATCTTTTTCGATGATATAACAAGTTGTTTTAACGGGTTAATAATAGAAGCAATTATGAAGTAAATTAAAATCCCGCCAATTATTAATGAAATACCAATAACAGTTATCGTTTTATAGAAAATAGGTTCAGCTGCTTCAATAATTTCGTTTGAAGGCATAATTCCTGCTATTTTCCATCCAGTTATCTTATTTGTTTTAAAAGTGATATGACGATCTTCACCATCTAATGTGAAATTAAAATCACCTGTTTCTTGTTTGTACAACTCTTTTTCGAGCTTCTCTTCTACCTTATCCCCCGGCTTCATCGTTGGATGCGCTACCACATTTTTATCTTGATCAAAAATTGCTACATATCCCTTTTTACCGATATTAACCATCTTTGAAGTATTTACGATATCATTAATAATTAAATCAATACCGAGAACACCGCTCTTATCCTCATTTTGTTTTGCTATTGTAATAACAATATTTCCTGTCGTTTTTGATTTATATGGAGCTGTAATAATTACTTCTCCACTTTTTTTCACTGCCTCTTTATACCAATCTCTTTCTGTAGGATTATATCCTTCTGGCATTTGAATAGACGGTGATTGAATAAATTGCCCATTGCTGGATCCAGTATAGATGGCTTCCAGTTCTGGATGTAACTTATTATATTCTTCTAGTTTATTTTGGATATTTTGTATTTGATCCGTTTGGTAACTTGATTGTGTAAATAATTTTGTAAAATAAACTGCATCTACTTTTTTACTATCCAATTCCTTATTAATTACATTATCCAATATTTTTATATTATCTTTCGCCGATTGTGAAATCGTCTCATTAAAGTTTGTCTTCGCTTGCTGATAAGACGTCCAACCAATTACAATACTTGGAAGAATTAAAATGATAACAAATGACACAAGTAACTTTGCTTTTAAACTACTACTTCTTAATTTTCCTTGAAACATATTTCTACCCCTCCATACCGTTTTAAATGTAATTGTTTTACATTTAATTTCTTTATATAAATCATACGATTCAAATGTATCAATGTGACTCTCTATCTCTTTCTCTATTGAAGAGTTGATACATACCTTTTTCATTCTATATAAATTAAATAATTAAAACAATATATAAAAATGTATATTATTCGAAATATTACAATTCACAGAAGAACCTCTAGTATCTTACTTACTAGAGGTTCTTCCCACTTTACTATTCTTTATCTTTTTCTACTTCTTTTTTCTCGTCTTCTACTACGGATACAACAGGTTTATCGTTTGATAATTGTTGTACCGCTCCTTTTCCTGCAAATCCTTCTAATAGCTCTTTTAAATCAATGCCAGAAGACGCTTTTAATGTTTCTTGCATCGTTGCCATTAAATCAGTCGCATAACCTGCAACTTTTCCGGCGCCGCTATTTTTACCACCACCGCCTGTATCGACAACTGTAATCTTATCAATGTTGCTAAGCGGGCTTGCAATTTCCTTCGCATAACTTGGAAGCATTTTAAGAACCATATCCATAATTGCCGCTTGACCATATAGCTCAAATGCCTCTGCAATTTTTTGTTTCGCTTCCGCTTCTGCCAAACCTTTTAATCTGATAACATCTGCTTCCGCTGTACCTTGTGCTTTTTGTACTTCTGCTTTTGCTTGACCTTGCGCTTTTTCGATTTCCGCCTTCGCTAAACCTTCTACACGAACTTCTTCTGCACGTGCTCTTGCTTCCGCTTCAATTTTATATTGATCTGCATCTGCTTTTTTCATTTGTTTTACTTTTTCTGCTTCTGCTGATTGTTCAACAGCATAGCGATCTGCATCTGCCTTTTTCTTTACTTCTGCATCATATTGCTTTTCACGACGCGCAATCTCTTTTTCTTCTAATTCAATTTGCTTTTCACGCTCAATGATTTTAACGCGCATTTGCTCTTCTGTAACACCTTGTTGCGCTTTTGCTTGTTGTAATTCATAGGAAAGATCTGCATCTGCGCGAGCTTGTTCTTGGTCTCTCTTATAAGATTGTACTTTTAACTCTTTATGTTTTTCAGCTTCAGCGATTTGTGCATCACGTTGATACTCAGCTTCTTTCGCTTCTTTCTCAGCACGAGCTTTTTCAATTCGCGCCTCTTTTTCACGCTCTGCATTTGCAACTGTTGCATCACGCTTAACCATCGCAATTTGTGGCTGACCAAGTGCATCTAAGTAACCGTTCTTATCCATGATTTCTTTAATTGTAAAGGAAACGATGCGAAGTCCCATCTTCTTTAAATCTGTAGAAGCTACTTCATGTACCTTTTGAGCAAATTGCTCTCTATTACTATAGGCATCTTCTACTGTCATAGAAGATAAAATAGCACGTAGATGCCCTTCTAAAACTTCTTTTGCTTCTATTTTCAACTCTTCTGTTTCTTTTCCTAAATATTGTTCAGCTGCTGTAGAAACTTCTTCAATGGTAGACCCTACTTTAATAATAGAAACACCATTTACTGTAATCGGTACACCTTGTTTCGTATACGTATCACGTGTTCCCACTTCTAATTTGTAGTTTAATAGACTTAAAGGCTCTGCTCTTTGCATAATCGGAACTACGAAAGTACCGCCGCCACGAATAATCTTAATCTTCTTTCCATCATCAGTGGTAACTACATTTTTCCCACCACCAAGCCAGTTTCCAGTAACAATTAATGCTTCATCTGGTCCAACTGTTCGATACTTTGTAATGAATACTAAAATGAGTAGAATTAAAATTGCGAGTAATACTCCACCGATAATTAATGGAATCGTCATGTAAATTCCCCCTTATAATTTTGGTTTCTTTAAAGAATAAGCGATGTTCTGTACAAGCAGAACACCATCTTGGACTCCCTCGATAATAACTTCAGTTCCTTGTGAAATATCTTTTTTCCCAATTGTTTTAGCTGGAATTGCATTACTTCCAAATTGGGAGGAGATTAATACTTCTCCAAATCCTTCTGTAGGAATTGTTGTAATGACCTCTCCCTTACAACCAATAAATTCATCCATGCGCTGCACAGTGTTTTGTTCTGCTTCTGCAATCGGCTTTAAAATTAATATTTTCATTATGAAAACACCAATAAAGGATATAGCAAATGCAGACCCGAAAATAAGAATGCTATTAAAGGAAAATAAATATTCTCCTATATAACTAAGTCCACATAACATGGCGAAAAAACTAAGTAATAAAGTAACAACGGATACAGATCCGCCTCCGAAACTAAATATGGATTCAAATATATCTCCAAAAAAGATATAAATAACAGTGAGTATAGTAGCAATAATAAATCCGTATAAATAAATTGTTTCAAGTGGATAACCAAACAAAGCCATTTCTTATCCCCCTCTCTTAAACAATCCCTTTTTTGTTATGTGTATGCCCCACCTCTTTCAAAGATTATAGTTCTTAATTTTCAGTTATTTACCCTTTAAAGAAAAGCCTGTAAGACAGGCCCATAAAAAAGAACAGGAGAAACCTATTGTGACAGGCTCCTCCTAGTAAATAACCGATATATTATATATCTATATAATATACTATTTTCCACAAAAAGTAAAGTTAAACATACATTGGAAAAGCACTTATTTTATCCCGCATTAACGGGCAGTAAGACTCCCCCTTCAAAATTCGGCGAATGCGCGGAAGTTAGGTGGGAGATCAACTGCCCGTTAATGCCCGATTGGTGAGGGCTAATAATCAGTGAGGGATGAACAGAACCCCTACTGATTAAAGTTTCACTTTACTGATAATTCGTACGTTCCATCGCCATTATCATATTTATATACATACAAATAATACTTACCTGGTTTTGCATTAAATTTTGCCTCTATATGATTTCCATTAGCTTGACCGTAAGCGGCATAATTTTGCATATCTGATTCATGGTGAAGCACCCATGTCATCCCGATTCCATACTCATTTAAAACGGAAATATCGATATTTTTCGTTGATGCTACATTAAATGTATAAACATCGGTATGATCTCCACCGATAAGGCTACCTTTTATAGTAGTGTTTAGCCCAATACGATTCGCTTCCTCTGGACGATTATTTGGTTCTAATTCTGTTAAACTTCCATCTTTAATCGTAACAGTGGTTTCGTTTCTGCTCTCTTTGCCTTTATCATCTTTTACTCTTAACGCTACTTTATAAATTCCTTCTCTTTCATATGCATGTATTGGATTAACTTCTGCACTTGTGCTACCATCTCCAAATTCCCATAAATAAGAAACAATTTTTCCATCTTCATCATTTGAGCCATCACTTTTAAATTGAATTCCTTCTTTTACAAGCCCATTATAAGGTCCATTTATATTAACCGTTGGAGCTTTATTTTCTCCATCATCTTTTGCGATACCATGGAAGACTACATCATATTCAAATTCATTTGAACTATTCACACGATAATTGACGAAGTATGCTGTAACAGTTTTGTAGCCACTCCATTCTTTTTGCGCCAGTTGTTCTAGTGCCTCATTTACTCGTTTACTCATTTCATTCCAGTCTTCTGACTCACCTTTCGTTACACTACCTGTAAATGTACCTTCTAATGTAAATGTATTAAAGAATTGGGAGCTATGTTTTGTCATTTTTGCCCCTTTCATCGGCAACGTATCACTAATTTCTTTCTCTACTGCTCTTAACGATTTTGGTGCATGTTCAGCTAAATAATCCTCTGCTACTTCCGGTACATTATATTTCTCTTGATTATCAATTAGCTGTTGCATATACTCTTGATACTCTTTATTTAGTTTAGTATCTTTACTTAAATTCTCACGATAGGCATCATAATTTTTCACGTCATTTGCACGAATTAAATCTTGAATTTTATCAAATGTTTCAAATTGATGTGTATATAAATAAGATTGCAATGCAAACGAGTAATTATAGAAATCCCAAGAACCATATTTAGCAAATAATGTGCGCTCTGCTGTATAACGGCTTGCAGGATCAGATGATAATCCACTAATGATGCTCTTTCTCGGCACTACATTCTTTGTACGAGTAGATCCTGCGAAAAATTCTGCATTTCCTTCTTGGAACCAAGTTAATCTCTCATTTTGATACATATCTCCTCTTCCAAATAAACCTGGCACTTCAAATCTCCCTTGAAGATAATGAGTAAACTCATGACGGAACAGCTCTTCTAAACTATAAATACTTTGTTCTGGTGTACGCTCATATGTAAAGAATGTTCCTGTTTCTTCAATATAAATTCCACCGTTGTTTGTTTCATACCCATACAATTGTCTGTTTAACTGATATTCGTCTGGAGTATTATAGATTACTATCGTTAATACGTCGTCTGCATTACCTGGCTCTAATGCTTTGTCATTCCCAATTACACGATGATACTGTGCTTTTACTTCCTTTGCAGCCCAGTATAGTCTCTTAATTTTTTCTTCTGATACTTTATCTCCTGTTTTAAATACGATAGATCCATCGTCGAATGTATACGTTTTTGGTAAGTACTGTTCTTTTCCTTCTTTACGTATCGTCTCTAAATCTACCGTATTACCGCTATAATCTTTTCCGTTATAATTTGTCGTAATTTGTTCTACTGCAACAAAATACGGCTCACTTAAACGCGGGTACATATGCATTGCTTGTGTAACAACCTCTAAACCTTTAGTTGGATTACTATGAAACTTCCCTAAACGACTAGCAAAATAAATTCCATTATTAACGAGCCACTTATTTTCTGGTGTTACTTCATTTAGAAGAGCGATACGATTTATTTCATTAATAAATCCATCTACTTTCCCATACCACATTGTATCTTTTGCCTCTTTACGAGTTTCAAATAAATAAGATTGCATATCATAATCAATACCTTGCATCATATCGTATACAGCTTGCCCTTTCATACGATCGTCTACATACGTATGAAGATTATCATTGTATTGTTTTAAAATATTCGATGCGTATTGAACTGTTTCCACATCACTTGAAGCATTACTAATTAATTTACCGTATGCAGATACGACTGCATCTTGCTCATATGTACCAAGCTTAAAGTTTGGATTGGTTGCAATTGCTTTTAAAGCAGGTAAACATTTATCCTGGAAGCTTCTCTCATTTAAATCGCTTAATTCATTATTGTAAAATGCAAGATAAAAAGCTGAACGTAATACTTCCGTAAACGTTTGAATTCCTTTTGAATCATCTTTCGTAAACGTACTACCTCGATGAGCTAATTCGTCTATAATTGCTTGCATTTTCCCTTTATCTTTATAAAAAGCCTTTGCATCTTCATTGAACTGGAATAAGTCTGTAATTTGATTCCATTTAATACTTCCTAGCGTTTCAACTAATTCTTGATTATTCATTTTGTTTAAATCAGCCATTGAATAACTTTCTTTCATTTGCTTTATTTCTGAGCTCTTCATAATAGATGCTGGTCGCTGCGAAAAGTCTCCTACTTTTAACCGTTCTTGAAACGATAATGTTTCCTCTACTTTAGAAACATGTCCAATCTCATCTACTGGTTTTTCAATTCCAACTGGTTTCGAATGCAATACATTGTATGGCACCTTTTCTTCTGCTGATACATTCGTTTGAATTGCTCCTAACGATAGCGCCATTGTACTAATACTAAGCATCACTTTATTAATCTTTGATTTCTTGTTCATATCATTGCCCCCTATTTATATATTCCCTTGAAGAATTTAACATAAAATCTAGATACAATAATATAAAATGCAATATTTCATATTATTTCTTCCTATATTTTGTACATATCGTGAACAGACTTACCTTTATCTAACCTCCAATAATTATGAATCCATAGCGATTAAACTGTCCTTTTACACAAGATAAAAATAGAATTTTTTGACAATTAACCTTTTAATTGTTATAGTTAATATAATTGTTAACTTTATTAAACAAAGGTGGGATTCTATGATAAAAAAAGAAAACAGTGTATTTTATATCTCCATCTTGCTAACAACATTATTCATCATATGGGGAATTACCCCAGCAAGTTGGATACAAGGCTATGATTTACAAAGTGTTACATCTTCGTTAAACTCATTTATCCTCAATAAATTTGGATGGTTTTACTCTCTACTTATGACCGCAATGATTATTTTAGCCACTTATTTAGCATTTTCTAAGTACGGTTCTATTCGTCTTGGTAAAGATGGAGAAAAACCACAGTATAGTTATCCATCTTGGCTATCCATGTTGTTTGGAGCAGGAATGGGAATTGGACTGCTCTTTTATGGAATCACTGAACCGATTTCACATTTTACAGATCCATTAACAGGAAAAGCAGGTACAGAGGAAAGCGCCAAACTCGCTATGCAATATTCATTTTTCCACTGGGGACTCTTTCCGTGGTCACTATACGCGATGGTTGCTTTAACAATTGCATATTTCACATTCCGCAAACAAAAAGGTAGCACAATTGGAGCTACAGTTACTCCATTATTTAATCGATCGAAAAATTCTCCTATCGGAAAAACAGTCGATATTTTGGCTGTTTTAGCCACAGTATTCGGTATTGTGCCATCTGTTGGGATTGGTGCTCAACAAATCGCCGGAGGATTAAGCTATTTATTCCCTTCTATTCATAACACTGTACTTACACAACTCGTACTTATCGCCATCTTCGCTGTTTTATATTTAACAAGTGCACAAACAGGCTTAGATCGTGGGATTAAATATTTGAGTAACTTAAATTTCTCTCTTGCAGGTATATTACTCGTCTCCTTTTTACTTTTAGGACCAACTGTATTTATTATGAAATATTTCACATCTACACTCGGTTCTTATATCGGAGCTTTACCTAGTATGGGATTAAATTTAGGAGCATTTAATGAAAAATCTTCTTCTTGGATTGAAAACTGGACTATTTTCTATTGGGGATGGTGGATCTCTTGGTCTCCATTCGTCGGTACATTCATCGCTCGTATTTCTAAAGGGCGCACAATAAAAGAATTTATTATTGGAGTTGTATTAGTCCCAACTCTTATCTGTACATTTTGGTTTGCAGTATTTGGCGGTACCGCTATCCATATGGAAATGTTCCAATCGCTTGGTATAGCTGATGAAATCGCAAAAAATGGTACAGAGATTGGATTATTTGCTGTTATTTCACACCTACCGTTCTCTACATTTTTAACAATTATCGGGTTAATTTTAGTAGCCACATTTTTCGTTACTTCTGCTGACTCGGCAACATTTGTTATTTCAATGCAAACGAGTAACGGAAGCTTATCACCGAAAAATAGTTTAAAACTTATATGGGGATTAACAATCGCGATAATTGCTGCTATTTTATTACAAGCTGGAGGATTAAATGCGCTGCAAATAGCAGCTATAATTGCTGCGCTACCATTTTCTATCGTAGTCGTTCTTATGGTCATTTCGCTCTTTAAGGAGCTTCGAAAAGAAGATGTTAATTTACAAGCAAAAGAAGTTCCGCAAAAAATAAAGAAGGTTATGTAACGATTAGCACCTCAAATTTTTTCTAAATCCGTGATGAATGAGGAAAAAGTAGATTAATAAAACCGATTCATATGAAATATCATTTTCATATGAATCGGTTTTTTACTCTATTATATAGTGTTGTAAACATGCCTTCTCCTCAAAACCTACTTTCTTGTACAACTTCATCGCACGATCATTATTCGTATTCAAACATAGTTCTATCTCTTTCATCTCTTGGAAGGAGAAAATATACTGAATTACCCCTTGTAATAACCGCTCTCCGACACCTTTTCTTCTACTATTTTCAGCGGTTGCAATAAATTCAATATTCGCTTCGTGAAACTCCGGATTTACTTCAACATATACATAACCTTCTAACCTGTCATTCTTCATACTTACAAATAATTTATTCGTATTGCTTAAACGTTCAATAATTTCATACCCTTCATAATATGTATTAGGAAAAATATGATTGTGTAAAGAGATAAACTGCTCAAATACTTTTGGTAAAGCTTCTTCCACATTACATATAGTATGTTGTTTCACACCACTATTACTTAGCCTAAAAATACTATGTCGCTCTTGTTCTTTAGCATGTAAATCCTTCATTAAACGAGCACAATTATTATTTTCCACGTGATAAAAACCAGAAAATTTTTCAATATGAAACGGTACCTTTTCTATAAGTTCCTTCCACATATGTAAAGCAATTTCTTCCCAATTCTCTGCTTTAATAAACGGTCCCCATATTTCTGCACACTTCTTTACTTCATCCACATCCAATCCCAATACACCAATTATTTTATTGTCCTCATAAGTAACAACAAAAGATCTTTCCCATCCTATATCAGAAAAATCATGAAGAATCGTATGTAACACCTCCTTTTTCTCATCTCCACAATAACCAACATGATGAATAGCATCCTTATTCATACTTGCAATAAATAATGCAATCTCTTCAATTTTTAACATAGAACTAATATGCATACCCTCTCCTCCTTCTCTAATATATTTACACTTTTTCCATTCATATCCTTCTACCATAAAAAGGCGTTATCATAAGCACATTTCAAAATGAAATCGCTATGATAACACCTTCTAAAAAATCATATAACAAAATAAAACGTTATTTATTTTTTAAATATATTTTTTCTAAACACAAACATACTCAGTGCAGATAAAACTAATGCTAAGCCACCAAATAGAGATACATTACTTTCTTGGCCACCTGTTGCTGCTAAAGATTTCTTACTTTCTTCTTTTTTACTATGAACTTGTTTATTTGACACATTTTCTTTCGCTAGTTGATTCACTACTTCTTGTGCTTGTGCAGGTTCTTGTACCGCTTTATTTTTCTGAACAGTAGCTGTTTCTAGTTCATTTGAGCCTTCTGTTTGTTTCTCAACATTGGCTTCTAGCTTACTTACCTCTTCTTTCGGCTTTTCTACTTCCGCTTCTGGCTTACTTGTCTCTTCTTTCGGCTTTTCTACTTCCGCTTCTGGCTTACTTGTCTCTTCTTTCGGCTTTTCTACTTCCGTTTCCGGCGACTCAATTTTTTCTACAATATTTTGAGTTACTTCACCGCTGAACCATATGCCAAGCCCATAATAACTCGTTCCATCAAAAGCAAACTCATATTTTTTCTCTCCTGGAGTACTCCACACAATTGTCCCTTCTTCTTCATTGAATGTTCCGCCTTCACTTTTCAGTGTAATATCCTCAAGAGGATTATCTTCCACATCAGAAACAGGAATTTTCACTTCTTGATTCACTTGAGCATCTTCTAGCATAATTTTTTGTCTTCTAAGATCAATTGTAATCCCCTGAGATAATTGAATAATTGGTTTTATATCACGAATTTCATTTCCAGCCAGTTTTAATTTAAAAAGTTCTAACACAGAACTAAAAACTGTTATATCTTTAATTTTATTATCTGACAAATCTAAAAATCTTAATTCTTTAGCTTTAGTTAATGGAGTTACATCCACTATTTTATTACCTTTAATTTCCAATTCATCCATTTTAGTTATCCCACTAATTTCTTCCAAGCTACTAATGTCATTATTATTTATTATTAGTATCCCTAAATTTTTGAATTGCTGTATACCTTGAAGAGATTCATTATTAATTTTATTGGCTGAAACATTTAACTTCTTCAATGAATTTAATGTAAATAATGGTTTTATATTTGGGTTGTTATTGTTGCTTATATTTAATACTACAAGCTTTTCCAACTTAGCTAACGGCTCTAAATTTTCTATTTTATTATTCGATAAATCCACTGACTTCAAGTTTTTCAAATTCGAGATAAATTCTATGTTTTTCAACTCAAACTTTTCCAATGTCAGATCTTCTAAATTTTCCATATACTCTAATCCAGATAAATCTGTTATTCCATTGTTCTGTCCATCCATTATCTTTAATGTTTTAACCTTTAATAAATCTTCTTTCGTGATAGGAGTATTCAAGTCTGTTCTACCTAAACTATGTTTATTAATATACTCTCTTAGTTTTTTATCTGGAATAGCACTTACATCTGCTTGCTTAGCACTTATTTTTTGAATAACTGTTCCATTAAAATGTACTTTATTCTTAGAAGAACCTGTTTCTAAATTGAACTCGTATACTTTCTCTCCAGAATTTTCCCATTTTACAAAACCATTATTATGTGTTCCCCCCTCACTTATCCATCTAATATTTTGGAGTGGTTCGCCGTTTAAATCATATACAGGAATCTTAATTTTTTCATTTATTACTCCTTCATTTAAAAATACTTTTTGTCTATGAACTTTAACTACAAAACGCTTTCCAAACTCTTGAATAGGTCTTACATCAGAAATTTCATTTGCACTTAAATTAAGTTCATATAAATTAGTTAGTTCACTAAGTGGTGACACATCAGAAATATAATTCTCTTCTAAATCAAGTGATTGTAAGTTTTTCATTTTAGCTAGCGGTGTAATATCTTTAATTTCTGCATCTCTCACTGCAAGCTGAGTAAGGCTCTCCATTTTACTAATAGATTCAAGATTAGTAATGTTATTATTTCCAATCCATAATTCTTTTACTTTATTTAACTGTTCAATTCCTGTTAAATCGCTAATATTATTATTAGCTAAATACAACTTACCTAGAGACCCCATTGTAAATAATGGTTTAATATCTTCAATCTTATTACCGACTAAATCTAATGTTCTAACTTTTTTCAAGTTACTTAATGGATTTAAATCAATAATTTTATTATCTCTTAAAGAAAGAGATTGAATTTTATTCAGCCCAGCAATTGGCTCAATATTTCCAATTCGATTAGAGAAAAGATCTAAAGACTTCAAATTATTCAAATTAGCAATTGGCGATAAATCACTCACTTCAGATTCATACAATCTAAAGGTTTCCAAATTTACCATATGCTCTAAACCAGCTAAATTATTAATACCTTTCCCAGCATATACCGCTAGTTCTTTAATTTGTAGTGCATCAACTTTCGTTATTGACGCATTAATATCTTTACGCCCTAAAATATTTTTATTAATGTATTGCTTCAATTGGTTATCGGCTATTATATTTTTCGTATCTTCCTTTTGCTCTTCATTATTTTCCTTCTTCTCTTCTGGAACATTATTTTCTAAATTTAAAGTATTCACTTCAAACTGCACTTGATATTTATTATCATAGGCCATTGTTGGAATATAAATATGCATTTGCATATTATATCTTTTTCCCAATTCTCCAACTTCAAATTGAATAACCTTCGTTCCGTTTTTCTTTTTATCTTCTGATATTACTTTCACATCATGGAATACACCAGGAGTATGACTATCTTCCGTTTTCAAATATTGAAAGAAATCACTATCACTTAACGTCGCGGTTACAATTTTCTTTCCATTCTCAATTGTTAATTTCGGATCTTTTATATAAACAGCTGCCATAGACTCTTCATTCGTTTTATCTTTATACGCTTTAATTATGGCATCATATGTACCATCTTCTAAAGTATGCCCCGCTTTATTCGCCTCAATTGCTACTGCCGCTAAAGCAGGCGTTGAATACGTAGCAAATGGAAGTGATAACGCCGCAGCGATAATCATCGCATTTATATGTTTTCTTTTATTTTTTTTCAACTTTACATCTCCTCCAAAATATATAAATCTTAATGTAATCATATCTCGAATAAATGATAATGATTTTCATTATCATTGTCAAATAAAAAAATAAAAAGTTAACAAAAAAATAACCCCTTTTTAAGGGGGTTATGCCATTTTTTCTCCGGTTTCTTCTTTAAAAAAGCTCTTCATCGCATGGAATACGTCTGCTTTTTGCTTTAAAATATAATATCTAAAATTCTCATCCTTAATATTTTTATAGGCTGACATGAGGGTACTATGGCGGTTGTACTGGTTCACTTCCCCATATCCAAACATATTACACTTCTTCATTAACTCTTCGACAAGCTTTACACATCTAGCATTATCTGATGTTAAATTATCACCGTCTGAAAAATGGAATGGATAAATATTATAGCGGTCTGGTGAGTATTTATTATCAATTAGCTCGAGTGCTTTTTTATATACAGAAGAACATATCGTTCCGCCACTTTCTCCTTTTGAGAAAAACTCTTCCTCTGGAACTACTTTTGCCTCCGTATGATGGGCAATAAACTCAATATCTACTGTTTCATACTTCGTTCGTAGAAATCGCGTCATCCAGAAAAAGAAGCTACGTGCCATATATTTTTCCCATATTCCCATCGATCCACTCGTATCCATCATCGCTAATACAACAGCTTTTGAATCTGGCTTTAATACTTCATTCCAAGTACGGAACTTTAAATCTTCTTGGTGAATCGGATGAAAAGAGGCTTTACCACGCATCGCATTTCGTTTATATGCGGATATCATCGTTCGTTTCTTATCGATATTTCCCCATAATCCAGTCTTTCTAATGTCATTAAATTCAACATGTTCAATCCGGTTTTCATCTATTTCTTTTCTCTTTAAATTAGGCAGCTCTAACTCTTTGAAAAATGCTTGCTCTAATTCTAAAATAGAGACTTCAGCTTCATAATAATCTTCTCCAGCCGCGTCCCCTGCTCCTTGCCCTTTTCCTGGTCCTTTTTGCTTTTGACCACCTGATCCATCTCTCGCAACGACATCACCAACTTTGCTGTCACCATTTCCTTGCCCAACGTGTTTGTTTTTATCATAATTGTACCTAATCTTATATTCATCTAAAGAACGAATCGGTATTTTTACAACATCCTTACCATTAGACATAACTATGCTTTCTTCTGTTACAAGATCGGGTAAATTATTCTTAATTGCCTCTTGTACTTTTTCTTGATGGCGTTGTTGGTCGTCATATCCTTTGCGATGGAGGGACCAGTTTTCCTGTGAAATCGTATAATTTGGTTGGTTTTCTTCACCCATTTCTTTCCCTCCTTACTGTAATTGTCTTCCCCTATGAACAGTAAGCTAGAAATTTTGTTTTATACTGTGCAAGCTAGAATGAAAGATAACTGCCCATCGAAATTCATCCCATAAACATATATAACGTTTTTCATATAATACTCCGAGCATCCTAAACAAAATTTTACCACTCACATACTAGAAAGAAATATTCAGCCGTTGATAAGAAAGAAACACAATGCATAGTTGCACACATTTACACTTTGCAACATATTGTATTGTGTTGGCTTTTTTCGTATGAATGGTTGGTTACTCTATCATATGCATATTGTAAAAATAATTGACAATAAATTCATGAAATTGCATCTTAATTTATTACATTTGGACAAGGTATGACACTTTACACATATAAATGGATAATAAAACGCTGTCCCGCAAAATACAAGAGACAGCGTTTTGTTATCAAACTATCGGTTTAGCAGACTACCTACATAGCGTAATAATTCATTCGCAGATGAAGAATTATAGCCGTGCTCATCAATTAAGCGTGCAACAACATCATTGATTTTCTTAAGCTGATTTTCGTCTGGCGTTTTCGTGGATGTTGTAATTTTCACTATATCTTTTAAATCAGCAAATAATTTTTTCTGAATCGCTTCACGAAGACGCTCATGTGAATTATAATCAAAGCGTTTTCCTTTACGCGCATAAGCAGAAATGCGAATTAAAATTTCTTCACGGAATGCTTTCTTAGCATTTTCTGAAATTCCAATTTGCTCTTCAATTGAGCGCATTAGCTTTTCATCTGGACTCATTTCTTCACCTGTTAATGGATCACGTAATTTCGACTTATTGCAATATGCTTCAACGTTATCTAAGTAATTATCCATAAGTGTCTTCGCTGATTCTTCATATGAATACACGAATGCTTTTTGTACTTCTTTCTTCGCAATTTCATCATATTCTTTTCTCGCTAATGAGATGAAATTCATATAACGCTCTCGATCTTCATTACTAATTGACGGATGCTGATCCAACCCGTCTTTGAGCGATCTAAGTACATCTAATGCGTTAATAGATGGTACCTCTTTTCGAATAATTGTAGAGGAAATTCGGTTAATAACATAACGAGGGTCAATACCTCTCATACCTTCATCTTGATATTCACGTTGCAGTTCCTCTACATCAATCGCATTATAACCTTCTACCGTTTCTCCATCATATAAACGCATCTTTTTAATTAAATCAATATCTGGACGCTTCGGATCTTTTAAACGAGTTAAAATCGTAAACATTGCTGCAACGCGAAGTGTGTGCGGTGCAATATGCACATTGGATACATCACTTTCACGAATCATTTTTTCATAAATATGTTCTTCTTCACTCACTCGTAAATTGTATGGAACTGGCATTACAATAATTCTTGAGTGCAATGCTTCATTTTTCTTGTTTGCTATAAATGAGCGATACTCTGTTTCATTCGTATGCGCTACAATTAATTCATCTGCTGAAATAAGCGCAAATCTTCCCGCTTTGAAATTCCCTTCTTGCGTAAGCGATAATAAATGCCATAAAAACTTCTCGTCGCATTTTAGCATCTCTTGGAATTCCATCATCCCACGGTTTGCCTTATTCAATTCTCCATCGAAGCGATACGCTCGTGGATCTGATTCTGAACCATATTCTGCGATTGTTGAAAAGTCCAGACTACCTGTTAAATCGGCGATATCTTGTGATTTAGGATCAGACGGGCTAAATGTACCAATCCCTGTACGGCGATCTTCCGAGAAGAAAATACGCTCTACAACTACATCCTCAATTCTTGAACCATATTCTTGCTCTAGACGCATTACGTTTAGTGGCGATAAATTCCCTTCAATTCTAACTCCATACTCACCAAAGAAATCATCCCGTAAATGATGCGGAATTAAATGAAGTGGATCTTCATGCATTGGGCAGCCTTTAATTGCAAAAATTGCTCCTCGATCTGTTCGTGAATATGTTTCTAATCCCCGTTTCAACATCGTAACTAATGTTGATTTCCCTCCACTAACAGGACCCATTAATAATAAAATACGTTTTCTAACATCTAATCGTTTTGCAGATGGATGAAAATATTCCTCCACAAGACGTTCTAAAGCATCCTCTAATCCAAATAGCTGATTACTAAAGAAGTTATACTTTCTTCTACCATCTACTTCTTCGATTCCAGCATCTTTTATCATATTGTAAATGCGAGAGTGTGCTGTTTGAGCCACCCATGGTCTTTCCTTCACAAGCTCTAAATACTCCGCAAACGTACCTTCCCATTGTAACCGTTCTTCTGCTGCTCGATGCTGTTCAATCTTTTTTAGAATATCCATTATAGCTCCTCCCCCATCTCCTTGTTCAATCGGATTATTATAAAAGGTATGCTAGGATGTCCTTAAACATTCTTTAAATCAAAATGAAATATACAGTAGTGCTATAAAATTCTCTCCAAAATTCAAAGAAAATTCTGTATAATATAGGTATTAAAGTTTTTACACCTCTATTCGTTTTAAATAAATTCTTTTCTTCCAAGAACCTTACATACATTTTGATTCATATTTAAGATTCGTAAACTGAAAAATAGGAGGGATATTAGTATGAAATTATTATTAATTTTAGGTGTATCACTCACATTTCTTACAGCTATTTTCACATCTGGTTACAATGATAAACCTGGTACACAAAAAAAGTGATGTGCTTCTTAGCACATCACTTTTTTTATCAATCATTTATAATACACATTTTCCACATCATATTTTGATAAAGGTCGGCTATAATAATAACCTTGCACAAACTTCACATTCTTTTCCTTCAAAAATTGTATTTGTTCCGCTTTTTCTACTCCTTCTGCAATTACATTCAATTCCAAAGTATGAGCTAAATGAATAATTGCAGCTGTAATATTCGTATCACGTTCATCCACATGTATACCTTCCATAAAAGAACGATCGATTTTCAACGTATCAATTGGGTACGTTTTTAAATAACTTAAAGATGAATATCCCGTCCCAAAATCATCTAAATGAATCTTTAAATTTTGTTCTTTTAATTGTAGCAATACCCTTTTCGATATGTCTTTATGCATAAGGGCTCCTTCTGTAACCTCTATCGCTAATAGATGAACTGGTACATTGTACTTATGTAACGCCCGTGTAATCATCTCTATTAATATAATCGAGCGAAAGTGCCTGGCTGAAATATTAACTGCAATCGGGACAACTTCATATCCTTTATTTAACCATTCACGTATTTGCCGACACACTTCATTTACTACCCACTCATCAAGCTTAATAATAAATCCTGTTCTTTCTGCTAGCGGAATAAATTGATTGGGAGAGACAAATCCCAATTCTTTATTCTCCCACCTTATTAAAGCTTCCATACTCGCTATTTTTTTCGTTTCAATATTCATTTGTGGCTGATAATACAAGCAGAATTCATTTTTTTCTATAGCACGATGCAATTGGTTTTCTATTATAAATCTTTGTTCACGCTCACAATCTAATCCACTGCAATAAAACTGATAATGCCCTTTTCCTTTTTCTTTTGCTTTTTCCAAAGCAGCATCAACTCTTTGGAATAATATTTTTTCATCCTCTCCATCTGTTGGAGCCATTACAATTCCGATTGACGCACTTAAATAGACGTCCTCTTCTTCGATTACAAAATGTTCACTAATCTTTTTTAGTATGCTTTTTGCAACTATCTCTACACGTTCTTTCGTTATATTTTCTATCAACATAACAAATTGATCATCGTGTTCTCTAAATAAGTGCATACCGTCTATTGGAAAACTGCTTAAACATTCTGTAACTTTTTGTAATACTTTATCTCCTTCTTTATGACCAAAAGTATCATTAATAAGGTGAAATTCATCTAAATCTATAAAAACAAGCGCAAACTCTGTATTATCATTTAAAAAAACATTTAACTTATTTGCACATGAAATTCTATTCATTAATCCTGTTAATTGGTCATAATAAGCTAAATATTCTGTTCGCATTTCATTCAATACTTGTCTTGTAACATCCCTCGTAACAATATATACCCCAACAATTTCGGTGTTCACAATAATCGGAATAGTTCTCAAAGAAATATAGAGCTCGTACCCTTCTTTATGAACATATTTCTTTGAAACAATTTGTTTTGCCCTTCCTTGCAGGGCTTCTTTAAATATAATTTGAAAATCTTTTTCATATTCTTTATTAATAAATTCAAAAATAAATTTATTATGTAATTCTTCATATCGATATCCAAATATTTCATACGTTGCTGGATTTGCATATGTAATTCTACCTATAGAATCCATAGATATAATGGAGTCATTATTATATTCTAATAACGACTTAAACAACATTTGTTTTTCCTCTATCTCTGCCTTTTCCTCAATCTGAGCTGTGATATCCCTCGTAATACAAATAATAAACTGACATACTCCTTCTTCGTCGAATACAGGATTAAGTGAAGATTCATAATGTAACTCACCCTTTGGTAAACTAACTACATCACAAAAGGTATGTGCTTTCGCTTCGCTCGCTACTTTTGCATATTGCACTTGCAATATTTCCGCCGTATCTTCTGATAATACTTCAGCAAACGTTTTTCCATAACATTCTGCGCCTAGCTTCGCATAATCCATACCTATCTTATTTACATAAATATATGTAAAGGTTTCCTCATCCATAACTTTCACAATAAATACTAAATCTTGAATGGCATGTAATAGTCCTCTTCTTATTAAATCCATATCTATCATACTTAAAAAGGTATTTTGATTATTATATTGTTCCTTCATATTTATCTCAACCCGTCTAATCTATTTTTATTCATATATCCCATTCTATATGAATATGTACCCTTTTTTAAATGTATGATTACATATTATTTTTATTTTTAGAAAAAAAGTCGCCATATGGCGACTTTTAATAAACAATTTCTAAATCTAATCCCGGATAATTTTGTTGACGGAATGCTTCATAAATTAAAATAGCTGCTGTATTAGATAAATTTAATGAGCGCACTTTATCAGTCATTGGAATACGTAAACAATGATCGAAATTTTCTTCAATTACATTAGCTGGTAAGCCGTTTGTTTCTCTTCCAAATACAAAATAATAATCCTTCTCACGTTTGCTATAATCAAATGCTGTATGAGCTTTCTCGCCATACTTTGTTAAATAGAAGAATTCACCGTCTTTATTTTTCTCATAAAATTCTTCAATTGAATCATAATACGTAACTTTCACGTGCTGCCAATAATCTAATCCTGCACGCTTTAACATTTTATCATCCGTTGAAAATCCAAGCGGTCTAATCAAATGTAATTCTGTTCCAGTTGCTGCACAAGTACGAGCAATATTCCCTGTATTTGCTGGAATTTCTGGTTGATATAAAACAACATGTACTCCCACGCGATATTCACCTCTGTTTTTTGTCTACTACGTATTATACCACTTGAGCGAAAAATCTCTACCCATTAATAATATGAAAGAATTTATATTTCATTTGTGGTGTATATTTACTAGAATCTTCATAGTTCCAATAACGCCGACGGCTATTCGCTGAATGTGCATTCACAAGTGGCATACCATCTGCGTCTTTGGCTACTACAATCGTCGTATGATTCCACCTACCATCATCCTCGAAATCATAAGCGATGACATCACCAAGAATAAGGTCCTCTGGTCTTTCTACTGCTTCTGCTCGAAGCCCAGTTGTAGCACCTGACAAATACCAATAAAAAGAGTGTGCGACAGCCCAGCTCCAACTCCACTGATTCTCCCTTTGCCACCATCCTTTGCGAATATTAGGGTATCCATTCATTGGTACTTCTCCAGTATGAAGACATTGAGAAATAAAATTCGTACAATTATCAGGGAAATTACGATATACAGGGTTTCTATCATCCCACCAACGCTCTGCATATTTAACTGCCTCTAAACGGTTATACTGATAAGAACCATACTTCTCTTTTGTAACTTCTCTTTCTAACGTCTCACTCATTCCAACTGCTTCTGGTACTTCAATAGCATAATCACCTATTACCCGGCTATTATTTAAACAAACTCTTCGCTTTAGTTGTTCCTCTTCGATATAAAATAATTCTTTATGCTTAATTAAATATTTAAAATGTATTTGATAATCAATTTCTTGATGATTGCTATTATTTAATTGTCTCATGAAAGAAACATCCGCAGTTGCTTTCACTATCTCTGCATTACGCTTTTGAAACAATTCTTTCTTTCTCTGTGCTATTTGTAATAAATCTTCAGCAATACCATCTACATTTGTTCGTTTCTCTGTTACATATGCTAAAAATTGTTGTACTTGCTTTTCAATATTTATTTTTACGACCATTTCGTCTCCCTCCCATATTACAATATGAAGAAGGGAGATATTATCTACTCTTTTTTCTGCGCTAACAATTCAAGTCCGCGATTCATTTCATGAAGAACCTCTTCATCTTTCTCACGTTGCATCGCTTTTTCAATAGCTTCGCCCACGCCATCTCCACCAATTTTCCCAAGTGCCCATGCTGCTGTTCCGCGAAGTACTGGTCTTGGATCGTCTTTCATAACACCAATTAAATCTGGAATTGCTGATGCCTCTTTAAAATGCGCAAGTGCCAAAATTGCATTTCGTTGCAACGGCTTTTTACCTCTCCATGAACCAGACATAATTCCATATTTCTCTTTAAAATCACGATTGCTAATTGTTAAAAGTGGTGTTAATAACGGCTTAACTAACTCAGGATCTGGTTCCATCTCAGGATGATTATGAAAATCCATTCCTTTATTTTTCGGACAAACAGTCTGACATGTATCACATCCATAAATACGATTTCCTATTTTGTCGCGGTATTCTTCCGGTAGGAATCCTTTCGTTTGTGTTAAAAATGCAATACATTTCTTCGAATCTAACTGTCCTCCTTGTATTAAAGCGCCTGTAGGACAAACATCAATACATTTTGTACAACTTCCACATTGATCTTCTATCGGCTGATCTGGTGGGAAGGGAACGTTTGTAATTATTTCTCCTAAATATACATACGAACCAAATTCAGGTGTAATAATAGCGCAATTCTTACCACTCCATCCAATACCGGCACGCTCCGAAACAGCTCGATCACTTAATTCACCCGTATCAACCATTGACTTAACTTCTATATCGGGAAGTTTTTCAATTAAATATGCTTCTAATTTTTGCAAACGATCTCGTAAAACAAGATGATAATCTTGTCCCCAAGAGGCACGACAAAAAATACCGCGGCGTTCTCCGCGCTTACTTAATGGTGCATTTTTTAATTTTGAAGGATACGCTAATGCAATCGCAATAATTGATTTTGCACCAGGTAGTAGAAGCTGTGGGTTCGTTCTCTTTTCTATATCAGACTCTTCAAATCCCGATTGATAATTTAATTGTTGTTGCTGGATTAACCTCTGCTTTAATTCCTCAAATGGTGAGGCACTAGCAAAGCCTATTTTATCTATACCAATTGTTTTACTATACGCAATGACATCTTGCTTTAATTGTTCAAAATCCATTCCTAATCGCCTCCTCAGATGGATCCATCCTTTATGTAACGATCTATTGGTTAGCAATTCACTTTTGGAATACTATTCTTTACTTCTATTTTCGCATACAATTACGTTTTCCAAACATTAAAAAACGCAATGCCTCGTTTATCTTAGAAACGAAACACTGCGTTGATCACAATTTATAGAAAAACATTTAATAAAATTTGGAGCGGGTGAAGAGAATCGAACTCTCGACCAGAGCTTGGAAGGCTCTTGTTTTACCACTAAACTACACCCGCAAATATGAAATAAATATAAGATATTAGAATAACTTATGTAAAGTAGTATAGCATGTAAAAAAAACGGAAGCAAGAATTTTATCGAAAAAAGTCGAAAAAGTGATGAGTATCTCATCACTTTTTCAATTCTTTATCAATCGCCTTCTTCATACTATCGAAATCAGGGTTGGCAAGATTTCCGTTTATATATACTGAAGGAGCACCTTGAACTTTTAATTTTTGAGCACGATCTGAATCTTTACGTACTTTTTCTTTTATTTCTTTACTGTGTAAATCTTTCTTAAATTGTTCTACATCAACTTTCGGAAGCTTCTCTTTCACAATGTTAAGAAGTAATTCTTCTGTAATCCATTCTTCCGTGTCTTTCTTTTGACTTTGATAAATCTCATCATAGAAAATCCAGAATGAATCTTGATCTTGTTTATAAATTGCTTCACCAGCTGCTGCACCTAAATCAGAGTCTTTTCCGATAAATGGGAAGTTAATAAAGTATAACTGCACTTTACCTTTATCGATATACTCTTCTTTTAATCGTGGTAATACTGTTACATCCCAAGTACGACAAGCAGGACATTTGAAGTCTCCAAATTCAACTACCTTAACTGGGGCATCATCTTTCCCTAAAGATTGTTGTGTGGAATAAGCAAACATCTCATTCCCTTTATCTTTTTTGTCATTTATGATGCTATACGCAATTGTTCCGATTACAATCAATACTGCGATAGAAAAAACTACACCAAGAGCCATGAGTTTATTTGATTTCATATACATTCCTCTTTAAATTCATATTCTGTATACAGCATTGTACACAATACACATAATATCAACACTTATATATGTCACGCAATGAACACGCTCACATAAATTACAAAAACACAATAATTGTGACGATATTGTGTCACAATTTGTCACAATTTATTCAAAAAAAGGAAGCTCCTATGTAGGAACTTCCTTTAGCTTACTGCTTTTTCACGAGCACTCTTTAACATCGACTGCTCTGTTTTTATATCATGACGAATTACTAACTTCTCACTAACTGCTTGCACATACTCATTATGATTGATATAGCCTTCTTTCTCCATTAATCTTAAAACGACATTTCGTCTCTCTACGGCCTTATCATAATTTTGTGCAGGTGAGTAATAAGCGGGTGCCTTTACTACAGCAGCCATCATTGCACTTTCAGCCAACGTTAATTGGCTCACCTTTTTACCGAAGTAAAGGTTTGCTGCTTTTTCAATTCCCCATGCTCCTTCTCCGTAATAAATATTACTTACATACAATTTTAAAATTTCATCCTTCGTAAATGTACGTTCAATTTTTTTCGTATAAAAAATTTCTTTCCACTTACGAGAAAATGTACGTTCATTCGTTAAAAAAGCATTTTTGGATAACTGTTGTGTAATTGTGCTTCCGCCTTGCACAACACCACCAGCTTTTATATTCTCAACAGACGCTCTGACAATCGCTATATAATCTAAACCGTTATGATGATAAAACCTTTTATCTTCTGTCGCAATAAATGCATGTGTTAATGATTCTGGCACCTCTAACTTAGCAGGTACATGTAATTTACTAATATCACTTTGCTCGATCATTACATTTCCAATGAATAATAACGTACAACTTAACAATAATAATAAAATAATGGCTTTATAAAAGAATTTAGTCATTGGATTTAATGCAACTTTTTGATGATAGTTCACCCTAGATAATACTCGTTCTTTCATCTTAAACACCTCTTTTCCACACAGCGTATAACTCTTACTTTAAGAATACCTTGTTGCAAAAAAATATCCCATCGATTTCTCTTACACGTACCTTACATCATTGTAAGGTATAAAAAAGTATTGTATCACAGTCCTTTTTTATCTACTATTCATCTGAAATATTGAATATAGATTATGCTAAACCAATAACAGAGTATACCTTAAGCCTATACTTCCCTATTAAAACATCCTATTTTCATTATATCATCTACAAAAATATATATTTGTAAGTATCTAGTAATCTAAATGTATACAATATATCATACATTATACAGAACAAACGTTCCTTAAATCAATAGTAGCACTATTATTATTTTGACCTTTTTCTTAAACAGTATACAAAAAAGAGTAGTGATTTGATTGTATCTCAAACCGGCTACTCTTTTCTTTACAATCTACCTATTAAATTATACGGCTGCACTTCCCACGTTTCGTACGGAATACAATGTGTTGCTCTCATCGCATCAAGCGTTCTGGATTTCATATGAGGACGCGTTATATACTCATCTATATTCTCTTCATTTAAAGCAACAAATTTAGCCTCTTGTATTTCTTCAGGCTGAATTTGTATTTCACCACTCACGTATGCCACTTTAAAAACAACACCTAGAATGTGCATGGAAGCATTATAATAAACTCCTGTAATACCGATAGGTTTCACCGTTAATCCTGTTTCCTCTTTTATTTCCCTACAAACAGCTTGATCGAGCGCTTCTCCTTCTTCCACCTGTCCTCCTGGCAACTCCCACGTATCCGATCGCCAATGTACTTTAGCCAATAACACTTCGTCTTTTTCATTTGTTAAATAACCTGCTACAGCAACGATATGCTTTGGTGTTTCATGTTCCATATTAAGCCTCCTAGCAATAATGAATATTTCACATATCCCTATAAGCATATTCCCTGTCTAAAACAAAATACCTTTACTAATTCATCAACTTAATTAACTTCATAAAAAAAGCCCCTATCCGTTAAATGAACAGGGGCTTCTATCGTATTATTCTCCTAAGTCTACGTTGTGGTAAACTTGTTGCACATCTTCTAAATCTTCTAATGCATCAACCATTTTTTCAAATTGTACTTGAGCATCTTCAGGAAGTTCTACATCACTTTGTGCAAGCATTGTTAATTCTGCAACTGTGAATTCTTCAACACCAGCATCTTTAAGTGCGGATTGTACTGCATGGAATTGATCTGGTTCAGCATACACGATAACAGAATCTTCTTCTTCTAGAATGTCACGTGCATCCACATCTGCTTCCATTAAAATTTCAAGAACTTCATCTGATGTTTTACCTTCAAGACCGATAACAGCTGTCGCATCAAACATGTAAGCTACAGAACCGTTTACACCCATGTTACCACTGTTTTTGCTAAATGCAGCTCGTACATCTGCTGCAGTACGGTTTACGTTATTTGTAAGTGTATCTACAATTACCATAGATCCGTTTGGTCCGAATCCTTCATAACGAAGCTCGTCATAATTTTCTTCTGAACCGCCTTTTGCCTTTTCAACTGCACGATCAATAATTGTTCTTGGAACGTTGTATGTTTTCGCACGTTCTAATACAACTCTAAGCGCTTGGTTTGATTCTGGATCTGGCTCGCCTTGTTTTGCTGCCACATAAATCTCACGTCCAAATTTCGCGTATATACGGCTTGTATTTGCATCTTTTGATGCTTTTTTTTCTTTAATATTATTCCACTTACGACCCATACTTTCCACTCTCTTTCCCGTTTTAAATCTACATAAAAATATTAATATGAAATATAATGTGTATTCAACACATTTTTAAAAGAAATATAAAAAGTTCATTTTTGATTCATATTACAGACATAATATAAATTACTATCATTTTGTTCTTTCGACAAGTTATATTATACATGAATTTCTACATTTATTACGAATTTTAGAAGCACATAGTATAATTTAACAAAAAAGAATCTAACAGAAATGTTAGAGTCTTTTTATATCGCCGATACATATTTCCATAATATTCCCATAACTACTTTCTATTGTTGTATAATAAAAAAGGAAAAAATTTGAATAAAGATGGAGGGAGAATTATGACACATTCACATGAGAAAAAAGCACATGGTCTGAAAGGAATAAGAGAGAAGTTAAACCCAACTATCTATCAAGTGAGATTCATGAAATTAGATCAACCAATTCAATTTGAGTCGTTTCCTCAATTAAAAGAATTAGGGGACTAGTTGAGTACTTCAACGCCAATGTGGTCGTGCCACTTAACTATGTACAAGTACAACAGAGAAGAGTTTGAAAAGAAGTTTTTAGAAATTACAAAGTTAACAGTTGATAATGTACTAATATCTACTGGTGGTGTCGGATTTAACTTCATGTCACCGGGATGGAGAAGTTCTCTCTAGAGTGCTCGAAGGGAATATTGTATATACAATATTTTGCTGGAATTTTATAGAATACCGCAATTAAAATGATAAAAATGAATGTTTGTTTTTATCATTTTAATGTTTCGCAGTTTACTCACCGTACACTTTTTGTGCTTATTTTGTCATGTAATGAAAAGAAAATACAAAAAAACTCTATACTAATTGTATAGAGTTTTTTACGCCGTTCATGATACCGATGGTCGGGGTCGAACCGACACTCCCGAAGGAACACGATTTTGAGTCGTGCGCGTCTGCCAATTCCGCCACATCGGCACAAAAGAAAGGCGGCAACCGGATTTGAACCGGTGGTAAAGGTTTTGCAGACCTCTGCCTTACCACTTGGCTATGCCGCCATGTTAAATTTTATTGGAGCGGAAGACGGGATTCGAACCCGCGACCCCAACCTTGGCAAGGTTGTATTCTACCACTGAACTACTTCCGCAAAATGGCTGGGCTAGCTGGATTCGAACCAGCGCATGACGGAGTCAAAGTCCGTTGCCTTACCGCTTGGCTATAGCCCATCGAATTCTTACTTAATTATATGTAAGTATCAATTAAATTATTTGTAATTTTAAAAATAAAAATGGGGCGACTGATGGGAATCGAACCCACGAATGCCGGAGCCACAATCCGGTGCGTTAACCACTTCGCCACAACCGCCATGTTGTGTAAATATATTTGGCAGGGGCAGTAGGAATCGAACCCACACTGGAGGTTTTGGAGACCTCAGTTCTACCTTTAAACTATGCCCCTATGTAAATGGTGGAGGGGGGCAGATTCGAACTGCCGAACCCGAAGGAGCGGATTTACAGTCCGCCGCGTTTAGCCACTTCGCTACCCCTCCGAAACTTACATGGTGCCGGCTAGAGGACTTGAACCCCCAACCTACTGATTACAAGTCAGTTGCTCTACCAATTGAGCTAAGCCGGCGTATATTATTAAGATAAATGGTGGCTCGGGACGGAATCGAACCGCCGACACGAGGATTTTCAGTCCTCTGCTCTACCGACTGAGCTACCGAGCCTTATTAAAATGGCGGTCCCGACCGGGGTCGAACCGGCGATCTCCTGCGTGACAGGCAGGCATGTTAACCACTACACCACGGGACCATTTGGTTGCGGGGACA
>NZ_JBKEZY010000010.1:0-224941 GCF_053345335.1 Bacillus sp. M5A3_1b | reverse complement strand
GGACCTAATTGCTTTTTAGAAAAGTAATGAATTGTCTCCTTACTTTTCAGTAACATATTTCCTTTTATAATTAAAAAATAGGTAGCTACTAGAAAATATATTATCCCTAATATCCAATCCAAATTTGTTGCTAAATTGTGTAAAAGAACATATCTCATATATGCATAACCAATCGGAACATGTAGCAATACAACCGCACCTAATCCTGGGTTATATATTGTTTTAGCTTTTATATTCGCAAAAATACCATGCCATATGAATTGAAAAAATCCCATTAAAATAGGTGCCAACCCAAGCCATATGATATTTGGAAAGAAAAACGGAAGTAAATAAAAAACATACGCAATCAAAATATTTATTACCATAGCAGATTGCGTATTTAATGGGTAGCGATCTGGTATATCACTTTTAAATATAACTACATTAAACAGACCAGCGAAATAACCTGGCCAACGATACTCTTCAAATTGATGCACTAAAATGGCTACAAAGCTTAACGCTAACCGTACCTTTATTTCACTCATTTTTCCAAAATTCGGGACTAAATAACCTAAGGCAACAATAGCCATAACTAACCCTACATCACACCAGTGCTTTCTAAAGAAACTAATCATCACTATCACCCACTATCTCAATTTTTATAAAAATAGCGTTCAAATAGGAAATCAATTTGCTTTTCTACAGGCTGTATTCTTATATCTGCCCCTGATTCAAGAATTGGCATCATTAATGTTGGAAGAAAAATGGATCCGAATATTTGCACCGTCATCATCATTAAAATTTCCTGATCCGTTTCATTTGTTATTTCACTCAAAATATTCTTCACTTTACTAAAACCGAGCCTCTTCAAAAAATCTCCATATTCGTATTGAGATGTAAATACCGTAGTTCCCATTGTAATAATTTTCCTAACTAACTCGGGGTATTGCCGAATTACTATTACATAATCAAGTAAAAATATTTTTAATCTTTCTTTTGCTGGCACTTTAATATCATCTAAAATAGAAAAAGTGTCTTGAAAGCTAATTAATAAGATTTTAATTGTTTCACTAATCAATTTTTCTTTTGAGCCAAAATGGTAATTTATAAGCGCAATATTAGTATCTGACAATGCCGCAATTTTTCTTATTGTTACACTTTCAAAGCCTTTGTCTTTAATTAACTCTAATGTTGTATTTAAAATCTTTTCTTTCGTAGATATGTTTTCATTTCCACTCAACTTATCTCCTCCTCTAAAATTTATCAATTAAACAACGTTTTAAACATCGTTTAAACTTATAGTATCACCTTCAATTTTTAATATCAATTTAAACCTTTCGACATTTCTGATTACCTATTCTTTTTTTATCTTTGTTATTAAAATTTATATATACATTTGAGAACGCCTTTGTTGTTTTCCAGTCTCGTCATAATGTGAGCAGTCGGTAATTTTAATAATTGAACTGTTGTATAAACAATCAAATTGATTAACATTATTTTCCTTCACTAAAAAAGATGAACACAATTTTTTATACATCATATTTGTTGGTATGTAGTGTATTACTGTGACCTAGCTTGGACTGAATCCCCTTGTTGTAGATTTTTATTTTATTAGTAATAATTACGGTATATGAAATTATTACTAATAAAATAAAAAAAGCTCCCCTGAAAGGAGCTCCTTACCTTACAAAACATTTAAGAAATCCTTCTATTACCAGCTCTACTTAAGATTTGGAGCATGGTTATAACTCATTCACCCCTGTTTGTTACGATAAATTATTGGTCTATGACTATTCTTTTTCTGTGTATTATTTCAAGCTCTTTAGATGTTTTCTTTTTGTGAAATTTACCTCAAAACAAATTAACTAGATAACAAAACATAAAGTAACAATGCAGCTGCTTCTTGTCGTTTCATACTTTGTTTTGATAGATAATCTGCTGATCCATCTTCATTATATATAACCTCAGGCCCTACTAAACGATGACCTACAATGTTTTTCACGGATTCTATTGCCCATTCATCAGTGTCTCCCTTTAATGTTGCATCTGCAGATGGCGCTCCTAACATTTTTAAATACTGCCAGGTAATCCATGCTGCTTCTTGTCTAGTAATTGCACGGTTTGGATGAAATTGTTCCCCTTCTTTTTCATATAAAATACCAATCTCATATAACTTTTGAATATGAGGTGCATACGGATGATTTTTCACATCCGAAAATACTGGTTCTTTTTTTGAAGGTGGCGTAAAGTAAGCAATTTGAGATAACCAATATACAAATTCTGCCCGTGTAAGAGAAGATTCTGGATTGAAATTCCCCTCCTTATTTGCTTGTAATACCTCGTATTGATGTAAAGGATTTATAAACTTAGCATACGGATGATTTTCATCTACGTCTTTAAATCTCTCGGGCTCACTTAACTTCACCGCTGAGCTGCCAGAGTTCCAATGTATCATTTCTTTCACATTACCATCTTTGTGAAGTTTAAATGCCATATAATTCCCTTTTTCATCCTCAAATAGTAAAGGGTCTATTTGTTTTAGCTCCTGTTTACCATATACTTTATCACTTACATATAACTTTCCTTCACTTATGTTTACATGTGACATTAGGTTTTTTAATCTCAAATCACGGTAAACACCTTCAAATTTCTTTAATTCTTCTTCATTAGGGGTTAAATATTCAGGCTTTGTTTTATCTGGGAAATAGTGATTCATAAAATCATCAAATACTTCAACAGGAAGTGCCGAACTATCTTTATTTGTAACTACAAAAACTCCAATTTTATGCTCTGGAATTAACCACATTAAAGATGAAAAACCTGGTATATTTCCCCCTTTACCGAACACATATTGCCCATTATGGCTTTGCGGTGAAAAGAACTCAAACCCATATGTCATATTAGGGTATTTGGGATGTAAAGCAAATTTTGTTTTTTGCATATCTTCTACGGTTTCTTTTTGTAGTATTTGGTTATTTTTAAATTTACCATCATTCAATTGAGCGATCATAAAATTGCCTACATCACTTCCTGTAGAAAACATACTCCCTTGTGGCATATCTGTTGGTCTTGTTTGATAAAATGGAATGGCATTACCTTTAGCGTCATATCCTGTTGCAAGCTTTTCTTTAATAAAATTAGTCATAACAAAACTGCTATTATGCATTTCTAAAGGATAAAAAATATTCTTGGCCATATATTTGTAAAAAGGTGTGTTTGTCAGACTTTGAACAATATACCCTTGAAGCATAGAAGCAAAATTATCATATGTATATGTATCTCCTGGCTTTCTCACTACTGTGGGCATATTATCTCCTACATAATCTTTAAGCATAGTATAATCATTCTCTTGATAATGGATATCCTCTGGTCTAGGATCTACGTAATCAAAACCTGTTGTATGGGTAAGTAAATGTTCCATTGTAACTGGTTCACCCATTTTATTTTGATACTTTAATCCCCCCATATAATTTACTATATCTTTATTTATATCAATTTTACCTTGTTCAACTAACTGCATGACAGCACTAGCAGTAAAAACTTTTGATATTGACGCTAATCGAAAAACTGTTTTTTTAGGATCGATGGGAGTATTCTTTTCTTTATCGGAAAATCCGAATCCCTTTTGAAATAAAATTTGATTATCCTTTACAACGACAAGAGCTACACCAGCTGCGTTTTCTTTTTTCATTTTCTCTGGAATTACTTTATTGGTAAATGCTTCTACATCTTTAGGATTTAATGTTATAGGTTCAACAGTTTCCGCTTTTGAATAATTGCTCCCCAGAAAAAATAACAAAAAACATACACCTACAGCTACTAACCTTTGAAAATAAATTTTCATTCTTCTATTCCTATTACCCAAATTAACTCCCCCTTTAATACTAGATTATTGATTATACATCTATGGTTTAACCAACCACATTCTACCATTTCATTGATATTTTTTCTAATTTTATTTAAATTCTGTCATTTATTAACTTTTCTCTTTTAGAAGTAGTCTATATATTGTCTTAATTATAGAAAATGCTAGACACTCTTTAATATAGGGCTTCCCAGCAGTTTTTTCATAACATCCTACTTAAAGAAAACACCCATCGTTTATAATCAATAAAAATTGGCTATTTGGTGAAGCGAGTACTATTAATGATCGATCTAATTTTTTTGAGAAGTTAGATAAAATCAAAAGATAGACCTACTGCATTATTTACTGGAAAAGATTACGGATATGGAGTGAAGATGCCCTAATTGGCATCTTCACTCCATATCCAGCAAGGAATCTCATAGTATGCTAATATTTAGATATTAATATTAAGAGGATTTAGATGATGAAGAGATCAGTATTAGCAGTTGGTTTATCTGTTGTAATGTTAGCAGCGTGCGGCGAAAAAGAAATAGTTCAAAAGGAGCAACCAAAAACACAACTAACAACGGCGAAAACAGAACAACCAAAAGATGAGCAGACACGAATGGTGAAAAGTGTTGAACGTAGAACCAAGGAGATTATAGAATATTTCGGTGGTATTGTAACAGCGGTTGAATTAAATAAAGAAAATAACTTGTATGTCTTATATGTTTTCGTTGATAAAACAGCATTGTCAAATGCTGACGAAGGCCTACGGAAAAATTTTGGCTATAGAACAAGAACAAAGTTAAAAGACGCCGTTGCGCAGAGTGGCTTGCAAGAATACGGCAAAACAACCATAAGATACTTCACATCAGATGGTAAAACAGAAATTGAATTTGAATAAGCACTCACGGGAGTGCTTATTATTTTCACTTGTTATTTCAAGGGACGGAAGATTGTTCCGAACTTTTGACAATTAACCAAGGTACGTAAAATTATTACGCTCTTTTCTTTCAATACATCTTAACTTTGATTCTTTCTCATTATTGTAAAAGCTACCATCCTAGCAAGAATGGAACTAGTTAATTGGTTGCAGGAGCTTGATTCTTCTTACCGTGATCCTTACGCTACCATTAATGCTAAAATAGTACTTGTAGATGGACCTGCAGAAGAAATTTTTAAAATTCACAAGCCTAGTAAACCATCACTTTCATCTTATATAAATGGTGTAATCGAATCCTCCATTCAAAATAACCAATCCGTCTCTTCTACAATTCAACAATTAATGAGAGAACAAAATGAAGAAGGAATGACGCAAACTGTTCCCTTTATCAAAAAAACACACACTCTATATCCAATACAACAATTGAAAACTAAAGATGCACTATTACATATTTTTTTCAGTCCAGATTATGTTAAAATTTCTTATGTTGTTTATTTCATAGTCGAATTATGGTTTCGTATCTAATTCAACAATATGTGAGCTGTATACAAAAAGAAAAGACACCCAAAAGGTGTCTTTTCTTCTTTTCATCTAAAAAACATTTTTCTTTTTCAGGAAGATTAATTATCTCACTAACCTAAGCCTCTAATTCAATGCCCTTTTGATCACGGTGCTCAAAAGGTTTCATCTATATTAACATGTAAATAGTTCACTCCCTAATCATATTTCCACCACTATATTTGATTTCTCAAATATTTTCTGTCTTGTTCTTAATTTTGTCAAAATCTTCATATAGCTACACAAAATATATATGCTATTATGTTTTTAAGAAACTATGCGTTCCCTTAACCCTGTATCCGACCCTGTATTTTTTTACAGGGTCTTTATTTACTTTCATTAGCTTATAAGAGTTATTACACACCCCATTTCAATTATAATCGTTTAAATGTTAGTTAGAATTTGAAATGATAAACCTATTAGCTTTTTAACACTTTTAATCTAATACTAGATTTCTAAATGTATACTACACTAAACATCAATTAACACTATACACATAGTGTTAATTATCTTAATTGAATATTAGTAATAGTAAGTATAAAGATTATCAATTTACTATATCTTACATTTATGTAAAAATAGATGTATGTTAAGCTTTTTCAAAATCTTTCCCCTAATAAAGATTTGAAGTAGCATTTCATGATTCTCCTTACGGTTAATATGCCTTGAAAAAGAACCCTTTAGGGTTCTTTTTCTTCTTATTACATCCACAGCAGATACTTAATTAACATACAAAAAGGACTGACAATTACTTGCAGTCCTTTTTGTACCTAAATATACACTTATATTAAGTACTTAACTCTTTGTTTTATTTGACATGCATATGAATTACACATGTCATTATCATCTAGATACATAACACTTCCAAATTTAGAAGTAAACAATAACAAATCTTTCCCAGCTTCCAGCTACATAACTATTAGCTGTTAAATTTCTACCGCCATTTGCTGATATAAATCTACCATTACTTAGCGCTTGTAATACATATATCCTATTGTCTCCACCATTATATAAGATAAATTTTTCCCATGCCCCAATTGATGTACGATCTGCTACTACTCTACCATTTGGCTCAAACGAAACGTACTTTCCATTACTTTTCGCTTTTAAAGCAAACGTATATAATTCCCCAGTCGGAATTAATTCAAATTTCTCCCATTCATTAACTGCACTACGATTTGCTACTACATTTCCCGATGGCTCAGCAGACACATATTGTAAATTTGCAGCTTGTATAGCAACAGTCCAGCTTCCATTAAATAGACTCACACCTTTTAGTGAACTTGCATTTGATTGGTTGGCTGCCAATGCATCATTTGATGGGGTTATCATCATTATCATTAGAACCATTGGTAACACCATTAAAACTAACTTTTTAAAGATCTTATTACCATTTACATGAGTTATGAACCTCTTCATTCCCATTCCTCCCTTAATATATAGCACTCATATACATCATACCAAATATGTAAAATATTGTAACAAGAGAGGGTCTTTATCAACAAATACCTTATTATTCTGTTTTTTTTTCTCAAATCTATAGCACCTAAACATCATTCAGTCCTCAAACATATTTTTAAAATTAATTTCACTTTATATTAAATAAATGCCAAATAGCCGTTCATAATGAACGACTATTAAGCATCTAACTAAAAATTTGAATGTTTTTCATGTTAATCTATTTTGTTTAATCCCGTTGAAGTAACTTGATAGATTCTTTTTTTGCCTATATATTCTTGTTTATTATTCTCAAGGTTAGTAAGTTTAGCCCGTGTCTTTTCATTTACTGCTTCCCCTTCTATATGGGTAAACTCGATATAATCTCCCACTTTGACCGGCACAGTTTGGCTTTCAGCAGTTTGCTGTCTATTTCCCACTATTTCTTTATTGTACACAACACTACCGGATGAATTCTGTACTTTGATACTCGCATACGTATTATTAAAATAAGAATGTGGTACGCCTGCTTCTAAATTCACCTGTATTTTCTCTGTTACCCTATTATAATTTACTTTTGCAATTTCTCTATCACTATATCCTTTTAACGACCAACTAAATTGATTTCCGTCTAAAACCGTTGTTTCTGGCATTTTTTCTACTTTCTTCAGACCTTCTTTTGTAACTTCGTACATTGCTTTTTTTCCAAAGCTTTCTTGTTTACTACTATCTACATTTGTTAAAGTAGCTCTATGCACACCTTCTTGATGTGTTAACTCAATATAATCTCCTACTTTAACTGGAACTTTTTGCGATTCGGCATTTTGTTGTTTGTTTCCATAAATGTCTTTATTATATACTACTTTGCCTGATGCATTTTGTACTTTAATACTCGCATATGTTTCATTAAAATAATGATGCGGTACGCCTGCTTTTAAGTCAATATGCATTTCTTCTGTCGACTTATTGAAATTGATTTTAGCAAACTCAAAATCACTAATCCCTTTCATTGACCATGCAAACTGGCTTCCTTCTAAAATATTATTTGCATTAGGCACATCTGGTTTAATCGGATTAGAATCCGTCCCCTTCCAAATCTCTGCTGTTAAAACCGGATATCCTAATGCAGCCACTTTTTGAATGGTATCATTATTTGGACGTAATCCCCACTTCTCAAAGAAAGGCATCAAATTTTGTTTGGCTACTTTTGATGCTGAGATCATAAATAATTGTTTTTTATTTTCATCAGTTTGTGGAAGTTCATTAGAAGGCATATCTCTATACAATTGATGCAGTTTAGGATAGAAGTCTTCTCCATATGCTAACTGTAGTTGCCAAAGCATAACAAGCTTAACAAAAACATCACTAACTTCGTCATAATTTTTATTAGGTTGTTCTAAGTATTGAAATGCCTTAGTATAAGCGCCCTCCTGTTGCAATCTAAAAGATTGATTAGATGTAAATGCTTTTTCTACAGAAAGGCTGTAAATATTATTTTGTACTTCTGTCATATTATAAAACTTCCAAGGTGCTTGCTGTCTCAAATGCCCTGCCTCATGCCAAGGACCCCAACCATCTTTTATAAATTTATTTATATCTAACACGTATTGAATTGCATCTCCTACATATGCAGTTCGATAAGAAGTCGCATACATATAATAATCTGGTGAATGATTTTCTTCTACGTAATGAATATAATGCTTGTCAGCTTGTTCTTCGGATAATCCAGCTACTTTGTCTTGAATTCGGGTAGCTTCATCCATCTTTTTTAAGAGTTGTACAGGATCTGTATTAGAACCAAGCAAATATTTCTTAACACGTGCAGGGCTGGCCGTAATTAATACACGTTCTCCTTTTAGCTCCACTGCATGTGCATTTGGATTTTGGTTCAGCATGTCTATTAAATCTTGTTTTGTATGCTTGCCTAGTTCAAAGAAAGGAGTAGTCGTTCCACCAGTTGTGACTGTTGTTCGAATGGTACCACCTTGTTGTTTATTGTAAAAATAAATCATTCCTCCATTTGGAGATTGGATTGTGTTTATACCTGGTTTTAATGTAAATGATTTTATTTTAGAATCTTCTCTCCAAGAAGCATCATACGAATACGTTCCAATGTATGCTTGAATATTTTCATTTCCTTCTACATTAATCGTTATTTGTTCATTTGGCTTTGCATATAAACCAGTCGGTTCATATGGACTAAATGCCATACTTTTTCTTTCCTGTTGTTTCAATACCTCAACATCCCCTTTTCCTGGGACTGTATATGATCTGTTTTCTAATTTAACTGACTTTTCCTCTTGAAGTGATGTCGATATTTTATTTTGCTGCTTTGTTTCCTCTGCAATGATATCTGTTGTAGAAATCATTGCAGTCGCAAGCATAGTTACTGTAGCGGTGGCTGCAAGTATTTTTCTAGTTTTATATTTTGAGTTATTCCCCATATTATCTCCCTCATTTTCCCTTAGTACATGTAAGGACTATTATTTTATTTATCATGTTTTTACATTAAAAACTATTTACGCTATTTATGTTGTATCTAATACTCTATTTTTTCTCATAATAGTCTCCTTTTCTTTATTTCTAATTGTTTATAAATGTTATTTGATGACACATAAAATAACAACTTTACGATAAACTCATCAATAACAACCTATTATGTTTTGATTTAGTATTCTTAACTTCCATCTAATTGTATAAAAGTATTCAATTAGGAAAATAAGAATATAAAGCTCACTAATCATAGATTAGGTTTTACGGAAAAATTCATAAAAATCATTCACCTTAAAAATTCAAACTTGTATAACTACTTTCTACATATAGGATGGAATTATAAAAATATTTCAATAAAACAAAAGACAGAGGCCTGATTATACCTCCGTCTTTTCAATTTATAAAGAACAAAAAATCATTTTATAACTGTATAAGTGCCCTTGCAACAAATACCGTATTCCGCTATTTTTTTGAAGAAACAGGATCCATTTTTAATGTTTTTATCCCTTCTTTTAATGTAAACGCATCCGCTCTCAATGTTTTCCAACTATCTTTCGCTGCATTCAAATTAGGTTTTAGGAATTTGAATTTATTTTGATCCGCTTTTTGGGATGCTTTATCAATATGACTAAGCACTCCCGAATATTGAGAATCTAAATCATGCCATTGTGCAGACATATAGGTAAGTGCATTAATAGCCGATCCAATCGCATTGTGCATTTCATTAATATTATTATACGCAACACCAACTACACGATTTAATGTTACTTTATAATCTATAGTCTGACGTAATTGTGCTAACAATGGCTCTAACGTACCTAAATTATTTCTTGCTACCCCTATCATTACACCACCAGCAATCCACGTAGGAATTGAGGGAATTGATACAGTTATAATTCCATCTGATTCTACTTGTTTAAAATGTCTTACTTGCTCTAAAACTTCATTTAGGCGCTTTTCATCTTCATCAATTCCAGATGCTTGGTTTTTCAGAATCGAATGCAAAATATCTTTATGACCTCCAAATGCCCGGACATCTTCTCCAATACTATCTCTTAACTTAGCTAGTTCTTGTATTAAATTCTGTGTATATGCTTGATTTTGTTTAATCTCACCTTGTAAATCTGTAATGCCTTCTTTTAATGTGTCTGCATCCCCTTCATTAATCGCTTCTACTAATGTGTCATAATAATTGTCGAATTTAGTATCATACTCTACAATCCCCGTCAGTGTATCTAAAAGTTGTTTTTTTATGTATGAATCCCATTTCGTAGCATGCTCTCTTGCATTCTTTTGATCTTGTAGAATTTGACTAGGTAGATTTGTATATCCTTTAATGTCAATTCCTTCAAAGTTAACATCTGGGTTTTTAATTAACAAATAAGAGTAATCATTCATAGATTTTGCAAATACCCCAGCATCTTGCAAAGCTTTTTTCATCTTTTCGCTGTTTACAGAAAGAGATATATCTTCGGTACTAGTTTGTTCCATTTTACTTTCATTTGCGAAGGCTGCCACTGGAGAAACTACAGTAGTTGTTGTCAGAGTCAAAAACGTCGATACAGCAAGTAGTTTATAAGGAAAGTTTTTATTCATTTTAATTCCTCCTATACATATATATTGATTTTTAGTTTGTTTTTTCTTGTTTAAAAGCAATGTCTTTTGAAATAAACTCTGCATCCTTATGAATATCATTCCAACTTTGTTTTGCAGCCTTTAAATCATCAGGTATTAAAGAAAGTTTATGTTCTTGCATTTGGTCGATATTATCATATAGATCTTTATAATTCGCTCCCATCGTATTCCATTGTTGCTGAATATTCGTTAGAGACATGATTGCTTGATCCACTGTTTGATACAAATATGTCAACGTGTCTTTTGTATTAGTAAGTGAAATAACTGCTTGGTTAGCAAGATCGGCTTTCATACTTAATTCTCCGATTTTATTAGAAATTTCATTATAAGAGTTCATATGATTAGATGCCGCAACACCAGCTGCTGTTCCTAAACCGATACCAGCTGCCCCTAGAGCTGTTAGACCACCAACAACAGCTGGTGTCGCTGTGCCACCGGTCACAACAATTACTACCGCTCCTGCAATCGTTCCAATAACTAAAATAGCTGCTCCTAATCCACCACCAATTGACCAGGCTAATACATTATCAAAATGTGCTTTCTGCGTAGAACGTAAATTCTCAATTTCGGCCTGAAGTTGTGGGACTAGTGCTTGTTTTCCCGCTAATATAGCCGTTAATCCCCCTTGTCCATCTGGACCTCCAACATTATTTTTAAAATCTACAGTATTTGTATACAACTTTGTTTTAAAAGCTTCTAACATCTTAATAACTTCCGTAACTTCATTTGAATTTGTATGAATTGTACCGATTAAATCCCCTATTCCTTCTTTGAGGCCCGCCTTATCTTTCTTTTTTACAGTATCTACTAGTGTGTCGTAATAATTTTGAAATTGTTCATCATAATTTACAATATTACGTGCTGTCTTTTGAATGTTTGGCTTCGCTGTATCTAGCCAGTAATTTGCATTGATTCGTGACAGTTCCTGATTCAGGTGAATGTTTTTGATTAATTCTCCACCTCCTGAACCTAAATCAATGTTGGATAAATTTACATTCGGTTGCTTAATCATTGTTTTTGCGTACAAATCCATTACAAGAATATGAGAGCCTGTTTCAGCCAACACTTTCTTTAACCCTTCAGGTCCTAACGCATAATTTTCTATTTTCTGTTCTTGTGCTGTCTGTTCTTGTGCAAGTGCGTGAATAGTACTACCATTCGTAGCAGTTATAACCGTTGCTAAAGCGGCCAAAGTTATGACCTTAAATGGAAATTTCATTTTTTGATTCTCCTCCTTATTTTCAGTTGCGTTATAATTTTTTCATTAAATATTATTTCTTAATATTAAAATTTATTAACTTGTTCTTCGAGTTGATTTGTTACATTTTTTAGTCGTCTTAATGTATCTTTTTGAGACTGAGTGTTATTAGTATCAACTTCAGTCGATAATTTTGTAATACTATTATTTATTAGATTCAAATCCTCTTTATAACGTTTCATTAGCTCAATTTCTCCATCTACTTGATTAGCAAATGTATGCAGATCATTTTGCATGAAAAGAATCATTGATTTTTGTAAATCTGCTACTGTTAATTTAGTTGTTAAGTCATATAATTTTTGATTTTGTTTCTCTAGATCATCTAAATGCGCTCGTTGCTCTGCTGTTAGTTTATTAATTTCTGCAAAAGTACTATATGTTTTTTTAATTTTTTCAGGATCAATTACTTTCATAAGATCATACTCTTTCGTTTTCGTAACTGCAGCTGCAGCAATTTCACCTTTTTTACTTTTCTCTATCGTTTCACGTGCCTCTTTTTTGGCAACTTCAATTTCTATAGCTGATTTTCCCTTTTCTGTTGCCTCTTGCTCTGCTTTCTTCTCTGCTTCTACAATAGCATTATTTATTTCTTTTCCTTTGTTATACGCTACTACTGCTGTTTGAGCAGCCGGTTCAATGATATCTTTTGATAGACTATAAATTTCTTGGAATACCTTTAGACCTTGTTCATTTAAAGCTCCTGGTAATAATGCTATTTGCTGTAAATCATTTTGAATTGATTTTTTTGTATTTAGCATTTCATTTTTTAACTTGTCTATTTTTCCTGTTCCCTCTGAACTAAGTACACTCTGTGCTTTTATCACATCTGTATCAAGATTTTTCAGTTTCTTATCTACCTGTAGTTTAAGATCTGTTAACTCATTAATCTGACGTTGCACGTTTTCTTGGTTTGTTATAGTCATATCTTGAAGAACTTCCAGTCTATCTAAAAACCCTTCTTTATCTTCCTTATTATCTACAAATCCTTTTAATGTTGGATAATAGCTATTAAATTTGGTTGCAAATCCTTTGCTTTTTGAATTTAATAGAATTAATTTTGGATATAGTTCTGATGACCACTCTTTCATATCTTGTTTAATTAGAAATTGAGTTGTATTTAAAGATGGAACTTCTTCAAGTTGCACATTCGGACTTGCTAAGGCTCCATCTATAAAGGTTTGTGTTAATTTGGAGTGTGCACCTATTTTTCGTAATGCTGAGGAAATATCTATATTATCTTGTTTCGTTTCTGCCTGAACGATTGGCATTGCGAGAGTATTGATAGGAATAGTCGCTCCAGTAACGATTGATGTTATTAAAAATCCTGTCATAATTTTATTCTTCATTCCGTACACCTCTTCACTATTGTTTTTTACAGTTTTAATCGTAAATGTTGTACAACCTAACGTTAGGATTTCTTCACACATACTTAAGGATAGAGATTTTTTCAAAAAAGTAATTCCATCTCGTTTTTTATTTATTTTTGAAAGAATATAAGGACCTTACTTCCCCCTCATTTTAAACACTATGTTTTTCATAAGTAAACCTGAAAATCACATTGATTAAATTTGATTTTTCAGATATTTATTATTCGAATTTAAAAATATTATATTTAAAAAAGTTATATACAAATTTCATTTCATAAAGTGAAATAATTATACTATGATAATTAAACATAAAAATTCTTTGATTCCTTTAAATCTATATGAATCCCCTTACCTAAAAATGATTTTAATATAATTTAATAGTGATTAGCACATATGTGTCTTTTATATGGATATGTAAAATTACATATCCATATAAGAGTATCTAGCTTAACTACTCCAAAATATTATTATCGTATACATAATAATATTATTGCTACGAACACCACAGGAGAAAATTTCCCTCATGCACTTTAGGGGATAAATTGTCCATGAAATAATAATTTTTGCTTATATACTTACTATTCATTATAGAAATACAAAAAAGCGATTCTTTTCACATTAAAAAGAATCGCTTTCCAAGTTTATATTTTCAATTACATTAAATAAAGAATTGAGAGATTATCACTTAAGAGCCTTAACTATAACTTCAGTTGCCTCTGCAATGAGTTGATTATCATAAGTAGCTTCTTTCTCATCTTTACTAGATAAAATTGCGATAATAATTGGTGCTCTATTTGGCGGGCAAACGATAGCAATATCATTTCGTGTCCCATAACTTCCAGCACCGGATTTATCTGCAACTATCCAGTCAGTTGGTACGCCTGCACGAATTAGTTTGTCTCCTGTAGCATTTCCTTTCATCCACCCTGTAAGAATGTTACGTTTATGAACCGGAAGCACATTTCCGACCGTAAAGGCTTTCAGATTCGTAGCAATTGCTTTCGCTGTACTAGTATCACGAATGTCTCCTGGAATAGCCTCGTTTAATTCTGTTTCAAAGCGATCAGACATAGTAACCCGATCACCCATCTGTCTAAGCGCTTTTTCATATCCTTTCGGTCCGCCTATTTTGTTAAATAAAATGTTCCCTGCAGTATTATCACTGTTACGAACAGCAGCCTCAGCAATTTCTCCTAGTGTCATTCCAGTATCTACATGTTTCTCGGTAACAGGTGAATAATCCACTAAGTCTTCTTTCGTATAAGTAATAACTTCATTTAATTTCTCAGTAGAGTTTTGCTGTAGTAATACCCCTGCCGCTAACGCCTTATAGGTTGATGCAAAGGCAAACCTTTCGTTAGGGCGATAAGAGATTGTTTGATTTGTACCAGTATCAATAGCATATACACCTACTCGTGCATCGAATTTTTTCTCAAGTTGAGAGAAGTCTTTATACATCGCATGATTATTATGTTTAACTGATCCTGTCTTTTCTTTCGCCTCAACTTGCGATGCCCCTCCTGTAAAAGCATGTAGACTTGTAATACTTAAACCTAATATACCAACGCATATTCCTATCTTTAGCATACTCTTGTTTTTCAAAATCATCATTCCTTTCAAGTTCTTAACACTTTTTTTACGTACATATAATAGACAATCAGCGAAACGAGTTTGTTCCATAAATTTAAAAACTTTATAACGAATTAACAAAATAAGAGATAGCAACAATGATCGCCACTATCTCTTATTTCAAATCTCATTTTTACTGATTTTGATTCGGATTATCTGTACTAGTGGCTTCACCATGTATACGTTGCTTTTTCAAATCAAAATATACATCTAAAACTTCTTTTCCAATTATAGAATTAATTCCACTTTTATCGTTATGAAGCCATGGAACTACTACAGAAAATGCTACTTCTGGATTATCATATGGAGCATATCCAACTAACGTTAAGTTGTAGCATTCCATACGTTCTCCTTTTGCATTTCTACCAATTGGATCATCTCCACCATAAACAGTTTGAGCTGTCCCTGTCTTTCCTGCTGGTTTATATGGCGCGTTTTTGAAATACTTCACGCCAGTTCCATCACCTTCTTGGAATACCCATCTAAACCCTTCTTTTATCCGATCAATATGTTCTGTCTTCATATCAATTCGATTTAATACGACAGGCTCTATAGAGCGTATAACTTTGCCAACCTCTTCTTCTTTTATTGATTGCTCTCGTATTTCTTGTACAATTTGAGGTTGCATTCTATACCCCCCATTAGCAATCGTTGAAATATATTGCGCCAATTGCAACGGTGTATACGTATCATACTGCCCGATAGAAAAATCTAGTAAAAAACCAGGCTGACTATCTACTTTTCTAGTTTGTCCAATTATTTCATTCGGTAAATCAATACCTGTTGGAACTCCTAATCCAAATTGTTTAAAATAATAGCGCATCGTATCAAATGCTCCTTGTTTTATATCCAACGAACCATTTGGTACATAATTAACTCCCGCAATTTTTAAAGCTGTCTGGAACATGTATACATTCGAAGATACTTGTAGCGCTCGTAAATCATTAATATTACCAAATCCGGATACATTCCACGATTTCTTAGCTTGTGTACCTTTAAATTTCATAGGTGCATCATAAAATTGATCTTCTGGCTGTATTGCCCCTGTCTCATATCCAGTTAATAAAGTTGCACCTTTTACAGCTGACCCTAGCTCATACGAAGTTGTCATGTTACCTAATGCCAAATCCTCAATCTCTAATTTCCCTTCTTTTTCTACAATCTTTTTGCCTGCCATAGATAAAATCTGTCCGTTATTTGGATTCGTCATGACGACAAAAGCTCGGTCCAACAGTGGCTCTGAACTCTTAAACGCTCTCAAATTTTTCTCTATACTTTCTTCCACTTTCTTTTGTAATTCCATATCAATCGTTAATGTTAAACTATTACCACTTTTTCCTTTAGAGATTATTTCTGTGTTTATAATGTTTCCTGATTTATCAGTAATGTTTTTCACTTCTTCTTTTGCACCGTGCAAGACATCTTCATATCGTTGTTCAATATAACTTTTCCCTACACGATCATTTCGGTTATATCCACGTACCAAATAAGAATCTAAGTTTTCTTTCGGTAATCCTTCTTCACTACTCGTAATATTACCTAACACGGAACGAAATAAATTACCATTTACATAATTACGTTCCCAATCAACTGTTGCATCTACTCCTGGAAACTCAGCAAGGTTTTCACTTATTCGCGCATACTCTTGATCTGTTACATCTTTTTTTATAATTTGTGGTGTTAGTTGATAACCTGAACTCATTTTACTTTTAATAGCTAACACCTTTAAATCTTGTGCTGTTAATTCTGCCAATTCTAATTCTGTAACACGACTTCGTCTTAAGTCTTCTATTTTTTTATCTAACTCTTTTCCTTCTATTCCCTTATCTTTTAACTTTTCTATATCTTTTTTAGTAATCATTGTCTCCGCACGTTGCCTATTCAACTGCATCCAAAAATCTTTTTTATCGATGTCTGTTAATTTATTTATATCTTGTTCAGGCATTTCAAGCACTTTCGCTAAGTCTTTTGCTGTTTTTAAAATATCTTCACTAGTAATTCCCTTTACCCTTGTATACGTAATCGTACGAAGAGATTTATTATTAACAACTGTTTTCCCTTCTCGATCTAGTATTTGTCCACGTGGAACTGGTATACTAGTTGTTTCATTTTGACTGCTATCCACTTGGTTCTTATATGCCTCTCCCTCAACGATTTGTACTTTTCCTAGCTGCATAATAATGGCTGAGAATAGTAGAAATATGCAAAGGAACATTATATTTAATCGAATAGATATATTTGTCTGCTGCTTTTTTTCTTTTTGTTTTTTCATAAATCCTCCATATAATTCTTCCGGAACTCCTCACTAATACTTAGTAAATAAATACGTTCCCTATATATTAGAAATCACCATTCAGTTATAAATAGTGTCTTATCTTTTTTTCTACATCCTTGTAAGCATCAAGCCTTCTTCATTTAGCCGCGTAATTGATAAATCCCCTTTCCTGTTTTTCTCTCTATTTTTTTATTGCTTGCATTAGAAATGCTAAACTGTATAATGACTCATATTAAGCTTACACATAGACTTGCTAGTAACTTTTCATACTAATTATTCCTTTCTTCATGCTGTTATACTTAATAGACAACCTAAATAATAAAATTGTTCCACATTTACAAAAAAAATAATTAACTATAAGATGAAATAGGCTACATAAGGGAGGGTTATATGTTACATATAAAAAGATGGAGATTTTTTGCGGTTCTTTCTATTGTAGGTTTGATTTTACTAATTTTATTAAAAATCAACTTCATCTCAATTACTATCGCAACTTCTCCAGCTGAAAGAGGAAAAATTTCCGATCAAAATGGTGTAATACTAGCTACAAATAAGAAAGTTAAGTCTCTATATTGCACTTCTAATGATGAAAAGCTATCGAATCAAGATACATCAAACACATTAGCTTTTTTTAATCAATTTTCAAACGAGTTTCAACATGACATTTCGGCAGAGGACATAAAATCACAATTACAACAATCTTGTAAAAAGCAGACTATGAATGATTTACCGTTATACTCTGACATAAATGAGAGTGAACTTACATTCATAAACAAGAACAAACCCAATAATGTAATAATTAAAGATGAATGGATTCGATATTATCCTAAACACGAAGTTGGTTCACAGCTAATTGGGTATGTAGAAAATGACCTTAATTCTAAGTATGGACCCGTTGGAAAAAGTGGGATTGAGCTTCAATATGAAAATGATTTAAAAGGAAAACCCGGAAAAACACTGATTTTTAAAATGAATAATAAAAAGTTCTTATGGAACATTCAAAAAGTACAAAAAGGAAAAGATATCCGGCTAGCTTTAGACTCTAAGTTGCAGCAAAAAACAGAGGACGCATTAAGATCTCAAATCAAGAAAATAACTGATGTTAATGCTGGTTACGTTGTGGTAACCGATGTGAAAACTGGCGCAATTTTAACTATGGCCAACTCAGCAGTGTTTGATCCAAATACATTATATGAACAAGTATCATCTAAAAAAGAAAACATCAAATCACTTTCGCAAAATAAAGCAATTCAAAAATTAAAGTATGGTGAATCTTATGTAAATATGGCCTCAACTATAAAGCCACTTACTATTTTAATTGGATTAAACGAAAAGCTTTTTCAACCTGAAGATACTTATTTAGATAAAGGTACTTTTCAATATGATAATCAAAATAACATTACGAATGCACCTGGAACTCCAACAGGTGAGATTACACCGAGGCAGGCTATCATTAATTCATCTAACACATTTATGACAGCAAAAGTAGCTCTACCCTTATTCAACCAAAATAATGGGAATATAGAAAAAGTTGCACATATATGGACAGAGTATTTAAAACAATTCGGCCTTCGTTCTAAAACCGGGGTTGATTTACCTTTTGAAGAAGACGGACAATATGAATTTCATCCAACAAACAAGTTTGAAAATGGTATCTCCGCCTTATTAAATGCCTCTTGGGGAGGAAATGAAGTACACACGCCTCTTCAACTTGCTCAATATGCAGCAACTTTAGCAAGTAAAGGTGATAAATATAAACCTCAAATCGTAAGTGCTATTATTGATCAAAATGGTAAGGAAACAAAAAAATTCAAACCAATTCTAGAAAGTTCAAATCATTATCCAATGAACTTTTGGAATGTCGTGCAAGGTGGAATGAGTCAAAATATAGAGGAAATTAAAAACTTACCCTTCCATGTCGCAGGTAAAACAGGCATAACAGGTGCTCCGAATGAGCAAGAAAGAATGATAAACCATTCTCTTTTCATTGCATATGCTCCTACTGAAGATCCACAAATTGCCGTTTCTGTCGTTATTCCTGGTAGTAATTCAGAAAAAAACATTGCTGCTCTCGTTACATCAGAAATTTTAGAGTACTGGAATACTCTTCAAAAAGAGAATAAAAACATAGAGGAAGGTTCATTAAAATGAACCTTCCTCTTTACCATATAGAATCTATATTTATTATTTTCCATATACCTTCATTACTCTTTTCGAACATAAATGAATATTTAATATCAGTTAAAACATACTCTTTTTGTACATATCCAGTATTACCGTTAATAGTCGATACTTTTATATATCCATTATTCTGCACTTTTTCTGGAATCCAAGCTTTTACCATTTCATTAGATACTTCATATAAAACTTGTGATTCTCGCTTTGGTTCAGCTAAAATTTTCGTTTTATTTCCAGTAACCGTTGCATATATATAATGCGCTTGCTTTGGTTGGTTACTTTCTGTCAATCCACTTGGTACTTTGTATGCTCGCTTTGTATCATTTGTAAATTCTCCCCCCATGGTAAGAGCAACTTGCAACTCATGAAAAATATCTTCATCAAATTTCAATTCATCCTTCTTATAACTCTTCCCTTTAAATAGGACTTCATCATTTAACGCTCTATACAAGTCATTTTCATTTTTTGAATTTGTACTTTGATATAATTCATTCATAAATTGTTTTAATGTTGGATCTTGAGCAGACTCATCTTTAGTTTTAGGCTTAATTTGTGTACTACTTTGGACCGGTGATTTATTATCATCAAGCCATGGTTGTTGAACGATAACAAATAACATTGTACAAACCAAAACAACTACTATAGGCAATGCTCTTTTACGAAACGGTCTTTTATGTTTTACAAGATCTGCTTCATTATTATCATATATAGACTGCTTTATTTTAAAAATAAACTCTTCTTCATCTTTACGATTCTCCATTGGGCCTTTTTTTAATTGTTTATACCAGTCAGGATTTTGTTTATTGTTCATCACTACTACCCTCCCCTATTAATTTTGAAACCTTACTTCTCGCTCGGCTTAATCTAGATTTTACAGTTCCAATGGATACTCCTAGTGTTTCGGCCATTTCTTCATAAGATAATTCATATTTCGCGTCTAAAATTATTATTTCACGGTGTTTTTTAGGTAGTTTTAATACAACATCCCACACTTCATTCATTTCCTCTTGCTTAAAAAATTCTTTTTCTGCCGATGGAGATTGCTTATCATCACTAAAAAAACCTACTAATGATATCCTTTTAAAATAGGAGGATTTCAAATAGTTTATTGCTGTATTTCTTGTAATTTTTAATATCCACGTTTTAATAGATGACTCCTTTCGAAATGAATTCCAATTTTTAAATACCTTTATAAATACATCTTGCGTGATATCATCTGATAAGTGTGGATCTTTCGTAATAATAAATGAATAATTCCATACATCTTGCCAATAGTCTTTAATAACATAGTCAAGCTCATCATGAATACACTTTTCAATAAACGTCTCTTCCATTTCCACACCTCGAACTTATTTGAATAAAGATAAAACTGCCCTCACTTTTATTATGGTTTCAATATATAGACAAGATACAAGTTTCATTTGTTCCATTGTTTATCTTTTTTTGATAGAAAAATCCTCCTAAAAATGTGAAGGTGTGCAATTACTTTCATAAAATAATCATCTATATATTCTTTTACATGACAGGCTCCTAACAACAAGTAAAGCATACAATGTTAAAAATACACTCATAAAAAATCTGATTATTATTTGTGCATTTTACGCAACACTCCACTTGTATCACCTTTTTTCTTAGAGCATACTTATTTGTGTGCTCTATTTATGTTTTACTAAATAACTGTTTTGTTACAGTTTAAAATTCCCCTCACTTTTCCCTTTCAATTTGTTTTACTCTTCTATTTACTATTAGCAATACCAACCTTTCAAAAATGAAAACAAAAATGAGTTATCATCTTTATTCAGCCACAACAAAAAAGCATTCTCGATTAAGGAGAATGCTTTTTCAAAAATTAATTGTTCTTTGTTTTGCTCACTTTATACCTTCGTGTTAAACAAACAATGAATGTAGTAAAAGATTTCACCTTATAGTTACTTATTATTTCTGAAAAACATGTTTTACTTTTTCGCCTGGAACGTTACTCCCCCCTCTTCCTTTTACATCTTCGATCATCATAGTAACGATCATGTCGGGCGCATTTGCATCAAAAGCTGCAAACCATCCAAGTTCTTTTCCGTCTGCTTCTTTCGACTCCTTCAGTTCTGCTGTACCGGTTTTACCAGCAAGAGTTATACCATCAACCTTAGCAATTCTCCCCGCGCCATCAGGGTCATTAATGACTTTTATTAATGCACTTTTTAATATCTCTTGATTCTTTGTAGAAACCACATTTTCTTTCCAATTCCCCGCTACTTTTGTTTCTTTTAAAAGATGAGGCGACGGAATATTCCCTTCATTCACAATCGGTGCATATGTTAATGCTAAATGAAGTGGTGTCATTAATACTTGTCCTTGTCCGTATCCCGTGTCTGCTAGTTGAATATCATTTTTTATCCCATCTCTTGCAATGATTGAAATAGGAAATTCGTATTCGATTGGTAATTTTTCATGAAATCCGTATTTCTTAAATTCATTTACATACTGATCTTTTCCCATTTTCAAAGCTTGTTGAGCAAAATAAATATTATCAGAGTATTTCATTGCCTTATTAAAATCAATTGGACTAGCTTCCTTCACACGTGTTACATAATAATTTCCCCAAGATGAATCTTTTGTCCACTTTAATCCTTGAATTTTAAATTCTTCCTTAGGGTTTATAGTGTTTGTTTCCAAACCAATTGCACCAGTAATCGTTTTAAATACGGAACCTGGTACAAATGCTTGTGTGAAACGATTCATCATTGGTAGTTTCGAGTCGTTATTCCATGCTTCTCGTTGGGCTTTTGATGCTCCTCTAACTATTGTATTTGGATTATAAGCAGGGCTACTTACAAGTGCAATAGTTTCACCCGTTTTAGGATTGACCGCTGCACTAGATCCTGCTTCATTTTTCATCTCATTAAAGATTTTTTCTTGAATTGCAGCATCAATTGTTAACGTAACATTTTCCCCTGCTTTCGCTTCTTTTTTTGCTACGTTTTTAATCTCTTTCCCACTCTCATCTTCTATAAATACGCGTCCACCTTTTTCGCCACGCAATTTATTCTCTAATACTTTCTCTAAACCTGTCTTACCTAGTAAATCATCAGCTTGATAACCTTTTTTTTGAAGCGATTTTAACTCCTCTGCATTCACCTTTCCTATATAACCAGTTAAGTGTGCCGCCGCTTCTCCTAATGAATACGTCCGAATATTTACTGGGCGAGATGAAACTCCTTCTAATTCAATATAATCATTCTGTCTAGTTCCTGCTTTTAAAATACCAATTGGTACAAAGGAGTCTGGTTTTATCCATTTCGCTGTAAGCTTCTGATTGACCTCTTCTATAGACATATCAAGTAATTGTGCTACTATTTCTTTTGTTTGAGCCGCCATTTCGCCTAGTTTCTCTGGAATAATTCCAACCTCAGTCGCTTTACCATTCGTTGCAAGACCTTTCCCATTTCGATCATATATTTCTCCCCGTTTTCCTTGTTCTATTTGCATACGTACTTTGTAATCTTTTTTCATACCTGGAAAAATGAAATCTGGTGTCCAATCTATTTTCCAAGATTCTTTTTCTTTTACAAGTTTTGCTTCATGGATAAATGAAGCTGTTCCTCCATCCGTATCCATCTTAACCTCAAAAAGAAAAAGCTCTTTATCTTTAGCATTCTCTCCTTTCGTTTTAACTTTTAAATTCTTAACGCCAATACCTTCATAAATTCTTTGATATTTCTCTATGAATTCCTTTTTAGAAATCGTTTTTTTTGCATGTTCTGATAAATGATCATACATATTGGAAAATTTTTTATCATTCCATAAATTGATATATTCTTCAAATACTTGTTTTGGCGATTCGTTTTTATTACATCCTACCAATATAACTGCAAAACAAAAGAAAAGCAGCATCCATAATTTTTTCAATTCAATCTTCTCCCTTTGTTAAAAATATTTATTCCTTTCTTGGTATATTAAATAAAAAATGTTGTAACGCTTAATAGACAGTGTAAGTAATGAGATTGTTCCACATTTACAAAAGAAATTAATTTATGGTTCAGTTGCATTCAAAGGAGAAGATTTTAAAATTCTTACAAACAAAAAAAGCGGATCTATTTAGCAATCGGCGTTATTATTAGTGCTGTTTTAACAATTTCATTTAAAATACCTTTTAGTTTGAGTTCTCCGCTCCTACCTTTTTTGTAAATATTTGAAACAAAAAAGCCCCCTTATACTAAGGGGCCTACAACAGAAAATAACTAAGTATAAACAGAAAGAATAATTTATAAGAGCTTATATCCTTCTATTTCGAATCAAAACCCCTGCGCTGTATGCGACAGGGGATTCGATTCGTTCATTCTAAAGCTTATTTAGACGAGTCATGTACAGGCAAACTACTAAAAATCAATTCAGCAACTTTTACATATCCTTTTGAGTTTGGATGAATCAAATCCGTAGACCAAAGCGTATTATCATTTACTAAATGATGATTCCAAAAATCAACATGATGAAGCTTATACTCTCTACTCAACGAAAGTATAATTTCATTTGCCTCTAATAATTGTTCTTTTAACACTTGTTTTTTTTCAGAAGAAAAAGGAAGCCGAACTGTAAAATCTGGAAGGCTTGCTATAATAATATCAGCATCTGTTTTACTTAATGTATCTATCATAAATTCCATATTGTTCTTATATTCTTGATGATCCCAACGTCCTTTTAAAACATCGTTTGCACCTGCAATTATACTAACCAAATCTGGATTAAACGTTAATGCCTTTTCCAATTGCTGTGTGCGAATTTCTTTCGTTACTAACCCACGCTTTGCAAAATTAGCATATTCTATATCGTTTACACAAAGTTGAACAAAATGATCTACCCAGCTTTTTAATGCTATTTCCTCAACTTCATCCCCTATGCCCTCTGTAAAACTATCACCAATCGATACAAATCGCTTCCACATATGTAGTCCCCCTTTATTATTAACCATATCTATACTATACAATAGCTCACACCGTAATTGTTATTTCTAAGTGGTTTTCGATTTCAATTATATTCCACTTTATTATATTTACATTTAGAATCCAAAATTGACCGATTCCTAAGTATACTTAAGAATCGGTCATATTCGTATATTTACTAAAGAAATATAGTCTTTCTAGGAATCATACTTTTTTTAAAAAATTTGTTGTTTTTTGTTTTGCCCAGTTTATACATTTCTTTTCGATTAAATGATACGAAATTATAGAAAAAAGTAGTGTCATTGCAATGCACAAAGTAAGAAGGAAAAAGATAGGTATCTTTGTATACAAAAGTTTAAATAGTACCATCATGATTGGAAAATGACACAAATAGATACTGTATGAAATTTCTCCTAAATATACAAATACACTCTTATTTAAAAATGCTTTTACTTTTAGGTTACTCATAGCCATTATAATAAATATACTAACCCCCATTACGACACCCCAATCTTTTAATAAGAAAGTAGTATCATTACGGGAAATACCATAAATTAAAATGGAATATAAATATAAAATAATCCCTAATACAGTAAGAAATCCTTTTTTAAATTTTTTCATATTCCTATATGAGTAGATAAGTTTTTCCTGATACTTAAAAAGTAACATTCCAACCATAAACATAGATGTAAAATGCAGTGTATCAGCATAACCATTATAAAATCCTTCAGCTTTCCCAATATACAACATATTAAGAAAAACACTAATGAAAGAAAAGCTCAAAGCAAATAGTATCGTTTTCTTCCAATTCAGTTTATAAAAAAGAAGGAATAATAAAGGAAACACAATAGATATACGCATTTCTTGAGCTAATGACCAAATAACTGGATTATAATTTTCCGTAAAAAAATTATTAAGAAGCACAAAGTGGTTTAGAATATCTAATTTTGTTATAGACCCTTGCCACCTATCATAGAACCAATCCCGTAGTCCTACCACTTCATACGACGAAAATAAAATAAATAAAACAAAGGTAACGATTATCCAAAAATAATAAGGAATATAGATTCTTACAAATCTCTTAATTACATATCCCCAATAATTTGTTTTTGAATGATAAAGTGCCATAGATAACACAAAACCACTTAGTACATAAAAAACGATAACAGCTTCCCCACCCGCCCATAAAAACCTAAGCGGGGAAAATTTAATAGAATTAGGCAACGATGGTAGCATTAAACAAAAATGTCCAAATACAACAGTAAGTGCCGCTAACCCTCGTATAGAATCTAATTCTTTTATTCTCTTACTCATAAAATGTTCTCCTTGTAAATTGTAGATTTTGCTGTTCGTAAAGGCCACTATACGAATGTAGTGGGAGAATTGTACATATTGTTTCTTTAAATTCCTAATATAAGCAGTACAAAGTTAATTTGACCTCCATTTCTTTATATACATAATTTAAAACAAAATATTTAATACAAAGAAAAGATTTTATTAAATTTTTATAAAATCTAATTACAGAAATACGTACCGGGTATTATTTTTTTATTGTCATTTAATGAAAAAATGGATTTTTTTCTTCATGTAACTTTATTAAACTAACTTTGTACTAGAATGCTTTGAATCAAAAAATACATAATAAACGCCATCCTTTCTGTATATTTCTACAAAAAGAATAGCGTTTTTTGTTTTTATAGATATAAATTTATCTTAACTTAATTACAATAAGAAAAATTCCGAAACTCTTTTTTTTAGATTAATATTTAGTTTCATCCTATAAACTTAGCTTTTTACTATATCAACCGCACTATCCCACATACCGCTAAAAAAAGATCCGATGTTACGCATAAAACGTGTAAACCAATTTGCTTGTTCTATATCAGATTTTGTTACAAGGTCTACTTGTAATGATTTACCTGATAAGAACCCAGGATCTGTACTATCTTTAGGCGAGATAATCATTTTACTAATTGTTACACCTTTTTTAATAGGTGCTTCTTGTTCTTCATTCAATACTTTAAATTCTTTTTTATATACGTCTTTGTTGTTCTTTGGTATCGGAAGTGAAACAGCTTGCTTCGTTTGAACAACTACATCTTTGTCTTTCGCATTTGCTACTCGCACTGTTTCATGCCCTTTTACTACTGAGTCTTTTCCATAGGCCTTCTTCACTTCGAAATTTGCAAATCCGTAATCATATAATTTCTTCGTTTCATCAAAACGTGCTGCATGAGAGTTTGCTTTTATCACTACAGATATTAGACGCATACCGTTTCTTTCTACTGTACCAGTGAAACAATCACCAGCTTCTGGGGTAGTTCCTGTTTTTAACCCATCTACACCTTCGTATTGCTTAATTAAACCTTTTAACATCCAGTTAAAGTTCGGCATATCAATTGGATACTTACCACCCTGTTGGAATGTTTTTTTAGGGATTTTTGCAGTATCTAACATTTTCGGAAAATCTTGAATAAGACGTTGTGCTAAAATCGCACAATCTCTTGCGGACATTTTATTTTTCTCGTCTGGAGTTGTCCCTTCTGGGTGATGTCCTTTTAAATCATAGTTTGTTAAGCCTGTAGAGTTTACAAATTTATAATTTTTCATTCCAAACTCTTTTGACTTATCATTCATCATTTTCACGAAATCGGCTTCTTTTCCAGCAATTTCTTCAACTAAAGCAATTGTCGCACCGTTCGCAGAGTAAATTGCCATTGCCTCATATAACTCTTTTACTGTATAAAAGCCACCATTTTCTAATGGAACGTTTGATAATGAGCGATCTTGCGAAATCTTATATGCATATTCAGATATTTTAACTTTTTGATCCCATTTAAGTTTTCCTTTATCCACCGCTTCATGGACTAAATATTCACTCATCATTTTTGTCATACTAGCAATTGCTAATGATTCATCTGCATTTTTTTCATATAAAATTTTCCCGGAATTTGCTTCTACTAAAATTGCTGATCCTGCTTCTACATCTATAGCAGAAACTGTTTCCGCTGTTGCTATTCCAGATGTAACAACTATGCTACAAAATAGTGTAAGCACTGTTACTATTGCAATAAATCTCTTACACAACATACCTTTCACTTCTGTTACCTCCAATATCTTTGTACTCAAAAAAAGCGTTATTCTAACATAATCCTTCAAAAAATAGACAGCGATATCAAATTCTATATACATATAAGACATTAGGACGACTTTCATATAAAACATCTCATCCGACCCTTTTAGGCACACTGACACTTAGTATTCCCACACATATCCCTCTTTTTAATACCTTTGTATTTTTCAAAATGATTCGTACTTTCATATTTTTTAGGATTACACTTAATAGACAATATAAGTAATACATTTGTTCCACATTTATATAAAATAAAACCAGTGTGTCCCGATTAAATTTCGAGGCACACTGGTTGCTAAATTTACTATCGTCTCTTCCATTATTCATATCACTGAACTTCCCCCCTCATTCTATTAATTACTTTATAAAAATAATAAATTAACTTGTCAGTATCATGTCTACTATGAATGACCTATTTGAATTATTAACTTAAAAAGTTTCTTAAGTTTAAAAAAAGCTTATGGAACCTTTCATTCCATAAGCCATTCTATATGATCGGATGTTCAACAATAAAAGATATCCAACCTTCTTTATATTCTGCATGTATATTACCATTATGAAGTTCAACAGTTCTTTTTGAGATAGCGAGTCCCAGTCCATTTCCTTGATTATCTTTTCTTGCCTTATCACCCCTGAAAAATCTCTCAAATAATTTATTTGGATCGCTAACAGGTGGTTTCTCAGCTTTATTTGATATTTTCAAAATTGCCTTATTATCAATTACTTCAAGACATATTGATAATTCAGATGGCTTCACGCTGTAATTTATCGCATTCATAAACAAATTTTCATAAACACGTACCATTTTTTCTACATCCATGAAAATAGGTATAGATTCTTCCGTTATTGATTTTTGAACAATTAAACTTTCCTTTTCAAATATAGGAGTGTATTCCCCAACTATTTGCTCCAATAAACCCGATAAATCAACTTCATTAAGATTTAACTTGGCATCGTTGTCTGATAAACGGGTGTACTCAAATAGTTCATCAATTAGATATCTCAATCTCTGTGATTTTAAATAAGTGGTTTCGAGATACTCCTGTAATTGTTCTTTACTGTCGTATTTTCCTCTTTTTAATAAATCTACATAGCCGATAATAGATGTCAATGGTGTGCGTAAGTCATGAGATACGTTTGTTATGAGTTCATTTTTTGTACGTTCCAATCGTCTTTCCTGTTCAAATGTATTCTCCAATTCCTTGGACATGTAATTAATATTTTGAGCAAGTTGAGTCAATTCGTCTTTTCCCTCGATCTCAATTGTCAAACCCAGTTTTCCATTGGCAATATCATTCACATTATCAGAAATGAGCTTCAAATATACTATTTTCTTTCGAACCAATATTAAAAAAATGATTATAAAAGTAAAGATCGCTAACGCGAATATAAGAAATGTAAGTATATTATTTTCAAATGCACTAAGATCATCAAGATAGTGATTTAGTGTTAATGGTATTATGATATATATAAAAGTGAGAATTGTTAAACCAAACGAAACAAAAAAACTAACTGCAACAGCAACAAGAAGTTTTGTAATTATTTTATTTCTAAAACTAACACTCTTCATATTTTATATCCAATTCCCCAAACAGTTTTAATATAAATGGGATGTTTAGAATCCTCTTCAATTTTGTCTCTTATTTTTGTAATATGCACCATGACAGTATTATCCGATTTGTAAAAAATATCTTTCCAAACTGCTTCATATATTTTTGCAACACTCAGAACAATCCCTTTGTTACGAGCAAGTAGTTCGAGTATATCAAACTCTTTTGGAGTTAGCCTTACTTCCGTGCCTCTTATCCATACTTGACGTGTATCTGTATTTACAGTCAAATCACCAATTTCTAGTATACTTTTATCATTATCTGCATTTGTATTATATTTTTTAAACCTTCGTAATTGAGATTTTACTCTAGCAATTAACTCCAACGGATTAAACGGTTTTGATAAATAATCATCGGCACCAGAGGCTAAACCCTGAATTTTGTCTATATCCTCTGATTTTGCAGAAAGCATGATAATAGGCATATTTCTTTCTTCCCTAATCTTCATACACGCTTCAATGCCATCCATATTTGGCATCATGACATCCAAAATAATAAGATCGAATCGCTTTTCTTCTAACAGTTCTAACGCTTCAATAGCATCTTCTGCCTTTTGAGTTTTCAGACCTTCATTTTCCAAATATACAGAGATAAGATTTCTAATCTCTTTATCATCGTCAACAATAAGAATTTTTGACTCCATATGATTCCTCCACAATTTTCTCGTATTGAACAACTAAAGGCATAAGCAAGAGGTACATTTTTATACGCCTTTTTGTAAACCTATAATTGAAAGAACAAAAATAACATAATCAGTATTAAAAACAATTGCTTTGTGACTCCTTATTTTAACTAATTTTTTTATTACACCATTATTGTATATAACTTATAAAAAGAAAAAGAATCCTCTTCAATACGATCTTACAGGAAATTCTTTTTCAAACCTTATTTTTTACTTGCTACTTATTTTCACTAGTTTTTCTCCTTGTTCTAAAAGTGTTTCATAGTCATTGTTCTCTTTAATTTCTTTAATTTTATTTTCAATTGTGGGCGTATTATTTATATTAAAGTACGTATTTAAAACTTCATATGGTGTCTTTCCTTGTTTAGTTGCACTATCTTCAATAGCTTCTTTCCATGGTATATTTGCTTTATCCATGCTTAATTCAAGCGCTGAACCAGTCTCATATTTCATAGTCCGCTCTAAAAACCTTGGAGATTCTGCCTGTCCATTAGCAATAAAATTGAATGCCTCCATAAAAGTAACATGATATGGCCTTTGTTTCTTTGCAAGTACCATAAGATTTCCACCAGTTAACTTACTATATCGATACTCTAAGTATCGTGCTGAACCTTCTATCGCTTCCGTTTTTGTTTCTCCAATTAATTGAGGCCATTTTTTCAAGCGATAGTTACGTACAATTGTCCAATCATATAATACCTTATTAATACTTTCTGGGTTCGTATCAATCATCGCTTTATCTAATAGCTTAAATTCTAATCCCATTAGCGCGTAATTTTCTTTATTAATCGGATATTCGTGAATAAACTCTCCACCATTTGCATCATATGTCCAATCTTTTTGTTTATAAGCATGAAAACCTTCATGTAATAAGAAAGATGAAAAATCAAAATATAAGTCTGGATTACTAAACATTTTAGGATGATATTTCAAATAATATACATCCATATCGTTCATATTTATTGTCCCAAAGTTCCAAGGAATCCAGGTAGAAATAGTTCTAAAATCAAAAGGAGTTAAGCGATAGACTTTAGGTAGATGCAGAGAATTTGAGACTTTTATTTCTTTTGCAAAAATACTATTTTCTAATCCCTTTACATTAACTGCATAAGCTTCTTGTCTAAAGAATCCCCCTTCTTTATTACTACGTATTAGAACCAATGGCATTTTTTCGAAGCGATAATCTTCATTCCAAAGTTTATCACTCGATTCTTCGAAGCTCTTATAAATAGTAGATAATTCTTTTAACATGTTTTGATCTGTGTTGTCTAAAGACTTAAATTCAGTATGATATGTTTTATTTAAAATTATGCTTCCCAACATAATTCCTATAAATATTACTAATAAGATTAAAATTACCTTTAAAATTTTTTTCAACATACACTCCTTTTCTAAAACGATAATCCTTATGATGAATAAGGTTTACAAGTTTTATGTTTATTAACACTCTTTTTGTGCAAACCCAATTTTATATAATAGCTATTATAAATATAATGAATACAAGATATTTTTTTGATAATTGTTCCACCTTATTAAAATTCCGATTATAGTTAATAATTATTGGATGATTATTCAATTTTACTGTACGGCGATAGTACAAGCATTCCTACAAATGAGGTTAAAGTAGTACTCAATGTAGGAACGATGCTATTTGGCCTCTTTATAATTACGATATAGGAAGAATAGTATTTTTCTCTTTTAATTGCTTATACATATCTTCTTGTAAGTTATGGATGAAATGCCCCCCTACTTGTATTTACTTCTTCCTTACGCTTTCTGCCGCTCATTGCTGCATATTTGTATCTCAAATTCACTTTCTATTTTGCTTACATCGTATTTTTTCATTAGATCATAACGAGGGCGAATTATGTTGATAGTTAGTATACATAACATTATTACATTAACCTTCTTTCGGAAGCACAATTCTTTTATATAATTGAACTGTAATCCAGTAGTAAATCGAGTAAATGACTATGAAAATAACAATTGGTAACCAAATTCGAAAATACGGATCAATTAATAGAGGCCCAAAAATGTTCATACCAACTAATATGTGAGCAATACCGATAATTGCTGGGACTAGAAATATGAAGAATAACTCCTTATAAATCGATTGTGTTAATAATTCCCGGCGGACACCAATTTTACGAAGCATTTGATAACGTATACTATCTTTAGATGCACCAGATAGAATTTTAAACATTAAGCAACTGGCCATCATTGCTAAAAACGCAATTCCAACGAAGAACCCCATAAACATTAGTCCGCTGGAAAAACTTTGATTCGCCTTATATGTTTGATACTTACTATCCAGTTCTTCCACTTTCACATTTTTATATTTAACTACCTGCAATTCATCAATTTTTTTCCATTCTTTTAAGTATGCTCCAAAAACATCTGTTTTCCCAATAAAAACAATATTTTCTTTAACTTTCATACTATCGTATATGTTTTGATCTACAATTTTCATTTTATGATCAGTATATATATACTTGGGCTGAATTGTTTCGAAAGCGTCGCTCCATTGTTTTGGTTTCCCATCATTTTTAACCCATTGTCTTGACAACGCAAATGCATCCATGGGAATATCCTCTGAAACTTTTATTATCTTCTCATTTTTTCTATCTTTTACTAAAGGACGATTATTCTCTAGCTCTTCTTTTATATAATAAACATACTTATCATCTACTTTGTAGCGATATTCAAGCTTATCTTGAAATGAGATACCACTCAAAATGTTCTTTTCTTCTACTGTTGGATTATGAACTACCGAATCGTAAATTGTTCCTTTATCAGTCTGCTTTAAAACGTCGTTTTTAAATGCCATACCACACGCAATTCCACCTGCTCCAAGAGCTACTAAGATTGCTACCGTCGCAAGCACATTTGTTAGGCCATTAATGCGGAAGTTTAATTGAGCAAAGGTAAAAGCATTAAGCCCTTTTTCACTACGCTTTTTATTATTTTTTATTTTTTTTATCATAACTGGGAGAATTGATCCAAACAACATGTAAGTACTAACAGTTGCTGAGATTAATCCAAGGGCCATTAATGTAGGAACGGTTCCTAGATTTTTTGCCTGTGGTATATAGAGCAGTGAAGCATAACCAATACTTAACAAAATCAGACCAAGTAAGGCAACTACAATTGTCATTTTTCCTTTTACCGCGACACGCTCTGTTTGTGCATCTGCATGTACAAGCTGTAATACAGAAATACGTGACAATTTAATACTGTTCATACTTGCTGATAATACAAATAATGCAAAGAAGAAGATACAAGTAACGACCATAGACGGAATGTAGAAAGCTTGGTAACCTTCTCCAGTTAACTCCAATTGTTTCATTAATAACTGCCCGATACCTTCTGCAAGTGCTACACCAATTGTAACCCCAATCACAAGTGACGCCGCACCTAATATGATTGTTTCAAGGAACATTAGTAATGTAACTTTATACTTTTTTGCTCCTAACATCATATACATACCAAACTCTTTTTGGCGAAGAGATAATAAGAAAGAGTTTGCATACATAATGTAAAAAAATGTTACAATCGCTAATAAAGAGGAACCTATTTGAAATATTAATACAATAGGACCAACGTTTGCATTGGATTCAAGGAACGTTTTATTTAGTGATAGCGTTTGAAACATATAAAAAGTTGAAATAGATACAATAAGACCAATAAGTAATACAATATAATCTTGCAACTTACTTTTTAACCCTGACATGGAAAGTTTAAATAACATGCCCAAACCTCCTTTCTTACGCTTTTTGTGTGCCTAAATCTGCAAGCACGTCTAAAATTTCTTTATAAAACTCTTCACGTTTACCACCACGGTAAATTTCTTTATATAACTCACCATCTTGAATGAATAAAATACGCTGACAGTAACTTGCACTGTATGGATCATGCGTAACCATCATTATCGATACGCCTTGTTCTTTATTTAAGTTTGTCATCGCATTAAGTAAACTTGTTGCATTTTTAGAATCAAGAGCTCCTGTTGGCTCGTCCCCTAAAATAATTGCAGGCTCATGCACTAAAGCACGTGCTGCTGCCGAACGTTGCTTTTGTCCACCAGATACTTCAGACGGATACTTTTGAAGTATTGCTGAGATTCCTAACATATCAGCTACCTTCTCTACTTTCGGCCCAATTTTGCGTGATGGGACACCTTGAAGAGATAATGGAAGTGCAATGTTTTCGTAAATAGATAAATTCTCTAATAAGTTAAAGTCTTGGAAAATGAATCCTAATTTTTGCGAACGGAAATCAGAAAGCTCACCTTGCTTCATTTTCGTAATATCCGTTTCTGCAATTTCAATAACGCCATCTGTCGCTTTATCAAGAGTCGAAATTACATTTAATAATGTTGTTTTGCCAGAACCAGATGGCCCCATAATTCCTACAAACTCCCCCTCTTGAATCGAAAATGAAACACCTTTTAATGCGTGTGATTCATTCTCACCTTTTTTACCGTACACTTTTCGAATGTTTTTTACGTCTACGACTGGTTTTATCATATATATCCTCCTACGTTTCTATGATTGATAATCTACTGTTTGAGTTGTTTCTTTTTCGTTTCCACTTGCAATGCTTCTGCTGTAAAAGTATTAAACTTGTACCCCACCAATATATATCTTTTTATTTTTAAAAATAATAAGTCCTTTCATATTTTTGCAATACATAAAAATAGATATCAAATCGAATAAATTGTATTCAATTTGGACATCTATTTTTAGGAATACACGTAATAGACAATCTAAGTAATAAATTTGTTCCTATTTAGATAAGAAAGCACTAGGTATTTTGTTAAGAAAACAAAATGAATTGCATAAAAAAATCCCTTTTCGCTTTTGTTCAATCATTTGAATTATAAATCAAACATATTAAGAACCACTGGTTATATTTCTTAATTTTTCTTAAGATAATTTATAAAAACTAGACCATAACGGGGAGATTATTTCTAGTACAAATAATAAAAAACTACACCCTATTTAGGATGTAGTTTTTCTAACTGAATTATTTATTTTTCACTTCATTTTTATAAAAAGCAAATAATGGTTCAATGGATGGACTAGATAACAGAGGAATTGCCTTCTCAATCAATTCTCTATCCCAATCAAACCAACGCATTTCCATTAGCATATTCATTTCTGTATCAGTGAACCGCTTCTTTATTTCCTTAGCAGGATTTCCACCAACTATTGTATACGGCGGAACATCTTTACTTACGACAGATCCTGCTGCAACTATTGCGCCTTCACCAATTGTAACGCCAGGCATTATAATAGCATTCATTCCAATCCAAGCATCACTTTTAATGACTGTATCACCCTTCGGTTCATATGAATGTTCAATTTGCTCAGCGAATGGATATACTGTAATCCATTCTGAGTGATGATTATGATTACCACCCATTAAAATGACTACTCCACTGGCAATACAAACATAATTCCCAATAATGAGTTTATCAAGATGCCATCCCATCTGTTCAATTGGATTGAAAAGTGCTCGGGACTTAGCATCCCCCCACAAATACCTTACACAGCCATCTTCAAAATTTTGATGACCATAATACCCTGAATAATAGGAGTACTCTCCTACCTCAATGAGTGGATTTGTAACTACATCTTTTAAATACTTCGTTTCTGACCAATGATTATATAATGGATACTTCATAACTTTATTCCTCGCTTCTAAGTATTGTAGATCTTTGTAATTCACTTAGAAGCTTACTACGACTGCTACATTTTTTAGCTTTCTCAAACGACGAATCATTATATTCAAGCCTTTCTTTTATAATAAAAAAATCATAACGTGATAAATTACATAAGTCAAATTTTAAAATTATGTACTAAAACTTAAAGTTGAATTGAAATTTCAACTTTAAAACAATCGAGTTTTCAAATAACAAATCCTAATTACATATGATAAAGATTTCTTAACTATACATCTAAATTCTTTCCTATATTAGCCGTAACTTCCTCTATATAATCTTATTACTTTTTAATTTGTCTGATAAATCAATAAATGTTAATATGATTATAGAAGATATTATCATCTATTAGATTTCACAGCTAGTTTTTCACAAAACGATTTCTGAATCCTTAAGTAACTAGGAGGTTTAGAACATGAAACTTTTAAGGCAATCCACAATTATTGGTGCATTAACTGTTGGAGGATTTTTATTTTCGAATACAATTGGTACGCTCCCACCTGTGTCTGCTGAATCGCAACTTACACAAACAGAATCACGATTTTCAGATAATTGGCGTTGGCAAAGCTATTTTTTATTACATCATAATGCAGATTTTATAGAAGAGTTAGCAGTTGGTAACTTAAAGCATGGAGATACATTCGATGTTACTATATATACTGGTGGTAAGGATACTGGTATTGTAAAAATATATCAATTGAATGAAAATGAGAATAATGAAATAAACTTGCATAGATATAAAACCATTTATGACTCAGGTCTAAAACATAATTATGGTAGATTTGTAACACCTATTACTAAGGTTTATAATCCAGGAACATATGTAGCCGTTATGAAACTTGGAGAAAATTATTATTATGGGGGCAGCTTTAAAATCTCAAAATAATTTACGTTTATCTCACCAATAAACATTGGATACCATTGTTAATAGACAAAAACTATTTTAAAAGCTCTCTGCCTTATATAAGGTAGAGAGCTTTTTGATTGTCTGCCCTTTTTAAGGTTAGAAAAAATCCTTACTTTCTTTATAAATTAGCATTTTTATTCACGAACCGTTTTCACTTCTTTATGGCCTACAATTCGATATGCAATATTGCATATTCTATATGTTCACTCTTTAAAAATGCGATAATTTATCTATAAAAATATTTGAAATTAATATTGAAAGGAGAATATTACATGTCTTTCTTTTCTTGGTCTCCTCTTATTTTCTTAATAGTTGTTGCAATTATCATTTCTATTCAAAAGGCTAAGAAACAATAATTTATTATGTGGAGGTGTAATAATGTCATTTACAGCATGGAGTACAATTTTTATGACTTTAATCGGAGCAATTTCTGGAGCAGTTTTTGGTAAAATCTCCTCTAGAAATAAAACCCAAAATTAAATACTAACGCAAAAATAAATTTCTAATAATACTCTATACAAAAAAGTAGCCTATAAAATTTTATAGGCTACTCTTCATTTTATGAATATTATTTAGCTAATTCTTTCGTACCCTTCATTACATCAACGAAGAATCCCCAGTTATTCACAACAGAAGAAATACTAATATGCTCATCTGGAGTGTGAACATTGAATATATCTGGACCGAATGAAATTGCATCTAATTCAGGCATCTTTTGCACAAATGCACTACATTCAATACCTGCATGCACTGCAAAGATTTCAATCTCTTTATTGTATTTTTCTTGATGCACTTTTTCAAACAAATTACGAATTTGTGAATTCGGATTGTATGGCCATTCTGGATACTCTGACTCTATTTCAAAGGTTGCACCAACTAACTCGGCAATACATTTAATTTCATCTGCAACATGTTGTTTTAAACTACTCACAGAACTTCTCACTTCGTTACGTAATTTAATTTCATCTTGGAACGTTTCAATAACACCTAAATTTGTTGAACTTTCTACTAGACCTTTAATATCCAAGCTCATACTTTGAATGCCGTTTGGAATTAAGAATAATGATGAAATAATTTGCTTTTGTGTCTCTTTAGCAAATACTTTTTCTACTTTCTCATCCAATTTTGTCAGTGTAACGTGAACATCTGGATCAACAGCACGCATTTCTTCTTGTAATACTCTTGTCCAAGATACTAGTTTTTCTTCTACTTTCTCTACATCTTCTGTACTTAATATAATTGTAGCTACACTTTCACGCGGAATTGCGTTCGTTTTTAATCCGCCGTGAACTTCACTAATCTCAAATTGAACATTTGCTGATAAATCTCGTAATACTCGTCCTAATACTTTGTTTGCATTACCACGTTGTTTATCAATTTCCATACCAGAATGTCCGCCTTTTAAGCCACCAACATATAGACGGTATGCATCTGTATTCGCTGGCGCTTCATCCCAAATTACTGGAATTGTTTCAACAGCTTTCGCACCACCTGCGCTACTTACAAGTAATTTATGATCTTCTTCAGAATCAATATTAATAAAAATCTTACCATCAAAGTGATTTGCATCAACAGCGAAAGCCCCGCCCATTGTTGTTTCTTCTTCAGTAGTGATAACTACTTCAAGTGCTGGATGCGGAATATCTTTTGAATCTAATAAAGCCATTGCATACGCAACTGCAATACCATTATCAGCACCTAAAGTCGTTTGATTTGCATATAACATGTCCCCAATAATTCGTAATTCAATTGGATCTTTTTCAAAATCATGTACGGTTGCTTGATTTTTTTCACATACCATATCCATATGACCTTGAATGATAATAGCTGGTACATTTTCATAGCCAGTAGTTGCGTCTTTTTTAATAATGACATTCATTGCTTCATCTTGAATCACTTCTAAGTTACGCTCTTTTGCAAAGCCCACTAAATAATCACTAATTTCCTTTTCATTACCCGATCCTCTAGGAATCTTTGAAATTTCTGCAAAATGATAAAATACAGGGTGCTTTGTTAATTGTTCTAAAGTAGAATACATTTTTAAGCTCCTCTCAAAATGACAAAATAATATGTAAGTCTGCTATCATTATACCATGATTCGTTACTTTCCCTTTCTATTTCATCCTTTAAAATCCACCCTTTAAATATTTAATCGTATAAAAAAACAAAAGAAAATGCACTATGCATTTTCTTTTGTTTTTTTCACTCGTATATATTTTGAACCGCTATTATTCATCAATTTCTCTAAACGATTTATATTTTCTGTTAATGCACCTTTCACAAGAGAGAAATCTGTATTTGGTTCTTCTTTTTTTTCTTTAAAAAATGAAGACTTTTGTACATTTATTTCAGCCATCTCTTCTCCCCCTTTTCAAAAAGATACAATCTTCTATTTATATTATATCGCAAATGTAGACAACGTGTACACGTATCATTTTCTTTTTAATTCTTCTTCTAACTCTTCTACTTGCTGCAAAGTATCTCCTTTTATTAACGAGAAATCTGTTGTATCTTCATTATCTTCTTTAAAAAAATCATTGTCATAATCTTTTATCATTACAATCACCTCTACGTGCTAGTGTAGGAATGATTGTCCGATTTTATACAAGTATGTCTAAATTTGCTTTACCTTTATGTATAAGTGAAAAGGACAGAAGAAAATCCTGTCCTTATTTACTAAAATAACTATGATGTATTGTTAAATTATATACATTTTCAAAATCTCGATCTTGCAGATTATTTTTCTTCCCATCAATAACAATGAAAACATCACTCACAGTTTTTGCTGGTATAATGCCGACATTTTCTATTTGTACCGCTTTCTGCTCATTCAACTGCTCAATGTGTTCAAACGGAACGATAATACTAAATTGAGAACGGATACTGCGAAAGTTAGTATTTAATTCCTTTGCCGCTTCAAATACAACAATTTTTGCACCAATCTTTTCCCCATACGAATCTAAAAATGCGTTTAAGCTTTTTGTATACTCTTCTTCCGTATGCCATTCCATTGTACCGAACATTGTTGGATTGACATTTTGAATAATTGTTGTATATATTTCCCCTCTTGCTTTAGAAGCAATTAAAGACCGTTTTATCGATTGAACAGTCTTGCCAATATCGCTAAATTTCGCTCCCCATATTTCGGAAATATTAGGTGTTAAAATAAATGCGATATCAACGAAAATAACCATTGCAGTGAACATTAAAAGGTTTTTCCAGAGGGTTAAATCAATTCCTTTTATCATGAAATACACGGTGACTGATATTATAAACAACCCATACCAAGTCTTTCTAATACGTTGCTTTTTCTCCTCGTACAACTCTTCGTTTCTCCAGTAAAAGAACACAAGAACGAGAAAAACGATTGCTAAAATAAATAAGCCGATTCGAATGTTAGAGATCACCAATGACATCACCCTCCATTCAAAAACTACTCACGATATCATTACATGCACAAGTAGCCCTCTTTATGACAAAAGACGTGGACAAGCTTCTAAATTTAGCAATATCGCATATACATTAGAAGGTACCACGTCTTTTACCCCGCATTAACGGGCAGTAAGACCCCCACCTGAAAATTTTGCAAAAGCATAGAAGTTAGGTAGGGGATCAACTGCCCATAAAAGCCCGATTGGTTCAACTAATAATCAATGGGGGATGACCCCCCACTGATTAAAGTTTCACTTTATCATGAATCTACATTGTATATGTAGACAAGCATGCGTTTCAAATTTTCATGTTAAAAAGAAATATGTTTCGGAATTTCCCCTTTTGGTACTTCCCCGTCCATACTTAAATAATAATGACGAATCGGACGTAAATCATCGTCTAATTCATAAACGAGTGGAATGCTCGTTGGAATATTTAATGAAACAACACCATCGCTTGAAAGGTTATCTAAGTATTTCACTAGCGAACGAATCGTATTACCGTGTGATGAAATAATTACCTTTTCACCACTTTTTAATGATGGCGCGATTTCTGAATGCCAATAATCAAGTACTCTTTTCTCCGTATCCACTAAACATTCAGTCAATGGAAACTCACCTTTTTTAAGTGCTTTATATTTTGGATCATTCATTTCATATCTAGGATCATCCTCAGTAAGAGCAGGTGGTCTTACATCAATACTTCTTCTCCAAATATGAACTTGCTCCTCACCATACTTTTTCGCAGTTTCATCTTTATTCAACCCTTGCAATGCACCGTAATGTCTTTCATTTAGCTTCCAACATTTATGTACTGGTACCCAAGCAAGATCCATCTCATGAAGTACAATCCATAACGTCCGGATTGCTCGTTTTAATACAGATGTATAAGCTACATCAAAAGTATATCCATTTTTCTTTAATATCGCTCCTGCTTCTCTCGCTTCACTTAATCCATTCTCTGATAAATCTACATCTGTCCATCCTGTAAAGCGATTTTCAAGATTCCATAAACTTTGTCCGTGACGAATAAGTACAAGTTTTATCATAATAATTCCCCTCTCGGAAATGTGAATTTTATTGTTCCATTGCGTACACGTATAAAGTATCTAGTAATGTATCTTTTTATCCATTCACTCTATGACCAATACATAGTTGCCAAATGTATGGATAAAATTTGTTCTTTTTCAAACTATAAATACAGATATATTTCTTATTATTTCTGATCGATTACAACTTCTCGTTTTGATATCCAAGCATCAAAACCTGATCGACTATTTGCCATTTCATTCATAACTTGATGCCAATTTTCTTCACACGATTCACCAAATTTTGAAAAAATAGCACTCATCTGTTGTCTTTGAACATCGCTCAATTTTTTCTCTAAATCTACACCTATTTCTGTTAAAGATAACTGTTTCACACGGCGATCATGTGTAGCTTCATTACTCTCAATTAAGCCTTTTTCCACAAGTTGTCGTAGTGGTCCGTGAAGTGCTTGTTTACTTATTTCTAACAGTGATAATAACTCATTTACACTTATCCCTGGAAATCGTGCGATAAAAAATAAAATTCGGTGATGTACTCGTTGTATGCCATACTCTTTTATAATTTCATCTGGCTTTTCAGTAAATGATTTATATGCAAAGTAAAATAATGCTAATGCTTCATTCATCTGTTCTTCTTTATGTTGTGTCATCTACTTTCCCCCTGTATGTAAATTATAACACAATCTAGTATTGAATATTTTAACGAACACATCAGAACTTCTTTAGTTTATTGAAATATTCATTGCAAAATTAGGAGAGGATTTATTTGAAATCGCAATATACTGTAAGTACATATTTATTAGATCGACTAAGCGAATTAGGAATTGAGCATATATTTGGTGTTCCTGGTGATTATAATTTGGCTTTTTTAGATGACGTACTAGCACATGAAAAGCTAAAGTGGATTGGTAATTGTAATGAATTAAATGCGGCATATACTGCTGATGGATATGCTCGTATAAAAGGAATTGCAGCTCTTATTACCACCTTTGGCGTTGGAGAATTAAGCGCCCTTAACGGTGTTGCTGGGTCATACGCAGAAAACGTACCTGTTATAAAAATCACGGGGACACCACCAACAACAGTAATGGAAAATGGAGCACTCGTTCATCATACGTTAGGTGATGGAAAGTTCGATCATTTTTCCAATATGTATAGAGAAATCACGGTGGCACAATCAAAATTAACACCTGAGCATGCCGCTGAAGAAATCGATCGTGTGTTACGGGCATGTTGGAGTGAGAAACGCCCTGTTCATATTCAATTAGCGATTGATGTGTATAATAAACCAATTAATAAACCTACAGAACCAATTTTACATAAACCAGTTTTAAGTAATAAAGATGCATTGGATAAAATGCTTCTACATGCGACTTCAAAAATAAACAGTGCCAAAAAACCAGTTATTTTAGCTGATTTTGAAGTGGCTCGTTTTCATGCGGAAGAATATTTGCATCAATTCGTAGAAAAAACTGGGTTTCCTATCGCAACATTAAGTATGGGAAAAGGAATATTCCCTGAACAACACCCTCAATTTATAGGAATTTATACTGGTGATGTTAGTTCTCCATACTTACGAAAAAGAATTGATGAATCTGACTGTATTATTAGTATTGGTGTGAAATTAACTGATACTATTACTGGTGGCTTTACACAAGGCTTTATGAAAGAGCAAGTTATAGACATCCATCCCTATACTGTGAAAATTATAGATAAAAAATATGGACCCGTGGTAATGAAAGATGTTTTACAACAGTTAAGTGATTTAATCGAACATCGTAACGAGGATACACTTGAAATTAAGCCCTTTATTTCAGAATTACTATCTATGACAGAAGAGTTCAATCCAAAAGCTCAAATGGTTACACAAAAACGTTTTTGGCAACAAATATACCATTTCTTACAAGAAAACGATGTTTTAATTGCTGAGCAAGGAACCCCTTTCTTCGGTAGTGCTGCTATCCCTTTACCAAATAACACTACATATGTAGCACAACCATTATGGGGATCAATTGGTTATACATTACCTGCTCTACTCGGTACACAGCTCGCTGATTTATCGCGACGTAATATTTTAATTATTGGTGATGGTTCTTTCCAATTAACTGTTCAAGAGTTATCGACTATACTTCGTCAAAATTTAAAACCGATTATATTTTTAATTAATAACAATGGATACACTGTTGAACGTGCAATTCACGGCCAAAATCAACCGTATAATGACATACAAATGTGGGATTACACGAAACTAGCAAACGTATTCAGTTCAGAAGAAAAAAGCTTAACATGTAAAGTGGAAAATGAAACAGAGTTAGCAGAAGTCTTAACTAAAATAAATTTTAATATAAATCGACTTATCTTTGTTGAAGTTGTAATGAGCCAAGGGGATCAGCCTGAATTGTTAGCTAAACTCGGTGAAAGATTCGGCAAGCAAAATTCTTAAAAAGAAAAGAGTAACTATAAATAATGACAACTTCAACTAAGAGATATGAAACTTGTTTATATACTCAAAATACACAAGAAAAAGGATGGCAAGTGCCATCCTTTTTGATATATATTGAACTTTCCCTATTTTTAAGACCATTCTTCAACTAACCCAGTATAACAAGCAAAAACTTTCAATCTAGCTTTAACTTTACAGCTCTTGTAGCAATAAAAGTTTTAATATGCTTATCTAATATTCTAGTTCCACCAAAATCATCCTCAAAAAAACCAGTTATAACTAAACCAGCTTCAACTTGACCTTGAATTTGGTCTTCAAGAGTATGTGCATATTCTATTGTTTGATTAGACTTTACATAATCTTGAACTTCATTCTCTGGTAAATAATCTAGAGTTGATGATGGTATTGCATGTTTAACATCAAGTATACCCTTTTGCTCTTGATTGTCATCAAAAATCCATAGTAACGGATTTGTAAATCCTGAAATAAGAATACCTCTATTCTTTAGTACCCTTGATACCTCATTCCATACAAGATGAACATCTTTTACAAACAAATTAGAAACAGGATTTACAACAATATCAAAATATTCATCCTCAAAATCACTAAGGTCTGACATATCTCCTTGAACTGTTTTTAAAGTTAACCCATCCCGTTCTGCCACCTTTTTATCTTGTTCCAACTGCTTTCTTGATATATCAGTAACTGTTACATCCGCCCCAGCAGCAGCTAGCACTGGTGCTTGTTGCCCTCCACCTGATGCTAAGCACAGTATTTTTAATCCTTCTAATGACTTTGGAAACCAATATCTAGGAACTGATTTTTCTGTGGTAACTGTGATTTCCCATTCACCTGATTTACTTCTTTCAATAACCTCGCTACTTACAGGTTGCGTATATCTAGAACCTTCTTCAACCTTTTTATCCCATGCATTACTGTTTTGTTGAGTTGTATCCATTATAACTATTCCCCCTAGCTATCTTGTTACATTTTAAGTGTAAGATCATTTACTATGTATGCTTTCCTTTTTCTATTAACCTAACCAATAATTAATACATATTTTTCTATATTTATATTAACAGATAAAAAGTAGTAAGAAAAATAAAATATTCTAAATAGAAAAAATATAAATTCATTTAAGCAAATCAATTACATATAAAAAGGCATTCCAAACCTGTTGACGGTTGGAACACCTTTTATATATTATTTAAATTTTCACCCTCTGAACTAAACCCATTAAACAAATAAATTACATTTTTTATTCCGCAAGCGTTAACTGCCAAGAGACACCATACTTATCATTTAACCAGCCAAACTTTTTGCTAAATGGATAAGAACCTAAAGGCATTAGTACAGATCCATCCTGTGCTAGTTTATGAAAGACCTTTTCAATTTCTTCTTCTGTCTCACAAGTTACATAAAGAGACATAGATGGTGTAAATGTAAAACCATGATTTACATAACTATCAATGCACATGAATTCTTGACCATTTAACGTAAAAGTTGCATGAATGACAGAACCCTCTTTACCAGGTCCGTTTTCATCGTAGCGAGAGATACTTACAATTTCTGATTGGTCGAATAGCGACGTGTAAAAATTCATCGCCTCCTCAGCTTTACCTTCAAACATTAAAAACGTAGTAATTTTTTGATTTGTGTTACTCATATAGAGACAGCCCCTTGTTATGTATTTATGCAAAACATACACCGGCAAGCAAAAACAGAACGTATATTCTTATAAATATATTGTCTATAAAAACGATGAGTTTGTCAATTATCTACTTTCTTATTTCTTCTTAAATAATGCTGTCCAAAGAAATGATTCTCCAAACATAGTATTTGGTTGGTCAATTTGCTTCATCTTTCTAATTTCGATCACTTCAAATTCGTCAAATATATCTCTTAATTTTTCTTCTGAATATGCAAGACCACCTTGTAGACTCCACCCTCTATATACGTCCCAATCCGTTATTTCTGATCCATTTCGCTCATCTAAATCACCTGCTGCAAAACATGTTAATCCAAAATAACCACCCGGTTTCAATGATTTTTTAATTAAATCCACATAATGTATCCTTCTATGTGGTGGAATATGATGTAAACAGCCTGAATCGTATACAAAGTCAAAATCATTTTGACAATCTAAATTAAAAATCGAATCACAAATAAAGTGAATTTCTATCCCTTTTGCTAACGCTCTCTCTCTCGCCCAATTAATGCCCTCTATAGATAAATCTACTGCTGTTACATCAAATCCTTGAGTCGCTAAATAAATGGCATTTCTACCTGGACCACATCCAAGTTCTAATACCTTCCCTTTTGAAACTCTCTCTTTTTGTATATACGAAACTAGATTCTCATCTGGAACATTTTTAAAAAACGGAACATCCTTTTCTCTATTCTCATAAAACTCATTCCAAAATGGTTCTGCAGGTCTTAATAATGAATCAAGCATTTTTAACATGTCTTCTTGTGTGTGTAACGTTTCATTTTTCATTAATACCCCTCCACGAATTAATAGTCAGAAAATTATTATATATCTTTTCGAACTTTCAAACAAAGAAAAAAACTCCTACATTACTTCACTTTCTATTCAAAGGATTATTTTGTTGAAAAATTCATTTTGATTTATAAACGCTATCTTTTTCTTTTATTTTCCATTAAAATTGAGTAAAACTATTTTGATAACATAGGAGAAAGCTATGAAGCATAACATCAATCTATGGTCCTTTATTTGTTCTTTGGTTTGCGTTGGGCTATTCTGTTTATATTTTGAAATTCCACTTGAACTATTCAAATTTTTCACGGATTTATTACACATTCACCCTTTGTTTATATTACTAGTTTTAGCAATAGGAACTTTTTTTGCTGGTATGAAAGGATTTTCTAAAGTAGATAATTGGGTTATGATGCTTAGAAGCATAACAACAGTTCTACTAACACTTTTATTATCAGTGTTTTTAACACTAACTTTGATTGTTGGCTATGCATTAAGTTAAACTTCATTCTCCCACGAATAAAACTCAATACTATAGATACACTAGTCTCCAATTCCCCTGAAGAACCGAGCAGTTAGCTTTTGCTGGCTGCTCTTTGTCTGTAAAAATACACTCAATTGACAAGAAACGTATATAATACTCTGTGTTCCTTTCTTTATAAAGTTTTCTTAATAAAATGGATCTCGTCACGAGAGCACTTAATAAAGTGCTCTTTTTTGGTTTTATAATAAAACAAAGTAAATTTTTTATTAAGAAAACTTATTTATACCTTTCAGTTGATTATTTTCTAATTCAAGTTCACTTATTCTTCTTTGTAACAATTCCACTTCAATCTTATTCATATATGGTATAATCTGTATTATTTATTTTTTCAAGAAAGGCTAAAGTAATGAGAAAATACTTCGGTTTCATTTCAATTTTGCTAACTATTATCGTATTTTTCAATTTTTATAGTGATAGTAATTTAATTTATTTAATATTTATATCACTAGTTTTAATTATTTTTGCTCCAAAAGGGATAGGAAGGAATTTTGCTATTATAGTTTTTACACTTGTAAGTATTTTCCACCCTTTCTTTTCCATTATTATTACTATTATCATCAGGGCTATGTTTGGGGCTAGCTGACATACATTTATAACAATTCCATTTACTCCAAATCAAAATTTTATTACATAATCATTTTGATTCATTTTCTCAATGATATAATCTGCCATACTCCACTTTTTAAGAAGGGATAACACAATGAGAGAATACTTTGGTTTCATTTCAATGTTTTTAACTGGATTCTTATTTTTTAATCTATATTTTGCTGGTCCTTTTTTAATTTTAATACCTATCTCAATCGTTTTAGCTATTTTTGCTCCGAAAGGTACAGCTAAAACGTTTGCTTTTGTTGGTTTAATAATTTTCAGCATTTTCCTCGCCTGCATATATATCTTCATTTATTTTATTTAGCGCTTAGCCGAAACTCATCTCAGACAATCCCTTTCTCTAAAATAAGGATTTTGTTAAAAACTTACATGGATATATTTTTCGTTATATAATTAAATGATTAATATATTAGGAGTGTTAGTAATGTTAAAAACAATAATGATTTTGTTATACATCTGTTTCGGAATAAGTGCAGTTTTTAGATTAATAAAGGAATTTCGAAAGCCACAGAAAAAACAGTTCTTGATTTTAGTTGATTCTCTAATTTTGATAGGGGCTATATTTTTAATGGCTAGTTTCTTTATCTAAATTACATAAAAAGAACTCCCACCTAGCGAAAGCTAACTGCTTTTTTATTACAATAACTATTTTGTTTAAATTCACCTTAATTCATATCAAAGTTTCTTAACATTCGCATTAATAACTCTATAATATAATTAAACTGTTTGTATGAGGGGTGATTATTATTAACTGGAAACAAAAATACAATCTAAAATATCTCTTTTACCGAATGTATAGTTATATTTATAAAGCCCTTGATGATATATCATGGTCCTTAAAATAACGTTTTTGTTCACTTTTTTGATACATTTACGAAACATTCATGTGTTATCTTCATTAAGTTCTTTTCTTTTTATAATGTCGTGTGAGATATACCAACAGAGGAAGCCCTAGATCCTCTAATCCTAGGGCTTTTTTATAAGAATTTTATACATTTTATTATTTCCACTAACTCTTTAAATTGTATATACATAATATAAAATTCTCATGTTGTTATATTTTTTAATGGCCTCTTATCTTTCCTTAAAAGGCCCTTTTTTCAAATAACGCTTTTGTTTAATTTATATTTAAAAAGTTCCTTTTCATAAAGACTTCCTTTATATGCTATACTCATTCTTAAATAATTGTATAAGGAATGTTAAAAATGGATGATAGATCGTCAAGACAATGGAAATTGCGACAAAAGTTAAGAGCACTGAAAACAAAAAACAGAAATGATACAAACCCTTTGTTTAATGAATGCCTTAAATCCCTAGGAAACGAAACTGTCATTTTCCTCCAAGAAAAAAGCCAGCAGATTGCTACTATTTTAATGAATTCATTTCCTATAACTGTCTCGGGAAGAATAGATTGGGAACAGATAGATAATCAATTCATAGCTTCGAACAAAGAACAACTAATTTCCCTTATTAGAGCAAACCAACTAGATTTTGATGAACAGATTTTTATAATATGGGATAACTATGAGATCCCTGTAGTAAGTACAAATCTTGATAAAGTATTCCAATCACTAGTTGACGTTGATGCAGTCAGTTTTTATTACTGGCTATTAGACAAAGAATATAGATTCGTAATTGAAATGAATAATGAAGAATTGATTAGGGTTGGGTTTCGCTAATACTCTAAGCATATAAAGCTAGTTCCCTTCATTCGATAATATTTTCTTCGTCACCACCGCTATTATTATCATTATGAAACTAATAGAAAATATAGGTAAATAAATTTTCGTACTGAATCCTTCAAACATAAAACCATATACGACTTGCCCAATTGGTGCCATACATTGAGATACCGCTGTTATAAATGCCATCACTTTTCCTAGATTTTCATTTGGTGTTTTCTTTTGGACTACAGTAATCACATAGATGGATACAATTGTCATAATCATTGCGATTAGAAGAGAAGAAAGTATAAAGAGGATAAATGGTGGATAGTATCCTAAATTAAGAATATACGGTGTAACTGATAGTGCCACTGGTATTACCAATAAAGCTATGATAAGCATCCAATTATATAATGTTTTCATCTGTAACTTTTTAGCAAAGAAACCGATTGACAATGCCCCTAATATGGTTGCAAAATCAATTAATCCCATTCCAATTCCATACATCGTATCGCTACTCTGCATAGTTACTCGTAATATAATAGGTCCCCCAACAACAAATAACGGTGTCAAAATTAAGTTTAGTAAAGCTGCAAGTAACATAGCCTTCAAAATAAAAGGTTGCTTTAAAACATAAAGAAAACCTTCTTTCATATCGTTTACAATTGTCGGTACGATATGGCCTTCCTGTATTCTTTTTATAAATGGTATTGTAATAAACATTTCTAAAATCGCAGATAAAAAGAAAGCAAGACAACTTGTTATTACGAGCATTTTCAAACCAATTATGCCGTATAATATTCCTCCTAGTACAGGTGCAACTATATTAGATAATGCTTGCACACCATTTATGATACCGTTTGCTTGTTCTAACTTTTTCTCTGGAACTAATTGCGGAATACTTGCCATAACAACTGGTGAGTTCATTGCACTAACGACTGCTAGTAAAAACATAATTGTTCCAATCAATAAAATAGATACCGATTCAGTTAATAACAAAACTATAAAACTTAATACAATAGCAGCATTTATAAAATCCAAAATGACCATTACATTACGGCGGTTGAAACGATCTGCTATCGCTCCGCCAAGAGGAGCTAACAAAAACGGGATACTCGTTATGGCATATAACCCTGCAAATATATCGGCACGTCCTGTTATATCTAGCACATATAAAGACAGTGCAAAACGTAATAGTGTTGAACCTAAAATAGTAATAATTTGACCACTTACCATTAAGTGAAAATCTTTCAAGGAAGATTGAATACTTGCTGGCATCCTCATCACATCCTTCATTTAGTCTAGACCGACTGCCGGTCTATAATACCCAAACAGAAAAAAACTATTTCTGTTTCATTAAAACCTCGATCATATAATCAAAGGACCCTTCTTTCGCTCCAACAGATACTTCCATCATTTTAATATAAGCCTTAGCTCTTCTCATCATTTCTTCCGGTTTCCACTGGAATAAACCATCATCAAATATGACTTGTGCTGAAGAGAGTAATAATTCAATTATTTCTTGTGGGTATGGAGTAGAAAATATGCCTTCTTCTATTCCTTGCTCTAAAACTTCCGTTAATACAGGAGATAAATGTATAATGGATTGCACTAAACTTTTCTGATGCATCTCTGCATTATTTGGTTGATGGAATTGTTCAATCATTTTTTCTTTGACATCTCCTGATTTTGGTGATTGTTCCATTAAAATTTTAAATAACTTATCTAAAACGGGGATATCGGGATTGGAGACAATCCTTTTCGCCTTAGTGACATCCTCTTTAATAATCCTCATAATGATTTCATCCATTACTTCCTCCTTCGACTTAAAATAATGATAAAACGTCCCCTTTGCTATACCAATTTCTTTTAAAATATCATTCACGGTTGTTTTCGTATAACCTTTCGTAAGAAACAAACGCTCAGCTGTTTCTAAAATTTCCTTTCTACGCTCCTCATACTCCTTTACAGTTCGCATTCAAGTTCTCCTTCCCACCAGACCGACTGTCGGTCTATTAAAATTATATGTTTAGTTTACAAAAAGTTTCCTATTATCGTACATATACAACACCATACTTTCTATTTCCTTTATAAATTTTTATTTTTTAACGTCCGCTCAATTTGTTTAAAATGTATCTCATGTTTCTTATCGTCACCTTTCATTTTAGAAAAAGAACGATGCCCTCCGTTCGATCTATGTACTTATCAATGGAGTATTTTGTTGAGTTCCAATATGTAATATTGCATATTTCACACTTTTAATTTTTGTATATGTGATAATTTATTTATAAAAATATAAATTATTAATAAAGGTGATTTATATGAGCAAGTTCCGAAAGAAGATGATTAAATATTTGCAAACATTTTAGGGATGCTTAGCATTTGGTGTATTAATGTTTGCTATCTTCTTAATTACGGATTTAACAGATGCATCTTTAAATACATTAGGCTGGAGAGACTGGCTAGGTTCTGTAGCAGGCGCAACCATTTTATCTGTTGGGATGTTTACTTTAAATAAATTGAATTTAAAATAAATATTCGGTCAATACTGAATGTAGGATGTATGCCAACATTCATGTAAAGTAGTCTTCTCTGTATCTCCTTGTATTGAGCAGTTAGCTTTTGCTAGCTGCTCTTTTATTTTGTTCCGGTTCTTGCCTCTTAAAGAACTCTTTATCTACTTTTCCCCAATAAGTACACATATCTATTCCCCTTTGCTACAAAATGAAATCTTTATTTTGTTTTACGCGTCGCTTCTTCAATCAGCCAAGATTCAATATTAAAATCATTAGCTTCACCCTTTAAAGATATTCCGTTCCAAAAGCATTCTTTCATCACTTCAAGTAATTTTTCAACAGCTTCAATTCATCTCATATTCATTTTTCCTTTCTCCCAAATAACTATTTTGTTTTATTAATTAACTGATTAATAAAACAAACACCTTTATTAAACATTCCATGTTTCTTCACCCCTTGAATATTTTTCAAATAAAAATACATACTATTTTCAAGCCGCCGTGTCCATGGCTAATACCTCTTTCTTTTGATGTATATTTTTTAAGAAATCGAAAATAATACCAACAAGCTGTTTGAACTAGCAGCTTCACTCTTCTCGCAATGGGGATGCAAATTATCACAATTAGCTAACTCATTGAACTCACTGGCAGACAACCAAAATCGTTGTCTGCTTTTTGTATGAGATTTTTCATTTTACATATACTACTTTTGAACCTGCAGACCAATACGAGCCATTTTGGTGCTTGGGATTTCCCTTCCGGGGATAAGTATTTTTTACTTATCCCTTTTTTGTATAGACACGTATATTTAGGGTAAAACTAATTACAAGCAGATTTTCTGTTTATGCGTAGTTCTAAACAAGATTACTTTTTCTCCTATTAAAGGACGGCAGGTACGACTGCTAGTCCTTTTTTCTTATTTCGCATATTATCACTACATTACCTTCATCGTCGTCGTAAGCAAATTCCCCATAAGGATGGCAGTGGTGCTTCTCGAGTTCCTCATCGATCAAAACTAACAAATTAGTTTTCCAGTTTCCAACGATCGTACACCAATACGAGTTTAATCCTTCATAAACTTCTCTTGTTCTATTTCAATAATTGCGGAATGTATAATAAAAATACTCGCTCGCTTCAATACCTTTTCTTTTAACCAAAGTGTTCTGCTGAATGATAGTAATACCCTTGCACTAATGGTTTTGGACTATAAAATTTCCTTTATAAATTTCAAATGCGGCGAATGAAATTTTGTTTTTTTCTTGTCATCATCCTTGTTGTATACAAACAAAAAAAGAGCCACAATATTTTGCGACTCTTTTACAATTATAACTATTTAACGGCCACGTCTTTGCTGACCTTGCTTTGTACTACCTTTTTTATTACTTGGCTTATTAAATGATCGGTTATTTTCATTTCTAGAACTATTTCTCGAACTATTTCTTGAATCACTTCTCGAGCTATTTCTCGAATCACGTCTTGATTCACTTCTTGAACCTTCGCGGCTATCTCTTTGACGATACTCGCCTGATTTCTTCGGAGCCGGCTTTGGTACCGGTTTTCCATTTTCATCTACACGTTTTATCTTCGGTTGTTCGATTATTTCTCTTTGTATTGGTGCACCAAGCGTTTTTTCAATTTCTTCTAAATGTTTTTCATCTTTCGCTGCAACGAACGTAATTGCAATACCTGATCCACCTGCACGTCCTGTTCGGCCAATGCGGTGAATATAACTTTCTACATCTTCAGGAATGTCAAAGTTAAATACATGCGTTACACCATCTACATCAAGTCCACGAGCTGCTACATCCGTTGCGATTAAGTATTGAATTTTCGCTTCGCGGAAACTCTTCATGACTCTTTCACGTTTCGCTTGAGGTATATCACCATGAAGTTCAGCACAATTATAACCTAGTCCTTTTAAATTATCATAAAGCTTACTTGCTCTAACCTTTGTACGACAGAAAATAACTGCTAAAAATGGCTGATCACGATCCATAACAAAACGAAGTGCATCTGGCTTTGCACGATCTGTCGTCTCAATGACACGCTGCTCAATAGTATTTACCGTTACTTCTTCACTTTGTACTTGAATCATTTGCGGCTCATCCATATAACGTTTCGCCAATTTTTTAATATCTTTTGGCATCGTTGCTGAGAATAACATCGTTTGTTTACTACCAGGTGTCTCATCTAAAATATCTTCAATATCGTATAAGAAACCGAAATAAAGCATTTGATCCGCTTCATCTAGTACAATTGTTGAAAGATTACTTAAATCAATTGTTTCACGACGTATATGATCTAATAATCGTCCTGGTGTCGCGACAACAATATGTGTATTGCCTTTTAATTTCCTCAATTGCTGTGCTACATCTTGCCCGCCATAAATCGCTAGTACATTAATATCTTCTCTTTGAACAAGCATTTTTTTAATTTCAGTTGTAATTTGCAGTGCTAGTTCCCTTGTTGGTGCAACAATTAAAGCCTGAACATCACTACACTCTGGATCGATTTTTTCTAAAATCGGTAACACGAATGCTAACGTTTTACCCGTTCCTGTTTTCGCCTGCCCAATAATATCTTTACCTGACATAATAACTGGAATTGCCTGCTCTTGAATTGGTGTTGCTTCTGTAATTCCATTTTCACGTAATGTATGATTAAAAGTTTCACTAATTCCTAATTCTAAAAAGTTTTTCAAATAGACCACTTCTTTTCCTTATTTTTCACATTAGCTTTCATTGTACCATTTGTTTCGCCAAATATGAAAAATAAAAAAATTCTTATCTTATTTTTTATATTCATCGTGTACTAGTTGGATAAATTCTTTTTGTTTTTTCTCTGATTTTATTAATGCTTCCATGTTAGTAGTAGACAAAATGAACTTTTTAATTTTTCTATTACTCCAAATTAGTCTTGTATACTTTGTATCTTCGTGTAGCCTTCGAAACCACTCAAATTTGCTTAATTTTGCAATATGATATTTTAATTTCATATCATTTCGAGGATAAAATAAAATTATGTCCATTATTACATCCAGCAATAAACTCATCTTCTCCCCTCCTACACATATATATTTCAATGTTAAGGAAACATAGTTACAAGGTGATAAAATTGACCAATACATTCATAAAGATTTTTTGCGTATTTTTCTTACTATATTTTCAATCCACCACAATTATAATGGCGAAATCTCAAACAGATGTAATAATTGAATTCAAACATGCTATACTCAAAAATGATAAAAAATTAATGAGGTCATATGTAACAGAAGGGGTTGAACTACCTACTTTCCAAACAAATAAACAAATTCATGAAATTAAAATAGTACCGTCTCCAAAAGAAGATACCACAATCCTTATTTCTTATTCCAAAGACACTGATGATGGATTTACTATCGGTTGCATTTTAGAAATAGTAACAAAGAATAATAAAATATCTCAAATTAATCAAATTTATGATGGAACGAATCCATTTATGAAAGAAGCTACTACTGTAAAAGAATATGAAATGAAGTGTAAGGAACATATACTTACTCCTACAAAATTCCCGTTCGAAATTCACGAATTTCAAGGGTACATCTATAACGATTACTTAAACCTCCAATACTACAATGAAGATATTAATGGGATTTTTAAAATCACTGTTTCACCAGTTCAAAACAAATTATACTTCTATTCACTTAGGGGAGCTAAGTTCTACAGCTTAAAAAATAATATAAAAGCATTATATAATCCTCATTTTGATTCAGCATATGAGCTTATCTTTCAGCAGAATGGTTTTCAATATACAATTGCAATTGGTAACAAACGCTATATAAAAGGAAAATATAACGTAAAGGATTTAATTCAAATTGCAGAATCTATGAATTAAAAAAACGATCTTTTCGATATAGGAAAGATCGTTTTTTATTATTTTATACAGTAAGCTTTCCTCCATGATAACAATAATACGTTGCTGCTTTAAGGTTTTTTATTCTCTTTAAAGATTCTTCCGCTTTTTCTATATTTAAACAAAAATTCGGATTAGCTATTACTAATTCACAATTATCTTGAACTGCCGCATCCCCTGTGATTACACACTCTAAGTCCGGAAAATATAATGAAATATGCCCCGAAGTATGTCCTGGCGTCGCTACTATTTGACATTCATCATTTAAAATCATTTGACCATCACTTACTTTTTCATCGACGCAAATATGTCTTATATTTTTTAATTGCTGTATAAACCATTCACCAAATTCTTTCTCTTCAATTGGCATATGTTCTAACATTTCTTCAGCTTGAACTAGTCTCTCCGATTTTATTTCACCACTAATGTAGTTAGATTCTATTTCACTAGCAATAATATTAATGTGAGGATATTTCACTTTGAAATCATATAAAGATCCTATATGATCGTCATCATAATGAGTAATAATTATATTTTTTAAGTTTTTCATCTCATACCCATGTTTTACAATTGCATCTTCAATTAAAGGTAAAAAGTTTATATAACCTGTATCTACTAAAGTTAATTCCTTGTTTAATATAAGTAAGCTCGGATATATACATTGTTTTGCCCCATTAAATTCAAATTCAATTGGTAGTTCTATTATCTTCACTTTTTTCCCCCATACCCTTTATTAGATGTTTGCTAATAAATCATCCACATACATTTTACTGTACATACTTATGTAACGAAACACTATGAGTCGTTACATAACAAACATTCTATTATTTTGAACAGGTAATTCCTTATTTTTATGGAAATATACAATAAGATAAATAATAAAATTGATTACTTCTTCACTTTTTTGTCTATCCTTTTAAAAAATCTATGTTTTTGTAAAAGGAGTGTTACTATGGAGAAACAGACACTTTGGAAAAAATTCAAAAAAAGCTCCGCAAACCTCGGGAAATCTAGCGTATATGAAAGTATTATTTTATACTACACAATGAGAAAAAAAGGGTTACCTACTAAAGCGAAATTCATAATATTAGCCGCTTTAACCTATTACGTATTAACAATCGACTTCATTCCAGATATAGCTGCTATTATTGGGATTGGCTTATTAGATGATGTTTTAGCAATTGCTATAGCGCATAAATTTGTAATGCGCCATGCGGACGCTGAAATTCGAGAGAAGAGCAAAGTAAAAATGGAGTCATTATTTACTTCAGCACAAGTATAATGAAACTATCTAGTCATTTACCTAGCTTTTTACTTTCAAAAAAGCTAACTTTAATTATTGATAGTTCTATTTAAGCTTCATCATGAGAGCATTACAGCATAAATTCTTAATTTCTCTTAGCTCTCAAGCCGTAAACAAATAGGGGCCAGTACTTGTTTCTAAGTTCTGACACCCTATTATTTGTTCTTATATTTATCTGTTATTCAATTCATTCAGGAAAGATTCCCGTAGAGACATCCTTATATAAAGAAAGACCATATTAGTGCAGATAGTTTATACAGTTACATGCGTCCCCCTATACAAAACTGCTATTGCCACTACTATAAGCATCATCCCCATAAAAGCAGGTGCAGCATGACCAAGTGATACATAGATTTGTCCTCCAATAATTGGCCCAATCATTCTTGCCAAAGCTTGAATAGATTGGCTACCGCCTTGAACCCTTCCTTGTTCACTAGAATCGACAGACTTTGAAAGCATCCCATTAAATGAAGGTCCGAAAATCGAGTCACCAAAACCAAACAGTAACATCCCAACGATTAGAAGCGGATATAGGGAAAATAAAGCAGATGCGGCAATAAAACTGTATCCAATAATCTCCGAAACCATCCCAAGTATTGCTATTTGTTTATCAGTAAGCTTGATCAAAAGTTTTGGCATTATAAAAGCTTGTGAAATGATATCTTGAAAGCCCATAATTGAAAACATAAGTCCGATTAGTGCAGGCTTCCAGCTAAAAGTATCCATCGTAAATTGTGTGAAAATTGCTTGTAAAGATCCGTTAGGTATCCATAGTAAAAACGCTGAGATGAGTAACCATTTTAAGTTTTTCATGGAAAGTATGTTTGCAAGCTGTACAAAAGGATTTAACCTTACAACATTAATCTCTTTTAACCTATTATTTTTGTCTAGGCTCTCAGGCATATATTTCATCCCATATAAGACATTTAATAAAGTTATGAACGCTCCGAAATATAAAGGTACAGAATGATCAAAATTTGCAAGTAATCCCCCAAGAGTTGGTCCGATAATGGTTCCTGCACCTACCACTGCACTCACCCACCCAAAATACTTCGTTCTCTGCTTTGGAGGAATGATATCTGCAAAATATGCAAAAATTGTACTTATACTCCCGCCTGTTATACCTTCAATTATGCGTCCAGCAAATAGTACCCATAAAGCACCTCCTACACCAAAAACTAAGTACCCGATTGCAGAACCGAAAAGGCATATTAAAAGTAATGGACGACGGCCATATTTATCGCTTAAAACTCCGAGTGCAGGAGCAGAAAAAAATACGCAAACCGCATAAACAGAGGTCAGTAGCGTAACAACTAGAGCCTGTTCTTCCGGACTACTTATATAAGGCTGCACTAAGAATGGAACAACAGGCAGTATGATACTGAAACCTATTCCACAAAGAAATACAGAAATAAGGCCGAATATTAAAGCATGTTTATCAATATTTTTTTCAGTTTCACTTTCATTTTGTGATCTAAATATAGACATTTAACTTCTCCTCTTAAAATATTTTGTTGCTTTGTCAACAAAATATTAACTCTGTTTTGTTGATTAGTCAACAAAAATACAATAATAAAAAGGTAGCCTTACTGTGAGCAGGCTACCTTTTTATTATATAAATGTATCCCGGATTAACGAGCAATTAAGTTCGTTTTCGGGATTAACTACCCGTTAATGCCCGAATGCTTCAACTTTATTACGACTTAATATGTATACCTTGTTTCTTTATTTCTGCATCCAAATGCCTACTATACTTTTCCACGAAGCTAATTATACTGTCGAATTCTGACTCGGTTACTTGCTCAAATACGGCTTTATCCCTCTCTTGAAACTCATTGTGCAACTCTTCGTGAATTTTATATATTTCTTTCCCTTGTTCAGTAAGCCTAAAATAGATTTCTTTTTTATTATCTGATTTCTGGTAACTTTCCATAAGGCCTTTTTTTATGAGCTTCTTAGTCATTCTACTTATTGCACCGCGAGTCACATAAAAAGCCTCTGCAAGTTGTGTCACGTTAGAATCTGCATTGTTTTCAATATATTCAATGCAATGTACTTCAGAAGACTTAAAACCTTTAAGACCTACTTCCATCTTATCCTTATTAAGCCAAACCATCTTATTATATAATTCCCTGAAACCGTTCATGACCTGTTCTTCCTTATTCATGGTCTATCCTCCTAACCGCTCATTCATACGTTAAGACCATTATATTAAATTTCTGTTTCCGTTTCGACAATATTGATATAATTATTTGAGTTATAAATGAAAATAGACGCTTAAATAAAATAATTCACTATACGGAAAATAAGGCATGTGTATTAAAACTTGTACTACACATTAGATAAAAAGTAAGAGCTAAGACTAGTTTTCTTAGCTCTTCTTTCATAAAATTTATGTTTTTTAAATACTATTTCACTTCATTAGCTACAAAAAATTGCTCACAAACACTGGAAATGCGCTGCAAGTCTACATTCCCACCAGATATAACCGCGACTACTTTTTTCCCTTTAATATATGTATCCACTTTCCCTGCAAGTAGGGCAGCAGTAGCTAATGCACCAGCACCTTCTACAACAGCTTTTCCACGTTGTAATAAGTCTTTCATCGCTACTTCTAATTCACCTTCTGACACTGTTACAATATCATTTACTAATTCTTTTACAACTTCAAAAGTTAAATCGCCTGGTATTTTAACTGCGCAACCATCTGCTATAGTAGGCGCCTCATAATGTTCTACAATTGTACCTTTGTCATAAGATGCCTTCATCCCATGAACATTTTCTGCTTGGACACCAATTATATTAATGGATGGATTAAAAGATTTTAATGCAACTGCAATACCAGAAATAATGCCACCTCCGCCAATTGGTACAATGACAGTATCAACATCCCACATATCATCAAGAATGTCCAAACCAATCGTACCTTGACCAGCCATTACTTCTACATCGTCATATGGATGTAAATATGTTTCACCTGTTTCCCTTATTATCTCCTCACATTTTGCCTTTGCATCATCAAAAGTTTCACCGTATAAAATCACTTCTGATCCATATCCTCTAGTTGCTTCAACTTTCGCCTGAGGGGCAGAAATTGGCATCACAATTTTACTCTTAATACCAAGTAAATGAGCAGATAAAGCAATTCCTTGTGCATGATTACCAGCGGAACAAGTAATTACTCCTCTCTCTTTTTCTTGATCTGTCAACTGTGACATTTTATTAAATGCACCTCGAAATTTAAAAGAACCCGTTAATTGCATATTTTCTAATTTCAAGTGAATTTCTCCACCTGTTTTACTAGTCAAATAAAATGATTTTACTAAAGGCGTTTTACGAGCATTTCTGTCTAAAATGTTTTGAGCTTTTTTAATATCATCTATATGTAACGGTAGTTTTTTAGTTATCATACTAACACCTCTTCCAATGGTCTATTCCTAAGTTTTCGTATGTAGCAACTCCTTTATACGAAACCAACTATATTAAGAAAAAGTCTTTATATATGTACCTCACTCTGTAATACACACAGTTGTAAACAATTCAATATCCTCTTCATATCACGTTCTTTGTAATGATTCAGGCATGCAATTTGGATCCAATTATTCTTTTGTAAATAAGATGACTCATAATGAACAATGTATCCTTGTAACGCTAACGCATCACCAATCGCCTTAGAAGACTGATTTTCATTTAATTGAATGGTAACTATAATTGGCGCGGCATGTTCTTTAGGTGAAACAAGATTTAAACCCATATTGGTAATAGTTTGTTCAATATATGCATACGTCTCGTTTATTTTTTCAAATGCTTTTGCATCTTCAAATCTCTTTAATGCTTCTTGCAGTGCATAAATTAAATTCCACGAATGAGAATATGGAATACTTTCATTTTCTTCGTACATACCAACGTCCATATAGGCCGGTAATGTCTCGTTTACTTTCACATTATGATTATAAAAAACGAAAGATAATCCAGTAAACGATTTAATTGCCTTTCCACTAACACCGCTTGCAAAATATACATCCTTCAAGTCTATCGGTATTGCTCCAATCGAACTGATACAATCTACACATAGCTTCACATTATACTTTTTACTTAAAACATTTAGCTCGTCTAAATCATTTAACATTCCGGTTGATGTTTCATGGTGAACAAACCAAAGCCATTCATAATCGCCAGTTCCCATTATTTTTTCTAATTCGGTATAAATAAACGGTTCTCCCATTTCTTTTTTATACGTATCAAAATGTAATTGCGCGCGTGCTGCATGTCCAACTAATCTATTACCAAATTCCCCATTTGTTAATACTAGTCCTTTCCCTTTTAAAGAACGTAACTGTAAAGCAATAGCATCATTTGCTAACGTCCCTGTTCCTAACATAAGTTGTACATGCTTTGCTTTTGTCATGTGAAGTAACCGTTTTTTCACATTGTCCATTGTCACTTGAAATGACTTAGAACGATGCGAAATAGGCTTAGTAGAAAATGCCTTTCGAACATTTTCTTCAATATCTACTGGACCAGGTAAAAACGTATATTCTTTCGTCATAATTCCCCCAACACTCGATGCTTCAAACAGAGCAGGGGTAACATACATTGGCTGGAAGGCTGCTTCTTCTGTACCAACTAACGTATGGAAAGATTTGAATCCCATTTGCTCATATAGAGGTAGTTCACGTGTTGTAGCAGAAATGAGTGCCAATTCATATCCATTTAGAAGCAAATAACGATGTAAAAAGCGAATTAAACCTAACAACGCTCTTCCATTTCTATATTCACGTTCTACTGAAAGTAAACGAATTTCATATACGTTTTCTCCATGTTCTTGCAAATAATAATCTAGATTTGGAATTTTATTATCTAACGAGAATGGTCGTTTTCCTCGCAATGTAACCATACCTACTAACTTATCGTTATCTAAACAAATTAAATATGTATTTTCTTCATGGAAACGATCTATACGAACACGCTCTTTCGTTTCTTCATGTTGCGGAATTTCTTCTACAAATGTTTTATAATTCAACTTATGTATACTTTCAAATTCCCAAGCTTGATCAGCAACTTTATAAATTAACCCCATGCCTTCTCTCCTTTATGTATTTAATAAAAATTATAAGTGGAGATTAACTCCACTTATAAAAAGTTCATTTCATTCTCGATTTACATATAAAATAAGTACAATGATAAGTGCACTTAATATAGTCGTAACAATAGAGTAAGAATACAAAATCATGCAGACTGGTAAACAAGCGATTGTAATTAGTCCTGGCTTAGTAAATCCTTTAAAGATTAAATAAAATATAATGAAAACAGCAACAAGGGTAAGCGTTATCAAATAATCAAATGCAATTAATCCTCCAATAAATGTTGAAATGCCTTTTCCACCCTTGCCTTTAAATAAAATCGGGTAAATATGTCCAAGTAAAACAGCCAGTAAAGCTAACATTACAAATGTAGAATCTTCAAAAAGGTATTTTGCAATAGAAATTACGATTGCCCCTTTGATCGCATCACCTAAAAATGTAGCGACGAAATACCCTTTTCCATATACTCGCCCCATATTTCTTGCGCCAGGATTACCGCTTCCTTCCTGCCGAATATCAACATTATGTTTCCATTTCGTCACTATATAAGCGGTCAATATGTTTCCAAATAAATAAGAAGCCACCAAATACAAAAATTGCATACTATTAATCATGTAATCATTCACTTTCTACATGGGAGTACTTATACAATATTCAATGACTATGTATATTGTACTTTTCTTACTTTACATCCCTTTATACATTTTAACATCATATTTTTACAAATCATACAAAAATTCTCATGTAGCTATTTATTAAAATATAAATTCTTCATTAAGTAATAGGTTCCTTTCACTGCTAGTTCTGATGGTGATACAAATATAACTTCTCCCATACTTTTCTCGCAGCATTTCTTAAATTCAGCATATATTTCAGGAACGAAACGTAATATACTGCCACTTACTGCAATTGAAGTTGATAAATCAAACTGCATCTTATTGTAAATATTCACCGTAATTCTCGTTAATTCCGTAGCCGCTTGCACCATAATTTCACGTGCGTCATCATTCCCATTTCTCGCTTCCTCAATAATGAATGGTGCGATTGCTGCAACTTTATCTTTTGAAAAACTATATACTAGTCTTTTTATATGAGACAATGTCAAAAGTTGAAACTCTTCTTGAATTCTTAAGCTTAGTGGGCAAAGTGGAACTCCTTGATCAAATTGATTTGCCATTCTCTTTAAACCTTGTAACCCAATCCAATATCCGCTTCCTTCATCTCCTAAAATATGTCCCCATCCACCGCTATACTCGTACACTTCTCCTTTCTTTCCTAAACAAATCGCACCTGTACCGCCAATTGTTAAAATCCCATCCTTTCCTTTTAAAGCAGCTGCATGAGCAATCGTTGCGTCATTAAAAACTTCAATTTGTGTTCCGTACTTCTTTTTTAGACGTAATGTTAACTCATTCGTATTTGCTCCACTTACACCCGCTAATCCTAAACAAATACACACGCAATTCCCATTTAATAACCCTCTCTGGCATTGATCAATCGCTTCCATAATATGAAAAAGTGCTTCTTCAAAATCTATTAATATATTTCCAAAACCACTCGTAGCCCTTTCAAGTTCACTTCCGTCTTGATTAAATGCAATTGCTTCTGTCTTTGTTCCCCCGCCGTCTACTCCAATCATATATTTCATATGTTCGCCTCATTCTCTTCAAATTGGAGGGAATGTTATATTCCCTAAAACTACAGATTGCTTTGCACCTGTTGCACTTGGCACATTACTCGGATTACGATGATACGTTTCGTTTGCTAAAATGGCAAAGGCGATTGCTTCTTTCGCCTCTGAAGAATAGCCTATATCTTCTTGAATGAATATGGCGCATTTTTCATCCTTCAATCCATACCGTATCATTTCAACAAGTGTACGATTATAACTGCCGCCACCGCCTAAAATCACCTCATCGATTTCATAATACGGCAGAATAAACTCCTTATACTGATGAACGATTGAACTTGCTGTAAACATCGTGACAGTCGTCAATATATTTTCTTTACTATGCTTTTCATACTGCTTCAACAACTCACTGACAAATTCTTCTCCAAACTGTTCTCTACCAGTTGATTTCGGTGGATTCATTTTCAAAAATGGATGATTCATACAATAGGTCAATATTTCATCTACAACTACTCCCTGTTTTGCAATCCTACCATTTTGATCATATGACAACTGAAATAGCCTTTGACATACTTCATCCATTACCATATTACCTGGACCAGTATCAAAAGCTATAACGCTTTTATCACTTTGGTGACTTGGTATTACTGTAACATTACCGATCCCGCCAATATTTTGTAGTAATCTATTTTTAGTTGGATGACGATACAAAATGATTTCTGAATATGGTACAAGTGGTGCACCTTGCCCCCCTGCTGCGATATCCATCGTTCGAAAATTAGAAATAACCGTCGTATTCGTTTCATATGCTATAACTGCTGGTTCTCCAATTTGCAATGTGGAAGGAATCATATTACCATCTTGCTTTGGCTGATGATAAATCGTTTGTCCATGAGAACCTATTAAATCTAATTGTTTCAAAGGAAAGTTGACCTCTTTACAAACTTCCTTTACAGCACCTGCGAAGCATAAACTGAGTTTGAAATTTAAACTGCATATAAGTTGTACATTTGAATTTTCTATTGATAATGCCTGCTGGATTTCATTTTTCATATCATTATAAAATGGCACAGTAGTAAAATGGATGAGTTCAACTTTAGAGCCTACACCACTCCCTTCTATATGAACGAGTGCTACATCTATTCCATCTAATGAAGTACCGGACATAATCCCTGCAATATACATAGCATGCATGACCTCCCCTTTACTAAAAAACAATCATGTAAGTTATAAACGTACAACCGATCGAAAATAATATAAATCTAAAAAACAAATGAGTTTTTGATGCAAGCGATCCATCAATGAAAGAAACAACTACTGTAAGCAAAATACTTGCCGCAATGCTTGTAACGAGCCATATACTATACATTTGTGATAAATGTAGCATTCTTAATAAAGGTACGAAAAGTAAATTCGCACATATCACTCCAAATAATAATAAAAATACACCTTTATAACTAAATTTTATATTCATTCCATTTCACCCTCTCTGGACTTCATGTGAAAGAAGTGATAGACAAAATGCCTATCACTCAAAAATAAAATATAAAACTTACGGATTAACAGATCCCCCATCACCATTTTTCTCAATTTCAAGCATGTTTTTGTCGTACATTTTAAAGAATGGTAAATAAATAAGGAATGAAATTGTTATGTTGATAAATACGAGTACAATCGCTCTCCAATCCCCACCTGTTGCTAAATATGCACCAATTGGAGCTGGTAATGTCCATGGAGGCATTATATGTGTTGGTGTAACAAACCCCATCGCAGTTGCTGAGTATGCAATAGTTGCTGTTACTAGTGGTGTAATGATAAATGGGATAATTAATATTGGGTTTAGTACGATTGGCAATCCAAAAATAACAGGTTCATTAATATTAAAAATACCAGGTACAATACAACTTCTCGATAATGCTTTCGAATATTTCGATCTACCAAATACAATCATAGCTAATACAAGTCCTAGCGTTGCGCCCGAACCACCAATCCATATAAACCATTGGTATAATGGTTCTGGTGAAATGAATGGTAACTGATTTGCGCCACTAGCAACTGCTTCACCATTTTTCCCTAAATATACTTCCCATAATGGCCGGGCAACAGTTCCAACAACCGACACACCATGAATTCCGAATGACCAAAAAAATGTAATTAAAAATACTGGAATGATTACACCGAAGTAACTATCACCAGCTTTTACTAACGGTGCCGCTAATTTATCAACTACATGATGTAAATCAATACTAAAAACGACAGTTACTAAACTCATTAAAATAATAACGAATGCAGCAGGTATAAGTGCTTCAAACGAACGTGAAACAGACGGCGGTACTTGTTCTGGCATTTTAATCATTACATTTTTCGTCTTACAAAATCTTAATATCTCAACTGATAAAATAGAAACAATCATTGTCACGAATAATCCATGACCCCCGAGATTTGTCATCGGAAGCATAAACCCTTTTTTATCAATTAATTCAGGCGTTAATGTTAATAGTAATGAACATACTGCAAGCTGTGCTCCTGATAAAGCATCTAGCTTATAACTTTTCGCTAAATTATATCCTATTCCAAATGCTATATATAAAGACATAATAAACATCGTTAAACGATATGGTATTAATATACTTGTTTGATTTTTTAATGCCCAAACAGATATGAAACTATCTTTCGGTAATGGTGGAAATGCTACGATTAAAAAGAAACTTCCTACAATAATAAATGGTAACGCTGAAATAACTCCATCACGGATTGCTTGTAAATGCCTCTGTTCAGAAAGCCTTGCCATCGGTCCAGATAAGTTTCTATCAAGAAACGTGACAAATTTATTCATAACGCTTCCCCCTAACTAATTAAATCATTTACAGTTTTTAATAAAGTCGGTCCGCCAAGCGGCGTGTATGCTTGTGGCGGTATGATACCGCACGGGATAGATTCCTCTTCTGCGAATTTTTTAACAGAGTCAAATCTATGTCTTACTTGAGGTGCAACCATTACAACGTCCCAGCCATTTTTTACTTCTTCCTCTATCTCACTTGTTCCAATGGCATGGACTTCCATGTTTACACCTTTTTTCTCCGCCTCTTTTTTTAAAGCGTTTACAACAATTGCACTGGACATCCCTCCAGAACAAACGAATAAAACCTTCATTTATTAATCCTCCTATACTTATAAATTATCCCCTTCGGATGAAAGGAAGTTTCACTTTACTAACAAGCATATGAAGAAGTAAAAGAATTTAGTTATATTGAAAGTAAATTTCAGTAAAAATATTTTTCCTATTAAATTAATGTTTCAATATTTATTTTTCTCAATTGTAAGTACAACCTCACCTCGGATATCATATTAGCTAACCATATAATAGGGAGGCGTATAAATAATCATGAAACGTTTATTAGTGATATGTTGTATCGTCATCTTTTTTATTCCTTTCTCTTTCATTTCTCCTCACTCTACTTACGCTGAAGTAAATACTACGTATAAAAAACACGAATTACGTGCTGTATGGATTGCATCTGTACTTAATATTGACTGGCCCTCAAAAACTGGCTTACCTATCGCAAATCAAAAACAAGAGTTTATTAGATTATTAGACGATGTAAAAAACACTGGTATGAATGCAGTCGTTGTACAAATTAAACCAACTGCTGATGCTTTTTATCCTTCCAATTACGGTCCTTGGTCTGAATACATTACGGGGACACAAGGAAAAGACCCTGGATATGATCCACTCGCATTTATGATTACAGAAGCGCATAAAAGAAATATAGAATTCCACGCATGGATTAATCCATATCGAATAACGATGAATCACACCGATATAAATCGATTATCGAATAATCACCCTGCAAAACAGCATCCGGATTGGGTTGTACCTTATGGTGGGAAATTATATTACAACCCTGGTATTCCAGAAGTGAAAAAATTTATAACAGAAGGTGCTTTAGAAATTGTACAAAATTACGATGTTGATGCATTACATATGGATGATTATTTTTATCCATATAAAGTAGCGGGTGAACAATTCCCCGATCAAAAAACGTACGAAACATATAATAAAGGTAAATTTACAAATATAGAGGATTGGCGACGTGACAATGTAAATGAACTTGTCAAAGGTTTAAATACTGCTATAAAACAAGAAAAATCATACGTAAAGTTTGGCATAAGTCCGTTCGGCGTATGGCGAAATATAGCTGACGATCCAACTGGGTCTAACACAACTGCAGGTCAAAGAAACTATGATGACCTTTATGCTGATACACGTGAATGGATACAAAAAGGTTATATTGATTACATTACACCGCAAATATATTGGAATATTGGTTTCACACCAGCTGCATATGACATATTAGTAGATTGGTGGGTAAAAGAAACAAATAATAAACCGATTCACCTATACATCGGTCAGGCAGCCTATAAAATTAATAATAATTCTGTCCCCGCTTGGTCTGATCCTGAAGAATATCCAAGACAAATTACATTAAACCGGTTATATCCTGAAATAAAAGGTAGTATGCATTTCAGCTTAAAAGATATGAATAACAATCCTCTAGGGGTTAAAGATAGACTCACAAACGACATATATAAACATCCTGCATTAATCCCACCTATGCCTTGGCTTGATCATGATCCACCAAAACAACCGACTTTAAAAGGTGCTATTCCAAGAGATGAAGGTATTGCTGTAGGTATCATTGATGATAGAGAGAATGATTCTGCTTATTACGCCATTTACCGTGTGAATGGCAAAAATGAAGTGGATATAGAAAATCCGAAACATTTACTTACTACTGTAAGAAAAACAAAACTTGGAGAAATTTATGTAGATAAAACCGCTATTTCTGGAGAAACGTATACGTATGTAGTAACTGCAGTTGATCGATTGCATAATGAAAGTGTTGCTTCTAGTCATACAACCGTTAAAGCAAAATAACAACTAATAAAAAAACGCCTTAAAAGCTAAGAACTATAGCTTTAAGGCGCTTTTTTTATTTATTTTTAAACTTCTCAGTCGCTGCTCTCATCTTCACATTCAAATCGTGATCAATCGAGTCACGAATATCTCGCTCGACAACTTCCATTTCTTTTTGGAAATTTTGCAAGTAGATTTTTAATTCTTCTTCTTTTTCTGGTCGTTGTGAAGGTGGTAATTGTACGACTAACGATAGCATCGCTGTTAAATCTTTCATTAAGAACGTTTCAAGTTTATGTTGTTGTTCAAACATACGTTGCTCCTGATAATACGGCAAGGCATTTAATACTGAAATTGTAATTTCATCAACCGTTCTTTGTAATGAAGGGTTTATTGATCGTTTATACGTTTGAATTGTATTTAATGCATCTGGATATCGATCATAAAAATACAATTTATAAAATGAAAGGTCTGATGGTTTTACTGTTTGCTGCGTTTCTTGTCTTAAAAAATCTTTTACTTTCATCGCCGCTACATCAATATCTTCATTTGTAAGTTTTTTCGTTGTTTTTGCCATTACATGTACTTTTTTCTGTTTTTCTTTCGGTAACATTGAGAATACTTGCTCTCTCGTACGTTGACCCGATGCACAGAAAAGAGTGTTTAATGTATATTGTTCTTTCTTTCCTTCCGTACGAATCCAGCGATAAAAGAGTGGGTGTTGTGTAAATTCTTGTAGAAACGGTAATGATTTATTCGATAACTTATCTAAAGAATCATGTGCTCTTTTATATGGTTTCGTCCATGAAAAATACAGTTTACGTCCGAAATATACAACTAAAACAACGACAGTAAATGCGATTAAAAGCAATGTACCCAATAGTACTAATACTGTTTGAATGAAACTCATTTTTTCACCTCCTCTAAAAGTCTGTTATTTCCTTGGACGCTGAATGAGTTTTTGTTTCATTTCATCATTAAATGTGTCTAATTCAACTACAAACTTCTTACTTGACTCGATAATACGTTCTGATGATTTCTCAGAAGCTTCAATCGCAGCAAATACATTTTGGAATGATTCACGTAATTTATCCATGCTAATAGCAGGATTTTCAAGAAGTTTTGTTGTCTCTTCTGTATTTTGTTTTAATGCTTGTGAGTTACTTAATACCATTGATTCAATTGCTTCATTTGTCGCATTCACTGCATCAATTGTTTTACGCTGATTTGTTAACGCTAGCTGGATAGCAGCTGAAACTGTTACAACGTTTTGCGTCATCGTAATTGCATTACGAATTGCCTCTGTTAACTTTTCATTATTTTTCTTAATAATGTCTACAGATGCGATAGATTGTAATAGTACACTTTTCGCTTGCTGCATATTTCGTGTACGTACTAGAATTTTTTCTAATGCATCGTTAATTAATGGAATATCTCTTTGGCGTTCTGGATTTTGTTTCTCAGCTTCCAGCATACCAGCGAGTTTTCTGCCTAAGTATACTTGTTTATCAAGAGCGTGAATTTTATCATGCGATTGTTCTTTAAGCATTTCAAGACCAACTGTATCTTCTTGTAAGTTGTCACGACCAATTAGAAGGGATCTTATAATCTCTTCAATTTGTTTATCTATAGATTGATATTTATGCACGTATGTTTCAAGTGGATTTTTCTTGAATACTTTAAACATAATTTTCTTCATACCACTTGCTTTTAATGAATTCGGATCAAGCTCTGATACCACTTTGCGTAATTCTAACAATGTATTTGGAATTTCTTCATTCTTTCCATTCATCATCGCTGTTACAGGACGTTTTAATGCTGATAACGTTTGTCCTGCTGCTTGTTGCTCTTTATCCCCTAAATCTCCTAGCTGTGACAATACTTTTGATAAATCCGTATTTTGCTCGCTATTTAATTTTTGTACATAAAGATCAGCTTCTTTATTCAGTTCCTCTAATTCTTGATCTTTTATAACTGTATCTACTACTACTTCTACATTATTATCTTTCACAATGGATACAGGTTCTTTTTTCTCGAGTTCAGTCAACAAAATCGCTCCTTTATTTATATGTGCGAATTTATATGCACTATATTTCATCTATTATATCGTATTTCATATACATTCTAACTGCTTGAAATCGATTTTTTTAGAAATGCCTGTTTATGCAGTCATTCCCTGTTTCTTAGTATAAGTATACCTGTTCTCAACATTATTTTCCTCAGACTTAAGACCTAGAGAACAACATGCTGAAGGCGGATTCTTCGTATGTTACGTATATAAATTACGTCCTTCCCATCCTACTGTACTCAATCTTTTGACATACAACCTTTTTCAATGTGATAATTATATTACGCTCAATCCTAACTCTTCTTAAGCGCTACAAATGCTCCATTTTGAAATGCTAATAACACCGTTTCAAACATTTCATCTTCTTCAATCATTTTTCTAAACTCGGCTAACTCACTTGCATGAGAGGTTGCGTTATCAACAACAAGAAAACCCTTTGGTTGTAAAATGCGTTTTATATGCTCAAGCCACCACATATATTGCGTCCGCTCTGAATCTAGGAAAATAAAATCAAATGAATGATCTAGTTGCACATCTAAAAATGCCCCTGCTTCTTGATTATGAACATCAATCCTTTGTAAAAGGTTTGCCTTTTCAAAATTGACTAGTGCCTCTCCAACTCGTTCTGAAGAAAGCTCTACAGTTGTTACATTTCCATTTGTTTCTTCTACCGCGCTAGCTAACCACAATGTAGAATAACCATTAGAAGTTCCAATTTCTAAAATGCTTTTTGCGCTACATCCTTTTACTAAAATTGATAAAAATTGCCCCATCTCACGTGAAATATTCCGTAATTTTTCTTCCCGTGTTTTTTTGTTTCGATCATGCTCTTCTCCATATTGTTCAAGTTGAAATAATAATGAATCTAACGTATCCATTCTTTTCATCGCCTTTCCAAGCAATATGATGAAAAAGCTCTTGCTGCCCGTCTACTTTCATTATATGCGAAACGAAATCCTTTTTCTCGTTATATGACAAAGATTTGAATTTTTTTATAGCATATTGTTTCGTTTTTTGGTAAAGTTAATTTCTACGTGCAATTATTCCATTCATACTATTTTTAATTCAATTGCAGTTGTTAAATCATATAAACCCCAATTAAATGAATCGGTATTTCAAATTCAATTAAGCGCCCTTTCCGGACGCATTTTCTTTTGTTTATATATTTCTAGAAGAAAGGATGCTTACAATGAACGTGATTAGCTTAGATGCTGCTCGAAAGCGCAAACAGCATAAAAAATTAATGATTACTATACCGATTATTTCACGTATTTATGAAGAAGATGGGGAAATTAAATTTGAGGTAGCAGGCGAAAAAGATGTACCTCTTGAAATGTTAGAGAAATAAAAAAAAGACGCACTTCTAAAGAAATGCGTCTTTTTTTATACCGTTACATTTAAGTGCATAAGTTTTTCAGGATTAACCATCATATAAATGTTTGAGATTTTCTCATTTTCAAATGTAAATGAAAGTACATAAGTCACTTTATTATTTACTTTAACAATAACACCTGGGGCACCATTTACCATCTTATAATCAACATTGTACTCTTCCGGTAACTTCTTCCCAATTCCAAAGAATAAACGTATAATTCTATCTGCAGAATAAATTGGATGAATTGCAGTTGTAACTTTGCCACCACCATCAGCTTTTAGTATCGCATCTGTTTTTAATACTTCTAACATGCCTTGCGCATCCCCACATTGTAATGATGATACAAACTTTTCCACATAGGCAGCCATCTTCTTCGTACTTAATGTTGACTGCTTCGGCTTATCCAAAATACTTTTTCGTGCACGTTGAAAGATTTTTCGGCAGTTCGCACTACTCTTATCTACAATTGAAGCGATTTCTTCGTATTCATAACTGAAAACCTCTCTTAATATGAACACAACTCTCTCTACCTCAGACAATTGTTGTAAAAGTAATAAATATGCCGTAGAAATTGATTCTTTTATTACAAATGACTCTGATGGATCATCAACCTCTTCCACAAATGGCTCTGGCAACCACATTCCGACATATACGTTCCGTTTATGTGCTGCCGAACGTAATTTGTCAATTGAGCGATTTGTTACCATTTTACATAAATATGCTCTCATATTTTCTATAGTTTGAACGTCCTCCATATTATTAAGTGATATAAATACGTCATGGACGATATCTTCAGCATCCATAACACTCCCAAGGATTCTATATGCTAACGAAAATAATAATGATTGATACGTTTCATATAATTGCTCCGTTTCCATGATGAACTGCCTCACTTTCGGATTGCTTTAATATGTGTAATGCTGCACGTTTTCCGCTTGCCACCGCAGCATCAGCTAATATTTCATCATGCCCAGCCCAATCTCCTGCAACATAAACACCTGGCATTCCAGGTATGTTAGGGCCTGGTTTTTCAACACGGTCAACATGAGGAAAATCATATACTACCGTTATTTTCGGTAAATATTGCTGTGCAACAACTTCTCTTTTCCAATTCGGCTGTAACAATTCCATCATATTTTCTAACTGTTCTTTCTCTTCTTGAATATGATTCAGTTCTAGTACAGGGTTATGGTATTTAATTAGACTCACTACAATTGATCCATCTTCACTTAATTTAGCTGCTCTCGATTGATTCGTGAAAAATATAGGTTGATCTAATCCCAATGCAAAATGATGTAAAGGATTCGGTAATTGTTTTAAACCAATATCTAACGCTGCCACGGTCACTTGTATAGATTGTTCACTCCATTTTTGCAAACTTGTTCCTTCTGTACCTTTTATAATTTTACATGCCTCTTTCGGTGGAGTTGTTACAATAACTGCCCCTGCTTCAAATACTTCATCGTCAAAACAATGTATTCTTTGTTTTCCTTCACAATGCTCTATTTTTAAAACATGCTTTTTAGCCAGAAATTGTACACCACTAGTATTCGCTATTCCTCTTAAATTTGTTATTATCGTCTCCCAACCACCATCTACATAAAGTACTCCTTCTTTCATAGAAAGCTGTATTTGCTTTAGTACGGAAGATGCTAATTGTATTGTAGGAGCATACGTATATGTTGTTGTTCGGCATAATGCATAAAATATATTTCGAACCATTGGATCTTTAATTTCATTTTCTGCCCATGTAGTTAGGCTTATTTTCGGAACTTTTCCTACATCTAAGTTTCCTAAATGAATCATAAGACGAGCGAACTGTACTTTTGCAGACCATGAAAGTAACGGTGTTGATAAAATAGAGCGAAAATCTGTTGGAATGGTATAAATATCCCCTTTCCACATTCCATTTGCTTTTGTAGATGGGATTCCACCTGGAAGATTTACTCCTAGCTCATTAAAAGTTATAAACGCTTCTCCACCTCTATATAAAGCATGTGCACCAAGATTCATACAAATGCCGTTTTTATTTATAGTCATCCCTCGACCGCCGAAGTGACTGGACTTTTCTAATACAATAACTTTCCTTCCAGCTTTCGCTAAATATATAGATGCTGTTAATCCAGCAAGCCCACCACCAACAATTGCTACATCAAAATTTTTCATAATAAAATCCCTCCTTATCCGTTTTACATACAAGACGAACGATTAAGGGGGGATGTGACATTCAGTTACACATAATTTATTTCACCTAACCACTTTATTGCAGTATCAACTGTCAAACAGTTACACCTTCTACAAACAAACTTGTTTACATAATAATGTTATTTTCTATTCAATTACATGCTGGTGCCAAATTTCACTTTCTTCTTCACTCATTCCTCCAATTATTTTTGAAAAATCTATATTTCTATCAAACAAGTCTTTTAACATAAAAAATTGTTCAAACGTTCCTGTAAATATTTCTAATGAATGCGAACAACAAATCGTTTCAAGGTTATCAATTGTTGCGCCATCTAATTCTAATTCCTTTAGCCCATTCATTTTACCTAATGCCGCTCCATCCTTTACCTTTGTATCTGTCAATTTTATATTTTGAATTGACGCATTGTGTTGAAAACAATTTAAATTAGCAATGATGCTATTTTCAAATTCAATTGTGATTAACTTATTTAAATTTTGCAAAACAAGCAAATCCAATTCACTAACATTCTCTAAACCTAAAATATATAAATGCTTTAAATTATCTACTTTCGAAATCGCATAGAGCTGCTCATGATTTGAAATATGTACAGAAAGCGATTCTAATTTTTGAAACTGCGGTAGCAACGAAAAATCTTGAATACTAGTATGTGTAATATTTAATTTTTTTAATGATGACATTTCTACAAGTTCCGATAAATTATTTATCTTCGTATTCTTTATATTCATTTCTTGTAAGTGTTTTAGATGTATGATTGGCGTTAAATCTTGAACCGGATTATTAACTAAATATAACTTCTTTAAAGAATTCATTCGTTCTAATCCTGCTAAATCTTGAATTTCATTTCCGGATAAAATTAGTTCTCTCACTTCTGTACACATTTGTAATGGACTAATATCTACTAATCCATTTCCAGCTAAATATAATCTCTTCTCTCTAATAAACCTGTCTGCTCGTTCAAATGCACCCACTATATATCTCCAATTCTCATCTAAACTATCGTACCAATCATTAACGTTATTTTCAGATTGAAATATAAATTGGGGCTGTAAAACAGGTAATTCAATATTAAATAAAGCGTCTAAAAAATGTATATTATCATTAGCACCATAACTCCAATATAAATAATCTTCCTCTTGATGAATGGTGAAATTTTTATTTTTTAGCGTTTGTAAAATAAATAGTAACAAATCCGAAATTCTATTTGCAATTACATATTTCACTTCTTCATCTCGTCCAAAATTAATAACTTGTCCCACTTTCCCCTTTTCATCTGGATCAACATCTATTCCTAAATTGTTACCGCCATAATCTTTACTAATAGGTATCCAATTGTGATTCACATATCTTTCCTTAATATATTCTGTTGGTATTGAAAATGCATCAAAATTAAAAAAATCATCCTCTTCAATTCTTTTCCATATTCTCCACTCATCCAAAACTTCATCTAGCGAGAGAAATGGCAAACCAAAAAACAACCCTGGTCCTGATTTATCCTCACCGTTATGTGCAAGATAAAGATTACGTAATTCATCTGGAAACGCAATTCCCATTTCACTTTCGGCATATTGAATTTCTTCTATTGTTGCAGGTGCATTCAAAAACGGTTGAAAGTAATTTTTCAATTCAACTTCCAACTCTTTTAAAATAGTATGGTTCATTTTCTGCACTCCCCTTGTACTCCAAATTAAAAAGCGCTACATTTTACATTAATTGTAATTAATAGCACCTTTTTTCGCAATGAAACTCTTGTAATTATAGTGCATTCAAATGAACATTTTTATCACTTTACAAACGAAGAGCAGCAACGCTTTCACATTTCAATAACTAGACTCATATCCTAAATTCAAATTGCATGAAAATATAAGAAAGGCGGGTAATACAAATGACTTCTAATATCGACTATACTTCCCCCTCAACCAATTTCACTCATGATTTAAATAAAAGTAATTTTTTTAAGAAAGATGCCCAAAATTATATAAACGTACTTGGCATAAAACAATTAAATACTTTAGAAAATACTTCTTTATTAGATATCTATTTAAGTACAGGAAATGTTGTAGAGCCACATATTCATCAAAATGCAGCTGAACTTGTTTACTGTATTTCAGGATCTGCTGTTGTTTCCTTACTTAATCCTTTTACAAACCAAATATTAAACTTACCGATAAAACCAGGGCAAGTTGCCAACATTCCACAAGCGTGGTGGCATTATGAAATTGCTACAGCAGATGGTACTCACTTATTAGCTATTTTCAATGCCCCAACCCCAGAAGTTATTTTTGGTTCTGATATTTTAAGATTAACTCCCGCTAATATGATGGCTCATACTTACTGTCTCGATGAACAACAATGGAAACAAGCGATATCCCCTATTCAATCCACTACAGTAATTGGTCCTCCAGCAAACTGTAATAAAAACCGAGGAATGATAAACCCACCAACTCATCCTCCTAATCAACAACAAAATTTATATTACCAAGATTCATACTATTTCCCTCTTTACTGGGGATATTAATTTATTTCATTAATAGACAATTATTGATCTCCTCGGAAAATACGTAGGAGATTTTTTATTGTATATCCACCATTCCTATTTTTTTCGTAACAATTAATAGAGTACATACATATAATATTTATATATCTAATTGGAGGTGATAGTACTATGAGTAATTATAACTATCGAAAAAACTACTCTAATAATAAAAATAGTAGTTCATCAGCATCCTCTCAGTCTTCGAATTCTCAATCTTCCAATTCCCAATCACAAAGAGATTTAGCCGAGCAAGGCTATGTAAAGAAAAAAGGATGTAACTGTAATAAAAACAAATAGTTTATTACTAATTTGAACTATAACATTTCAACGCTCACGATAAATAACTTTCTTCCCTTGTATACCATTTATGAAATGGATGAATTCTATTTTTAATAGAATTCATCTTTTTTATTTATAGGTAATTTTTTCAAATCATTTAACTTATTCCATAAATATTAAAGTATAAATCATACATTTTGATTTATCACCTATCTTCCCATAAAATATAGCCCTTCCTAATAAAATTAGGAAGGGCTATATACAGAATACATTACCACAAGTTATTCGATATTAATACCTGCACTTACAAATCCAGCAACTGCAGCTATTGGACTTGCTGCTGTTAATGAAACATATAACAGTATTTTATCTCCAGCAGCTACTGGAATAGCTTCAGGAATGATTCCCGATGCTGTAGCACCAATCGCTATTACAGCAAATGCTGGTGCTAATAATAAAGGTGCGCCCTGTACTGTAAACGTATTACTCGCTGCTGGTGCAGTTAATATTTGTATCTGCACTTGAACAGGTGATAATGGAGCTAATGCAGCTGTTGCACTAAAGAAACCTGCTAATGACGTAATAGTTCCTGCACGTGGTGCTACAAATGCATAATCACCTATACCTAACGCTAATGTGATACTTGTTCCACCCGTTAAAGCTATGCCAGGCTGACTAAATCCAAATCCAAGAAGAGTTCCTGTATTAGCTATTAATGCGTTAACTAACGCAGATGGTGTTGTACCTGAAGCGAATGGAATAATAGCTCCGCCACCTGTTGCACCAGTTGCTCCTGTTAATCCTGTTGCTCCCGTTGCTCCTGTTGGACCTGTGTCTCCCGTTGGACCTGTTGGGCCTGTTGCTCCTGTCGGGCCTGTGTCTCCTGTTGGGCCTGTCGCTCCTGTTGCTCCTGTGTCTCCCGTTGGACCTGTTGGGCCTGCTACTCCTGTGTCTCCCGTTGGACCTGTTGGGCCTGTCGCTCCTGTTGCTCCTGTTGCTCCCGTTGGGCCTGTTACTCCTGCTCCTGTCGCTCCTGTCGGGCCTGTTGCTCCCGTTGCCCCTGTTGCTCCTGTTGCTCCTGTTGCTCCGCCTCCTGGACCTGTTGGACCTGTTGGACCTGTTGGGCCACCTCCTGGAGTAGCACCAATTAGTTGAACTAATAAGTTTAATAGAAGTTGTAAGCTTGCAGGATCAATAATTAAAGAGAAGAAGAATGGTGCAAGAGCACTGAAGAATTGTTGTAATAAAGAAAGTAATTGACCTAGGTCTGGGTTAGGAGATTGTAGTAAGTTAATAATACTTTGAATTAATTGTTTTAAGAAATTCCCTTCTGGAGAAGGTGCTAATTCATTTAGTAAGTTCAATAGTTGAGTAAACAAATTGAGTAAAGCTAATCTGTTTGCATCACTTGGATTTGCAAAAAACGCTGCAATAGCCGCAATTAAAGAGTTTAGTAAAGTTATTAATCTTCCTAATTGTTCGCTAGTAATTGGAACCGTTTGTGGATTGTTACAACAATCTGGAGTGAAAACAATCGGATTATTGCAGTTGTTATGACCAAAACAATTGTTATGTGACATTTATTTCCTCCTTACTTATCTTATATTTGAGTGTTTTCCTATTATAAGAACTATAAAATTGCGTATAGGTTTCAGTCACTTAAAATAGGAAACATGAATTATAATTAAACTGAAAAAACGATATTTAATTATGTTCATGACTCACATATTAATTATATGTTTTTAATAATTGACTGCTTAGATTAAACACCTAAACTTAAGAGTTTATTTTAATTTTCCACGTTTATCTCTTAGGTCCAAAAGCACATTTTAATTTAAATATTAAAACTAAGCATTTGCATATAACCAACAAGTAACAACACCATCTTTTCAGATAAGTAACAATATCTTTACTAAAATTATGTTCTCTCAATAATTAAGAAGCCGTTTCTATTATAGAAAACTCTCATACAATATATCGGACAAGTTATTCTATAATTCGTTCAAAAAATAATTTAGGAGGTGAGAATTAATTGCCAATCATCCAACCATTTATGGCATCTAGAAGATTTACATCTACACTAGGAGCTGGAACAGGAACAGGTGCAGCTTTTGCAATTGCTGCTACAGCTTGTTTAAACGATGCTGGTACTACTGCAACTGCTTTTCCGACTTTTACGTATTACAACTTTTATGTAAACGGCATTCTTCAACCTAGTGTGAACTCCAGTATTACTACTGGACCTACTGGTGCTATTACAATTCCTGGCGGAGATGCATTAGACGGCGGAATTCCAATTACAATTGAATTTATCGTCACTTAGTTTAACTACTTTAATGTAGAACAAAAAGACAGATTCTTTTTATTTAAGAATCTGTCTTTTTTAATTAATAATGATGAATTGCAAAATAATTGAAGAACCTTGCGTAGGTGGTTGATTATCCAATAAAGTTAGCTGACCATTACTAACCAGATATAATGGTTGTGGTTGAAGTATTCCATTAATAAACAAATTAATATAGGAAACCTCATCAGGAGGTAATATGTGTGTTGTACCATATTGAGCTATCCCATCTGAATCTGTATATATAAGTTTTTCTCCATCTGAAAAAGTGTAAAATAATAAATTAGTTGTTGTTATGGGACCAATAACTCCCGTTGGACCCGTTGAACCTGTTGAGCCTGTTGCTCCCGTTGTTCCTGTTGCTCCCGTTGTTCCTGTTACTCCCGTTGAACCTGTTGCTCCCGGTGTTCCTGTTACTCCCGTTGGACCTGTTGCTCCCGGTGTTCCTGTTACTCCCGTTGGACCTGTTGCTCCCGGTGTTCCTGTTACTCCCGTTGGACCTGTTATTCCCGTTGGACCTGTTACTCCCGTTGGGCCTGTTATTCCAGTTGTTCCTGTTACTCCCGTTGGACCTGTTGCTCCCGTTGTTCCTGTTATTCCCGTTGGACCTGTTACTCCCGTTGGACCTGTTACTCCCGTTGGACCTGTTACTCCCGTTGGGCCTGTTGCTCCCGTTGTTCCTGTTGCTCCCGTTGTTCCTGTTACTCCCGTTGGACCTGTTGCTCCCGTTGGGCCTGTTACTCCCGTTGGACCTGTTACTCCCGTTGTTCCTGTTGCTCCCGTTGGGCCTGTTACTCCCGTTGGGCCTGTTACTCCCGTTGGGCCTGTTACTCCCGTTGTTCCTGTTGCTCCCGTTGGACCTGTTGCTCCCGTTGTTCCTGTTACTCCCGTTGGGCCTGTTACTCCCGTTGGGCCTGTTACTCCCGTTGGACCTGTTGCTCCCGTTGGACCTGTTACTCCCGTTGGACCTGTTGCTCCCGTTGGACCTGTTGCTCCCGTTGGACCTGTTACTCCCGTTGGACCTGTTACTCCCGTTGGACCTGTTACTCCCGTTGGACCTGTTGCTCCCGTTGGAATATAAATTGGCGGAAGAACTGGAAAGGTAGGTCCAATATTTTCAGATCTTATCATACCTTTATTCAACGATAATTTGTCATTGCGGTTCAATTTAATACCTCATTCCACATTTTTGTTTACTAATTAACAAAATATAACATCTATCATTTTGGAAAAATTCTATAACTACTTTTTCATACTAAAATGACTTTTACATATAATAAACTTTTACCGTTGCTATAGCTAGTAGTATTAATATAATAAAATGATAGGTCCATTTCAAAATACTAAATCGGTTACGTTCTAATTTAAAAATGAGGTGATTTATATTCAAGATAAGAATGAAAAAATAAAAAAAGAACTATTATCACTGGCTCTTGAAATTATTCTTCCATACAGACTTACAGGTCCTACTGGTCCCACAGGCATTACTGGTCCCATTATTACAACAAACTCTATGTTCGCTAATAATACGTTAGGTGGTCCCATCTCAGTCATATTAGGTGGAACTAATATTCCACTTTCTAATAACCAAAGTCTCGGTAATTTTACAGTGAACGCTACAAATGATATATTTACAATTCCTGTTACTCGGAGATATTATTTAACCTACCAAGTTAATACTACAACTGCACTACTTGCTGGTACAAGGCTACTATTAAACTCTTCGACTCCACTTCCCGGATCTATTTTTTCACCCGCAATATCAACTTCAAATTATAATAATAATTTAATAACCAATTTAATTGCTGGTAATACAATTTCCCTTCAACTATTCGGCGTATTATCCATAGTTAATTTAGTTGGAGGTGGTTCAACAGGTGCCTCTTTAACAATTATACGAATCGATTAATAAATGATTCATTCTTTTTTATAATAAACATTCTTAGCTGCTAAAGTAGTAACTATTACGTCATTCCTAAATCTAATAATATTTCAATAATTTCACGACAGTGATTAAGCAATAAAAACAATTTGTACTATATTGATAGTAGAAATTATCTATACTAAATTTTCCGTATATATATTATCAATTTACACTTCTCCCTGCCAATGTTACATTGAGTAAGAAGACAGTTTATCAATTGCGAACCATCTCAATATGTATTTGATAAACCTACTCCAATCCTATACGCGAGAGCAATACTATGTTGACACTCAAACGAGTGTCTTTTTTTTATGAATTCATAAAATAAAACCATCTCTTATAGATGGTTTATCAACACACATTTCTTTATATTCTTAAAGTAATCGCAAGTTTATGAAGTTAGATAATAAATGGTCATACTTAACCGAGTTAGCGTTCGTCCGGAATTATAATACGAGTGCGATTTATCCGCCTTAAAGCGAATTGCATCCCCGCTATTTAATTTATATTGACAATCATTTATTTCAATTGTCAATTCCCCTTCAAACACCGTAATAAATTCTTCGGTCCCTTCTTTATGGCCTTCCGAACTTAATTTTCCTTCCGTTTCAATTTCAACCGTATAGATTTCAAAGTTCCTATCATCTTGAAAAGGAAAGGAAGGATACACTTTATATCTCCCATTGTCTTCTGATAATACTTGTACATCATTTCGTAAAACAACTTTCGTATCTGGTTGCGGATTATTGATTAAAGAAGTAAAAGACACTTTCAAACCATTAGCGATTTTCCATATCGTTGTTAATGTTGGGCTTGACTCTCCTCGTTCAATTTGTCCAATCATCGTTTTACTCACACCTGTTAATTGAGAGACCTTTTCTAAACTCATTTTCTCTTTTTCACGTATTGTTTTTAAATTTTTTGCTAAAATAAGTTGAATTTCTTCCATAAGAAACACCCCTATACTATATACAATATAACGACCGTTATGTATAATAAAAAGCACACGTTATATTGTTCTTTTCGGTCATTATAACACACACTAAATATTTAGGGGGTTTTGAAATGCCTATATTTTCTTTTTTGTTATTTGTTTTTATAAGTAGCTTCACACCCGGACCTAACAATTTTTTAGCTATGACATACGCCAATCAACATGGTTTAAAAAGGAGTATGCAATTTTGTTTTGGAGTAGCTTTCGGGTTTTTCATCCTCACTTCCTTATGTAGCTTCTTTAATATTGTACTAATTAATATCCTACCCATAATCGAATTCCCTTTAAAAATTTTAGGTGTAGCATACATGCTATATTTAGCTTTTAAAATACTCACTAGTAAAACTAGTACAGATTCCGATGAAAAACATAATAAAAACTTATTTACAGTGGGGATTTTTCTTCAATTTGTCAATCCTAAAGGGATACTATTCGGGCTGACTGTAGTGTCAACTTTTATTCTCCCTTACTATAATTCATATTCAAGTTTTCTACTTTTCTCATTATTTCTAGGTGTAGTTGGATTAATGAGCACATTTAGTTGGAGCTTATTTGGTTCCATGTTCCAAAAACTTTTATTAAAACATACTAAATCATTTAACATCATTATGGCCGTTTTATTAGTTTTCAGTGCTATTTCAATTGTAATCAATTAAATTCAAATTCTAAATTTCTTTTCTTTTTAAAAATATTGCTACGATGCCCAATGAATTTCCCACTTACATGCATTACTTATCAATTTTCAAGGCGAGCGTCTCCTATATCTAACCTTATTCATACGAGATAAAAATTTTAAAAGAGGATTACTCATTATAAGTAATCCTCTTTTTCGGACTATTGATTTTTAAATATTCTGTTCCACTAAACTAAAATCTTTACTTAACTTCATACCACCAGCCTTTACGATCAAGATAATCTGTCATTCCTTTAAGTTGCGTATCTGAAGTTGGTTCAGAGATAAAATATGTTAAACCATCAGATTGTAAGATGAAGTTAGCTGTCATTTTTAGTGACGTTAATGCTCCCATTACATCGGGTGTTTCATATGGTGAAAAAGCTCCTGATTGAATGATATTTTTTTGGGCTGGCGGAGTTGTCCCACCAGATTGCCCCGTTAATGCATATACAATTGAATTAGCAATCTTATCTGGATCCCATTTTGCCATATCTGCTTCATTATCAATAAATCCAAGTTCAATTAAGATTGCAGGTGCTTTCGTATTCGCTAATACATAAAGGTCTTTTTGCTCCTTCGCGCCACGATTTGACCAGCCAATATCTTTTGAAAGTTGCGCTGCTATCTTTGCTGATAAAGCTTGTTGGTCTTAATACAGTACTTCAACACCATTAGCATTCGTATCATATGAGTTTAAATGAAATGAAACTACTAAGTCTACATCATGTGAGTTTGTTTTAGATACAATGTTATTTAAATTTTGCGCTTGTGTTGTCCCTACTTCATCAGTATCATCATAAACTGTATGCCCTAATGCTCTTAATTTAGCAACAACTGCATCCTTAACTTGGCGATCCATAATATGTTCTTTCCGATTCCCATAATTTGCACCCTGTACAATACTATTGTGACCTCCATGTAAACTATATCTAGCCATTGTTCAACATCCCCTTTTTTATTAATATATCCAAAGCTCGTCTTATTGTCCGGCCAAATATCAAGTAAAGCTCCAGCAAACAATAATAAGGGCACTAATCTATTTTTAAATTTTTAATTCTAGATTATCTATTCTCTAAAACAAAGGACTCATAAATAAAAACCACAACTAAAATTTTCAAGTTGCGGTTTTTACGCATTTAAACTGTTAATTTCAAAATCTTTTTATTATAATACACAAAAATACGTTATAATATAAGCTACTGTTCTTTAGGAGGGGTTTAATGGCCGATAAATATAAATTTTTAATACTCATTGTTACAGCATTTTTTTCTTCCTTTTCCTTAATAAAAGATTTCCGTAACATGTCAAAAAGTTTCTTTGGGGGGAGCTTTGCAATCCTAACAAGCTTTATATTATTATTAACTCACGCCTTAGAGTTAACTCCAATACATCTCTATTCAGCCCAGATGGCTCTTGAGATTATTACAGTACCACGTAAATTACTTCTTCCATCTGGCACTGAAGTTGCTATTTTTTGCTAACCATTCGTATATCTAAAAATTTCAAGTCTATATTTCTAATTAACTTTATAAATATAAAAATGCGGTTTCTCCTTCCTAGAGAAACCGCACTATATTAAATTTAAAACTGACTAGTATACTAATCTCATACATCGCTGTTTTTTCGTTCATTGATTCCATTTGTTTTGTGTAAAAGAAAAAGCACCCAAATGGTTACTTTTTACCGAATCATCTATTTCTATATCTTTTTCTTCTGCTTCTTTTTACTTCCTTTATTTCTCCTTGCTTAACTAGTTTTTCAAAGTATAAACGTACTAGATTATAAATACTCTCTTTCCGCTGATTTCCCTGTTCTTCTTGATTCTTCATACGGGTGCACAATGCTTTGTAGTTTTTCAGCTCTTTCACCACAAGTCATCGTATCTTTTTTTATCGATGTCTTCAAAAAAATGACAATTGATTGATTCATACGATACGGCTCCCCTCCGTTCGATCTGCTCTGCTGAACTTTTACTTCATCCCATTTAGAGAGCAGTTAGCTTTTGCTAGCTGTTTTTTTATTTGTAACCCTGTTAAACAAGCTTTCATATAATATAGTCATTCCTTTCTTAAAAATTAAGCTAGTCACTGGAGTTATGAAAATAGGATTAAATCCTATAACCTTTTTAGAAATCATTCATATTTTATTTCTGAAAAAGTGCTTTGTTTTATAAAAAGGTGGTTGCGGAAACAACCGCCTTCTTGTTTATGAAAAAAGGTTTATTTTCATGAATAAATTCACATTATTCATATATTGTTTTAAATTTGTTACCTCCGTCATATAATAAAAGTTAAATTTCATATTTTTGGAATTTGATTAACAGAGCAGGAGGAAAACTCAATGAACAGTCTTTACGACAGAAGACCTATTAGCACTTTAACTGTAATTATTGGTATCTTTTTAATTCTTATTGCTTACGTAGGTTTGGTTTATGCTAGTCTACCATTCAGTTTTACATTTATAGCCCTTGCTGGTTTCATTTCTCTATATTTAAACTATGGTACATACGGAATTAAGTCAGCGTTTAGTCCCCTCCAAAAAGGAGCAATTAAATTTATTTTAATTGGTTATATATGGAATGCAGTCCAAAGCTCACTTGTTGCAGTAGTAATCACATATGGTTTTGACTTTCCGGTTGCTGCTAACGGAGCGACTAATATTTTCGTAGACAACACAGCTGCACAATTCATCTATAACGCTATAGATATTATATTTAGTTTAATCGGTGAAGAATGTTTCGTTTTAATTCCATCTATACTAGCAATATACTTTTTGAAAAAACATAGAGTAAATGAGAAACGATCAATGATTATTGTTACAATTATTGGAGCATTCTTTTTTGGTTTGGCACATTATTCTACATATAACGGTAACCTCGTTCAAATTTTCTTTGTTATTGGTTTAGCTAGATTGCCACTTAACTGGGTTGCATTTAAAGCTAATTCATTATGGGCCAGTTCTATCACACATATCTTATTTGATTTCACACCATTCATAGCAGCATTATTATTTTCCGTCCTACGCTAAAATAATGATTCAGGAGCACTTTTCAAAAGTCCTCTTTTCACACCCCTATAAAATAACGCTTTTATTCCAAAGTTATATTGTTTTAAATTATCTATTCTACTTCCCTTCTCTTATTCATATACCGAGTTGTTTATTCATAAATTAAAAATAATTGACATAATTGAATGGAGGCTAACTATGTCTTTTGCAAATATTATTAAATACGGACGCGTTCCGCACTTTAACTCTAACTTCCCTTTGATTTTATTTTGGAGTCAGAAAAGTGGATGTACTTCACTTGCACATTGGTTTTTTTATCAGATAAATTTATTTAAACAAGCCATAAAATACGATTCCTTCATCCATAATTATGAAAATGAAATATATAAAAACTCCTCCGACTACTTTATTGAACTAGCTGCCGCTTTATATACAAATGGAAAAGATTCCTATAAATTAGTGAGAAACCCTTATACAAGAGCTGTAAGTTCATTCTTTTCACTAATTGCCCCCCCTCACATAGAAAACCCAGCATGGAATCCTATTCGGCATTTTTATTATGGTAATGAATTTTGTAATAAGCCTATTTCATTTAAAATCTTTCTCTACTATTTAAAAGCGAAAATGATAGATTTAGAACAAGTAGATCCACATTTAATGCAGCAATATGAACCAGCTGAGGAGGAGTTTGTCACAAAATATATCTACCTTGAAAATTTCTCTACTGAAATTGTGCGCTTAGAACAAACATATCAATTAAAAACTTCTCCTTTACACATACTAACTAAATCATGGCATCATCAGAAGGACAGGGCGATTTTTAGGGGTGATTTTGCAGATGCTGATATTACCGACCCTTTATTCCCACGCCTCCCAACATACGATAGTTTTTATGATCATGAAACTATCCAATTAGTACAGGATATTTTTAATAAAGATTTTAGCACGTACAATTACCCATTAACTCCTTTAAAAAATAAGTGATTTTCTAATTGTAGTTTCCTCATAAAACTCTCGTAATAAGTTGAGACACTGGAAACAGTGTCTTTTTTAATAACATTCAAATTGTATTATCTGTTAAATCATTAAAACGTATAAATATAACGTGAAACACTCTTTAAGGTTGCCGTCTTTCGCTCTATTTGTTCCACTGCCGTTGTGTAATCAAAGTTCAATTAGTTCACTATTATATAAAAACATAAAACACTCATAATGAACGCTTTTTACTCGTTATTAGTCAAACTTTAAACCCGAATAATCAACTGGTATTAGATACAAAAACTTCAAGTTCAAAGCGATTAGTCCCAATTGATAAAAAAACAATTGAAGCATGATAAAAACATAAAATTATAATAAACACTGATAAATTAAGACTTGGTCAAGTGAATATGGATTGAGATTTAGTTATTAGCCACCAAAAGAGGTACATGGGGTTGTCGTGGTGGATTTCATGATATTTTTAAGGCTTATTAAATAAAATCTGAATTTTAATGGTTAACGTCTTACTCATGCAATACTTTTTTGGAAACAATTTGTACATCACAAAATTGCACGTGAACAGTTGGGGCATAAAGATATTTTCATAACCTTAAACCGCTATTCACATGTTTTACCGTGGATGCAAGAAAGACATAGTTAAGACATTTAGTGAACGAATATTTGGATAGTAATGTTTACAAATATAAAAATGCGATTTCTACTATCTAGAGAAACCGCATCATATCAAAGTTCTTATTAAATTTTAAACTGACTCGTATATAGGTCAAAGTAAAATCCTCTATCTTCCATAAGAGATTCATGATTCCCTCTTTCCATAATACTTCCATCTTTTATAACTAGGATTTGATCAGCTTTTTCAATCGTTTTCAATCGATGAGCGATTACAAAACTTGTTCGACCTTTCATTAAATTATTTAGTCCTTCTTGAATTTGCAATTCTGTTCTCGTATCAATATTTGATGTTGCTTCGTCGAGAATTAATATATCTGCATCTGCTAAAATCGCCCGCGCAATCGCAAGAAGTTGTTTTTGTCCTTGACTTAAATTCGATCCTTCTGAAGCAATTTTTGTTTCATATTGATTCGGTAAATGTTTAATAAAAGAATGTGCAGATGCTGCCTTAGCTGCATTGATTACTTCATCATCACAAGCATCTAATCGACCATAACGAATATTATCCATAATCGTCCCAGCAAATAAGTACGTATCTTGTAAAACTACTCCTATTTTACTCCGCAACGAATTAATATCATAATCTTTTATATCTTTTCCATCGATATGAATTTGCCCTTGCTGTATATCGTAAAAGCGAGTTAGCAAATTAATGATTGTTGTTTTGCCCGATCCAGTTGGACCAACTAAAGCAATTGTCTCCCCTGGCTGTGCCTTAAGACTCACTTCTTTTAAAATCGTTTTATTTTCCTCATAACCAAATGAAACATTCTCGAGTGCAACATGCCCTTGTAAATTTTGTACAATGCATGCATCTTTTTTATTTTGAATTTCTGGTACTTCATCCATAATTTCAAAGACACGTTCTCCACCAGCAACTGCCGCTTGAATTGTATTCATTAAAGTGGCGAATTGACTTAGTGGTCTTGAGAATTGACGAGAATAATTAATAAAAGCCGCAATGACACCTACTGTTGTCATTCCATTTAAAACCATAATTGATCCAGTCCCAATTACAAGTCCCATACCTAAGTTATTAATAAAGTTCATACTCGGAAAAATAAAAGCTGAAAATGTATCCGCCTTCGTAGCTGAAATTCTTAGTTGTTCATTAATTTTATTGAAATTTTGTACAGTTTCTTTTTCTTTCCCGTATAACGTTGTAACATCCGCTCCTGTTATAGCTTCCTCAATAAAACCATTTAATTCTCCTAAATCTTTTTGTCGCTTCGCAAAGTTTTTACCACTATAAGCAACTAGTTTTTTTGTAACGAAAAACATAATAGGTACTGTAATTAAAGTAACAATCGCCAATATCCAATCTAATGCGAACATCGCAATCGTTACACCTATAAAGGTTAATGCAGATGAAATAATTTGTACCACACTTTGTGTCAACGCTTGATTCAAATTATCTATATCATTTGTCACACGACTCATTAAATCCCCTTGCGAACGTACATCAAAAAAACGTAAAGAAAGCGTTTGGATTTTCTCAAAAATATCTTGTCGTATTTTTTGTATCGTTTTTAATGCAACATTAACCATGACAAATGTTTGTAACCAAGTTAACAATACTGTTACACCGTAAATCGCGATAAGTAACAAACACATTCTCGCCGTACCGCTTAAATCTTTCGGTACAATATATTGATCTATAATTACTCCCATTAAATAAGGACCTAATAACCCAAGTAACGTCGTAACAAATACTAAAAATATAACGAACGTAAGAGCAGCCTTTTGATACCCCATATAGTTCCATACTCGCAATACAGTTCCTTTTGTGTTTCTAGCTTCACCCATTTTAGGCGCGTTACGCCCACCTTTATTAGCAAATTGCCCTTGAAAATTACGCATGTTCTTTCCCACCTTCTTTATGTAAATTGCCACCTTGGGAAAGATAAATTTCTTGATATACCTCACATTGTTCTAACAATTCTTCATGTGTACCATCACCAACTAATTCACCGTTATCTAAAACGAGAATTTTATCAGCATCTATTATAGATGAGATTTTAGAGGCAATTAATAATGTTGTTGTTCCTTTATATTCTGTTCTTAATGCCGATTGGATGTTAGATTCTGATTTCGCATCAACTGCTGATGTAGAATCATCTAATATAAGAATGGATGGCTTTCTCACAAGTGCCCTTGCAATTGATACACGTTGTTTTTGTCCACCTGATAAATTCGTTGCACCTTGTGTTAAATGATATTGATATGAATCTTCCAACTTGTTAATAAACTCAGTCGCACAAGCTGATGAAGCCGCTACTTCCAGTTCGTCATTCGTTGCATTTTCTTTACCATAACGTAAGTTCTCTTCTATGCTACCTGAAAACAATAATGCCTTTTGAGGTACAAACCCGATAGAAGCACGAAGTTTTTGTAAATCGTATGCTCTAACATTTATTCCATCAATGCATACTTCCCCTTGATCAACATCGTATAAACGCGGTAACAGTTTTGCTAAAGTAGATTTACCACTTCCTGTAGAACCGATAATTCCTACTTTTTCACCTTTACATATGTTAAATGAAATATCTTTTAAAACATATTCATTATTTTTCGTGTAACTATAACTAACATTTTTAAAGTCAATTTCTCCCTCGATTTGCTTAGGTGCAACCGCATTTGTTTCCGTCGTAATATCAGCCTCAGTATTTAAAACTTGCTGTACACGATCCGCAGATGGAAATGCTCGCGCGATTTGCATAAATACCATACTTATAGACATAAGTGACATTAAAATAATATTCAAATAGTTTATAAACGCTAAAATAGCTCCTACTTGAAGCGTTCCATCAAATACTTTTTCTCCACCAATCCATAATGTTGCGACAATCCCGCCGCTTACAACTAACATAATGATTGGCATCATTATGGAAATAAGCTGCACCGCTCGAATATTTATCTTCGTTAAATTTGTATTAACATCTCCAAACTGAGTAATTTCATATTTTTGTCTTACATACGCTTTAATAACACGTACTCCAGATAAATTTTCTTGTAGCTTTGTATTCACTTTATCTAATGCTTCTTGCACTTTTTTGAACGTTCCGCTCGCTTTACTTGCAATGAATATAATCGCAAGTAATAAAATTGGAACAACCACAAGTAATATAGGAAATAACTCACGTGCTGTTACAAAAACAATTATTATACTTCCGATAAATAACAAAGGACCACGAACAAGTACACGTAATGTCATCGTCATCGCTGCTTGAATAGAAGTAACATCATTTGTCACAATCGTTAATAACTTTCCAGTTCCAAACGAATCACGATTTTCACTTGAAAATGTTTCTATTTTCGCAAATACATCTTTTCGTATATCTGTAGCGAAATTAACAGCTGCTTTTGTAGAATACATCATACACCCAAGTCCTCCAACTAAACCGAGTGCTGCAGCTCCTATCATAAGAAGCCCCATTTTTATTACATAATTCAAATCACGATTTGCTATCCCAACATCAATAATATGTTGCATAATAGTCGGTTGAATTAAGTCCATCGCAACCTCAAGTACCATAAATAGCGGTCCAATAATTGCGAAGAACAAATATGGTTTTAAATACTGTAATAATTCGCGAAATGATTTCATACTTAATCTCCTTTTTCCCTATGAAATTACCATTTAATAATTCATACCCTCCTTACTTAAGCCATATATTTTTTGATTTTTCCAGTACTTCTATTATATTATGCAAATTAATATTTAACATTATTAAATGATAAGCATTAATGACTTTCTGGTCAATAAATGTGCTTTATATTACACAAATAGAAAAACCGTATTCTTAAGTAGAAAGAATACGGCTTTTCATCTATATCTCTTCAATTGTAAAATCTAAAAACTCAGTCTCAAATCCATTGTTTTTAGAAGGACTACACGTGTAAAAACCTATTTTAACAGGCGCATTCCCTATATCCTCCATCAAATGGGCAATTCTTATTTGTTCCCATTGACAGCTATTTTTTACATATATTATATAATCGCCACGTTTACGAACAATTCGAAAACGAAGTTGCTCGTTAGCTAATTCTGTTGGAAAGTCTTGTGTTGACCAATCAGAATATCCATTATTCGTTACGACAGCTCCTAAATGAGAAGGGCCATCTGGAATATACTCTAATGAAGTTTTCAACCAACACTTTTCCGAAATCATAACAAAAAGACCTGCTTGATCGTATTTTGAATTTGGATTCATACACAATTGAACTTCAGCTTGAAAGTCTGTCATCATTTCATTATAAAATACATGACCATTCATTACTTCAAAACCATAATGTGTTTTAAGCCAGAAATCTGTTTCTGCTTTGGAACAGACGATAAACGACCGGTTGTCATTAATTTTATAATATTCAGGGACATTCATTATAGTGAGCTGCTCAACATGTTTAGGTATATACGATATATTCATAATTCCTCCATAATAAAGCCTTTATACAAACATTTAAAACTCCGCTAATACAGGAAATTTATAACCTTTAAAATCTAACTCTTTATTACTTCGAACCATTAAATACTTATTAGACTGTAATTCTGTAAATTGTACATCCTCAATCCCTAATTGATCTGGTGAGAAGTAAAATTCGATTTCTGTAAATCTTTCAGCGATTTCTCCGCATATTTCATCTAAAACTGGAATTACTGGTGCAAATACTCCATATAATTTCAACTTTTCATTATCTACTTCATACACAATTAGAGCATCTAGTTTCTCTGAATAATACAATTTCCCATTCCATCCCGAATCATACATATTCAAATAAAACGAAGGACGGAAGTTTAATGTTGAAAAATTATTTGAAAGTCTTTGGCTACTATCAATAGTTTCATGTATTAACTTTCTATCCTCTTCCATATAATAATCTAATTTTCTAAGTAAGGAGTCATTATTATTCTTTTTATCATATAGAATAGTCATCAAATACTCCTGCACAACTTTAAACCCAAATGATGTATATAGTTCCGGTTTTTCCGTAAATAATAATGTACATTCACATTTCTTATCAATTTCTTCTATCATTTTACTTATTAATTGTGTCATGAGTCCTTGTCTACGAAAATCAGGGTGAGTCATTACCGTTTGAATGCCGGCTGCATTTATTCTTGCACCATTTACTAGCAACGGTAGCGAAAATACCGCAACATTTGCAATCGCTTTATCGTCATGTAAAAATGATAAAGCTTTGTATGTATCATCCCAATAACCTCTCTCTGAAAAATCATTCAATGTTTGAATTGTAATTCCAAACACTTCTTCAAATAAAGGAAATAACTGCTCTCTTTTTGGTTCTTCTAAAAGAAATTTCTCAAAAATTTCAACATTCCCCATGTTGTCCCTCCATACGTTAATTCCATCAAATTAGATTTAGTTATATAACCTGCTCTTAATGTAATAGGTCTTACCAATCAATATACTATCATAAAATATAAAAAAAGAGTCTAATTAATTTTATGTTTTGACTATTCGAAAATAAGTCGAATAAAACAATATTAAGATTTTTGAATATTAATAAGTTTATTATATAAAAATAGTGCTTTCTACTTCGTTTTTACTCATAGAAATGCACCATTTATAAAAAAATATTTTTTATTATTTTTTTCCTTCTAGTCTCTCCCTCGTATTAATTTCTTCTCCTCTCATTCGCTTTTCAAATGTATTTCTCCAACTTGTAGAAAGTGCATGTACTTCTAAGATCCTTTTTAGCCCTTCCATATTTTGTTTTTCCTTATGCATAATACGATTAGCAACTGCTACTGTAACACCTTTTGGATCAGACTTTATTAACTTTAACGTATCAGCAGGTGATACCCATCCTTCTTTTAATACACGAAAATAAAATCCTGTATATCCTGTTTCTTGAAAATAAAGTGGTAACTTTGGAATATTGTATTTCTTAGCTAATTTAAAACAAGGTTGTCTTGGCTGTGTTACTTGTACAATTGCTTCTCCAATTTGAAATGTATCACCAATACAAACATCCTCTTCACACAGACAATTAATTGTTATATTTTCTCCGAATGCTCCATATACAAGGGCTTGATTCAACTCTTTTTCCCAGTATCTATAATGTTCTCCAGAATACACACAAACTGCTTTATCTACTCCACCATGATGAACTAAGTCCGCTTGCCCATCTCCATTAAATTTTAAAAAGGATAAAAACACCGGTTCCCTTACTTGCTTCTTATTTATACCTGTATGAATTACCTTTCCGCCGTATGTAACCTCTTTTGGTAACCCTATATTTAAAGATAGTACCTCATATACTTTATTCATCTTAATCGCTCCTCTTACTTACCCTACAATTTTTCAATAAATTAATTTATACTTTCAAACTCTCTGTCTATTTTTCATTTAAAATGACAAAAGGTTAGCAAATGTAATAACCACTCAAATATCCTTGCTCCGATACTTATCTATCCTTACTTCAAAACTTTTCAATCCCTCTCTAATAAAGTGATTATAAGCTCAACAAAATCATTGTTCAATCCAATTATTTATATAATAATGATAGGTATAACCTATCATTAAACTTGAGGTGATTCCAATCGAATTAAGACAACTTGAATATTTTTTAGCTGTTTCAAAAGAATTGCATTTCACAAAAGCAGCTGAGAAACTAAATATTTCACAACCTTCTCTAAGTCAGCAAATACGTGCATTAGAACATGAAGTAGGAATGCCGCTTTTCGATCGCATTGGTAAAAAAATATCTTTAACTGATGCAGGAAGGATTTTATTATTACATAGTAAAACCATTTTTCATGAAGTCGAACAAGCTCGTTCCGCTATTCAAGACTTAAACGGATTACAGCAAGGTTCCTTAACAATAGGCTCTTTGTTAACCGTCGTAAATTATTTACTACCACCAGCTATATTAAATTTTAATCATTCATATCCCAATATAGAGCTTTCTGTATTAGGGCTTCGTACAGGAGATATTCGTGAAAAATTATTACAAAACGAACTAGATATTGGCATTACATTTCTCCCGGTGCAAGATAAGGAGATTATTTCTATCCCTCTATACAAAAGTGAACTTACATTAGTCGTACCAACCGATCATCAATTAGCTGAACGTAATCATGTATCTATTGCTGAATTACAGAACTACCCTTTAATTCTTTTACCTAAAAATTTCTTTTTAACCGAACTAATTACATTTCATTGTCAAAAATTTAACTTTAAACCAAAACCAATTTTAGAAATTAGTACGATGGAATCTTTAATCCAAATGGTTTCAAAAGGAATGGGAATTACATTGTTACCAAAACCGTATATAGACTTTTTACAAAATAAAAACATTCGAGCTATTAAAATAGAAAATCCTACTCCTACAATAGAAATTGGCCTTATTTATAGAAACGATAAATATATGTGTGCTGCAACTCGAGAGTTTATTGAGCAACTAAAAAGAACAGTACATTCTTTACAAAGCTAAACGAACAAAAGAGATTATCCTATTGAAACCGTTTCACAACGCTCTAGTAGAATAATCTCTTTTCAAAACAAAATACAACATAACTTTTAAACTCAAATAAATTTCAATGTACCTTTTTAGATATTGGAATATATTTCGTACAATATGCCCCGACTAGTAATAAAACAATTGAAATTAACCAAATAAAAATACCGCCAAAGTTTAACCAATATGCAAGCAAATTTAAGATTGCTAGTGTAAAGAAACAAATTGAAGTTAACGCACTCTTCAATCCTTTTACCCCTGCTTTTTTTCTTTTTTCATAAGTAATATACATTGAAATGGCAACAAATAAGATAAGAACAATCGGTAACATTACTTTTAGCAATGGCAATCCCTCCCGTACATACACCTTACTATTACCATTTTATCTCATTTATTCTTCTTGAATCAATTAATAGCGTTCTTCTCTCCAAAAGTCAGTATACGTTTTATTATTAAATTTCACATTTACCTGAGAAAATGAAAGACTTCCTCCAACTTTCAATGAGTACCAGTCGTTGAATAGTGGAGATCCGAAGCAAATATTCATTGTACGATTATGCAAATCAAATAAGACAGAATGCAAAGTTCCAAACCATTCTTCATAATTATGTACTGTCAGCCCAGTAGGATACTCTCTTTCTACTAATTCTTTTAAAGAATCCATGCTCACTTGTTCATTTCGATTTAAATGTTCATACAATGTGTAATATCTGTTTGTAGATTGTTCTAATCTTCTATTATTCAATTTTTGAACAGATAAACTAATTGCATGATTTGTTGATACGATAAAATCTTGGTTTTCCTCATCAATTGTGGTTATTGATTTAAAACCGTCAAATATTTCAATACGTGCTGCGTCTAAAGGATCTGCTACAATTAGATTAATATTACTTGCAATTGGCATTTCATCGACTATTGATATCGCCTCCTGCACATTTTTACATTTCTCCAATAATACTCGAATTACCGCAAAGCATTGTAAACCACTTAACACTGGCTTTCGTAAGCCTTCAATATTCCCTACTGGTTGACCACATGCTGAAAATGTAACAGCTAGCCCATGCTCGTTAACTCCTTCTGTTCGACCGAAATAAAAAGTAGAAAAGCCACTATGCACATATGCACCTTCAACATGTGTTGAGCAAAAACGCATATCATCTATTTTTGGTGACAAATCATAATTTCTTAATACATATGTGTGCTTTGAATCTGTCTTTTTAGGTAATACGACACAATGACTACATCCTGCTTTTAATAGTGTTTGATAATAATACATCAGATTTCTAGCAGGAATTTTCAACACTTCACAAAACCCTTCAATTTCTTCATTAATTCCTGGACAATATTGATTTAATATATTTCTAGATTCTGTCCAATAATTATCTGATACTAAATGTTCTTGCTGTATAAATTGTGGAATGAGATACGGATGATTTTTCACAAACTCTCCTTGTTGCTTTCCAATATCATAATGACTTCCTTTTAATGATGAAAAGTACCCCTTTACTTGGTACATCTAAATCCCCCCTTACATCTAATTTATCCATATCATACCAAATGAATTTTATTCATTCTTGATGTTTTTTACTGTCTTTCAAATCAAATTTGGCTGGAATAAAGAAAACAATTATAAAATAAAAATTAGGAAACTGTAATCATTAACAGTTTCCTAATTTACCTATACTATATTATCCCCTCTTCCACCAACGTTTCTGCAATTTGAACCGAGTTCCAAGCGGCCCCTTTTAATAAATTATCGGAAACAATCCAAAGATGGAATCCTTTTGGTGTATTAGGGTCTTTTCTAATTCTCCCGACAAATGTATCTATTTTCCCTTCTGCATATAATGGCATTGGGTACAGCTGTTCACTTGGATTATCTTGCAGTACAACACCTGGTGCATCCAGCAACACTTCTCTTATTTCTGCAACAGTTGCTTCTTTTTCAAGTTCTATATAAACCGATTCTGAGTGCCCGGATACGACCGGAACACGCACACAAGTAGCTGCCATTTTCAAGTTTTGGTCCTCCAAAATTTTCTTCGTTTCTTGAATCATTTTTACTTCTTCAAATGTAAAATCATTATCTGCAAATATATCTACTTGAGGTAATACATTAAACGCAATCGGATATTGTTTTTTATCTTTTTTCGCTGGCAGTATAGTACTCTTAACCTCTTCACCTTCAAGCATTGACTTTGCCTGTTCTTTTAATTCATGAATCGCATGAATTCCTGAACCTGACACAGCTTGGTATGTGGAAACAATAATTCGTTCCAATCCGAATACTTTTCGAATTGGTTGAAGTGCCATCACCATCTGTAATGCTGAACAATTCGGAACTGCTATGATACCGTTATGCTCCTTTAAAGTGTGCGCATTTACTTCTGGAACAACGAGTGGTACATCGTGCGCCATTCGGTATTCACTTGTGTTATCAATTACGATGGCACCACTAGTGACTGCGTGATTAACAAATTGTCTAGACACTTCTCCTCCAGCACTAAAAAAGGCAATATCTACACCTTCAAAGCTAGTTGCTTTTGCCTCTTGTATCATTATCTCTCGTCCTTTAAATTGCACTAACTTGCCAGCGGATCGTTTTGACGAAAGCAATGTAACTTCAACTATATTAAATTTAGTTTCTTTTTCTAACAGTTCAATAATTTTCTGTCCTACTGCACCTGTAGCACCAACTACAGCTACATGATAGCCCTTTTTGATCATCATTTCTCCTCCAATATAATTTAAATGAATATTTCTATAATTTCATTTTATAAAGAATTTAATCATTTGGAAAATTGAAATACGTGATATAATCATTCACAAATCATGATAATAAAAGAGGGATAGCTTATGGAAATGAGACATATTAAAACATTTTGTGCCATCGTTAAGTATGGTAGTTTTTCTAAAGCTGCTCATGCGTTAGGTTATGCGCAATCTACTGTAACAGCGCATATGAAAGCATTAGAAAACGATTTACGTCTCCCTCTATTCGATCGATTAGGGAAAAAAGTACTTCTTACAAAAGCAGGTCATCAATTTCATCCTTATGCTCTAGAATTACTAGCTATTTATGAAAAAGCGCAAGAAATCCCTCAAAATAGTGATGATTTAGAGGGAACTTTAACGATTACATCTAACGAATCATTAGCAGTGTACCGATTACCACAATTATTACGTATGTACAAACAGGAGAATCCGAAAGTAAATATCATACTGGAAACAACTACAAACGAACAAGCAATGAATAAGCTACGTGAAGGAGAAACAGATGTTATTTTCATAATTGGAGAAAGTATGGAACATAATGATTTTATTACGCGTACTTTTTGTAATGAAGCATTTGGATGGATTTTAACTCCCCATCACTCTACACACTCTAATCCATTTTGTTTACTAAATGATACTCAATTTATCTTTACAGAACAAAGCTGCGGCTATAGACCGATGGTAGATCGGTTTTTACGTCAAAGCGGAAATATTCCAGCTAAAACATTTGAAACTTCCAACGTTGAAGTCATTAAACAATCTGTGATGTGTGAGTTAGGAATTTCAATTCTTCCTTACATTGTTGTACAAGAAAGTTGTCAAAAAGAACAACTCTGTTTTCAGCCTATCGAAACTTCAACAGTTATTCAAAGCCATGTAATCTATCATAAATCTAGATGGATTTCACCCGTTTTACAATCGTTTCTTTCCTTACTAGAGCGAGACTAAAATGTGCACAAAAAAAGAGTAACTGCCTAATAAGCACTTACTCTCTTCCAATATTATCTTATTTATTAGTCTGTCCCCCATCTGCAATTAATTTACTACCTGAATATGTACCTTTTTGCATAAACAATTGATTAATTAACTCTTTTTGTTCCGCTTCTGACATTACTCCTTTTCCTTCGCCTAAATTCCCGCTTTGTAATTTCCAAATCTTGTTGTGATCTGCGTCCATCTTTTCATATTTCCCTTGTTTCCATCTCTCTAAAATATCTGCATATGTATTTCCTTGTACTAGATCATTACTCTTTACAATATCAAGTAAACTTTCAATTCGTTCTTGTGTGATAAAAATATAGCCCCACTTTTGATCAGCTTTCGTTTTTTGATGTGCCATTTCATGTAATGCTGTCTGTATGTTCTCATCTGTCCATTTAAAATTTTTATTAAAACCGCTATTTGGTAATGAATGATTGCCATTTTCTAAAAGCTTTGCATCTTCAGCTTTTACATTACTATCAGCTAGTACTTCTGCTGCCGGAGCAGCTGGTGATGCCTTTTTCGCAGCTGGTTTACTATTATTTAGATAATACAGCATACCATATGTTACACCTACGCCGATTACCGCCATACCAGCTAAAATACCTATTATTTTAAAAAATGTTTTCATCTTGCTTGTTTCCTCCCACATATCCCATTCATATTTTCTATTTCTTGAACCACATATATATTTCCTTATATTATAGTTCTTTTCTTTATCAATTGAAAGATTATTCTGTCAAAATATCCATCTTTTTCAAATGCAGATCCATCTCTAAGCATTTCGTTTTAATTTTATAAAAATATATGCTAGTCTACATATTAAGGAGATGAATAAATATGAGTTTATTGTATAGCGGTTTAACTTTTTTAAACTTTGACGATACATATTTATTACAAAATAAACTTCATTCTTATTCCCATGAAGATATTGATTTTAGTCATTTAGAGCACGCAAACCTGTATTGCGAGACTCCTTCTTTAAAGCGTATAAAACGGGAGTTATATCGTAGAAAGAAAAGAGGAATCACCTTTATCGGTTCTGGAAATTATCATTATGTATCTTATTTGCTACTAAAAGAAATAGATGAACCATTTAGCCTTATTTTATTTGATCATCACACTGACATGAACTTAAAAGAAGAAAATGAACATACTCTTATTTCTTGCGGGTCATGGGTATCGTTCGCACTTCAAAATAACCCAAAATTAAAGAAAGTAATTATTATCGGACCTTCTTCTTTAACCATTCATTCTAATGATTATTCATGCGTAGAAGTATTCCCGATAGATACAACTTATGAAGTATCTACACATACGATACTTTCGCATATTCATACAGATACTATATATGTAAGCATTGATAAAGATGTTTTAGATTCAAAAATAACTATTACAAATTGGGATCAAGGACATATGAAACTTTCTACACTATTAAAATGTTTACATTCTCTTATTAGGAATAAAAATGTTTATGGTATCGATATTTGTGGTGAACTACCGGTTTATCCTTCTCAGCTCTTTCTAGCTAAATTTGCAAATGCTATTAAGAAAAATGAAAAAGCAAACTTACAAATTTTAAAATCAATATATAATACATAAAAAAACAACGAGTACCTTATAAGGCACTCGTTGTTTTTATGCACGATGTTCTTTTAACCACTTCGTAATCGCATCTAACCTCAAAACATCAAAACGTCTCTCTTCACACACATTTAAACTATTTAAACTTTTCACAATTTCTAATTCATTCGATTTTACACTTTTCGCATCAATCATTTTGCAATATCCGTCTGTAACAGCATTTAAATTTTCATAATAACGTTGAAACGATTTTGATATATGTAAATGTTTTTCAAAGTTTCTTCTTCTTTTTGTCTCGTCAGATTCTTTCCGTTTTCTCAGTTCTTCATCATTCGTATATAAATAAAAATATTGATCGGGAAAACCAATTTCCCTATGTATCAGCTTTTCTTTATAAAAGTTTTCTATTAAAGATAACGGCTGATTAAATATATCAAAATGGAAACACCAATTATAACTAAGTGGTTGATAAATGTCGCCATCAAGTATTACTAATTCATATTGCTCTGATTTCTGCGCTGCTATTTTCCAGTGCTCTACTTGTTTTTCAAAATACCATGTTCTATGTTCGTTTTTCGGTCTTTCAAACAATAAATTCACTTCAGGTATAATGTACGCACCATAATTTTTTTCTAACTCACGACACGTGCTACTCTTACCAACCGCACTTGCTCCCTCAAGCGCTATAATCCCCATAGTTTCTCCCACTTTCATTAACTTAAATCTCTTTGCTTTGCATTTTTTCCCCATAACTGTCTCCATAAAACAATGGAAGCGATAGAAAGCATGATTGTTGTAATGATACTCCCCTCAATACCGAACGAGCCCCCATGAAGGACTTCCGATCCTTTTGTTACAGGTTTAAAAAGTGGTGTAGAATACATTGCCATTCCACTTACTGCAAATCCGAATACGTTATATTGTGCCCAATTCCAAATGGAATGCCATGCGCATATCCCCCAAAGACTACTATCTTTCAAAACGTAAAAAGCTGCAAATACACCAACTAATATTATATTCGATATTGAAAGAATTGTAATACCTGGATTTAGTAAATGAAGAAAACCAAATAAAAACGAAGTCACAACAATCCCAATCCATATACGACTTCTAACAGAAAGGACGGGAAATAACCAACCTCGAACAACAATTTCTTCTGTTGCACCTTGTATTAAAAAAGCAACTAAAGATCCCACAATTCCAATTATAGCGGTTGGCGTAATTTGTTGCATTTGTAGTTGTACAATTCCTGTTAATAAAAGTATCATTACTGGTATTGAAATGAAAACAAACCCTAATAATGCACCTCTCAAATATTTTCTTATCCACTGATTTCTCCAAAACCCAATGGATGAAATTGATCTTTTCTCTACAAATCTAACCCATAAAAAAACAAAAAATACAGCTCCGCCAAACGTCAATATCATCTCAATGTCACTATAAATTGCCTTCATTAAAAGTGTTTCTGCTTTCGGTAAAAACAACATAAGTAACATGAACAATTCACCTAAAGTTAAAAATACAATTGCAAGTATAACAGCGAATACTGGATGAATTTTTCTTCTTCCTTCTTTGGCTGCTTCAATTATTTTAAATTGAGTAAATTGCAATATTCTCGCCTCCTTAACAAATATATTAATACTATATATTGTTTCTCTAATGCAAACTTTCAATAAAAATGCTCTCCGTTTAGCATAAACCTAAATTTGGAATAATATATAAATAAAAGAGATGACTTTGTGCGTTTTACTATTATCACCAAGATTATTCACTGGTATTACCAGCACTTGCTATTTCCCACCATTTGTTGTAAGATAGTAATTAAGGTCAATTTAACACCATATTTCCTTTGCATATTATCAAGTATCAATCAGGATTATTTTGTACTCCTTATGGGTGTTTGATAATATGTGAACTTTTATTTTTCATTCAAATAAGGCCGATCATATTGTAATCTTTTTAAATTTTAGGAGGCATTACCATGACATTAACAGGTAAAGTAAAATGGTTTAACAGCGAAAAAGGTTTCGGTTTCATCGAAGTTGCAGACGGTAACGACGTATTCGTTCACTTCTCAGCTATCACTGGCGACGGCTTCAAGTCTCTTGACGAAGGTCAAGAAGTTAGCTTCGAAGTTGAAGACGGTAACCGTGGACCTCAAGCTAAAAACGTTGTAAAGCTATAATTCAAACAATAAAAAGGTTGTTACCAGCTCGGTTAACAACCTTTTTAATATATAACTAAAATTTTTTACATAAAAGGAGTGGTTATATGTATCGCAATCGAAAGAACGATGTAGCTGAAGTACCACCAGAACAAACCCCTGTCTGGGAATGTGAATCAGAGGATTGTTTAGGATGGATGAGAAAGAATTTTTCATTTGAAGAAGAGCCTAAATGCCCTTTATGTAAAAGTAGCATGAAAAGCGGAGAACGTTTATTACCTAAAATAGGTTAATTTTTACTTACCCCCTCTTTTATAAGAGGGGGTTTTTATTATAAATTTATATCCTCTACATCCGTTCGAACTATAGAATACAATAGTGCATCATGTTGCTTATTTCCTTGATGAATATAGCCACGTAATAACCCTTCCTTATGAAAGCCTATTTTAGATAACATTTTACAAGAAGTAACATTTTCAGGGTATGTAATAGCTCCAATTCTAAATAAGCCTAAATCTCGAAATCCATAATGAATAATTTCTCGAGCCGCTTCTGACGCATAACCGTTCCCCCAATAACGAGGATGTAAGTCATATCCAATTTCAGATCGTTTACTCCATAGTTGTAAATTATTTAATCCAATTGTACCCACTAAAGTATTTGTTTCTTTTAATACAATCCCCCATCGTATTGCCTTTTTCTCAAAGTAATTTTTTGAAAAAGATTCAATCATACGTGAAGCTTGTCCAAACTCCGTAAAAGAATTCATACCGTAATAACACGTTACTTCATCCAATGAAAAGATTTCATATATTTTTTGACAATAAGATTGTTCTATTTCAACTAAACGCAAACGTTCTGTTTCTAATATAGGAAACGCCACAGGATCACTCCTTTCTTTCTACTCATTCATTATAGCAGAAAAAGTATTTATAATTAGGAAAGTCCTCAATGTCCCATTTATCAAATATTTCTAGAGAAGCTTATCCTCTTAATTCAATACGAACTAAAAATAACCCTTCTTGCTTTTGCATGATTAGAAAAAATAAAGAGGTGATCAAAATACTATGATCACCTCTTTATGCTCTAGTTTTATAATTAATTGTATTATTTTCATTTTCATCTCCATCACCCCGTCCTTAATAATACGTCTTATAAATTCGATTCCGTGCTCACTTTTCCCTTCTAAAACAACACCCTCCCCCATACATTTATGGTAAAATATAGTCAATATCTTGTTTTATTATGGAGGTGTGAGTTTTCTATGTATATATTCATCGGCTTATCCCTCTTACTCATATTACTCATATTTTTATTTGCAAAAAAGTTCGCCCCAAATTCATTCATGATGACTAATTTTAAAGGCAATAGCTTTAAAACATTTTCAATCGGTATTTTAATCGCCGCCACTCTTTCTCTTTCATATGGAATCTATCACGCAGCAACATATCAACCTAAACATTTAGATATCACATTACAAAATCAAAACTTTACTGTTTTCGGTAATGTCGGAGAGCTTGGATATTTCTCAGAAGTATTACTAAAGAAAGATACAGAAGTTGAACTACATTTTGCCTCTTGGGAACCAATGCAATTAAATAATCCAGAAATAATAGTTAACTATCCTTCAGGTAAGCAAGAATCATGGAAACCGAACATAACATCACTTCCAGCCAATAAATTAAAAGAGAAACATGGCATAAAAGAGCTTTATCAACTCTCATCCTATTCATTTAAAGAATCCGGGAACATAACATTAACGATTACTGAGAATAATACAACTAATAAAAAAATCTCAATTCAAGTGAAATAAATAAAACGTCCCTCCAATATACTGGAGGGACGTTTTATTTATATATGTATTCTATTTTGACGGTTCATTTAATGTTGCAATTATTTCATTTGCAATGTTCTTTCCATTTCCAATACACGCACCAATTCCGACACCGTAATATGAAGCACCAGCTAAATATACATTAGGATAAAGATCCGTCATTTTTTCTTGTAATGTTTGAACCGCTTGATTATGTTCTAAATGATATTTCGGCATTAAATCTTTCCAATTTGTAACTTCAACTACTTCTGGTTCGCCTTTAATTCCGAGACTCTTTTCAATATCATATAAAGCGACTTGTATTAATTCTTCTTCACTATAATTTTTAATCGTTTCATACACTGGATTTGTACTCTTATAAAACATTCTTACTAATAGCTTTTGTTTTCCCGATGTATGCTTCCACTTCCGGCTTGTCCATGTACACGCATCACAATGTAAATCACTGTTTTCCGTTACGATAAATCCTGTGCCGTCCGCCGGTAATTGTTCATCAAGTATATCAAATCCTAAGTAAATACTTATAAGAGATGCGTTTTTAAATGTATGAAACTGCTCGTTTAACTCATTAGACTGTAATAAAGTTTGTGCGATATCATGCGGAGCTGCTAAAACAACATAATCAGCTTGGATTGATTCATGATTTGCAAAGGAGATTTCATAGCGATCACCTTGTTTCCTTACAGCAGTCGTTACAGCACCTTTCTTAACGACTGTCTCAGTCAGCATTTCTTCTAAACGTTCAATAATCGTAGATAGTCCACCTTTAAATGATACGAACTTTTTGTTTCCTGCTGATTGAAACTGTTTTTTATTCTCTTCAAAACCTTTAATAATACTTCCATATTTATTTTTATAATCCAGTAAATACGGTAATGTCGATGCCATAGTAAGCTCATTTAATTTACCGGAATATACTCCTGAAAGCACCGGAGCAATTTGTTTTTCCACTAACTCTTTCCCTAAAAAGCTTTCTAAAAATACAGCAAGCGAAGTATCTTTTGTAAACTCTTTATTTTTCGTTATAAAATCTTTTAAAGCAACAATTTTCCCTTTCGTTGATACTAGCGTACTGCTAAACAACGATTCCACACTCATCGGTATCCCAAATATAGTGTCAGATGGAATTGGGTGTAAAGTATTATCAGAATATATGTAAGAAATACCCGTTTCGTTATATACCATTTTTTCTTCTAAATTCAAATCTTTTACAAGCGGCATAACATGTTCATTACGAGCAACGATAGAATCCGCTCCTGATTCCATAATAAAATCCTTTTCTTCTACACTATGGATTTTACCACCTAAGTACTCTTCTTTTTCTACAAGGATTAAATTTAAATCGATATTATTATCCTTTTTTAATTTTTCTAAATAAAACATAGTAGAAAGTCCCGTTATACCTCCACCGATAACAACAACTGTTTTCATATGTGCTGCGCTCCTAACCGATACAATTAATAATTCCTTTATTATTATACCCAAAAGTCCTTATATTCGACTAGCAGCTTGTGCATTCTGTAAGAAATTAGACAATATATTCGAATATATTTCCGGTTGATCATTGTGCACTAAATGACCAGCAAACGGAATAACAGCAATATGTATATTGTCGTTTAATTGTTTAAACGTTGTAGCAGCTGTAACTTCATCTTCCGAATCTCCCCCTGCAATACAAAGTGTAGGTACTTGAAGATTAGCTACATCACCAGTTTCATCGAATGGGTACCAATCTTTAACTTGCCACGATTCAAGCAACGCTTTCCAATCACTTTTTTCATGAATTTGATTCATATAAGTTACAACTTCTTCATTTTCCATCAATTCCTGATGGCACTTCGCTTCATACTGCTGGGACTCTTCCCAATTCTCTTTCTTAACCGGAAAGATACCTGAAAAAGTTAATGTTCTCACTTTATCTGGATACTTTTTTGCAAATAATAAAGCGACTAATCCTCCTAGGGAAACACCAACTATATGACATCTATCAATTTGTAAATGTACTAACGTATCATGTAGATCCTTTACAGAACGTAGGAAATAATTCTCCAATGTCCCCCCTGATCTTCCATGTCCTCTTAAATCAGGACGAATTACTTGATAGTTTTTTTCTTGAAAAAATGCTACCTGCTCTTCATACTCTACTAAACCCGTCATACCACCAGAGTGTAAAAGCATAATTGGTTCCCCTTCGCCTGAAATGTGCGTATGTAATATCATATATCCCTCTCCTACAAAACAGAATATTCTACCTATTACTAGTATATAGAATATATATCTGAATTTCCAAATAAAAAAGAACTATAACATTTTCAAATCATGCCATAGTTCTTTTTATTTTAAAAACATAAAGTAATTAATCAATTTGTCTATTTCTTGACTTAATGCCAATACTTTTTCATGTTGAATTCCGTAATCTGATACTAAATATAAAAGTTCTTCTTTCTTTATTTCAATAGCTTTTTCCAATTTTACTAATTCCATGTCGTTTTACTTCTCTCTCCAATACTAAAATATATGTATTTTAGTATAGCCTATTTACATAATTAGTAAAAGTAAAATAAGCATATAAAATCTTACAAATATAAAAATAATATACTATTAACAAAAAATTTTAAATTTAACCCTTTATACAGATCATTAGACTTCATTACGTATTAATAACAAATCGGAATTTCTCTAATGTAATATCTTTATATTCTGGGGCTCTCTTTATATGATCAAAATAACTATATGAGAATTTAAAAACATGCCCGAAATCCCAATCAAACACACTATAGTCTTTTAGCCAAAATTGATTTTCTGTTGGTAATACATGAGCACGTTTTGATTCGATTAAAGGTAAACGATCTATAGGTGAGTGCAAGTTAATTTCAGTATTCGGCATAAGATATTGACTAGCACGTAACACTTATACTAGTTTTAACAGTGGACGTATCCCTCGTTGGAATATATCTCTATGCCCTAAATCATACATAATATTAATTGCATGAGAAAAAGTAAGCAAATGACCAATTAAATCATGATGCGCTTCCGCTCTATAAATAATATTAAATTGCGAGATCTCCTTTAAAATAAACTTAGATAATTGTTTCGGATTTTTGAATTCACTTTCTACCTCATCGTTTATACTTAATTGTTTTTCGAAACGATAATATAAGGTTAGTAATCCCTTCAATTGCTTGATTATTCCCCCATTTTTGTAACTCTTTCATAGCTAATAAGTTTAATGCAGCATAAATGACATTATGCCCCACCCAATGAAGTTCATCAATTGTATGCTCCATTGATTTTATAATCAGTTTTTCAGCACTTTGAAAATCAATTTCTTCTTTACTATCGATGATTTCATCTAAGTTTTGATTGTTCAACATCATTTTTGTTTGGGAATACATACAATGAGTGATCTCTTCTTCCATATTGTTATCTTTCATAAAAAATAACTAGCAATTGCAGCTTCTCCGAAATGCGCATGCCAAATATCATTTGTTTGTTTTTTACACTGAGAAATAATTGAAAGACCATCTCTTAAAACAGTTTTATTTTCCATCTATTTTTCCCCGTAATAAAAATCACTTAATACTCATCCTAAAGATGGTGTCAATACAAATAAAATATGATTGGATTCATCACTTTTATTCAAAAAGCGATGTTTCACATTTGGCGGAATACGTACAACATCACCTTCTTCTAAAAAATATTCTTTTCCTTCTAACTCCACATACACTTCTCCTTTCATAACAACAGCAATCTCTTCTTTATCTTCATGTGAATAGTGACTTTCCGTTGTGTTTGCTTGTTTATTTAAATCCATTATTAACATTTCAATTCGTGCTTTCATAAAATCCGGTGTTAATACATCATATACAATGTGATCATTGTTCTCCCGATACACTTTTTTTCGATCTTTTTTCTTAGAAATGAGTGAATCTGTATCAATCTCATTAATAAAAAGTGTAAATAGCGGTACATTTAATGCTTTCGCAATTAATTCCAATACACTTAAAGAAGGATTCGCATATCCTCGTTCAATTTGACTAATTAGTGAAGTACTAATTCCTGCATAATCAGCAAATTCACGAATTGTCATATTATTTTTCTTACGATAACTTAATACAGTTTGTCCGAGTCTATCATGTATCATAGTAAAACCTTCCTTTCGTTCATTATATTGCATGTTTCGTTGTCTTTGTGCTGACATAGTAAACAAAGGCAAATAATCCTTTCCTATCGCCTTAAGGACTTATATACTTACCTTTGTACATTATATCGTATTTAGTTCATTATAATAAACAATCTATCGGAGGGACAAACTGTGAAATCACCTATTCTTTCATATTGCATCTTATTTTTCGGCGTATTCGCCCTATCCACTTCAGCAATTTTCGTAAAATTGGCAGATGCTCCTGCGGCTATCATTGCTTTTTACCGTTTATTTTTTGCTGCACTGATTCTATTACCGTTATTACTATTTAATAAAAATAATCGAAACGAGCTAAAAACAGTAACAAGAAGACAATGGGGATTCGGATTCATATCCGGGCTATTTTTAGCTGCACATTATGTACTATGGTTTGAATCATTACAATATACTTCTGTAGCGAGTTCTACAGTTATCGTAACGTTACAACCTTTATTTTCAATGATTGGTGGTTACTTTCTATTTAAAGAGAGATTTACGAAAGGAGCGGTTATTGGTTGCCTCATCGCTATTTCAGGAAGTATCGTCATCGGATGGCAAGACTTCCAAATTAGCGGAGAAGCATTATACGGAGATATTTTAGCATTTATTGCGGCCGGAATTATTACCGCTTATTTTTTCATTAGCCAACATGTTCGTAAAGATTTATCACTTATACCGTATTCGGTAATTAGTTATGGAAGTAGTGCCTGTTTTCTCGGTATATTTGCCTACATGCAGCAAGAATCTTTCATCCATTACTCTACACAAACTTGGTTGTGCTTTATTGGCTTAGCTTTCATTGCTACGATTTTAGGTCAAACAATATTTAATTGGTTATTAAAATGGATGAGTGCTACAGTTATCTCTATGAGCATTTTAGGAGAAACGATTGGAACTTGTATACTAGCGTACTTTATATTAAATGAGACTATTTCTTTACAACAAGGACTAGGCATTACAGTTATTTTTATTGGCTTAGCATTATTCTTATTACAACCAAAACTACCAAATCACAACTAACAAATAAAAAAGCATGACATTAATTTGTCATGCTTTTCACTATTCATTATGTACAATTAAACCATCAGGTCTAAAACGACTCATCATAATTTCATTAATAAACTTTCCGTGAGCCTTCAAATTCCCTACTTTTATTCCCTCTTCTACAAATCCAAATTTTTCATATAGCGATTTCGCTTTCGGATTCGTTTCTAAAACACCAAGCTCTACTCGCTCTAACATTAACCAATTATCAGCTAAATCAAGCATTTTTGTAAGAAGTGCTTTCCCAATGCCTTTATTATGATATTCACTATCTACCCCCATAAACAAATCCCCCGAATGAGATCTACGTCCTGGGCTTTGGGTTAATCCAACAAATCCAACAACTTCTCCATCATACTCTGCAACAAATTCAAATTGATTTGGCGCTAAATTACGAATTCTATTTTCCATCGCATCTACACGCATACTAGGTAAGAAAACCATATAAGGTAATACATCACCTTGTACGCATATACGATGAATTGCTCTAGCATCTTGAATTTCTACCGCTCTTACTTTGATCCCCATAATTTCTTCCCTCCATATTCATTACAGTACAGTTTTCTTTCCATTCTAGACCTCTAGGTGAAATCCCTTCTCTTCTATGTTTCTTTATGTTATTTTTACACAATTATTTCAGTGTATCATCTGATTTACGAACACCTTATCTACACCAAATTACAGGTTAACTTTTTACTTTATTATATAACTCAAGTAGATTTTCAACTGGAATACCATTTATTTTCATACCGGATATATCACAATTTTCTATTTCAATATTTTTCAGATTACTATTACTAATCGTACTACCTTCTAAATCACATCTATTAAATGAAATAGGATCTTTATCTTCTCCGAGACTTGTATCTTTAAATTGAACTCCACCTAAAGTCACAAAATCAAATTTACTACCAGAAAGATTTAAATCTGCATATGAAGAATTTCTAAAATTTATATTTCTAAAATTTGATTGACTCACATTACAATTACTCATCTTCATATTCATCATATTGCTACCAACAAAAGAACCGTTTTTTAAATTCACTTGATAATACTCTGTATTTGCAAGATTACAGTTTTCGTATTGGCTATTTTTCATATCTTTATTTTTTATTAGGTTCTCTTCAGCTGACTCTACAGTTATTCTTTTTACATAACAATACTCATCTTCAGATTTAAAAGTTATTTCATAGCCCATTTTTTTATAAAAATGATGATTATTAAGTTGTCTACTAGATGTTTCGAGATCCCAAATCCTTATGCTTGGATATTCCTCTTCTATTAATTTAATAACATGTGATCCAATTCCTTTTCCTTGATAAACAGGATCTACAAAAATACGATCAATTCGACCGTATGACTTACCGGAGATTGTAACTATAATTCCCCCGATTATTTTTTCATCCATTATCACTTTGTAACAATCCAGCTCTTCAATCGAATATTTCATCATTTCTACTGAAGAATAGCCAGGTGGTTGGATGTTATAGTCAATACCATTACCTTGACCGCATAGCCATCGTTTTGCTTCTTCATCAAATGTTTTTGTCATTATTTCTGTTAACTTTTCAGCATCTAAAATTGTAGCTTTTTCTATAGATATTATTGTCATTTTTGTTTTCCCCTTCATTGTTACAAACCATTAACTTTTGTGAACGAAATAGTTATCCATTTACTTTCATTTTTAAATTTTTTCCCATTATTACATATGGAACATCATTTTTACTTGGATGAAATGGCTCTAATACATCAACCCAATCTAATCTTTCATATAAAGAACGTGCCTTTTTATTGTTTATTTGTGTTGTTAAAACACTCGTTCTATTTGAAATACCTTCTAATAATTTATTATGTAATGTTGTTCCAAGTCCTTCATTTCGATATTGCGGGTGAACTGCTAACTCTACAAATTCAAAACAATCTTCTAACCACTGCTCTACTTGTCCACAATTTAATGATTTTCTCATTAATTGATTATAGTACTGTCCATCTAATGAACGATAACCATAAGTAAAACCAACAACTTCATTTTCCTCATTCATTGCTACTATACCTTTAAAACCTGTATATTCTATATGTCTATTAATTCGCTCAATCATTTCAGTAAAATTTGTTTTCTCAAACACTTTACAATATAACTGTGCCATATTATTGATTAAAACCTCATCATTTTCAATATGTAAAAATTCCATTCTACTTCCCCCTCCTATTAAAACCGATAAATTATTCAACTTTTATATTTATTTAAAAATAGAGAAACTTCAAACTAATCATCTCTCTTCTATTAAACTACGAATATACCTATATTTTCCACTAAAAAAATAGTATACATGTATAAAAAGAAGAACATCTGTAAAATATACAGATGCTCTTCTTTTTATTTTCTACTTTATCTATTAAATATCAAAACTTATTCTCATTAAAAAATAAAAATTACTTAAGCCCTTTGTTACAATTACTAATTAGTTGCTGTAAATCCTCTAGGAATCGACTCGCATGATACCCATCACAAACCGAATGATGTACTTGCAATGAAACTGGTAGCATAACCTTATTCTCTTCGTTAAAATATTTCCCACAAGTTATAATCGGTAATAGAAAATCACCATCATTATTAATATTTAGATTAAATCCAGTAAAACTAGCCCAAGGTATGCTAGAAATCGGAAAAACATTGGGAGGAATGTTTTCTTTCGTGAAGAGACCATGAACATTAGTATACAACCTCATATCCTCTTCATAGTTTTTATAGAAAATGTGAAAATCACTAGAATAATCCGTCCATATACTTGAAAAAGACTTATCATCTTTATGAAAGATTGTATAACTTGGTATCATTTCCTCCCAATATCCTAAAACTCCTTCATCGTTAAAACATGTTCGAAATTCTTTATGATTATTTATTACTCTAGAAATTAAATATATAAAAACGGGATAAAATTTTATTCCTTTTTGATGTAATTCCTTTAATAACCTCGTAATATCAACATTCACAGTCATACTAAACGTACATTTCAATTTTAAATAATGTTCAAAATACTGCTCTCTATTCCAATTTTCTCTGTCAATTATATAAAACTTCATTGTAATAGCCTCCTAAAAATTTTTTTATTTTAGAAGGCTAACTTTCTTGTTTTCACCAAACCTGTTCACTCCTAATAGTTAAAGTTTTTATTTAATTATATAACATCTACAAAAATTCATTCACATATTTATTGAAATCCAACCACATACTATTAATAAATCAACTGACGTTTGGAGGATTCAAACATGAATGACAAAAATGTAAATAAAAAAGATAATGCTATCGCAAACAATACACCTATTCAAAATAATAATACTGTAAACCTTAATGTAGAAGAACAAGCAATGAACGGCTTATATGGAATGCCAGAAACTTCTATTGAAGATGCTGATCATGCTGTAACTGATGATTTGACTTCAAAAAATTAATAAAATACATAGAAGAAGGCCAAGGAAAATATCCTTGGCTTTCTTAACTATGCATCCAATTTTTGTACTTCTTCACTCTTTCTTGAAAGCTTTCCTGGCCAAAAAGCAAAGCGACCTAGAACAACTGTAATTGCTGGTACAAGTAATGGTCTAACAATAAATGTATCTAGTAGTACACCAATTGCAGTTACAATACCAAATTGAACAAGAACTTGAATTGGAAGTGTACCTAACACTGCAAAAGTTCCTGCTAAAATTAAACCTGCGGATGTAATGACACTACCTGTTTGTATAACGCCATTTTTTATAGCATCCAAGTGATTTTGTGTCTTTCTGTTTTTCCATATTTCTGAAACCATAAAGATATTATAATCTTCACCTAAAGCAACCAGAAATACGAATGCATACAACGGTATCGCACCTTGAATGGCCGGCGCTCCCATACCATAATGAAGTAATAGCCACCCTGCTCCTAGTGCCGAAAAGAACGATAATACAACAGTTACAATTAAATAAATCATCGCGACAATTGATCGTAAGTAAACAAGTAATAATAAAGCTATAATACTAATCATTACTGGAATGATAACTGCTTCATCACGTTCCGTAATTTGCTTTGTATCATATAATGATGCTGTTTCTCCGCCAATCCATAGTTGATCTTCTGCATTACTAATCCCAGCATCTTTTAATACTTTTTCTACACTACTTTTCAATTTAGGGATTTGATCTAACGCTTCAATTGAGTATGGATTTTCAGCTAAAGAAACCTCATACATTTGTATTTGCTTATTTTCTTTACCCTCTTTTGGGTCTTTTACTGTATTTACAAAAGAAAATCTCTCTAGTTCTTCTTTAATAGGAAGCTCTTTTCCTTTCGTATCAACAACAACTTTTACTGGCGCTAATTCACCAGCTGAGAAATGATCACTAATTAACGTAAACCCTTCGCGGGAAGGCATATCTTTTGGAAACGATTCTAATAAGTCATATGTGTATTGAATACGTGGTACAAATGAAGCCAATCCACCTAATACAAATACAGTGAGCATAATTATTGTCCACGGTCTTCGTACTACAACATCTCCAAGCTTTTTACTAAAGGCACCTTTTGATTTTTTAACTTTTACGACTTTCTTTTTCTTTCTTGCAAACTCCTCATTCATCGAAGTTGTTCTCGGTATAAACGGGAAGAATGCAGCTCTACCGAAAATTAATAATAATGCTGGTAAAATTGTTAAAGCAGCAATTCCCATTATGAATACAGCAACACTAAATGGTACTGCAAATCGATGAAAGGCACCATAATGAGCAAGTAACAATGTTCCTAATCCAAGTACAACAGTAAGCGCACTCATTATAATTGCTCCACCAGAAGCTTTAATTGCAAGTTGCAGCGCCTTATATTTACTTTCTTCCTCTAGCAAGTACTCTCTATATCTCGAAATTAAAAATAAACAATAGTCCGTTCCAGCACCAAACAATAATACTGTCATAATTGATATTGCCTGAGCATCTACTTTAATCCATCCTTGATCAGCTAAAAAACCGAGTGTAGGACTAATAATACCGTATGCAAAGCCGACAACAAGTAAGGGTAAAATTGCTAAAATCGGTGAACGGTACAGTAAAATTAATAAAACTAATACGAGTAATACAGTAGCAATTAATAATTTCACATCTGCTTGACTAAATAAGCTAACTGCATCCGTTTGAATACCTACAGGTCCAGATAATCGAACGTGTAAACCAGCGTCACTTAGTTTTCGTTTGAATGGATCTTCATCGATTTTACTATTCACTATGTTTTTTAAATCATCAAGATTTCCTTTTAATATATCTGTTCCAGCTGCCTTGTTAAAAAATACCGGTGTAACAAATGATGTACCATCTTTTGATGCACTTTTTGATAATACTTGTTCTGGAATTGTATCAAATGGCGGTAACGTTGATTGTTCCTTTAAAGGACTGGCCTTTAATTCCTTATAAACGTCTTGTATGAGTTTATAATCCTGTGACTGTAATCCACCATCTCTGTACCATACTACTAACAAAGGATTCCCTGCATTATTCGGAAACTCTTTTTTCATAAGTGCTTCCGCTTGCTGCGACATAGCTGTTTCAGGTAAATTTTTCGGATTCGGTTCTTTCGTACTGTTTACTTGTGGCAATGTAAATGAAAGTAATAATGTAATAAGAATCCAAATCGATAAAGTTATCCACTGTGTATGCTTCCCTGCTACAAGCCTCCCTAACATATGTAACGGGTGCTTTTTCATAAAAACCCACCTTCCTTTTTTCCTCTAACATTAATTATATATACTGGTTGGTTAATTAATCAAGAATGAATAAAACTTTGTGTTATAATTATCTCAACAATACATGTCAGGAGCGAATGGATTTGGAACAAAAACAACGTCCTCTCGGAAGGCCTCGTCAAAATAAAAATACAAAATCTACAAAAGAAACCATTTTGGAAGTTGCAACTCGACTATTTCTTACTCAAAATTATCAAGTCGTTTCCATGGATGAAGTTGCAAAATTTTGTGGTGTTACGAAAGCAACCGTCTACTATTACTATTCAACAAAAGCAGATTTATTTACCGCTACTATGATTCAAATGATGGTACGTATACGCGAAAATATGTCTCAAATCCTTTCTACAAATAAGACTTTAAAAGAAAGATTATTGGACTTCGCTAAAGTCTACTTACACGCAACGATGGATATTGATATGAAGAATTTTATGAAAGATGCAAAACTATCATTATCTGAAGAACAATTGAAACAATTAAAAAATGCTGAAGACAACATGTATGAAGTATTAGAAAAAGCACTTGATAATGCAATGCAAATTGGAGAAATCCCAAGAGGAAACGCTACGTTTGCGGCTCATGCATTCGTATCTTTATTATCAATTGGGAATTTTAAAGATGAAAATCACAATCCTATTCTTACAAATATAGATGAATTAGCCCAAGAAATCGTTTCTTTTTATTGGAACGGGTTAGATCATTCATATTAAATAGATTACCTTTAATAAAAGAGCATGTTTGATTTTTTTTCAAACATGCTCTTTTATTATTTATTAACTATTAATTAGATTATACTTCAGCACAGTTTAACAAAAAATTCCTCTTCAACTTTTACAAATTTTGAATTTGAATCTTTATATTCTCCTTACTTAATCCTCCATGGTAACAAACTACCGATTCAATATCTAGATTTGAATACTTCTTTAAAGACTGCTGTGATTCCTTAACATTTAAAGTTGTTGGGGCATAAATTCCTCCTAACTTTCCATTCACACTATACATCGGGTCTCCTGCAATAAGGGTTTTACTTTGTTTCAAATATAAACTAATATGACCTGGAGTGTGTCCTGGGGTATGTAGAATTAGTATCCCACCGCAATACGGAAGTTCTTACCCATCTATCACCGTATTACTAACTTTTCCTTTTGGTGGATTCTCTACATTTCCATCTTTCAATAAAGGTAACTCTCCCTCAATATATGGCTTATCTAGCTCGTGCGCATAAACTTTAATATCGCTTACACCATTCTCCAATAAATCAGGAAGGCTACCTATATGATCTAAATCCTGATGTGTCAAAATCACAACTTTTAGCTTATCAAAAGATACCCCAACTTTCTCCATCTCTATTTGTATATCTTCAAATTGTCCAGGGAAACCAGTATCTATTAACACTGCCATTTCATCATCCCATAAAAGAATTGGGTGAATAATAAAGTGAAACTTTAATCAGTGGGGTTTTCTTCATCCCCCACTGATTATTAGTTGAACCAATCGGGCTTTTATGGGCAGTTGATCCCCCACCTAAATTCTTTGCTTTCGCTGAGTTTTGAGGGGGGTCTTACTGCCCATTAAAGCGGGATAAATTCTTGAAACTCAAGTTGTAACATTTCTACCCCTTTAGCAATCTCCATACAGCAATTCTCCTTTATACTGAAGTTTAAAAATATGTACGAGTAAACTGAAAATATAAAGCGCGACTATCTTTTAATATGTTTTGTCATCCCAATAGAGAATACCTCAAACCCTATAGATTCATAGTAAGATTGCAATCTTTCCACACACATAAGTTGGGGAATAACTTTGTTTTGTTCACAGTGCTGGATTAATCGTTCCACTATTTCTTTTCCAATGCCAATGGACTGATATTTTTGCAATACACATACACCACAAATAACGCCTGTTATTACACCATCGGATATAACACGCCCCATGCCAATTAATTGTTGCTCTTTAAAAGCATATATCACATACCAACTTTGTTTACACATTTGTTCCAATTCATTAACCGTTAATTTTAGAGAATTCCATCCTAAAGATTCATATAAAGCTAATAATTCATTGAAATTTGTTGGGTGTTCAATTGTATAGCTTATTTTAGTTTTCATAAACACCTCCCTATTCTCCTATTTATATCCTCTTTTACATTACTCTATTAAAAATTTTAGCCCCTCACTAACTTAACTTGAACAAACTTCAATAAGAAAAATAGAATTCCTTCTCAACATAAAATAAAAAGAAGTTACCTCACCTGAGATAACTTCTTTTATATAAATCTAACACTATATTATCACCCAAAAATTATGCAGCTACATACGATAAGAACGAACAAAACTAATAAACTATTTGAGAAATAACCCATAGAATACTACCCCTTTATTTCATTATGTAAAAGATTTTATCATAAAATTATTTACAACATAATAACTGAAAAAGACATTGCATTCATTAGTTATGTATATTTAGTAATATTTTATTTTTGGCCATATTCGTCTTTTCTAAAATCACTTCTCATCCTCCTCTTCTTTAGTTCACATAATTTCAAAATAACAAATTAGTAAATGTTAATTTACTATAATAAGTTTAAATATTTGATTTGCAGCTAAATTAGTAATAAAATAATGACTAAACCCAAAAAGGAAGCGAAAATAATGTTCCATAAAGAATTATTAAATGAATACATGAATTTATTATTAAATATGTCAGGTACTTTCAAATTACTATCAGAAAAACCCTCTGAATTTACACATTTAGAACAACACGTAGTGGAGTATATCGCCCAGCAAAAAGTACCTGTAAATTCAAAGATGATTGCTAATTATTTAAACATTCCTAAGCAACAATTAAGTGTAACTGTACGTAACTTAGAACAAAACGGATATATTGTAAAAAAGCAAGATACGGTAGATAAAAGAGCTGTATTAATTTCTCTGACAGAAAAAGCTGAAAAGGTACATTATGAGAGATGGAAACAAATTTATAAAAATTTCACAGTAAACCTCGAAAAGTTATCCGAAGAAGATAGGCGGGATTTAACTTACGGACTATATAAAACAAATACAATGCTCTCAAAAATGTTAAATAACGACTAACTATATTGTTTTATTATGCAACGGAGGATGTTTCATGGTTAAAGAGTTAGATTTACAATCAGTACAAGGTACGATGCTTATTCCCCTATGGGGACGAGCATATGGCAGTGAGAAAAATAAGGATATTTTAGATGATACAGAGGCTATTCGAATAATTAAAGAATGCGATTTCGACTTCTCAACAATAGCAGATACATTTGGCGAATACGGATGTATCACATACATTACCCGTGCACGAAAAATTGATGATAGGATAAAACAATTTATAGCAAAACACCCGAACGCCACTATAGTAAATATCGGTTCAGGACTAGATACTACTTTTTCAAGAATTGATAACGGTACAATACATTGGTATAACCTTGATTTACCCGATGCAATCTCTTTTCGCAAGACTTTAATTGAAGATACACCGAGGAATATTAGCATCGCTAAGTCATTTTTTGATACTTCTTGGTTTGACGATATAAGATATGATCCAAACGACGGTATTCTTTTTATATCAGCAGGTGTATTTTATTACTTTAAAGAAGAAGATTTAAAAGAGATCATAGTTGCTATGTCAAAACGTTTTCCTGGAGGAGAGCTATATTTTGATGCTGAATCAAAATTCGCACTGAACCTTTCGAATGCAACTGTAAAAAAATCTGGCAATAACGGCGCGATGATGTATTTTTATGTAAACAATCCAAAATCAATAGAAAAATGGTCTTCTACTATAAAAGTATTAAGTTGCTCCCCTTTCTTTAAAGGTATACCTACAAATAAAGATTGGGATGGTAGTACACGTATTATGATGCGAATTGTAAACGTAATAAAGATGTTGAAGTTTGTTCATTTGCGGTTTGAAAAATAATAAATAAAGAAGGCCGCAATACATTTATATTTAGATCATAAATGTTAAACTTAATAAAAGGGCAGGAACATATTTGATATGTTCCTGCCCTTTTATTATAGGTACCGATACATAGTCATCTAGCTATGAAAAGCAACTACCCCAAAATGAGAAATTTGGCATCTTAACACCCCTCAAGTGGCTTCTGTATATAACACATTTAAAATTTAATTTTTCTTGATAAATGAAAGATTTCCTGGCATACCCTTAAAATTATTTATGCACGAATAAAATCTCTCCGTAAACGTCCAATTACACTAAAATATACAAAAATTGAGAAATATGAAAAAGACACTCTTATGAGTGCCCTTCTTAGCAACTAAGTCCACTACAGCTATTATCATAACCCATATGAATTTCGCCTGTAAGAGGAAATTTTAAGTTCATATTTAATTATTAAAATAAACCGCACCAAAGTTTTCATTAAATCTTTTACACCAAACAGAAACCGAACCATATTCACTTACATCTATCCCTTCAGGAATTTCGTAGTTTTGGTCTCCTTTATTTCCCTTTAATTTTCCTAATTCAATATACTGATAGTTTTTTACGTCTTCATTATTTTTCAAACGATTTGTAGGAACTAATACAACTCGTACATCTGGCCCATTTGATGTTGCAAAATTAGAAAGTCGTAAAACACGTTTTCCATCCGCTAATTGGTGAATTTTTGCCGTTCCAGTTGTATCATGGACACCGTTTTGAAACTGACCTTCCCTTATTACTCGATCACTTTGTTGCCTTACTTCAGTTGATTGTATCTCTGCTTGTGGCAATGATTCATTTACGTGCTTATCAATAAATAATTTCTCTGGTCGGAACAATGACCATAAAATCCCCAATACAATTATCAAACCACCTATAAGCCATACATATTTTCTTTTCATAAAGTAAAAAACCTCCTGTAACATACTGTGTAGTAGTATGTTAACAAGAAGGTCTTTCATTTTTCTAACGTAAATGTTACAAAAGTCTTTCAGCCGTCTTATTTTTTTACTGATGTGATGGGAAGAGTGAACCAAAATTCACTTCCCTGCTTACCATCTGCGCGATTCCTTACACCAATTTCCCCTTTGTGCATTTCAATCAATGATTTTGCAATAGCTAATCCAAGTCCGGAACCTCCAGATTGTGAACTTCTTGATCGATCTGTTCTAAAAAAACGTTCAAATACGCGTAATTGATCATTTGGAGAAATTCCCATTCCTTCATCCCGCAAAGTGAATTGGACCTGTTGAGTTGGTTTATTTTCCACTACAGTCAATTCAATTGTTCCAGAGATAGGAGAATATCGAATTGCATTATGTAATAAATTACCTATGACCCTTTCTATTTTACAAGGCATAATCAAAAGTCGAGGTAATGTATCAGGGACATCCAATTGCAAATGGATTTGTTTGTTTCCTAATAAGACAGAATGTGACTCTAATACATCTAATAGAACTTTATCTAAATGTGTGAAACTTGGGTGAAAATCTACTTGCTCAAACTCTAACTTTGAAAGATCAAATAAGTCGTTAATTAATCCATTTAATCTTTCTATTTCTTTTAAAACCGTTGCTAAGTATTGCTTTTTCATTTCAGGATCTTCAATTAGGTTATCTTGTAATGCTTCTATCATCATTTGCATGCTAGTCATAGGTGTTCGTAAGTCGTGTGAGATGTTGGTAATTAGCTCCTTACGAGAGTTTTCCTGTTCCTCTAACTTAGTAAACCCTTCTTCTAATTTTTTTGCCATCTGTTGAAAGGCTGTTGCCAATTCTTTAAACTCACGTGGTTCTTGCCCAATTATATACATCGTTTCAAAGTGTCTATCACTAAATTGTTTCGTCAATTTTATTAAATTTTGTATAGATCTCATGATAGGACGTGTCATTAACCAATAAATAAACGTTGAAATAATGAATGCCACAAATGCAATTACTGTTAATAACCGCGTTTGTTCCGGTTCAAGTAACATTTTCGTATCACTATACCATATAGCAATTACCATAATACTAGTACTTAATAGATTCATGAGTAACAATTGAATACGTAATCTCATGTTTCATTTCCTCCATTTGGCTCAAAGCGATATCCTATACCCCAAACCGTATGAATCCAACGATTCTTTATCGTATGCTTCTCGAGCTTTTCACGTAAACGACTCACTAACACGGTAACTGTGTTTGATGCCCCTTCATGTCCAAAATCCCAAATTAATTCAAGAAGCTGCGAGCGAGAAAATACTTGTTTTGGATGCTTTGCCATGAGATAAAGTACCTCAAACTCTTTCACCGTTAACTCCACTTCCTTATTACAAACAAGTACATATCTTGTCTTTGGATATATTTTTAAATCTGGAAACTCTATCACTTCCAATAAGGATTCTTTCGCTTGTATTTGTACATGGCTTCCTCTTCTTAGTATAATTTGAACCCTTAATACTAATTCACGAGGGGAAAATGGCTTTGTTAAATAATCATCTGCCCCCATTGTTAAGCCTAAAATTCGATCCCTTTCCTCTCCCTTAGCAGTTAACATAATAATAGGGACATTTGATTGTTGACGAATTTCCTCGCATAATTCCCATCCATCTTTTTTTGGCATCATCAAATCTAATATAATTAAATCTGGTTGATGTGTAAGAAATAAATCCCAACCTTCTTTACCATTTACAGCGGTATAAACTTCATATTCTTCTCTTTCTAAATACCGTTTGCATACTTCTCGAATATTTTCTTCATCTTCTACGATTAAAATTCTTTTCTTCATATACTATCCTCACTTCTTTTTCACCAATAACAAAAAAATTTTTTCTATTATCCAATAAAAATATCTTTATAGGTAAAGATATAAAAACTAATCACATAAATAAATCAGAATTCTACATTTCACCCTCGAAACGAATGAAAATTCGGAAAATAAATCATGTAATACAGATAGTAATCTTAACATTTGATTACTTATATGACTAGATAAGTATTTAAAATAGTAGTTTCTAAATCATATATAAATTAAAAGAAATGAGTCCGATTCAACATCGAACTCATTCCTTAATAGTAACCTAAATTTTTATATCTAACTTTTCAGATACAATTCATTTCCGGTTCTCTTTTCAAACTTAGCAACAGAACTGTTACCTATTACTGAACTCTTGATAGATTCCATGCTATAGTATCAGTCCCATTCTCTCCATTACCATATTTCATATAATCGATTAAATATCCTATCTTTAACTTATTACCATTAGATAGTATGTTCCATTGCTTATGGTGTCCAGTGAAATTCTTTGGATATGCATGATTAAATTTAAAAGTACTTGCGTTCTGTTTTTGATCTAAATGGATATAACTATCTTGAAGTTTTAAATATGCATAATCTGAATAAATAGGATTTTGAAATTTAATTAATACCTCTTCATCCTTTTTAATTGGTTTTCCAGGTTTAGGTTGACCTACTCTTTCAATAATTACATTCACTTTTTCATCGCTAGATTTTTCAGCCCAAAGATACTCCCATTTATTCCCTGCATGATGACTTCCCAAATAAGCTGTATTTCCATATGAAGCCACGGTATAAGGAACTCCTTCTGTAACAAATTCACCTGAATTATCTACTACATAATCTTCAAATTCTTTATTAGCTTTAATTTCAGTATCAATCTTTTGTGTAGGCGTTAGATTGTGTGCGTCATTGATTTCAAATGTAACTTTTCTGTGCGCAGCAATTTCAGATTTAATAGGGTGTATATTTTCTCTAGACTCATATGTAAATCCATTTTCACGTTTAACCAGTGTTACTGTTTGTGACGGAGCATTCCATTTCTTACTATAAGTAGTAGGAATATCTTTACTCACTCCAAATAAACCAGGTAAAATTGTTGCCCTAATCTTTTGCGTCACAGAATCATAACTACCTTCTACTAATGTTGGTTGCTGTAGTTTTGCAAAAGCTCCGTGTACAGAGTCTTTATGTAAATAACCGCGATCTCCCTGTCCCGCTTTTAAATCGTTCAATGCATCAGTTCCATTATTAGCTGAAACCACTGATACGTTATTAGTACTTTTAGCCTTGTTTACAATATGATTTACTTTTTTCGTATCTATATTTATCTGTTGAAAAACTTCGTTATAGGATAAAACTGGCTTATCAGCAAGAGATTTGTCTTTAGGAGTATATACCCTAAACTTTGGTATATTTCCTATATCTGTTTCTAATTGTTCAGTAGCTGCATTTACTCTAGACTCATATCTCCCTGAATCCCCCAAATGCATAATTTCTTCACTTTTTTCAATAGATAAATCCATTGTACTTGTAGGTAAAACTTCAATCGAAAGAAGTTCCCCTTGTTCAACAGCTTTCAATTCATCCAAAGATAAGACAATATTCGCATCTGCTTGTCCTTCTAAACTGTCAATTACTACTTCTGTTTTATTCCGTCCACCTTTTTCTGTACTTAAATAGTTTGCTTTATAACGATCTTGTGTTGCCTTTACAGTATTAATAATTTTGTTTCCTAAACGAATATTAAAATGAGGCGAAACATTTTCAGCGGATGCTGTTCCTACATTCTTATATTCCAAATGTACACGTAATTTTGCTGCGTTCGCTGTATCCACAGTTGTTGCAGTAGACCAATCAAAATTATTTGTATAACTCTCCGTTTCCGTAGTTGTTTTTGAATATCCGTATCCCACATTTGCTGAAACACTTCCGGAAGGAACAGGACCGGCTGCTGAGCCTTCTACACCACCTGAACCACTTAAACCTACGTTAAATGAATGTTGTGTAGATACACTTTTTTCCCATCCTCTACTAACTGATCCACCATTATTATCCGTAATGGTTGCAATAGGAATTACTTCAATTCGTTTGACACCAATTTGCAAATTCGGCATGTTGGCAACTATCGGATTGAAATTAGTATCAGAATCGTTGTTATAATTCTCAACCTCATACATATCAGTAAAAGGATCACCATCCGTATTTGCATTCATAGGATTCGATATAAATTTTGGTTTCCCTTTATCCTTCTCGGGATCCCATGCTTTCACTTCATTTATTCCAGTTTGTGAATTGAATTCAATTTTATATCCATTAATCTCTAAGTCGTTGGAAATACCATCTTTATCCCAATCGTTGTTTGCCATTTCAATGTTTTGTGTAATGAGTGAACCTATTTCCCCATCAGATCCGAGCGTGAAATTCTTATCTTCTTTTTTTACATCTGCATTCTCTTTGAATATTTCAACTGTACCTCCTGGATTCGGTTGTTTTACATCTGCTAAAGCAGGAGATGCTAAAGTCAGTGCCATCGATACACTACCTAATACACTAATTGCTGGCTTCAATTGTTTCATTGTTATTTTTCCTCCTTGGTTTCTAGGTCAATTAGAACACCTACTAGTAAGATTAATTTCATCATATATAACAAATCTTTCTTTTCTCTCTCATAACTGTTAAAAAAGTCTCTCGTAAATGTTACAAAACACTTACAGAGTTTTTAAAATATATATATGAAACATTAAAAAGCCGTAATATGAAGAATCGATTACAATATATACAAAAAAGCAGCTAGCCAAAGCTAACTGCTTACTAATTTATAAAATTTCAGTAAAAGAATATATTAATTTTGAAGTGTGCAAATTGGAAGAGTGACTTCAACTATAGTTCCCTTATTCACTTCACTCTCAATAAATACCTTCCCCTGGTGTGTTTCAATAATTTTATAACATACCATTAATCCTAAGCCGATTCCCTCTTCCTTAATACTGTAAAAAGGTTCTCCTAAATATGGTATACGTTCTTTTGGAATCCCACATCCTTGATCGATAAAGCGAATCCTTATTTGATTATTATCAAGTTTATCCAATTGAATCAAAATTTCTCCTCCTGTTGGCATGGATTCAATTGCATTTTTTATAATATTAACAAATACTTGTTTTAATTGATTTCCTTCACATGGAATCAATGGAATACCAGGTGTAAAATCAATTCTAATTTTTATATTATTCATCATTGCTTGAGGTTGCAGTAGCATTAAAACTTGATCCATTAGCACACTAATATCATTAGGTTGTATCTTTAACACCTGTGGTTTGGCTACCGCCATAAATTCATTAGTAATACTTTCTATACGCTCAATCTCTGATGATACTATATTTATATACCCCTGATTATTCTCAGTTTCCGTTGATTTTAGTAATTGCATAAACCCTTTCATTGCGGTTAATGGATTATTAATTTCATGAGCCATTGCAGTCGCTAATTGTCCTACGACAGCAAGTTTTTCAGATTTCCGTAGTAATTCTTCTGTTTTTAGCCGTTCAGTGATATCACGAGAAATACTCAGGAAAACCTTTTTACCATTTAAGTTAAAAACACGGACACTAAACTCAGTTTTTATTATTTTTCCTGTTGGAAAAGCATATTCATCTTGCAAAGTGAAGGAAGTTTGTCCCTCTCTAATTTTTTCTAACAACCTTACAATCATTTTAGAATCTTGTGGTACTACATTTGGAAATGGTAACGAGATCAGCTCATCTCTACTATATCCAAATCTTTTACAACCAACAGGGTTTACCTCAATGAATCGACTGGGAACATAATTTTCATTCAGCTCTACTACATATACTGCATCAGTTGCTTGTTCGATTAGTGCACGGTACTTCATTTCACTATCTTTTAATTGTTGATGTAATCGATGTCGCTCTCTTTCTGCTTGTTTTCTTTCAGAGATGTCTCTACATATTGCAGATAAAGCTATCATATTTCCTCTTACGTCTAATATAGGAGAAACTGTCAGACTGACATCAAGAAGACTTCCATCGTTACGTCGTCTAACAGTTTCTAATCTAGTAACTACGGATTCTCCTGTTAGAATTTTCTGGATATTTTTGAGTGATTCTTCCATTAAGAAATCTGGTACACAGGGTAATCTCTTACCTATGATTTCTTCTAATGACCATCCAAATATCTTTTCATAAGCTTTATTTGCTTGTAAAATATGCCCTTCTCGATCAGAAATGGTAATAGCATCTACATTATGCTTTATAAATGATTCTAGTAATTCTTTGGTAGCTCTTAATTCTGATTCTACCTTTTTTCTTTCGGTTATATCGACTGTAGAACCAACAACTTCAATAACTTGTCCATTTCGTTTAATCGGCCTAAGTGCAATAAGAATAATTGTTTTATCATCTGGCCAGGGTAATTCGAATATAATTTCTTTCCCTTCCCATGCCTGAAGATAATACTTCATCAATTGTGAAACTAAATGTGGTGGAACAATAGAGGCATCAATAGTCCGTAAGCTTTTCCCTACCACCTGTTCAGAGTAAAATCCTTTTTGATAATAAAATTGTCCATCACATAAAGTGTGTATAAAGTGCTTACCCACTTTTTTAAATTTAAAAATCCCTCCTTGAAGCTCATGTACGGTATCTGTAAGTTCTTGCTTTGATTTTTTTAATTCCCGATTCATTTTAGATAAGTCCTGTGTTAAATAATATAATCTCTGGTAGGCTTCCATAAGAAATAGCCCAATTAAAAGTCCTAACGCTATATATAATAAACCTCCAGAGTAAAGTAACGTAGTATTAAAGAATACACCAACTAACCACTTTATTCCGACAAAAACAGAAAAATATAAAGATGCACTTTTAAAAGGCTGAAGGTTTTTAGAATATGTTTTAATAGTAGAAAATAGAACACTCATACTTAAATATGCAATCACAGGTAGCTCCCAATACCCACCAATGAAAAAGATACGCATTATAATTATGCTAATTAGTGTAATCCAGCCAGCAATGCGACCAAAGTAAATAAAAGATAGAATAAGAGGAACAACTCGAAGATCGTAGGAAAATCCCATGTATGGAAAAGAAAAGAGCATCAAAGTAACTGCAATAATCCCTCCATAGAATTTTTCGAAATATCGCCTGGAATGAATCAAAAACACTTGAATAAATATCGCTGCGCTAACTAATAAAGAAAAAATAGAAAGATTGATGAAATAGTCTTTAATAATCATGTAATGTCCCTCCTTGCATTAAAGATATATTCGACAAAAAAACAGAAAATCCTACAATTATTACAAACAGTTTAGGTGCAAAAAATATAATTCCCTACATGACAGTACATGTAAATAGTATCATATTGATTCAAATCGAAAACCAGGAAATCTTCCATTAGAACCTTCAAATCCCCCAAAAATAAGGTGTTTTTTTAAATGTTATGTACAAAAAACGTAGGAATATTTTATTCCTACGTTTTTTATAAATTAATCAATTCCTTCACTATTACAATTCTTCTAATTCCTCAATTTCGGCTTTTCGCTTTAAAAATATTGCAATATCCTTATTCTCCCTTTCTATTAAACCAAGAGCATGTCTATAATTTAAAGCTAATTCTTTATAACCCCATATATATTCTATTGTTGTCGCTTTACTATGTTTATGATCCGCAAAATACCATTCTAAAGGTTGTAAAGAGTTCGATACTTCAAACAATTCTGCTGGCTACCATGAAGGCAAGTTTTCATTTTCACCCAGTCGCCTTCTTTGGGCCAACGAGGATCTGTCATTGGTATTCTCGTTAGAACTATACTTTATGGATTTGAATTAACTTTTTTATTACTTGTTGCTCTTTTAATGTATTTGCAGTGCTTCCACCTGCAGAGCCTCTTCTAGTCCTTTTCTTTCTTTTCAAGTTCGCCTATATTTCATGTCAAATTACAAGAGTGAGTCAGGCCACTCTAAATCGTAGATTAGAAAAACATGAATAGTATTCTTTTTTGAATTGTAATTAAACCTCAAAGTGGCACCTCATACTCAGAACCATTTCCTTACCCAACAGAAGTTAATAAAACATAGTTAATTATTGCTTCACCGCTTTGGCTACAAGTGCTGCGTATGCTTCTGCACCTACTTTGGTTAAATGCACACCGTCAGGTGCAAAGTAGTCTTTCTTTCCAGCACTTGCTGCATACCAATCAACTAGAGTTACATTCGGATATTCAGATGCCGTTACTTTCAGTCTCTCATTCACGATTGATTCCCACGGACGTGGTACTCTCGTATTAATAAATATGATTTTACGTTCGTTTCCAATTACTTTTATTAATGAAACAAGTTGCTCAGTAGTAAAGGCTCCATTTGTACCTAATCCAATAATGACATAGTTTCCTAAATTCCCTTCATATTTTAACTGTTCAACTACCGGAATCGCTTTTGACAGCTGGCGACCAATTTGCGCATCAATCCTAATATCAGAAAAAGTATTTTTTAAATACGGAGTAATATCAATCATAACGGAATCGCCTATCGCAGTAACTGTGAGTGAACTTTTAGGTTGCGCAGAATTTACTTCTCTTGATTCCCCTTGTTTTTGAGGCGTCTCTTGATTTGGATTTTCCCAAACTGCAACTGGATGTGGCGCCGGTTGTGTTTGTGCTACTTCCACCTTATCTTGTTGAGAATTCTCCTTAGCCTTACTAGCTTTTGATAATCCTACGACTGCTATCGACGAAACGAATAATGTACAAATTAAAGCTAACTTAACACCTAAAGTGACATTTTGAATTCTTAAATTCTTAAACTGAATGTTCCGGAGCGTTCCTTCTCGGATTGGTTTTTCAATAAACTTCCATGAAATTTGCGCAATCAATATAATCAAAAGAAATTGAAGGATTGCTCTTATTAGTGAAAAATCCCCAGCATTTACCTTTGGAGTCGTCAATGTAAGAATTGGATAATGCCAGAGGTATATGCCATACGATCTTATCCCTATCCAACGTAAAGGTCTAAATCGTAAAAATTGAGCAATACGACTAGCTGGATGAGCTAGATTTGCCACTAACAATGCTGTTGCAATTGATAAGAGAACCATTCCTCCCTTGTATAGAAATGGATCATATTGATTGGTTTTCCAAAACATAACCAAAATAATAATAAGGGCAATGCCCCCCACTACATCAAGAATGAAACGCGCCTTTGGGATAATTTTATTTGCAAGCCTATTGCTTGGCCAAACTAAGGCAAGTACCGCTCCGATAAGTAAGGAAAAGGCCCTCGTATCTGTACCATAATATATTCTGCTCGGATCAGCTCCAGGTTCATACAAAATTGCCATCGCTAAAGCTGAAGCAACGGCTACCAGACAAATTAATAAAATCATACGGGATTGTTTTTTTATGTAGTAAAGCCCTAAACTAATAATAAACGGCCAAACAACGTAGAATTGTTCCTCAACTGCTAACGACCAAAAATGATTCAATGGAGAAAGCTGGTTAAAATTATCAAAGTACGATAATTTATGATAAATATACCACCAGTTACTAACATAAAATAATGCCGCTAATGAATCTCCGCGCATTTTTTCAAGTAAAGAGCTATGAAAAACCGTAATCCATGCCAACGTTATAACGAGCATAACAAGCATTCCTGGAAGCAATCTCCTTGCCCTACTAAGCCAGAATTTTTTTAAATCAATTCTCTTATTTCTCTTCCACTCTATGGCTAGAATATCTGTAATTAAATAACCTGAAAGTACAAAAAATACAGTAACTCCTAAAAATCCTCCAGGCATCCAATTAAAATTAATATGATACAAAATAACACCTAGTATAGCTAGGCCCCTTAGACTGTCCAATCCAACCATATAACGACTATTTTTTTTAAAAGGTTTAGTCATCCTACATTCACCTCTTTTTCTTGGAAATTAGGTTAATAATAACGGCACAAAATGCTATTAATCCCCTAAAATCGTATAAGCTAAACTATTACAAACATCTTTTTGTAAGGCTCTTTTTTATCTTTACATGCACAGTAATTAATACTTTAACACGTTATCTGGCTCTGTTGTGAAAATTTTTAAGCTAGATGTTCTTGTTGCTCTTCCGAAAAAGAGGAATATGATATATAACGTATATTTGAACATTTCCCTGCAAAATAACGTTATAAAGAAGGGCTACTGGTTATGAGCAGCCCCTCTTTTACCTTACTTCACATATACATATGTTTCTTTTGAAATCACATTTTATGTCTTGCCCTTACTGTCGTGTATTTTATATTTCAGCGAACCTTGCATCAGAACAATATGTGTTCTGGTGCAAGGTTTTTTTAACTAGAATAAATTCTGGGAAAGCAAATAAGGAACATGACAGATGTGATATTTTAAAGAAAAATAGTTTAAGAAAAATAATAGTAGCCATTTGCTACTATTATTTTTTTCTTTAAGTTATCGTAATATGCCTGAAATTCTAAAGGGACGTGGTATGTCAATTCATCTAACAACCATTATGTGCTGAGTTCGTGAATACGGAAATTTCATTCGTGATTTTTGAAAAATAAAACAAAAAAGAAAAACTATCTTTGAAAATGGATGAAACCTACATAAATGTCAACTAATCTATGTACGAATTCCTTTGCTTTAGCTAGGTGTTCTAGGAAATAAGGAGCCATATGCCGGTCAATTTTTCAATTAACTTGGTGTCTAGTTTAGTGTACCATCTCCAATTAATGCATTTTTTCGGGTTCAGTTCATTATATTTTCTACTTTGTCTTTATATACAACATATTCTTTTCCATCCATTACTGCTACCACCGCAAATTCATCATTTGGATTGAATGAAAGCCAGTCAGCCCACATGTTTGTACTAGCACCTCCACTCCACATATGATGAACAGTGTTTTTAGTTAAATTCATAACTTTATAAGACGCATTTGGTGCATTTGTTCCAGTCTTTATTTCAAAAGTGTATGCGTTATGGATTTTTTTATAAAAGTAAAAAACGTTTGATGGACGAAGTAGATTCATAAAATCTTGTTCTTTCTTCTCTGCAATTTTTATGCCTTCTAGTAATGTGACAACATCTGTTCTTAATGTTTTCCAACTGTCTTTAGCTGAATTCAAGTTAGGCTTTAAAAATTTATATCTATTTTGATCAGCTTTTTCATCAGCTTTATCAATATGCCCCAGTACGCCCGAATATTGAGAGTCTAAATCATCCCATTGTGTGGACATATAAGTAAGAGCAGTAATAGCACTATCAATCGTACTATGCATATCACTAATATTATGAAATGCAACTCCGACTACACGATTTAATGTAATTTTATAATCTACAGTTTTACGTAATTCTGCTAAAGCAGGCTCTAATCGACCTAAATTATCTCTAGCAGTACCTATCATTATGCCACCAGAAATAAGCGTGGGGATAAAAGGGACTTTCACCATTATTAACCCATCAGATTCTAATTTCTTATAATAGTTTACTTGTCCTAAAACTTCATCTAAACGCTTTTGATCAGTCTCTACATCAGCTCCTTGGTTTTTTAAAATCGATTGCAAGGTCTCTTTATGGCTTCCAAATACTCTAACATCTTCTCCAATAGCGTTTTTAAATTTAGTTAATTCTTCTATTAATGCTTTTGCAGACTCTTGGTTTCGTTGAATCCCCACCCTTAAATCTGTAATCCCCTTTTTTAAAGTATCCCCATTTCCATTATTGATCGCCTCTACTAATGTTTCATAATAATTTTCAAACTTTGTATCGTATTCAATAATGCCGGTCAATGTATCTAAAAGCTGTTTTTTTACTTTTGTATTCCATGTAACAGCATGTGCTCTTGCATTCTTTTGATCCTGTACAATTTTACTAGGTAAATCTGCATATCCATTAATAGAAATCCCTTCAAAACTCACATCCGGATTATTAATTAGCAAATAAGAATATTCATTCATAGCTTTTGCAAATAACCCAGCATCTTGTACAGTTTTTTTCATCTTTTCTTCATTTGCTGAAAGAGACATATCTCCAGTGTTCGTTTGTTCAGTTTCAATTGCAAAGGTTGCTACTGGTGTGACTGCATAGGTAGTTGTCATAATTAAAAATGCTGATACAGCCAGTATTTTATAAGATTTTTTTTTCATCTTTTCTTATTCCTCCTGTATAGAGTATGATTTCAAGTCCTATTCTTATTAAAAGACGATGTTGTTGCATAGATTCGATATTATTAAGCAAATCTATATAACCTGTATCCTATTGATCGATTCTGTTACAAATTTTTAAAAACAAGTAAACTACATGGCTATCTTTTTATTTGGATACAACTTATATATAAGTGAAAGGCGAAGTCTTTAATGAGACTCCGCCTTTTTAATATATAAGGATTTATTAATTACCGCTTTACTGTTTATCAGTGTAATCATAGACTCTCTATGTTATGGGTCACTTTGCAACAGAATAAATATTTCCCTATTTTTGTGGAGTAACAGTTTCCACTTTTAATTCCTTTATTCCTTCTTTTAATATAACAGCATCTGTTCTTAATGTTTTCCAACTATCTTTCGCTGCATTTAAATTAGGTTTTAAGAATTTAAATTTATTTTGATCCGCTTTTTGAGCTGCATTCTCAATATGCCCTAGAACGCCCGAATATTGAGAATCTAAATCATGCCACTGCGTTGACATATAAGTAAGAGCGTTAATAGCATCATCAAGTGCCTTGTGCATTTCATTAATATTACTATAAGCAACTCCAACTACACGATTTAATGTTACTTTATAATCCACGGTCTGACGTAATTCTGCTAATAAAGGCTCTAACTTACCTAAGTTGTCTCTTGCTACTCCCACTATAATACCGCCAATTATCGGTAGACCCAAAATAGCACCCTTCATTACATTAAACCCATCAGATTCTAATTGTTTATAATAGTTTACTGATCCTAATACTTCTTCTAGACGCTTTTGATCTGCATCAACATCTGCACCTTGGTTTTTTAAAATTGACTGCAAGAGCTCTTTATTACTTCCAAATGCTCTAACATCGTGTCCAATAGAGTCTCTTAATTTAGTTAATTCTTCTATTAGTTGTTGTGCATACTTTTGATTTTGTTGAATTTCACCTCGTAAATCTGTAATTCCTTCTTTTAAAGTTTCTCCATCCCCTGTATTAATCGCCTCAACCAATGTTTCATAATAATTGTCGAACGTTGTATCATATTCAACAATACCAGTCAATGTATCTAAAAGCTGTTTTTTTACTTTCGTGTCCCAAGTAACAGCATGTGCTCTTGCATTCTTTTGATCTTGTACGATTCTACCAGGTAAATCTACATATCCATTAATAGTAATTCCTTCAAAATTTACATCAGGATTCTTAATTAGCATATAAGAATAGGCATTCATAGATTTTGCAAATAATCCAGCCTTTTGCAAGGTCTCTTTCATTCTCGCTTCATTTGCAGAAAGAGCCGTATCTCCATTGTTCGTTTGTTCAATTTCACTTGCAAAAGTTGCTACTGGTGAGACTACAGAAGTTGCTGTCATAGTTAAAAGAGCCGATGCAACGATTAGTTTGTACGGGATATTTTTCATCATTTTATATTCCTCCAATATAAGTTTTCATTTTCAGTTCTATTCCTGTTTAAAAGCGATGTCTTTTGAAATGAATTCTGCATCTTTATGAATATCATTCCAACTTTCTTTAGCGGCTTTTAAATCATCCGGTATTAAAGAGAATTTGTGGTCTTGCATAGAATCGATATTATCCAGTAAATCTGTATAATTTGCGCCCATTGTATTCCATTGCTTTTGAATATTTGTTAGAGACAAGATCGCTTGATCTACAGTCTGATATAGATATGCCAATGTTTCTTTCGCGTTAGTAAGCGAAAGAACTGCTTGATTAGCACGATCTGCTTTCATACTTAACTCTCCGATTTTGTTAGAAATTTCGTTATAGGAGTCCATATGCTTAGATGCCGTGACACCCGCCGCAGTTCCTAGACCGATACCAGCTGCTCCAAGAGCTGAAAGTCCACCGACAACAGCTGGTGTTGCTGTACCACCAGTTACAACAATTACAACTGCTCCTCCAATAGCTGCAATAACTAAAATAGCTGCTCCCAATCCACCACCAATTGACCATGCTAATACATCATCAAAATGTTTTTTCTGAGTAGAACGAAGTTGCTCAATTTCAGCTTGAAGTTGTGGAATCGTTGCCTGTTGACCTGCTAATATTGCAGTTAATCCACCTTTCCCATCTGGACCACCAACATTATTTTTAAAATCTGTAGAATTTTGATATAGTTTCCCTTTGAAGTCTTGTAGCATCTTAATTACATCTGTAACCTCTTTTGAATTTGTATTAATTGTAGTAATTAAATCATTTATGCCCTCTTTTAGACCTGCCTTATCTTTCTTTTGTACAGTATCTACTAAAGTGTCGTAATAATTTTGAAATTGTTCATCGTAATTTACAATATTACGAGCTGTTTTTTGAATCTGTGGCTTCGCTTTATCTAACCAATAATTCGCATTGATTCGTGACAGTTCTTGATTAAGGTGAATATTTTTGAGCAACTCCCCTCCTTCTGATCCTAAATCGATATTAGATAAATTTACATTCGGTTGCTTAATCATTGTTTTTGCGTACAAATCCATTACAAGAATATGAGACCCTGTTTCAGCCAATGCTTTCTTCAGTCCCTCGGGACCTAAAGCATAATTGCCTACTTTTTGTTCTTGAGCGATCGTTTCTTGTGCAAATGCATGAATAGTGTTACCAGTAGTAGCAGTTATAACCGCTGCCAGAGTGGCTAAAGTTAGCACTTTGAATGGGAATTTTTTCATAACTATTCTCCTTCTTTCGCTAGATTCTTATAATCTTTATAGTTTTTTCAAAAACGTAATATCAAAATTTATATACCTGTTCTTCAAGGTAACTTATTACATTTTTTAATTGTCTTAATGTATCTTTTTGAGACTGCTCGTTAGTTGCATCAACATTAGTAGATAATTTTGTAATGTTATTTTTTATTAGATCCAAATCTTCTTTATAGCGCTTTAGTAGGTCAAGTTCTACATCTACTTGATTTGCAAACGTATGCAAATCATTTTGTGAAATAAGAAGCATTGATTTTTGTAAATCTGCTATTGATAGTTTCGTTGTTAAATCATATATTTTTTGGTTTTGTTTCTCTAAGTCATCTAAATATGCTCGCTGCTCTGCTGTTAGTTTATTTACTTCTGCGAAGACACCAAATGTTTTCTTAATCTTTTCAGTATCAATGGCTTTCATCAGGTCATATTCTTGCGTTTTTGCGGCTGCAGCTGCAGCTATTTCACCTTGTTTGCTTTTCTCAATTGCTTCACGAGCTGCTTTTTTGGCCGATTCAATCTCTAGAGCAGTTTTACCTTGCTCTGTCGCTTCTTGCGCCGCGTTTTTCTCCGCTTCTAGAATAGAGTTGTTAATTTCTTTTCCTTTGTTATACGCTGCCATCCCTGCTTGAGCAGCCGGTTCAATAATTTCTTTTGAAAGACTATAAACTTCTTTGAATATAGCAAATCCCTGCTCATTTAAAGCTCCTGGTATTAATGCAATTTGTTGTAAATCATTTTGAATTGCTTTTTTGGTATTTAATATTTCATTTTTTAACTGATCTATTTTTCCTGTTCCATCTGTACCTAATATGCCTTGCGCAGTTGTCACATTAGTATCGAAATCTTTTAATTTTTTATCAAGCTGTAATTTAAGATCTGTTAATTCATTAATTTGTCGTTGCGCATTTTCTTGATTCTTCATAGCCATTTCTTGAAGAACTTCAAGTCTATCCGAAAACCCTTCTCTATCTTCTTTATTGTCTACATACGATTTTAATGTCGGGTAATAGCTATTAAATTTCGTTACAAATCCTTTAGTTTTTGAATTTAATAGAATTAACTGTGGATAGAGTTCCGATGACCATTCCTTCATATCTTGTTTAATTAGGAATTGATTTGTATTTAAAGCTGTGACTTCCTCTAACTGTACATTAGGACTCATTAAAGATTGATCAATATACGTTTGGATTAATTTAGATTGCGCACCTAATTTTCGTAATGAAGAGGAAATATCCATGCCTTCCTGTTGAGTTTCCGCTTGAACGATTGGTGTTGCGAGAGTATTGATAGGAATATTTCCTCCAGTTACAATGGATGTGACTAATAATCCTGTAATTATTTTATTTTTCATTCCGTACACTCCTTTACCACTGTTTTTATAACTTAATTCATATAACTTGTACGACCTCTCTCTTTATAAACTGGCTAGGAAGGAGAAATCTTTCAGATAGGTTAATATCGTTATTTTTCACTTCTAATAGGATGTAAGGATTTTATTTATCTCTCATTTCGATACTCTATTTTTCAAAAATAAATAATAAAAATTTATTAAATACATTTGAATCAAGCACCCTATGAGTAATAATTTATTAATTCTTCCCTAGGTTTACGGTTTAACTTACAGAACCGCGAGAATCAATAAACTAATGCTTACAGTTAATCTTGTCATAACATTGTTTAATTTAAATTTAATAATATTACTCTTAGTTTTATCAGCAAGCTCCTTACTAGACTACAAAAGGTGAAACTATACTGTACATCGCTTATACTTTTATTGCGGAATAACTTCACTTTTGTTATGCAGAAACTTAGAACAGGTTTATTACAAATTTGATTCTTGACCCCTTGTTAATAAATTGACTTTTTAGAAAATTATTAACGACATAATGTTACTTACAACTTCACTATAATTCCTATTAGCGTAACCTTCTCCTTTCTGTCTGGTCATACCAGTTATGTTGTTCATTAAAACATTAAATTTTTAATGCGTAAATAGAAAAATTTTGTCGATTACGCTCGATAATTTACTGTTAAATAAAAATATGAACCGAAAAAATTATATAAATATAATTATTCGTAAATTTCATTTCTGTAATTGTAATGATTACAAATTAATGTGGATACGGTTAAAAAATAACTATTTTAGATCAACCAAGAAATTTTATTTTAGAAAAAATACTTATAGAATAATATAATAGGTCTTTTTATACTTTTTTACCTTTATTTAGTTATGTATAATTGCATAAAATGTAGATATATTTAGTAATATATGTTATATTGTTGATTTTTTCACAAAACATCCTAATATCATTATTAACAAATATTCAGTATGAAGATATTAGTCTATAAACTTATCATCGTTATAAACATAGGTTTTAAATTACAAAAAAGCTGCAAAGTTTCCTTGGAGCACTTTGCAGCCTTCTATCTTTTTGTTTCCTTTAGCAAAATAATGGTTAGTGAATTTTCATTTTTTGGGATACTTATACCCATGTTTAAGTCTTTACATTGGAGACAGCAGATAACAAGCTTATATTACTGTATATTTTTCACGGTACTGCCTAGGAGTCATACTAGTGATTTTTTTGAAAACTCTTATAAAATAACTTTGGTCATTAAAGTTAAGCCACGCACAGATATCTGATAACGAATAAGTAGTGAGTGTTAATAATTTTTTTGCTTCTTCCACTCGTTCCCTTTGAATATATTCGCTTAAAGTAATTCCCATTTCTTTTTTAAATAGTTTAGACAGATAAGTAGGCGTAATTTCTAAATGATTAGCAAGTTCATTCAGAGATATTCCATCGTAAACATTTTTATTAATATGTTTTATACATGTAGTAACCGCGTAAGAATACTTTTTTGCATTGTATTCTTTCACACGATCTGCAAAGGTACGTAAAGCGTCCCCTGACAATCGCTTTACAGATTCTACATTATCTAATTGTTCTAGGGTTTGTATATATAAAATACTATGAGCAAAAGCAATATCTGGTGGCAGGTTTCCTTCTATTGCATATCGAGTGGCTAAGGTAATCGCAATAATTCCAAGGTTTTTTTGATTCCTGAGCGGATCCTCTATTAGCATAAGTTCAACATCTTCTTGCGAAACCGCATACATATACTGTATTAACTTTTTTTTATTTCCTTCTTTGATAGTCGAAAAGAAATCATTTACTAATGCCATATTGTGCGTTCTAGGTTTATTTTGTCGGCGTTTTAAAATATATAAATCAGGTTTCACAATTTTATTAGGAACTTCCTCTAGTACTTTATTTTTTTCCAAGACAATATCTACATCTAACTTTTCATTGAAAATCATGTAATGTAATAAAATTCCCATATCAATTAATGTAGTTTTTTTAATCTCAGATAAACACTGATAATAGGCAAGTCTTTCTTGAATGTTATCATTTGATTTAAATTCTTTCTGAAATTTTATAATCATATCATCTGAATCTTTTAGATGTATAGTAGGACCGATTATAATAGTCCCTTTAATATCATCATGATTTTCTATATGAATTAGAACAAAATTTTCAAGATAGTTGTTACTTCGGAAAATTGGCAAGTTACAGGGATCGTTTTCTTGATAAATATCAGTAAGATGTTCTTCTTTTGAAGAATAAAAAGGACTACAAAGATTATCAGATGTAGAATGATATAAAATTTTTCTGTCTGCAGATAAAATATGCACAGGGGCATTAAATGCTTTATGTGCAAGATCACATAAGTGTTGTATATCGATGGAAGTATTCATTGTATTCTCCTTTATAGATCCATAAAATATATTCTGTTATATATAATTCACGACAAATAATACTATAAAATATCAAATTAGTACAATTCACAACAAAATATTACTATATCTTTTTTATAAAAATCATATATTATTTAATTGTAGTTAGCATCTAAATATCAGAGTAGCTAAGAAAATGAAATGAACGAAGGTCATTTCTTAATTCTACAAGATCTAATCATTACACTTGAGAAAACAGTGAAGAACATACAAAATACAGTGGTACTCAATGCCAGGACCAAGCTGGAAAAAAAGATTCAAAATACAGCGAAAGTAACAGGAGATACTGTACTACCGCAAGAACCAACAATCAAAATTTCAATTCAATTACTTGTACAAATTGAATTCCAAAAATAGATAATGCTAATTTAAATGTAAAACTGAAAACCTACTGTGTTTCAAATTTTAGACAAAGATAACAAAAAGTCGGGAAATTAACAACAGAGGACAATGATAAGACTATTTATGAACCACTATGCTTCGGAAAGTACACGTTGGAAGAAATTCAAGCACCAAATAGGTCTACGTTATTTAAAGATCTAATTGAGAGAAGAATCTTATCATCAGTACAAAAATAAAAAAAGAAAACATAAAAACGAATGGAATATTTAAAATTCTGGCGATATAAGGACAACTATTTGTATCTAATCCCCACAATATTACTGGTCCCAACATTAGTTTTATTTTCCACAAATGAGGAAGAAATATATAGATTTCAAAAATACTAGGAATTGCAGAGGAGATAGAACATATGAATAAACTTTATTTATATGTTGTTCATCTTTGTATTATTAATCTTTATGCTACCTAGCTTTAATACCGCACCACATCAACATATTCTTAATTTTCCACTTTATTTTTAATTAAGAATCAAAATGCCTTTAAATGAAGTTGTATTATAGTTTATTAAATACTATAATTAAAAACGAAATGCTATTTAAACACCCTCTGACTACTCATATGAGGTTTTCCCTCTAATGATACCTATGGTATTAACTTCACTTTAAAGAATCATTTTAAAAGGATTTGAGAAGCCGTTTTTCTAGTTCACCATCAAAAATCTTGAAATTTATGTAAAAAAAGAACCCATTATATATAGAGTTTCTTTTTTCATTTCTTTAACTTAGTCTAATCTATATTGGCCAGTTAATTGTTCCTCAGCCATTCGAGCTAAGTGTAATTATTCTAATCATTAACACCTTTTTCCTTTAAATTCTTTAGACCCTATCCTTGTTTATATGAATAGCTTTCTTATTCGAAAATAGATTTTTAAAAATTCCTACCCCTACAATTAATACACCTATTCCAACTAATTTATTTATTTGTATTGGAACGCTCTCCATTCCAAACAATCCGAATGTATCAATACATAATGCAACAACTAATTGTGTAATAAGACTAATTAACACCGTATACGCTGGACCTAAACTCTTTATTGCACCCATTATACAAATAATTAATCCGATACCAAACAACCCACTTACATAAAACAAATAATTTGTAGTGTAAAAATTAACGCTTATACTTTTCTCTGTAATGATATAAAATAGCACTGAACTTATAAGACCTATTCCAAGAACACATGTAGTTGTTAACTACTGCCCTACATTTTCATTCACTTTCGTATTAAAAACAGATTGTAAGCTAATTAATATTCCTGCTAATATAGCTAAAGTAAATCCAATCAAAATCTTCCTCTCCCTTTCATTACTCATAAATATTATCTTTAGCAACTTCCTTCATTTTAAAAAAGTCTTTAATTACAATAACTCCATTTCTCTTTTCAATTAATTTTTCTTTAGAAAATTTTTGTAACACCCGAATTACGTGCCGATAACTTACTCCTATAAAATCCGCAATACTTGATATCGAAGTTGCATCCAAATCTTTTTTATACATAGTCCCGTTACTATCAGTAGAAATAGAAAGTAAATAACTAGCTACACGTAGTTCTACTGGATAAAGTAAATTAAGTGCTGTAAAACGAGTCGATATTTTTAATGTGTTTGCAATGTTTTCAAGCAAGAAGTTCATAAATATAGGATCATGTAATAACTTACTTCTAATTACAGCATGAGAAATAGAGATGGCTATAACATCTGAACAAGCTTCAACGACATGATGCGCTTTGCTATCTTGTATTAATTCAATATCACCAACAACTGCCAATGGATTGATAAAACGAAGGATCAGTTTCTTTCCCTCTGGTGTAATCGTATAAACTTTTACTTTACCTTTAACAACAAAATATAAACGATCCATTGCGTCATCTATATTGCAAATAAGCTCGCCTTTTTCAAAATGATTTACTTGAAAATAAGCTGTATCTATCTCTGAAAAAATTTCAAGCATTTTATTAGTTTTCAAATAATGGATAATTAAATCTGATCTATTCTCCATTTTCATTTCCTCCTTTCATTTACATATTAAATACAGCAATACCTATAATCATTACTATTGTTCCCACAATATGATATCTCTCCATCTGTATCTTTTTTATTTGAAATAATCCCTTCATTTCAATTAGATTTGCTGTTAATAATTGAGCAACCATGAGTGTTCCAGCTGTTAATGTAACTCCCATTGCATGTATCGCTACTGTTTCCGCACAAATAATTAACCCGCCAAGTGCACCAGCTACTAAATATATTTTTTTCACATCCTATAAATCCGCTATTTTCTCTTCTTTCTTTAACAAAAATATTGTTGTTGCAATAAGGAATCCAATGAAATGCGTAATAATACTCGTTGACCATATACCGATATGTGAACTAAGTTTCGCATTAAATGTACCTTGAAGTGTAATAAATACGCCAGCTAAAATAGCAAATACAACGCCTTTCAAAAAATCATCTCCTAATCTTCTATTTCTGACTTAATTAAAAGCTATGATCCTATAAAAGCAAAAGGACAAATGTCACATCAGTATGAAAATAGCTACAAATGAACAATAAAAAACACAACTCAAAATATTTGAGATGTGTTTTTATTGTTTTATCGTTATATAATATTTATAACTACGCTATATTAACAGGTTTATTCTTCATAACAAACTTTCCAAATAAGAAACGCACAAGTGGCCCCATAATAATTAATTGTAATGGATACGCCAAAATGAAATTTTTAATGAAAATTGAAAAATACATCGATACAAATGAGTCTCCTTGTAGTCCACCATGTAAATACATCATAGCCATTCCGTAAAAAGACATAAAGAAAACCATTCCAATTACCATAGCTGTCGCCATCGCAACTATCATATTTATTTTCTTCGATTTATCAAACGGTAACATGAATACAAGTTTTTTCGCACAAGGTCCAACGATACATATTTCAATTAATAGTGCAATAATGAAGCCAATTATTAGTTCTAATGCGATCTCCTTAATATGAATTTGTCCCCCTGTTCCGTTCATCAATAAATTATAAAACGTCATTACAATAACCATCCCAAGGCACATCATCATACCAAACTGGAGGTTTTCCTTTCTTGTTGTTGGCAATTTCTATCATCCTTTCTGTTTAAGTCTTTGTCATTATATCGATTATGGAAACCTCTTCGTAAGTGAACATTTTGTGAACAAATTTAAAGCGTTATCATATTTTCTTTCCTTTCTGCTCAAATTCGCACTTTTACTTATAAAGGTTTTATATATTTCAATGTTGAATTATTAAATGTAACATTGAATTACATTACTACTAGGAGGATAACTATGTATGAACAAGAGTTTTGCGCATATCACATCGTAACAAAGAAAAAAATGAAGATTGGACAAATCATGCATTTCGATAAAAATCAAAAGAATACCCTATTTCATTTCTTTTTTGAAAGAGAACATTTAAATTCTAACGGTAAAGATGCAATCCAAATTTTAAAAGAACATTATACAAATGAAGAATTACATATAAAGAATGAAAATACTACAGTAATTATGGATTATATGGATCAAACAATTAGAGCCGTTAGAGAAACAATTGTGGAGATGGTTAGGCTACAAGAGTATCCTGATTATCCGTCAAGATTGTCTTGTTTATATGCTGCAAGGAGCTATGAAGATGCTTTGAAATGGAAAGCATTATTTGATTCCTATAATCGAGAAGTTTTGCAAATTGTTAAACTACGAGTGATAGGAAATTGTTTTGAAGGCAACGGAAATCTTTTACCGAAAGAAGACGGTATTCCTTTCTCTCAAAAAATTGAACAAGCTAGAGAGTATTGGAAAGGAAACGTCAGTAATGAACTTCCTGAATTACTAATCAATGGAAAAATTGAAGTGATGGAAATTATTGATGATTTTTCCGAAGTTTATATTTAGTTCCTAACTAAATCATATAGGATGGAGATTACAATGATGAAAAAAGTGTACTTCAATCATGATGGTGGTATAGATGATTTAATTTCACTATTTTTATTACTTCAGATGGATAATGTCAAACTTACAGGGGTTTCAGTTATCCCTGCAGATTGCTATTTAGAACCAGCAATGTCTGCAAGTCGCAAAATTATTGATCGCTTCGGCAAAGGAAATATTGAAGTAGCCGCATCAAATTCCCGTGCCAAAAATCCATTTCCAAAAGATTGGCGGATGCATGCATTTTATGTAGATGCTTTACCAATTTTAAATGAGTCTGGAAAAGTTGTAACACCCGTAGCAGAAAAACCTGCACATCATCATTTAATTGAAATTTTACTACAAACTGAAGAGAAAACAACTTTATTATTCACGGGTCCTCTTACCGATTTAGCGCGTGCACTATATGAAGCACCAGTAATCAAAGAAAAAATTGAACGTCTTATTTGGATGGGAGGCACATTTCGTACTGCCGGCAATGTACATGAACCAGAACATGATGGAACAGCTGAGTGGAATTCATTTTGGGATCCTGAGGCAGTAGCACGTGTATGGGAATCAAAAATTGAAATCGTCTTAGTAACGTTAGAAAGTACAAACCAAGTTCCATTAACTATAGACATACGTGAACGTTGGGCAAAAGAGAGAAAATATATTGGAATTGATTTTCTTGGTCAATGCTATGCAATGGTCCCTCCTCTCGTTCACTTCTCAACGAACTCTACTTACTATTTATGGGATGTATTAACTGCTGCGTTTGTAGGAAAATCTGATCTTGCAAAATTACAAACAATTAATAGTATTGTTCATACAAATGGACCTAGCCAGGGGCGTACAATGGAAACTGTTGATGGACGACCTGTAAATGTCGTTTATGATGTAAAACGTGATGTATTCTTTGAATATATTACTAAATTAGCAAAAAAAGTCGCTACTTGAAACCTCAATTTTACGAAAAATAACTTTTAAGATTACAATACATATATTCTAAGAAATCACTTCTAAAAGTTAGAAACCCAAGCGAAAAATATATTAAGAATGATATACTTTAATTAATATAACATGGGGTGATAAGATGGATTACGAGTTACTAAAAGAAAGAATAGAAATAATAACTTCTAGAATTAAAGAAATAGGCGGTGAAGTTCAAGAAGTTTGTATAGATGAACCATCTTCTCTTGAAAAGATAATCCAAGTAGAAGAAAAACTTGGTGTTATATTACCAAATAGTTTCAAAAAAGTACTTTTAGAGTTCTCAGGAAATTTTAGCTTACGCTGGTTTTTACCTGACGATATGGAGATACCAAATGAATTCAGTGAAATTTTTTGTGGAACACCTCACTGGAGTTTAGAAAATCTTTTTGAGTTTGAAAAAGAACGAAAAGATTGGATTGACACAGTTTTTCCAAATCCTGAAGATGAATATGATGTAGTATGGCATAACAAATTAGCATTTTGTGAAGTGGGAAATGGAGATTATTTAGCATTTGATATGAAAAATGATATAGATGCACCGGTAATTTATCTAAGTCACGACAATGGGGAAGGACATGGATATATAATCGCGAATAATTTCATTGAATTTATTGATAATTGGTCAAGAGTAGCTTTTGTGGGATGTGAGGATTGGCAGTGGTTACCTTTCACTACCCGTTTTGATAGTGGTATAAATTCAGATGATGAGCCCGCCAAAAAATTTAGAAATTGGTTAAAACTTAATATTTAACTATTGAAAAGAGTATTGAATTAAATTTCAATACTCTTTTTGTGCAGTTTAATTATATTTGATTAATGTAGTGTCTTTACTGCTTATTCATTTCATAACCATTTACAAAAAACGTTATTGTTTCTATTTCATCTTCATTTAATTCTCTATTTACGTCTCGTTTATACGCTTCCTTTATATTCTCTTCATCGCCTTTATGAGCTTCTGTATATGTTCCTACTGTTTTTAGCAAATACAGCTCTTGTAAAAATTCATCCCGACTTATAGCTGTCCCATGAGAAAGAATATATGTTTCAGCATCAAACGACTCCAACTCTTCTATTAATTTAAACGTTCGTTGCGTCGTATAGTTCCACTTTGAAGAAAAGATATCTGCATATATACAGTCTCCTAAAAATAATATCTTTTCCTCTTTCACGTAAATAACAACTGAATCATGTGCATGATCTCCGCCGACATGTTTTAACACGCATGTCACTTCACCAAGGTCTAATTCAATTTGATCCTGGAACGTTAAGGTTGGAGGAATAATTTTAATATTCCTCTCTTTTTCTTCAAACTCTTTTTTGATGCAATCCGCACAAAATGCAATTTCAGTACCCTCTTTTACACGTGCGTCCAACGCTTCATCTGTCCATTCATAAGATACTAGTGGCTGCATTTCTTTCTTTGTTTCTGCATGCGCAATAGTTAATGCATCTTGTAATACAGGCAATCCAAAAATATGATCCCAGTGCCAATGCGTTAATGCTACGAAATCAGGACTTGATCCATTCTGTTCTTTTAGCATTTCTAAAAATAATTGTGCATGTTCTTCTGAATTCCCTGCATCAATCATTAAAGTTTTTTCTTGTCCAACGACCATTCCTAATATAGGTCTATCTGTTTCAGAAACAGGTGTCATATACCAAAATGAGTTTCCTATTTTTTTAATTTGCTGCATAATTAGCTCCTCCATTTACTACTATTCTCTTCAATTATAATCTGTAAAACCTTCATCCAGCACATAGCATGAAATAATATATATCGCTTTCTTTAGAACATAGTAATTTCATCTATCCATTTAAATAAGCATCCCAATCATAGTCTTCAATTTTATAGAATCTACCTTCATCATTTCTTTCATATGCACATAAAGCTGGTTCCTCAATAAAGTGTAAAATAGAATCATCTATATTCAAAATGACTCCAATTGAAATAATTTGAAAGTTTTTAGGATTATTGACATAGTCATCACTTTCATAACCACTCAATATTGACCAACCAGAGTCACCTTCTTCTCTTGAATCCTCTTTAAGCATAAAGTTAAATTCTCTTTTTTCAAGTACATCATCACTAACAATTACCTTCGTATCAAAATAAAAGTCCCAATCTTTTGAAGCTGGATCATTATATTCCGTATCACATATATTTTCAATTCCAAATGAAATTTTATCACCTATTTTTAAATCTAAACGATATGGATCATTGATCAGTTCCCCTACAAACTTTTTCTCATTTCTTTCAGTGATTTCCACCCACATTCGTTCACCATGAAACCCATCTTCGTCTTCGATTTTAGTTACAAAAATTAACTTTACCAAATCTCCAACCTTTAATTTCTCCAAAACTTCTGAGCTAGGAAGATAGAATGTATAGGGCGCTTCTTTATTTATTTCATAAACATTATCTAAGTACCAAGTCATCTTTTTCTCTCCTTAAAAGCTTTTCACACTCATATTTTAAAAATAACACTATTTTTTCTTCCGACAAACTACTACCATAGAATAGCAGTCTTCCCCTAACTCATTTCCTTCCCAATCATTATATATATGTAATAATTCAAAACCATTCACTACTAATAATCTTTCTAACTCCTGTGGATACGTATAGCGAAGATCTATCGCTGTTTTTATTTCCTCTACTAGAGTATCCCCCTCATAAAACCTTCTTGTTGTTATGTAGTGCTGTATTTGCTGAATTGAATCGTATGTCATTTCAGTATATAAATCACATTTTCTTCCCTTTTCATCACTAATAGTTGTCCAATATTCTTCTGTAGAGGGCTGTATTAATTCTTCTTTTGAAGGAAAACGTGTATCGAATATAAATATACCATTGTCAGCTAATACGTCATGAATAGATGTTAATAACTGATCTTGATCTGTATTCGTAAGGAAATGCTGGAATCCGTGCCCCACCATAAATGCTAACGGAATTGTTTCATTCATGCTTAATTGTAAACAGTCTTGTTGTAACCATTTTACCTTCTTACAATCCGTAGTTTTTGTCTTTGCTTCAGCAAGCATACCTTCATGTATATCTACACCAATCATTTGATATCCGTTTTCTATAAATGGAATTGTAACCCTTCCTGTTCCGCAGGCAATATCTAGAATCCATTCATTTTGTATATTTAGTTTTTGTGCCCATGATAGTAAGAACGGAAAATCTGACAGACTTTTATTTTCTATATCATATCGTTTTGGATTTTCGTATTCAGATAGACTCCATTTTGTTTGCAAACGTATTCCCCATTTCATATTTCCACTTAAGTTTAATATATAAATTATAACGAATTATTAGTTTTTTCTCTATAATCAAACACAATTACTTGGACTAATCTAACTTTCCTTTTCGTAAGCTAAAAATAAGTGGAAGAATCGGAGTGTGATACGATGGAACGATTATGGATTCCTATGATAGTTACATTTTTTTCATTCGGTGGATTACTATTAGGCGGTGCTGTCGGCATTGCTACGCGCCAACTAATTGAAGAAAAAATGCATCGTTTATATGCATTATGTGGCGGAATTTTGCTTGGCCTTTTATCCCTTGAAATTATTCCTGAAACATTTGCAAGCTATGAAATAATTGGGCCTATACTTGGTATAGCTATCGGTATTTTAGTTATGAGCTTATTAGATAACTATTGTCACCATCCAATGATACATAAAAAAGATCAACAAGCGTGGCAAACTTTCCTTTTTCTTTCTTTTGCTATATTTATTCATAATTTGCCAAGTGGATTTGCTTTAGGTACAGCTTTTATTAATCATGCTGAATCTGCAGTTCCTTTTTTAATAGCAATCGTTGTTCACCATATTCCTGAAGGATTAGCTTTAATTATCCCCTTTCTCTTTACAAAGCATAAATATATTTCATTTTTACTAACAACTTTATTACTTTCACTTATTCTCGGTACCGGTACTGTTTTTGGCATTTTGATGGAAGGAAAAGCTCTTCATCTACAAGGGCTCATTATGGGAAGTGCTATCGGTTCCCTTGGCTATGTTACAATTCATGAAATGCTTTGGAAAGCAAAGAAACAGCTCTCTTTCCTTTCATTTTTAACATGGGCAACTAGTGGTTTTTTACTAATAGCAGTATTTACGCTATTCGCTGGTCATCATTAAAGATAATAATATAATCATCTGTATATTTTTCCTTTTTCTCCAAAACATAATAGTATCTACCTAATTATAAGGAGGAAAAATTATGTTTGGGAAAACAGCCGGTGAAGCTCTAGTTGACCTTTTAATTGACTGGGGAGTAGAACATATATACGGAATGCCTGGAGATTCCATCAATTCTATAATTGAAGCTTTACGAAAAAAACAAGATAAAATCAAATTTATTCAAGTGCGCCATGAAGAAGCTGGTGCACTAGCAGCAGCTGCCTATGCGAAATTAACAGGGAAACTCGGCGTTTGTATGGCAATCGCAGGGCCCGGTGCTATTCATTTATTAAATGGTTTATATGATGCTAAACTCGATAAAGCCCCTGTTCTAGCAATTTCAGGTCAAGTAGAAACAGATTTACTCGGGACGGATTTTTTCCAAGAAGTAAACTTAGAAAGATTATTCGATGATGTTGCGGTATATAACCAGCGTATTATGTCAGCAGAACAGTTGCCTACTGTCGTGAATCAAGCGATTCGAATGGCTTATACGAAAAAAGGTGTATCTGTTCTTACGATTCCAGATGATGTTCCGAAATTCGAAGTAAAAAGTGGTGCTCGTGTTACAAATACTTCTTTTACATTACCTGAATTATTTCCGCAAGAAGAAGATTTACATGCTGCTAAACTCGCAATAAATGAAGCGAAAAAGCCTGTTATTTTAGCTGGAAAGGGTGCGAAACATGCGAGAGAATCTTTACTTACTTTCGCAGAACATATTGGTGCTCCAATCGTACTTACATTGCCAGCTAAAGGAATTATTCCTGATGAACATCCACTTTGTATCGGTGGATTAGGATTAATTGGAACGAAACCTTCTTATGAAGCAATGAAACATGCGGATACTTTAATTATGATTGGTACATCCTATCCGTTCACAGGTTTCTTGCCCGAAAAAGCAAAAACAATTCATATCGATACTGATCCTGCCCAAATAGGAAAACGTTACGTAACAGATATTGGCTTAGCTGGTGATGCTGATAAAACATTAAAATGGTTAATTGAAAATGTAGAAAAACACGAGGACCATTCCTTCTTAGAGCATCACCAAGAAATGATGAAAAAGTGGGAAGAAAAATTACACAATCAAGAAGAAGATTCTTCTACTCCAATTAAACCACAACGCGTTATGCATGCACTGCAACAAGTAGCTCATGATGATGCAATATTATCAGTCGATGTCGGAAATGTAACAGTATGGACAGCAAGGCACTTTCGTATGACAAATCAGCAATTTATTATTTCTAGCTGGCTCGCAACACTTGGCTGCGGTTTACCTGGTGCACTTGCTGGAAAAATTGCTTTCCCGGATAAACAAGTATTTGCGGTTTGTGGTGACGGTGGTTTTGGAATGACAATGAACGATTTCGTAACAGCTGTTAAATATAAACTACCCATCGTTGTCGTCGTTTTAAACAATAATAAAATCGCCATGATTAAATTCGAACAAGAAGTTATGGGGAATATCGAATTTGGTACAGACTTAACAAACCCTGATTTTGCAAAATACGCAGAGGCGTGCGGAGGTATTGGATACCGTGTTGAGAATTTAGATGAACTACTTCCTGCTTTCGAAAGTGCGGTAAAACAAAATAGTCCGTGTATTATTGATGTAGTTGTAGATGTAAATGAAGCACCAATGCCAGCAAAAATCACCTTTGGTCAAGCCGCTGGTTATACGAAGCATATGATAAAAGAATTATTTGAAGAAGGTAAGATTGATTTACCACCACTTTAAACAAAAAGATAGCTGAAAACAATTTGTCTTCAGCTATCTTTTTTATTTTTGTATCTCTCTATAAAAGGAAAAATCATTCATATTAGTTTGTACTCGCTTCTCTTCCTTTACCTCTTTATCCTTGCTCTTAAGTATTTTTACATTTCCTAGTTTAATCGCATCTTGCATACTATTACTAACTAGATTTCCCCCTAAAATTGTCATACTATAAAAAGTAATTGGTATAAGTACAATCCACGTATGTGTAGTTAAATGGCGGAAGTTTTGACCAATTAGGCCCGTCCATTCCTTTGTTACACTATCTGGATCCATTCCACTGAAGGTTATTGTTCCACCAAAAAATAATTGCAACAAACCAAGGTGTAAAAGTAGTAATAAAGTACTTACAAATTGTTGGGCTACTAATAAAAGAAATGGAGGTAACATATGCGGCCATATATGGCGCTTCAACCTCTGCCATTTACTCCCGCCGAGAACAGCAGCTGCCAACATAAATTCCTCTTTCTTAATACGTTTTACTTCTTGCGCTACATATAGCATAACTGTTGGTACAGCAAGAAATACAAGAACTATAATTTGAAATGCCACCCGCAAATACAACGGCACAACTTCCGCTCCACTGTCAAACGTTAAAACTTCATTTAACATAAAATAAGAAATCATGACCATTGGTACAATACTAAAAGGATCAAAAAATGATGAAATAACTGGAAAAGAACGTTTACCATACATACCAAGAAGTAAACCAACTCCCCCTCCAACTATAACTCGTAAAATCGCTATAATTATACTCGCTCCAACTGTCCATTTCGCGCCTTCTATTATTAATTGAACAAGGTCGCGGCCTTTCACATCACTTCCAAACCAAAATTTACTTGATGGCGAAAATGGAGCTGCCTCTAGTTCTCCTTTTTCGTTATACATCATCGTAAGCTCGCGAATATTCCCATCAAAAAACACCGTATATCCAATACTAACAATCATTAGTACACTTAAAAAAGTAATACCTATCCAAAATCTCACATCTCTTTTTACAACTTGCCACATATTACACACGCTCCTTTATCACATTTTGCAAGAGTGTATGTAATATACGAAATAGTATAAAAAGCGGTACGTATAATATTACTAGACTCACTGTAAATATTTCTAATTTCGAATTTTCTTTTACAAAAACAAACATACCATATGTATTAAATATCCATTCAATAATATATAAATTGGAAAGCATAAATAATATATTTGTTTTCGCATAATAAATTGTCGTCAATAAAACATTTCTTGAAATATGATGTGTCAAAATATGCTGTAAGCTTAATCCTTTACTCTTAGCAAACAAACTATAATCTTTCTCTAACTCTTCTTTAAATCGTAATAACAACAGTTTAATAAATAATAATGTTGTTGGTATTGTAAGACATATAATCGGTAACAAACGTATCCTTTCTTCCCCTAATCCAGCTAGTTTGACCGGCATAAATCCTGTTTTTTGAAAAAGAATTACGACAAGAAGTTGTGATAATAAAATAAGTAATATATCTGGTATACTCTCAAGCGTAAGAAAAATCCCGTTCCACATTTTCTGTTTCATATAAGAACGTTGCAATACCCAAACGACAAGTACATACGCTATAAGCAAAGATAGTAAAAACGCTGATAGAAATACAATCATCGTTTCAAAATAATGAATCCATATTTGCGGAAATAATTTTCTTGAGTCTCGAAATCCATATGTTATTTCACCTGGTTGTAGTAACTTCCCTCCAAGAAATACAACTGTGTTCCAAAAACCGATTAAATCAATTTGCAATCCCTTAAATAAACGCGGTAGCGCGCCTAGACAGATTATACATAAAATTGCAGCTACTAGTTGTAAACAAGTAACCCCACACCATTTAGCAATTCGCATCAACATAACGATTTCCCCTTACCATCCGATAGAATATTCAGAAATCAAAAAACCGCATATATTACATCTCTTCGGCTATACTTTGCACCCGTTTCTTCCCACTCGGTAAAATGGTTTGATATAAACACGTAACAAAAAATAATAAACCAAATAAAATAATATACAACGTATCTGCACGAATCCATTTCGGGAACAACATCGCTATCGCACCGAGAGATAACAACTGGAATCCTGTCGTTAATGGACTAAGTAAACTTTGAACACGTCCCATGAATGATTCTTCTACAATTTCATACATCCAGCCCATAATTGCAACATTAATAAACGGTAAAAAGAAAGTCGCAAAAGCGATACATACATAAAAAGACCATACGTGGTTTACAAAGTAACACATACCGAAAAAGACCCCTGAGCCCGCCATACCAAATACAATAATAGGCTTGGGTGCATATTTCTTCCCTACACTTGTTGCTACTACACTTCCAATTAGTAATGAAATCCCTCCAACTACACCACCCACCATCGCTAAACTTTCATACGTTGCTGGTGCTAATTTATATTTTAATATGTAAGTTGTGGATACGCTTAAAATACCATTTAATAGTCCAAACACGATAAATACTAAAAGTAATTTTTTTAAAGTTTCATTTTGATATATATACTTGATCCCTTTTTGAAACTCTGTTATTAACATTTTCAAATTAACTTCTTTCCATTTTGTTCTACCGTTTGGCAAACGCACTTTTTCTGGAATGGAGATCGTTTGAATCAAAATACCACTCATAATAAAAGTGAGCGTATTTACTAAAATGCTCCCGTAAATTCCAAAAGTCCAATACACCATCGTTGCAATTCCTACCCCAAACAAAGCATACAAACTATTTACCATTTGATTCAAACCTGCTGCTGCACCGTATTGGTCTGATTCAACTACTCCTTGTATCATCGACTGTTCTGATGGAGAGAAAAATTGTATACATGCATTTTCCAAAAATAAAAATATAAAGACAAGTATGATCATTCCGTAATAAAGCGAAATTAGAATTCCGATATTACAAAGCGAACAACATATGTTGCTTACCGTACAAATACGTTGTCTATCAAAACGATCCACTACTGTCCCTACTAATAGAAAAAAGATTAATGCAGGTAATGCCATCATAATTTGTGTCATCGTTGCGTAAACTGGTTGTTTTCCGTACTGGTCTAACAAATAAAACATTAAAGAAATTCCAGCAATCATAGAACCGAGTCGCTCTAAAATATTTGCTAGAAAAAAACGTGTATACACTTTGTTGCGAAATAACTGTAGCATTTCTTTCATACTTCTAACCCTTTCTCTCGACAAAATTTTATTTTTCCAGTCATTTCTCGGAAGTTATACTATATTTTTCGACCATTATCCAATCTTTTCCTTCTGTATAGAGAACAATATTAAAAAGACTCTTGTTTTTTATCAAGAGTCTTTTTATTTAACTTCGCTTCAGTTAATACTATGCATCTAAATATCTTTATACGTCTCGCTAACTATTTTAATTTTCTAAAGTTCGGATATACTTTATTTATTTTATGAATGTATCACACATCCAATTATAAAATTTTTCTTTCTCTTCAAATTGCGGATAATGAGCTGACTTTTCAAAAGTAATGAATTTTTTTTGATTCGCTTCAATCATATCAAAATATGTTTTTGCTGCATGATATGAAGTGTTATAGTCATATTTCCCCATAAGGAAATAAAGCGGTAGCTTCACTTTATTCACCTTAGTAGGCAATGGATTCTTTAAATCCTTTTCTAATAAGACAGTTTGAGAATGTGATAATCCAACGTTATAACGAATTACATCTAAAAAGTTATATTCATTACTGAGTAGCATCCCAATATTATCACCATCTGGATTTTCAATGAGTCTTAATGTTCCACCATATTTTGCAACATAATTCCTCGGAGTGTATGTATCGCCATTTTTAATTTTTTCAGTCAACTCATTTAAATAGGCAACCTCATCTGTATTCCCAGCACTTTGTGCCTGTTCAATCACATAGTTTAAACTATCCATTTCACTTTCTACTGTATCACTCATTTGCCCTATGCCAACATATGCTTCATATTTTTCAGGGGCTTTATTGGCAGCTTGCATTCCGATATATGTACCGTAAGAATGACCAACCAATATTACTTTTTCTTTACCAAGATGTTTTGAAACATAATCTGTCATAGCTAATAAATCTTCTACAAGAAGATCTGATGTAAGGTTCGAATAGTCTTCAAAGAAATGATACGACTTCCCACTCGCTCTTTGATCGTAATTAACAACTGTGAATTTCTCTTCCAATAAGTTTTGGTATTTTTGCGCATATGGTATTTCTGAAGTACCTGGTCCACCATGTACAAAAATAATAACCGGATTGTTCTTATCTTTTCCGCGTATCATAATTTCATGATCACTTCCATTTATCTCTACTTGCTCTAATGTACTTATACTGTTTTTCCCTTTTATTTGCGAGGTCCATGTAGGAAATATTAGTGCTACGATTAATAATAGTGTAGTGATGGCACCAATAAGTTTTATTAATTTTTTTATCTTCTTCATAAGTAGTATCCTTTCTTTTAAATTTATAAAAACATCAATTTAATTCTGTAAAACTCCCTCAAAATAATATGAATATATAACAATTTCTCTCTCTAATTTCATCTTGCTCGTTTGCACATTTTTAATATCCCATACACTTCTTAATTTTCCCCTATATAAACTCTTAATATTTTCTTAATTTTCAAATATAAACTTTATAGAAAGACTCAGTCAAAATGTATTAAAAATAAAGAAAAAAGCCCTTGTTTTCAAAACAAAGACTTTTTTCCTTTAACTATTTCGCAACCTCTTCTTTCGGCATTACCATACCTTTATAAAGCTGGACAGTAATCCAGTAATAGATGAAATAAATGACTAAGAAAATCCCTATCGGCACCCATACCTTCACAAACGGGTCAACTAATATAAAGCTGAATAAGTTAAGCCCTACTAACACGTGGGAAATTCCAATAATTGCTGGGAAGATAAATAAATATGAAATTTCTTTATAAATACTTTTCGTTAACATACTACGTCTCACACCGATTTTTCGTAACATTTCATAACGGCGTACATCACGAGAAGCACCTGTTAATATTTTGAACATTAGTGAACTTGCCATCATTGCTAAAAACGCAATTCCGAGGAAAAATCCCATAAACATTGTTCCACTCATGAAACTGTTCATAAACTGATAAATTGTCATTTTTGTAAATAAGTCTACTTTTGTACCTGTTGTTTTTTCAATTTGTTCTTTTTGTCTCTTGTCTATTTCAATTAACAACGGTTTATATTTTTTCATATCATCTACTTTTGCTAATGTTACACTATGTTCCGTTCCTTGAACTGCTTTGTAGTGTTCTTCATCAGCAATTCTTACCGGTTTTCCGTTAAATTGATTATGTGTAATTTGTATTTCTCTTACAACCGCATCTTCCCAATCCCTTGGCATACGAGGAAGTTTATTGGCTGCTTCGGGAGCTTCCAAAGCAGAATAAACAGGTTCAGTTAAAGGTTCAGCCACACGTTTTCGAGCTGGCTCTTTTAAAGTTTTTGTATCAAAGTGGTCGGAAACGAGTGGTGGTTTCGCCGTTAAGTCGTTACGTAAGTAATACACCGCTTCTCCATCTACTTTATATTTATACTTGCTTTCTTCCACAATTTCCATTTCTTTTAAGGCTGCTTTATCTTGATCATTTGGATCATGAATTACGACATCATATACACGAGAGAAGTCTGTCATAATACCTACATTTTTTTGAAACGCCATACCTGCCGTCATTGCCCCTGCGCCTAATGCAATTAACATCGCTACTGTACCTAGTACTCTCGATAAGCTATTTACTCGAAAGCGTAGCTGTGCATATGTAAAACTATTTAAGCCCGTTTCATTTCGTTTTTTATTCCCTTTAATTTTCATCACAAAAAATGGGAGCAATGAACTAAAGATAAAATATGTTCCAAGAGTTGTAACGATTGTCGCTATTATAAAGCCTAATTCAGCATATATTTTTACATTGATCATAAAGTAGTATCCTATACTTACTAGCAATATACCAAGTACCGTCATTATAATAATGCGAGTTTTACTTTTCTTTACTTCATCTAGTGTTTCATCTTCACGAATTAACTCCAATTCTGTTTTACGTAATAACCGGATGCTATTCATTAAACCAGTAATAAAAAATAGTATTAAGAAGAAAATAGCTGTAACTAAGATTGCTGGTGTATATACAGATGAATAACTACCTTTCGCTGAAATTTCCATACCATTCATTAAAAAGTTTCCTGCTACACTTGCAAGCAACATCCCCACTAAGATCCCGATAATAATACTGACAATCCCCATACCGAATGTTTCAATAAATAATAACTGTGCTACTTTTTTCTTTTTCGCACCGAGCATCATGTACATACCGAGTTCTTTTCTTCTTAATGTGAGTAAGAAAGAATTGGCATATATAATATAAAATACAGTAATGAACGATAATAGTATGGCACCTACCCAGAATACGAGTCTAATACTACTAATAAGACTATTATCCTTCGTAAATTCACTATTCATCGCCATCGTTTGGAACATGTAGAAAATACTAATACTAATAACGAGACCAATAAGTAAAACCATATAATCTTTTAACATCTTTTTCATACTATGACGTGATAATTTGAATAACATAGTCTCGCCCCCTACTTAGACTCAGCAGCTGAGCCCATATGAGCGAGCACGCCTAAAATGTCTTGATAGAAATTTTCTCGCGTTCCTTGACGCGTTAACTCTTTATAAAGAAGGCCGTCTTGAATAAATAAAATACGCTCACAATAACTCGCACTAAATGCATCGTGTGTAACCATCAAAATACTTACATTGTGATTTTCATGTAAATCTTGCATCGCTTCTAATAAGCTTTTTGCATTTTTACTATCAAGCGCACCAGTCGGTTCATCTGCTAATACGATTGCTGGATTATGTACTAAAGCTCGTGCTGCCGCCGTTCTTTGCTTTTGTCCACCAGAAACAGCAGTTGGATATTTTGTTAAAATTTCAGTAATCCCTAATTTCTTTGCAACCTCATTTACCTTCCCCGTAATCTCACTTGAAGGTACGCCTTGCAGAGAAAGTGGTAAAGCGATATTTTCATAAATTGATAAGTTTTCTAGTAAGTTAAAATCTTGAAAAATGAACCCTAATTTTTGAGATCGAAAATCAGATAATGCATTCCCCTTCATAGAAGTAATATTTGTACCAGCTATTGTCACACTGCCACCCGTTGCTTGATCCAATGTACTAATCACATTAAGTAAAGTCGTTTTTCCAGATCCAGAAGGACCCATAATCCCGACGAATTCCCCTTCTTTAATACTTAATGACACACCCCTTAACGCTTTTGACTGATTCTCATTTCTTTTCCCATACGTTTTTTCTACACGTTCTACAGTAACTACATTTGTTGACATCTCTTTCACTCCATCCCTTTTGTGTAAAATTAATTTCTCACATATTTCTTATCTTTTTCTCATGTAAATCCTTAATAATTTTTAAATTTTTCAATCAGAAAGGATTACACGAGTTACGTAAACCTTTTTCCTATTACATATTCTCACTTTTCTAAAACTCGTTCCTTCGATTTCGCTTACATTTACCTTACATTTTTGTAAGGTAAAAAATATTACAGACCATTTCATAAGGCGGATTCCTTTGTAATGAGCTAGTTTTTTATTTTTATCAAAATTAATAGGATACATAAATAACAATAATAATAAGTTAAAAAGCAATATAATTTTATTTTAAAACGATAAATCATATGATAAAATCATGTTGTCATTAAATAAACGAGGTGCTTTTTATGAAACAAGTTTCAACACTCTTTTTAAAACTAGCTATTGTTTTTATAGGTATAGTAGTACTTGCATTGTGCATATTTGTAATTCCTAAAATCGGGAATTTCGCTGGAGAATTGTATCCAGCTATTGCTTATATGAAATCTCTCGTTTTAATCGATATGTACGCAGCGACGATACCTTTTTACTTCGCTCTGTATCAAGTTTTTAAACTTTTAAGTTATATTGATAAGAACAAAGCGTTCTCGGTATTATCAGTAAAGGCTTTAAAAAATATAAAATACTGTGCCCTCACTATCGGTACCATATACATACTAGGTATACCACTTTACTATCTTATGGCAAAAAAAATTGATCCTCCAAGTTTTATACCAATTGGATTGATCATTATTTTCTCCTCTATCGTGATTGCTGTTTTTGCTGCAGTTCTCCAAAAGCTCTTACAAGAAGCCATTAATATAAAATCAGAAAATGATTTAACGGTATGAAGTGAAGTATATGGCAATAAATGATGAAGGAATAGCGATTAAGCTATCCCTTCATCATTTATTATGGTTCTTTAATGAGTTTAAATTCAGTAATACATGTTAATGGTGTATTTTATTATCAATCTCTATTTCTTATTTTTTATTTCCTCTTTTATACTCTCCACAAACCCATTTAGTTCAATAACTTCTGACTGGTCTTCACCGTATTTACGTACATTTACAGATCCGTTCTCCATTTCCTTATCCCCAATAACAAGAACATAAGGAACTTTTTGCATTTGTGCTTCTCTTATTTTATATCCTAACTTTTCATCTCGTACATCTCTTTCAACACGAATGCCAGCTTGTGCTAATTTATCCGCAATCTCATCTGCGTATTGTACATGGACTGCATTCGAAACTGGAATGACCTTCACTTGAACCGGTGCCACCCATGCCGGGAACGCGCCTCCAAAGTGCTCAATTAATATCGCTAAGAAACGGTCTAAAGATCCTAAAACTGCTCTGTGAATGACAACTGGTCTTCTCTTTTCATTCTTCTCATCTATATAATTTAAATCAAACTTCTCTGGCATTTGGAAATCTAGTTGGATTGTCCCGCACTGATGACTTCTATTTAAGGCGTCTTTAATATGGAAGTCGATTTTCGGTCCATAAAATGCACCGTCACCTTCATTTAGTCTATATTTATAATTCAATGAATGTAATACATTTTCTAATGCCTCTTCTGCTTGCTCCCACAACTTATCATCACCCATTGAATCTTCTGGACGAGTAGAAAGCTCTACTTCATATTCGAATCCAAAAGTTTTATAAACATAATCAATTTGCGCCATTACAGATTTAATTTCATCTTCAATTTGTTCTGGAGTTACAAATAAATGAGCATCATCTTGGCAGAAAGTACGTACTCTTAATAATCCATTTAATGCCCCGCTAAATTCGTGTCGGTGTACTTGACCGAACTCACACATACGAATTGGCAATTCGCGATAAGAGTGTAATTTATTTTTGAACATTAACATATGTCCTGGGCAGTTCATTGGTTTTAATGCGAAACTTTTATTGTCTACTTCAGAGAAATACATGTTGTCTTTGTAATGTCCCCAGTGTCCTGATTTCTCCCATAATTCTTGGTTCATCATAAACGGAGTACGTACTTCTTGATACTTATACTCTTTTTGAATTTCTCTTAAAAATGCTTCTAATTCATTACGAATAATTTGTCCTTTCGGTAAATAAAATGGCATTCCCGGAGCCTCTTCAGAAAACATAAATAACTCCAGCTCACTACCTAATTTACGATGATTTCTTTTTGCTGCTTCTTCAACGAAATGTAAATAATCTTCTAATTCTTTTTGAGAAGAGAACGCAACACCATATATACGCTGAAGCACTTGATTGTTACTATCACCTCGCCAATATGCACCAGAAACGTGAGTTAATTGGAATGCTTTCAAATAGCCTGTTGACGGTAAATGAGGTCCTCTACATAAGTCTACAAATTCACCTTGTTTATATAGTGTTACACTTTCCCCACTAGGAATTGCTTCTAACAATTCTAATTTCAGGTGATCATTCATTTCTTGAAACAGTTTTTTTGCCTCTTCTCGTGAAACCTCAACTCGCTCTATTTTTATATTTTCATTTATAATTTTTTTCATTTCTTTTTCGATTTCCGGTAAATCTTCTACGTTTACACTACTCGGAAGATCCATATCATAATAAAATCCATTTTCAATAACAGGTCCTACACCAAGGTTTACATTACCATGCATCCTCTTTACAGCTTGCGCTAAAATATGTGCCGCAGAGTGTCTTGCAATTTCTACCCCTTCATTTGAATCTATAGTAACGATTTCTACTTCCGCATTTTCTTCAATATTTCGGCGTAAATCATATAACTGATCATTTACTTTCCCTGCGACTGCTTTCTTTTTTAAACTACTGCTAATGGATCCCGCAATTTCTTCTAAAGTAATTCCTTTTACAAATTCTTTAACGCTTCCATCCGGAAATTTCATTTCAATCATCTGTTCTTTCATTTTTCATCTCTCCATTTCATAATAAAAAGCACACTCATCCCTAAAATAGGGACGAGCGTGCTTTTACCCGTGGTTCCACCCAGATTCCCATTGTAAATATACAATGGCTTCTTTTACGGTAACGTCGTTTACACGGCACTAGATACTTAATTTCCCCAGTGCAGCTCTAAGGTGGTAAGTTATTTTTCTGCGTTAGGAAGTTCTCAGCTTTCCTTCCTTCTCTGTATAACCGGGGAAAATAACTCGTGTCCTTTTCTTCGCTTATTATGAAATTGAATGCAAAAAAGCATATTCATCCCTAAAAATTAGGGACGAATATGCTTATATTCGTGGTTCCACCCAGATTCCCATCACAAAAAACATAATGGCTTCTTTTGCGATAACGTCGCTTACACGGCACTAGATACTGAATTTCCCTAGTGCAGCTCTAAGGTGGTAAGTTATTTTTCTGCGTTAGGAAGTTCTCAGCTTTCCTTCCTTCTCTGTATAACCGGATAAAATAACTCGTGTCCTTTTCTTTGCTTTTAAAAGTACATCCATTAATTGTTATTTACTATATCTTATTCATTTTATTTTTGCAAGTGTTTAAAAATGATTTTTTATTTAATAAAAAAAGAAACCAAAAATAAATTTTTGGTTTCCTCTTCTCAATTTTACCAATCTTGTGGTTCGTAATTTAAGTCTGAAAATAGACGTCGTTTCTCTTTCTTCGATAAATCTCTCCACTGTCCAACAGGTAAATTATTTAATTCTATATTCATAATTCTTGTACGCTTTAAAGTGTATACTTGATAACCTAAAGCTTCACACATACGACGAATTTGACGATTCAACCCTTGAGTTAAAATAATTTGGAATTCATATTTTGATAACTGTGTTACCTCACAAGGAAGCGTTTTCGTTCCTAAAATTTTCACACCAGCTGCCATTTTCTCTAGAAAATCAGGTGTAATTGGCTTATCTACTGAAACGATATATTCTTTTTCATGTTTGTTTTCAGCACGTAAAATTTCATTTACAATATCACCATCATTCGTTAATAAAATTAAACCGTCTGAGTCTTTATCAAGACGTCCAATGTGACTAATTCGTAATGGATGATTCACTAAATCGATAATATTACCTTTTACAGATTTTTCACTCGTACATGTAATACCTACTGGTTTATTTAAAGCGATATATACGTGATCTCGAGCAATACGAAGTTGCTCTCCATTTACGCGTACATCATCACCTGGATTTACTTGGTCACCAATTTTTGCAACCTTACCGTTAATAATTACTCTTCTCTCATTAATTAGTTTATCTGCTCCACGTCGAGACGCTTTTCCAGCTTCACTAATAAATTTATTGATACGCAAATTAGGCACATCCTTTTCAAAAAAATTCAAGCTCACACTGCTTCTACCGTACAATACAAAAGGGTAAGCCTTCTATTATAACTTAAATATATTAACATGAAAGGGTATATAACGTCTTCTATTAATTACTCGTTTATAAGAAAATATCTTTATTATACATTCATTTATGCACGTTTTGTACACTTAATATACAAGCCACTCTTCCTTACATACAGCTTGTTTACCTCTAATATCTTTTAAATCCTCATGAATATTAGCTAGTTTATACAACTCTGGGAAAATCTCTTCTACATAATTTTGATGCGCCATTTCATCTTTCCAATAAGTTAACACTATGTAACAATTTTCATTTTTTAAAGACTTCCCAACAACTCCAGCTAGCAGCCCTTTTGCTTTTTCCATTCCTTTATTCCAAATTGTTTCTTGTTTATGTAAAAAATACTTTTCTTTTTCCACCTTTACATCACATATAGCAGCTCTAACGAATGATCCTTCTGTAACAACGTATTTCAAACTCGTATCAGTTATATCATACAACGTTTGAAATAGTTCAATTTCACATGAAAGAAACGTATCCTCTTGATTACTATTTAAATAAATGGTATCGTGTGCACTATTCATAAATGATTGATAAGCCCTTCTATCTTCCCATAAAGTGAATACACATGCCTCATCTTCATTCCATCCACCAAATTGTCCGTGAAATCCATCTAGATGCTGTATAGCTTGCCATTTTTCTTGTGCTTTTGAAAATAACTCTTTTTTCTCTTCTTCCACCTTACAGTAGATTGTTTTTAGTAGCATTTCTAATTCCCCCTTACCTTACATTAATTTCACTCTCTACTTCTTTTTGTTTACATAATATTATTAGTTATCTATAGTATTCAAAAAATCAGCCGCTCTTTCTATCAGCCATTCACCAAACGTACTTAAAAATAATAAAATTTCATTTATATCATTTATCGGTTCAATTACATATTGTAATGCCTTTCTCATATTTTTTTCTTGTTCGGGAAAATGCTTACTAAATAATTCATAGGCAGGATATAAGTCTCTGGAGTAAAGTCCTTCTCTCTCAATTGTCAATGCTAGACCTGACCTGATTATTATCTTCATAATCCAACGACAACAATCCGCTATATCTTCCAAGCCTTTATTATGTATTAACTCTTTGCGTGCTTGTCCAATTTGTTTCCCCAATTGAATAAGATGTTCATAGGCTAACTCCTGACTTACTTTATATTTAGGTAAAGACAATGTTACATCTTCACCAAATATACATACTCCATGTGTTTGTATCATGAAGCTTATAAAAGAAAAACTCTTGGAATTTATCACTTCTTTTTCACTGTAAAAACTCAATTCCACTCCTGTTATACAATTGAATTTTTGCAAAATTTTAATTTCTAGTTTCTTTCGCCAACTTAAGTCTATTAATTTAGGATCCTTTCGCACTAATATAATTACATCTATATCAGCAATACCTTTAATTCCAATCCCTCTTGGAATTGAGCCTCTTATATAAACACTGTGTAAATCATCCTGTAACAATTCACAACAAGTATTTTTTATTTCCTGTATTACCTCCATAAATATAGGTTGAACTTTTTCAATATGTGCATCATTTATAATATATCCTTCATCATCAGTAGGACAAAAACGACCTATCTTTTTTATACTTGGCAATTTATCATCTCATCTCCATACTAAATATTATTTTATTCTATACACATAGTAATTATAATTTAAATAATTCAGAATTAAAAATCAAAAGAGATGGAAAGTAAACAATCCTACAATATCATTTACTTCCTATTTCTTTTATTATCAATTATTTTTCAAATATATAATACCTAATTTCTCCTGGGTAATGTAATATCTTTACCTTTCTTTCCACTTTTTTAAAACTAACAGTATGCCCGTTTTCCCCTAAGTTCTCCCATCCACTTACCTTTGTAATAGGCATTACACTTATATATTTATAATCCTCTTCCTTATCATTGTTAATATGTATTGCTGACATTGGCACTGGAAAATCTTTGATTTTAGATTCTTTATTCATAAATATGCATGCAATTAAACCCATTAATAACATAGCCATTGAAATATTTGAAACTAGTTTTCTTCTATTCATTTTCACTAAAATTCCTCTTTTCTCACATATTTCTTTTATCATCTTACTAACTTTAATTATTCGTTTATAGAAAAGATATAATTTAAATTATTTCTAACCTATTTTCTCTACATGAAACAACATTATTGTTATATATTATAATTATAAGTTTTTAAATTTTGGAGGCGTTACATATTGCAGAAATTTCTTTTTACTAAATGGACAGTTGTTATTTCTATTTTCATCATTTTCGGTACGATTTTCTATGTTACTAATGTGAAAAATAACAACAAAAAAGCAACTGTAGAAACAGTGGATACAAAAATTTTCAAAACTAAATTACAACCTAAAATCGATGAATTAACTACAAATTATAATGACATCATCGAAAAAGATTGGTTGCCTGCCTGGGAAGAGATTAACACGAACGGAGATTCAGTAGACAGAAATAAACTATTAGTCACAATGACTGCTATTTCCAAACAATATGAAAACATTATGAATGAAATAGACACTTTGAAAATTAAAGAAAATATATCGGAAGTACAAATACAAGAACAACTAGTTTATTTCGCAACTGAATTTAAGGCTGCTTCTAAATTTATGAAAAACGCGGCAGATTTAATTATAGACGGAGCAAATAACTCTACTCCATCCAATGAAACAATTGAAAATACTAAACATGCTTTAGGACTTGCGGACCAACATATTGTCCTCGCTTTATCTACGTTAAATGAAGTTGAAGTTAAATTAGGACTTGCAAAAAAATAAAACTGGTTACTATTTTAAAATAAAAAAAGATTGCAATTCATATTTTGTCTGTCTATAATGTTTTTATTGATTTACAATCAATATTTTTATAAATTTTATAATTCGGATGAACCATTCAGGAGAAGGTCTATTGATCTACCGACGGGGCAAAAGGTTGCTGAATCAACTTTGAAACTCTCAGGTCTTGTTTACAAGTAGAACTGCATGGGGACGAATCTCTGGAGAGACTCCCTCTCGCTTTTATATAGCGCGGAGGAAAAAGAGCACCGAAGGAGCAAATCCGCTACTATAGCGGATAATCTCTCAGGTAAAAGGACAGAGACAAGCGAAAGAAAATGCCGATTTGTATCGGTTTATTTTTCTATCCCTTGTTTCTCCAGAGACCATTTCATTTACTTGAAGTGGTTTTTATTTTTTCATAAAAAGGAGAATACAGATGGAGACAGTAAGTACAGTATTAGAACAAATCAATCACTATGTGTGGGGATTACCAACGTTGTTGTTACTCGTTGGTACTGGTATCATTCTCACAGTGCGTTTAAAAGGATTACAGTTTAGTAAACTATTATACGCTCACAAACTAGCTTTTAAAAAATCAGAAGATACATCTTCCTCTGGAGATATTAGCCACTTCCAAGCACTTATGACAGCTATGGCGGCAACAATTGGTATGGGAAATATAGCCGGTGTTGCAACTGCAGTAACGATTGGTGGACCCGGTGCAATCTTTTGGATGTGGATTACTGCTTTGTTCGGTATGGCAACAAAGTATGCCGAAGCAATTCTTGCGGTGAAATACCGTGTTAGTAATGAAAATGGTGAATATTCAGGTGGACCAATGTACTATTTAGAACGTGGTTTAGGTAAGAAATGGCTTGCTGTTTTATTCGCTATATTCGGCACAACTGCTTCTTTCGGTATCGGTAATATGGTGCAATCTAACTCAGTTGCAGAGGCAATGCGAATTAATTTCTCTTTTCCTCCTGCTTTAACTGGTATATTCATGTCATTTTTAATCGCCATTGTTATTTTAGGCGGTGTGAAAAAAATCGGGAAAGTGACAGGATATATCGTTCCTATTAAAGCTTTCTTTTATATCATTGCTGGGCTTATTATTATTTTCTATCACTACGATCAAATTCCAGAAGCATTCTCACTTATTTTTTCTGGCGCATTCAATGGTACTGCAGCTGCTGGTGGTTTTATTGGCGCAACAATTGCATCTGCAATTCAAATCGGAATGGCGCGCGGTGTATTTGCGAACGAAGCTGGTTTAGGGAGTGCCCCTATTGCCGCAGCTGCCGCAAAAACTGATTCACCTGCAAAGCAAGCTTTAGTTTCTATGACTGGTACTTTTCTAGATACGTTTATTGTATGTACAATTACAGGGCTAGTATTAATTACTACAGGTGCATGGAAATCAGGTAAAACTGGCGTTGAAGCGACGACACTTGCGTTCCAATCTGTATTTGGCACTGCTGGTAGTATGATTCTTGGTATCGCAATTATATTATTTGCCTACTCTACTATTTTAGGATGGTCGTATTACGGCGAGAAGTGCGTGGCTTATTTATTTGGAGAAGGTGCTGTTAAATATTATAAAGCAATCTTTATCGTCATGATTGCTATTGGGGCTAATTTAAAACTAGGTATCGTATGGACATTTGCTGATATTGCAAATGGACTTATGGCGATTCCAAACTTAATTGGCCTTATTGGGTTAAGTGGTATTGTTGTTGCTGAAACGAATCGCTTTTTACAAGAAGAGAAATTGAAAGAAAGTCATAAAAAACAGGCAAGTTAATCTAAAAAAAAGGAATGACTCATACATAATGAGCATTCCTTTTTTCGTTTTCTAACTCAGTAAATATCATTAAAAATATATTTATATCAATCTTTCCCTTTTTTATTCCACTAAAAATTTTTCACATAAATGACATAAATCGTATGGTCTAACTATATAGTTGAAAAGGAATGCGACATTAAAGTGTCGACGAAAAACTCATCCGAGAAAAGGGAGGAAAAATCTTTTGAAAAACAAAATCATTGTTTTCCTATCTGTTTTATCATTCGTTATCGGTGGTTTCTTTTTTAACACAAATACTTCAAGTGCTGAAACATCATCTACTGATTACGTCCCTAACCAATTAATCGTTAAGTTCAAACAAAATGCCTCTTTAAGTAATGTTCAATCTTTTCACAAATCTGTCGGTGCTAACGTTTTATCTAAAGATGATTCGTTAGGTTTTGAAGTCGTTCAATTTTCAAAAGGTACTGTCAAAGAAAAAATAAAAAGTTATAAAAATAATCCAGATGTGGAATATGCAGAACCGAATTATTACGTTCACGCCTTTTGGACTCCGAACGACCCATTTTTTAAAAATCAATATGGATTGCAAAAAATTCAAGCTCCACAAGCTTGGGATAGTCAACGAAGTGATCCTGGTGTAAAAGTAGCTATTATTGATACAGGAGTTCAAGGTTCACATCCTGATTTAGCTTCGAAAGTAATTTACGGACATGATTATGTTGATAACGACAATACATCTGATGATGGTAATGGTCATGGTACGCATTGCGCTGGAATTACTGGAGCACTTACGAATAATAGTGTTGGAATTGCTGGTGTTGCCCCACAAACTTCAATTTATGCTGTCCGCGTATTAGATAATCAAGGGAGTGGTACTCTTGATGCTGTAGCGCAAGGGATTAGAGAAGCTGCTGATTCAGGTGCAAAAGTAATTAGTTTAAGCTTAGGCGCCCCAAATGGTGGGACTGCTTTACAACAAGCCGTTCAATATGCATGGAATAAAGGCTCTGTTATTGTTGCAGCTGCTGGAAATGCTGGAAATACAAAAGCTAATTACCCTGCTTATTACAACGAGGTGATTGCAGTTGCTTCTACAGATCAATCAGATAGAAAATCTTCATTTTCTACTTATGGTAGCTGGGTAGATGTTGCAGCACCAGGTTCAAATATATATTCCACATATAAAGGAAGCACGTATCAATCATTAAGTGGTACATCTATGGCAACACCTCATGTTGCAGGAGTCGCTGCTCTTTTAGCAAATCAAGGATATAGCAATACACAAATCCGCCAAATTATTGAGTCAACGTCTGATAAAATTAGTGGTACAGGTACGTATTGGAAAAACGGTAGAGTCAATGCATATAAAGCTATACAATACGCTAAGCAATTACAAGAAAATAAAGCCTCTTAAGAAATAATGTAAAGCTTTAATCAGTCGATCTGCCATTAGTGCGGGATAAAACAGAAGGAGAGACTTTTACAATTAAAGGCTCTCCTTCTTACAAACTATATTACTCCCCCTCCTTCTGCACCATATGTAAATACAGTACAAAATCCATCATTGTCGACGGATGACCGAGTTGACGGATCATCGCTGTTATATTTCCTCTATGATATGTCCCATGATTTACAACATGTTGTACTAACTCTAAAATTGAAGTTTCTAATTTCCCTGCATATGGATTCTCGATAACAAATACAGCATTCACGTCTTGTATTGTAATTAAGAAGTCTTTATATTGATTTGTCATGTTTTCAAACATTTTTTCTAATTCATGTAACGATTTAGTTTCGATTTGTTTTCGTAAATTTTCTCGGTCTTGTATTGCTTCATTCATACTTTTACCATGCAATATGTGTAACCACACTTGATCTGTAATATAAATATGCGTAAAAGTATCCTTAATTGATGGAAATACACTCTGTATCTGTTCATTAAAAATAGTCTCATAGCTTGGTAATTCTTTTAGTCGATTGAATAACCGTATATTAGCCCAAGCATGGTAATCCACCTGTTTTAACATGTACTCTTTCAATCTAAATCGCCTCCTTATTGTACGAAACGAATGTTTTGTTTCTCCATTTCCGATTCTCTATCAGCTTTTGCAATTCCTTTTTCTTCAATTTCACGTTTATTTATAGTTTTATAATTTACATACGTATGAAATTCCGTTTGAAATGGAAACGGTGTAATCCGAATTGTTTCCTCGTCCACCCATTCAGCTTGAATAGGTTTCTCCTCCTTACTATTAAACATTTCTGTTCCCTCAAAACCACCTTTAAATAAATCAATTTCATCTGTCTTGTCTACACCAGGTTTATTCATACATACATATAATGAAAGTTCATCACAAAACTTTAATAATTTATAATGTTTATCGAACATCGCAAACTGTTCTTTTGTTAACGTTTTCAAAATTCTTTTTTGTCGTTCCAATTCATGTTTATAAAAAGACATCATTTCTTCGTCTTCGTCATTTAATGAAAATGATAAAAAATGTTTACTACAAAGTAATGCTCCGTATGGATTCGAATCTTCAATTTCATTCAAACCAATCGTATAAAAAACAAAACGCAATGAACTTGGACAATCCATAAATGTATATGGAATATTTTTAGCATCATTCAAAATTGGTACTTTATCAAGTTCTATCCATCCTCTATCATGCTCATATATTGCATCAATTGTCTCTTTTAAGTATGTTTCATCTTCAAAAAGATCTTCTTTTATATGCTTTGCAATCTCTCCAGCTAAAAAACCATGATCATGTTGACGAATTAATATACTTTCATTCTCATTTTTTTCACGAAAAATCATTCATATACTCCCCCTCATCCTCATATTACAGCATTTTCTATACATCAATTCTTAATTAATCCCTAATTATTAGCAGGGATTCAGTCTCTTACAACGAAATTAACATAACTATATAGTATTCTTTCTAACCATATAAATAGCTTTCTCTATACTATCCATTATACTAAAACATTCATTCTAAAAAACTTTTTATGAGGTGAAAACATGAACAAAACAGAATTAGTTAAAAACGTGGCACAATCCGCTGATATTTCTCAAAAGGAAGCTTCTGCAGCGGTACAATCCGTATTTGACACAATTGCTACTGCATTACAATCTGGCGATAAAGTTCAATTAATCGGCTTTGGAACTTTTGAAGTGCGCGAAAGATCTGCTCGTACAGGACGTAATCCACAAACTGGCGAAGAAATTCAAATCGCTGCTGGTAAAGTTCCAGCATTTAAAGCTGGTAAAGAGTTAAAAGAAGCTGTGAAATAAATAAGAAACCAGCCATTTTATAGGCTGGTTTCTTATTTTCTATTTAAGCAGATTTTTTATATTCTCTGCATGATATACTTCACAAATATAAAATATGCATTTGCAATTACTTACAATTTGATATTTTCTAGTTGGATACACATTCGCCGTAACAGAGCATCCATCAAACAATTCAATAATATTCCCAGATGGCTGATATCCTTCGTATAATACGTTTCTTCTTACTTCCATCTTTTCTATAAGTTTTTCAACTGGAATATTTCCACTCTCTAATTCACTCTTAATTGTATTTGGTAAAAACGAAGTGTCCGCAAAAATTAGATTCTCAGATAACACTTTTCCTTTATAACTAACATTGGATACACGGTAAAGAAATGTTCCGTTTTTATCAAAGAAATTCTTTGCTTCTTTCGGAATGTACTGTCTATCAAGTACCTCTTGTTCGAGAATTTCAAACTGAACTGTATCATTCAAAAGCTTTTCTAAAGCATGAATAGATGATGTATCTCCAGAAAATAAAATATTTTTAATTGCTTGTACATTATAAGTGAATTCATTTGTTCTATTTTCCGCTACTAACATGAGGAACACCTCTTCTATAAGATTTTTTATTTAACTTATTTATAATTTAAAAGCGCTACTGCGTCTAACTGTGTAATTTCAGTTACTTCTTTACTAAATATTGCAATTGAAGCCATATAATCTGCACTTGGCCTTATATTCTCCATCATTGTATTTTCTACTAACTCTTGCCTATCCTTAAAAACTAACAAATTTGGAGGATCATTTGGAGCTGATACAGTAATACCTACTGGTGAAATCATTAGTCCTTCACCTGTCGCTTTTAATACCGCTTCTTTTCGAGTCCAATATGTTAAAAAACCTTCTATTTTCTGTTCATTAGGTAACTTCATAACTTGTGCTATTTCAATGTCTGTTAATACGCCCTCTGCCATTTTCATAACATCTACATTTGGATTCATTTGTTCAATATCAACGCCTACAGGTGCAGACTTTGTAAATGCAACAACAACCCACTCACCCGAATGTGAAACCGATAACTGCGGCATACCCTCTGGTAATTGTGGTCTACCATGTTGTAACTTACATACTGGGCACAGCCTATCAATTGGCACTTGAACTGGTGACATAGAAAGTATTTTACCTAGAACTAATCTACTAATTACACAACCTATTATAAAACGAGCACGATCTGCCGAATGATGATATGAATTTGCTTTCTCTCGTTCAACATCATTTAGTAAATTGTAATGCCATGATTGTAAATCCGAAATTCTTCCCCACCATATTTGACAATCATTCTCATTCAAAATCGGTATAGAATCTACAACTTTACTTTCTATCATGTAAACTCTCTCCTTCTAAATACCAATATCAATTTATTTCAAAAGACCATTATCAAACTTATTCATTTACAATTTCTTTCTCTTTTTGTAATACAGGTAACGGTTTTTTCTTCTTTTTTGACATTACCTCTTTATCAGAAATACGTAAAGAAAATAGTAATGCTACGAGTAAAAATATTGCTGATCCAATTAATGCCGCTTGATATGGCAAGAAATCTGAATGAGCATTATGTTGTGCACCGTAATTTACAAAACCAGCTAGTATACTAGCTAAAACAGCAACTCCTATCGCTGAACCTAATCGATTTTGCACATTAAATATAGTAGTTGCTCTCCCCATAGAAGGCGGTGCGATATTGTTAAATGCAGAAAATTGAACTGCTCCAACTGACTGGCCTAAGAAAATACCTATACCAAACAATAATGCCCGTATTTGCCAAGGGTTCGTATCGTGATTTACAAAACTTAATAAAACAAAGATAATCGCCGTACAAATTAACCCGATAGAAATTACCTTACGAGCACCTAATTTCTTATATGACCATGGCACAATCTGTGACGATATCATTAATCCAATTGCCTCTGGGAATGTAGTAAGACCTGATTCCAGTGCGGATGCTCCTATTACATTTTGATACATAAGCGGAAAAACAAATAACATTCCTATTAAACCAGCTGAAGAAAACAATGAAATAAGACTCATTTTTCTAAAGACTGGTTCTTTTAATAAGCGTAAATCTAACATTGGTTGCTTTACTTTAAGTTCTACGATTATAAACAATGTAATGAATACAACCCCAGCTATCCCAGTACTCATAATTTCTGGAGAAATCCACCCTTTTGATGGTCCCTGGCTGAGTGCATATATGAGCATCGCAAATCCTGGTGCTGATAAAATAAAGCCGAGAGAATCAAAGCGACCAGCTGATTTTTCAACATGCTCTGCTAAAAATAGAAGTCCAAATAGCAATGCAACGATTCCAAACGGTAGATTAATATAAAATGCCCAACGCCAAGACATTTGATCTACAAAGAAACCACCGATGATAGGACCAATTGCTGGTGCTACAGCAATTGGAAGTACAATGAACCGGGAAATCTTCGGTCTTTCCTCTGGTGAAAATGTTCGAAATAACATCGCCATTCCGACCGGTGTTAAAAGCCCTCCACCAGCACCTTGAATGATACGGAAAATATTCAATAAAGTAATATCGTTAGCCATTCCGCATAAAGCAGAGGCAATTGTAAATACGAAAAGAGCAATTAAAAATACTCTTTTCGTACCAAATCGATCTCCTAACCAACCAGAAATCGGAAGGAAAACAGCTAAACTAACTAAATACCCAACATTAACCGTCCCCATTGCAGATGGAGGTACTTGTAGTTCTCTACTTATCGTTTGCAGTGCTACATTTACAATCGTTGCGTCCATCGCAGCCATAAACATCGCTGTTATATATACGATGCTTACAACTACTTTTGGATTTATTTTTGCTTTCATTATCGTTTTCCTACTAATATTTTTTCACCAGCTTGATTACTTTTTGGATTCAAATCTGTCCAGTTATTTTCAACATATTGTAAGCAATCGTGCCTGCTAGCTTCTTCATGTACGACATTCCACCCAATAGGTACATCAAGAAAGACAGGCCAGAGAGAATACTGGCCCTCCTCATTTATTAATACTTTATATGTGTAATTATCGTTTTCAAATGGATTCGTCATACTCTACTTACCCCTTTCTTATTCTGCAAATATTTTGCTAATACTTGTCCAATTTCCGTAAGTGGACCTGGCTGACATAAATCTTTATGTCTACAGTCAATATCATGCTGCACAATTTGCCCATCTAAATAATTTAGCCACGTATTTGGAGAAATAGGATCAAACCAGTCTGGTATAACAGTAGATCTAAAGAATAAGATATCTCCGTTATAAACTTTCGGTACATATTTCCCTAACAACCCTACTGAATTTACATATGTTTCTTTCAAGTTCAATATAGTCTCTTCTTCAAGACTTGCTAATGCACTTCCATCTTTACGAAGGATTTCAACTGCACTTTCCATTGTAAGTGGTTTACCATCCATGTTATCTGGGTCATATCCGCCTAAAGCAAGTAATGCGATTAACGCTTCCTCTTCAGTAGGCGCTTCCGTATTCGGTAAGAAGTGTCCAGGATAAGAATCAAGCATAACGAGTAACTCTACTTCTTCCCCTTCATTTTGTAGTTGCGCCGCCATTGCATGCACAACATTTCCTCCAAGCGACCAACCTAATAAACGATATGGTCCATGAGGCTGTACTTCACGAACGTGTTTCAAGTAATCCGCCGCCATCTCCTCTAAACTTTTTGGAAGTTCTTCATTTTTAGCGATACCACGTGCTTGTACACCATAGATTGGATAATCTGTTCCTAAAGATTTCATAAGTCCTGCATAGCACCAACTTAACCCACCTGCTGGATGTACACAAAATAGTGGTAATTGATCCCCGCTTGCTCGTAATGGAAGCAACACATCAAGTGCACTTTGACCATTCCCCATCTCAAGTCTTTCAGCTAACCCTGCAACAGTCGGTGCTGCAAATAAAGTACCAATGTTTAGTTCCACTCCAAGCGCCTCTTTCATGCGGCTCATAAGCTGCACTGCAAGGAGTGAATGGCCACCAAGATCAAAGAATCCGTCATCAATTCCAATTTGAGGTACACTTAGCACTTCTGTAAACAAGTCACATAACATTTCTTCTTGCGGTGTTCTTGGACCACGACTAGAAGATGATGCGATAAATTCTGGAGCTGGCAATGCCTTTCTATCTAATTTACCGTTTGGAGTTAAAGGTAACTCATTTACTACTACAAAAGCGTATGGAACCATATAATCTGGTAAACTATCACTAGCAAACTGACGCATTTCATTCGTATCAATCGCTTCATTATTTGATGAAACGATATAAGAAACTAACCGTTTATCCCCTGGTTGATCTTCCCTTACAATAACGGCTACTTGCTCAACTTTAGGGTGCTTCATTATGACCGCTTCTATTTCTCCTAATTCAATTCGGAATCCACGAATTTTTATTTGATGATCTGCACGTCCTATATAATCTAGCGTCCCATCTTTACGCCAGCGAGCTAAGTCTCCTGTACGATACATTCTTGTACCTGGCTTTCCAAATGGATCTGCGATAAAGCGTTCAGCCGTTAATCCTGCTCTTCCTAAATATCCACGCGCAAGCCCTGCACCTGCAACATACATTTCTCCAACTACTCCAGGTGGCACTGGTTGTAAATAGTTGTCTAACACATACACTTTAAGGTCAGGTATACTGCACCCAATTAAACTATTTGCTCGTAAAGAGACGATAGTTTCATCTAATTCAATATAACTAACATGTACTGTCGTCTCTGTAATACCGTACATATTAATAAGCTTTGGTGCGTTATGAGGATGTCGACTATACCAATCTTCTAAGCGACTTAGCTCAAGTGCTTCTCCTCCAAAAACAACATATCGTAAAGATAATTTTTGGCCAATCTCTTCATTTTCACGATCTGCTTGCATCAATTGATAGAACGCTGATGGAGTTTGGTTTAAAACCGTAACCTTTTCTTTAACAAGAAGCTGTAAAAATTCTTTCGGTGAGCGACTTACAGTATGTGGCACTACAACTAAACGCCCTCCATATAATAAAGGGCCCCAAATTTCCCAAACCGAGAAATCAAAAGCATATGAATGGAACATCGTCCAAACATCTTCTGCGTCAAATTGGAACCAATGATCAGTTGCTCCTAAAAGTCTTACTACGTTTTGATGAGGTATCATAACGCCTTTCGGTCTACCTGTTGAGCCTGACGTATAAATAACGTAAGCAATATGTGAAGGAGATAATGGCTTTATGCGCTCCATTTCATCAATATTATCTTCACTATACTTCTCAATTTCTTTTATTGTCTTCACATCATCAACTAAAATTTTCAGTTCCTCATCACATTCAATTTCCACATCTGAATTTGTTAACACACATGATGGTTTCGCATCGTGGAGCATAAATGAAATACGATCTGACGGATAATCTGGATCTAATGGAAGATAACCTGCTCCCGCTTTCAGAACAGCTAGTAAGCTTACAACCATATTTAAAGATCTCGGCATTGCTAAAGCAACGAGTTGATCAGGACCAACTCCTTTTGCAATTAGCAATCGAGCTATTTTATTCGCTTTTTTATTCAACTCTTCATAAGTTAACTTTTCATCTTCAAAGACGACAGCAATAGAATTCGGATTTATATAAACCTTCTTTTCAAATAATTGTGATAATGTCATTTCTGGTACAATTTGAAAACCACCATTCCACTTTTCTAGCACTGTATTTCTCTCTGCTAATGTTAAAATTTCTAATGTGCCAATTGATTGATCCGGATGTTTCGCTGCATCATCCAATAACAGAATAAATCGTTCTACTAATTGTTGAACCGTTTCACGTTTATACAAATCGGTACTAAACTCTAGTAACCCGTGTAAGCCATCTGGCGTACCATGAACTCCGTTACTCTCGCTAATTTCAAATGTTAGATCAAACTTCGCAGAGCCCACACTTTGGATTTCAAGGTCTGCTTTAATATCCGGAGCATCAAATGTTGCTTGTGGCGTATTTTGGAATGCTAACATAACTTGAAACAGCGGATGACTATTTCGAGTACGTACTGGGTTTAACACTTCAACGAGTCGTTCAAATGGAACATCTTGATTTTCATAAGCTGCAAGATTTGACTGCTTCACTCTATTCAATAATTCTTTAAAACTTGGATTTCCTGATGTATTTGTGCGTAACACTAATGTATTTACAAATAAACCAACTATGTCAGAGAGTGCATCATCGTTTCTTCCAGCAATCGGACTACCGATTGGTATATCAGTACCTGCACCTAATCTTGTAAATAGCGCACTAAGTCCTGCTTGCAACACCATAAACAAACTAACTCCGTTTTTCCGTGCAAGCTCTACTAACCTACTATGCATACCCGCATCTATTTGAAAATGAATTGTTTCTCCGCGATAACTCGTTTCAATTGGACGCTGGTAATCTGTAGGTAACTCCAGCTGATCTGGTAAACCTTCTAGCTCTTTCTTCCAAAACTCTAATTGTGTTGAAATAAGACTCTCTTCTGTAGTTTCATCACCAAGCAACTGTTGTTGCCAAAGTGCATAATCTGCATATTGAACTGGAAGTGTCTCTAGCTGAACTCTGTTACCTTGACATCGCGCTTTATATGCCGCTGTAAAATCTCTCGTTAACGGTTGTAATGACCAGCCATCCCCTACAATATGGTGCAATAGAATTAGTAATACATGTTCGTTTTCATTCACTGTAAATAGTTGCAGACGAACTGCTGGTTCAACATCAAGGTTAAAACTATATCTTACCGCCTCTACAAGCACACTTTCTAATTCATCTTTACATGTTTTTGTTATTATCATTTCTAGATTTAAATTTTCCATATCTAAAATTTTCTGATAGGAACTACCTAATACGTTAGGGAAAATCGTTCTAAGCGTTTCATGTTTCTCAACTACATCATAAAAGGCACCTTGCAATGCTTCCTCGTTCAACTTTCCAGAAATACGAACGACTAATGGAATATTATAAGTAGGACTTGGACCTTCTAAACAATTTAAGAACCATAACCTGCGCTGTGCAAATGAAAGTGGAACTTCATTTGGTCTACTTACTTTCTTAATAGCTGGTCTTGCAGTTTTTGCTTGATCCAATTGTTTCACAAGTTCAGCAACAGTTGGCGATTCAAATAGTTTTCCTATTCCTAATTCAACACTTAACGTTTCACGAATTCTTGCCATTAGACGAGATGCAAGAAGCGAATGGCCACCCATTTCAAAGAAATTATCATCAATGCTAATGCGAGAAACACCAAGTACTTCTGCAAATAAATCACATAATATTTCTTCTTTCGGATTTCTAGCAACTCTCTCCTTGTTCATTTCATTAAAATCAGGAGCAGGTAATTTCTTTCTATTAATCTTACCATTTGGCGTTAATGGTAATTCTTCTAGCACAACAAATGCCGATGGCACCATATAATTTGCTAAACTTTCTGAAACATAAGAACGAATTTCTGAAAGGTTAATCCCTTCACTCCCTTCGACAACGATATACGCAATGATTCGTTTATCATTTGGGCGATCTTCTCGTACCATTACTACCGCTTGTTGAATGTATTCATGTCGTTGTAATACCATTTCAATTTCAGCTAATTCAATTCGGAAACCACGAATTTTAATTTGATGATCTGCGCGGCTCATGTACTCTAACACACCATCGTTACGCCATTTCACAAGATCACCTGTGCGGTACATGCGCTTCCCTGGTTTTCCATAAGGATCTGCAACAAACCGTTCAGCCGTTAACTCTGGTTTTCCTAAATAGCCGTTCGCAAGTCCTTCTCCTGCAATATATAGTTCGCCAATTACTCCAGGCGGTACTGTTTGTAATCCTGCATCTAATACATACACATCTGTACTCCAAATCGGTTTTCCAATAGGGGGTATACCAATTTCATTTTCGTCGATGTTCTTGAAAGTAGACCAAATAGTCGTTTCAGTAGGTCCATATAAGTTTGTAATAGAGCAACCTAATTCTTTTAATATATTTGCTAAATGGGCCGGAAGCGCTTCACCACCAACGAGCACATTTAGCCCTTGTAGCCTTTCTGGATATTCAGTTACTAACGCCTGCCAGAGTGTCGGTGTGGCTTGCATAATTGTGACTCTTTCCTCTTGTAACAATGCCGTTAACACAGAAGGTTCTTGGATTACCTCTTTTTGTGCGATTGTTATACTTGCACCACTAATAAGAGGTAAATAAATTTCTAGAGCTGAAATATCAAACGCAAATGTTGTAACTGCTAATAAATGATCGTTTTCATGTAACGAAAACATATCATCCATGGCCAATAAAAAGTTACTTAAAGCTTTCATAGGAACAATTACACCTTTTGGATTGCCGGTTGAGCCTGAAGTGTAAATTGTATAAGCTGGGTTTAAAAGTGAATCATCATTTCTTAATGGTATATTCATATAAGAATATGTGTTTAACGCTAGTTTCATTTTTTCACTATTTAATTCGATTTTTTTTATATCATTTTCTATAACTAAAGTTGATGCGACCGATGAATGCGTTATAATACAAGCTGGTTTTGCATCATTTACTATATAATTTATTCGCTCAGCTGGATATTCTGGATCTATCGGTAAATACGCTGCACCAGCCTTTAAAACTGCTAGCATACTAACTACCATCTCTATTGACCTTGGAAATACTAAAGCTACAAACTGATTTGGCCCTATTCCTTCTTCTACTAAATAGTGCGCTAGTTCATTCGCCCGTTCATTTAGCTCTTTATACGTAAGGTCTACTCCGTTACACGTAACCGCTATTTTATTTGGATTTTTTTGTACTTGTTTTTCAAATAATAAAGGTAGAGTGATTAGATCCTCAGCTTCCTTAGTTTCATTCCATTCGAATAAAACTTTATGATTTTCTTCTGGAAGAGTAATGTTTATATTTCCAATCGACACGTCTTTTTCATAGTCATTTATCACTAATTCTAATACATTCATAAATCTCTCTTTATGCAATGCTAGTTCCGAATCACTATATACTAACGGATTCCCATCAAAATGAATCATTAACTCATTTTCATCGAAACGTTTATAAACATTTATCGATAAATCATCGACAGGTCCTGCTGATAAATTATGTGTAATACCACGATTCCCAGCAAAATTAAGCCCATAATCAAAAGGCATCACATTCACTAACGGCCCGAATAACCTTTGATTTTCACCTAGTAACTTTAAGTCTCTTCTTAATTCCTCATGACGGTATTTATGATGACGACGTACTTCTCGAATCTCTTTAGAAACTTGCTGTAATAATTCCGCAAGAGTTATATTTGGAGTTACTGTAATACGAAGTGGTACTAAATTCATTACCATGCTCGGTGTATAAATAGATGCAGAACCGAGACGCCCCATCATTGGTAAACCTAAAATAATATCATTTGCACCTGTTAATTTATGCATATAAATACTTGTTACAGCGACAATAAATTCCGGCCAATTTGTTAACGAAACATTGATATCTTCTAGTAAAGTTTTCGTGCTAGAACTGGATAAATAAGCTGTTTCTCGTAAAAATCCATTTGATGTTCTCGGCGCTCGTTTTGCTAAACTTATGACATCCGGTTCATCTGCAAACTTTTCTAACCAAAAAGTACGATCTTCCTGAAATTGTTTAGACTCACGATACTCCATATCTTCTTGTACAACTTTTGCAAGAGAACCAAATGGCTTTTCATTCTTTCTTATTTCTTCTATAAGTGATGTATACTCTTTCGCTACCTTTTGGCTAAGAAGTGAAAATCCATAGCCATCCATCACAATGTGATGGATGCGCTGATACCAAAAGAAACGATTATTTTCAACTTGAATAAGTGCTTCAGTAAATAATTTATCTGTTTTCAAATCGACTGGCATAGATAAATCATTTTTCATCCATATTTTAGCAGTCTCTTCAGGATCTTCTTCTTTACGAACGTCAATAAAATGCATATGAAACTGTAATTCTTCAATAACTTGCCATGGACCAATTTCATCCTCTTCGAAGCGAACATGTAGTATTTCTGCTTCTGTTACAACTTTACGTACTGCTAATTCGAAAATTTCTTGATTAATATTTCCGTTTATTTCAACATATTCCCCAGTATTATAAATCGGATTTAGCGGATCTAATTGCTGTGCAAACCACATACCAGTCTGCGCAGATGATAACGAATGACGAACCTTTTGACTATTAGGCATTCTTTACTACCCCTTTATTATGTAGTCTATTTGTTACAGCACCTGTGCTGTCTGTGAAGATAGTAAACTGTACCAATCGGAAACAGTTGGACGTTCTGCTAAATCTGCAAAAGTTATTTCTTTCCCTTCGCGACGCCACTTCTCTACTAAACTCATAATTCTGACCGAATCAAGTCCTCTATTTAGTAAGTCCTCATCAATATCAATACTCTCTACTGGCTCACGAAGTAGTTGTGCAACTAGTTCATGCACTTCCTGTAAAGTGATTCCTTCACTCTCATCACTTTTTACACTTTGTAAATCTTTTAACAGTAAGTTTGTTGATGTCGTTACTGCACATCTATTAGATGCATACTCCAATGCTTGTTTATGATGGTCTATTGAAAAATCAGCAACTGCATCTGCTACAAAAAATGGCTCTATACCATCCATAAATGCTTCGCAAGCTGTTAAAAGGCAGCCGATATGCGCATAAATACCGCAAATAATAAGTTGATCTCTTCCCTGTTCATTTAAAATTCCTAATAGATTTGTCTTTTTAAATGCACTATATCTCCATTTTGTTAAGAATATATCATCCTCATCAGGAGTAAGTTCACCGACAATTTTCTTTTTATCTGGTCCAGCAGGAATACCGTCACCCCAGAAGTCTTGTAATAATCCACGTTGTTCTAACGTTTGTCCACCTGGTTGTGCTGTATAAACAACTGGTATACCAAGTTCCTTACATTTTTCTCTTATCACCTTAATATTTGAAATAAGTTCTACTTTTGGTGATTCTTTATCGCTATATGCATCAAGAAAATATTCTTGCATGTCATGGATTAGAAGAACCGCACGTTTCGGATCTGGTGTCCAGTTCACTTTATTTTTTGGTAGTTCTGATTCAACTGGCATTTTGTATACTGAAATAGATGGAATAGCCATCTAATCACTTCCTTCCAATTTTTATATTTTATATTGTTTTACCGTAATAAGTTTTTCCGTAATGACTTTACGTAACTCTTTTTTGCTTACCTTTCCAACACCTGTTTGCGGGAATGAATCAATAAATTCAATTCGATCTGGAATCTTATAAGCCGCTATACCCCGTTCTCTTAAAAACATTTTTAATTCACTTACTGTCGGAGCTTGTCCACGAGCTATTACAAACGCACAAGTACGTTCTCCTAAATAATCATCAGGCATTGATACGATGGCTACATCATGTACTGCATCATGTGCTAATAAATGATTTTCAACTTCTTCCGCAGCAACTTTCTCACCACCACGGTTAATTTGATCTTTATCCCTACCTTCTACAATGATGTAACCTTGTTCATTTACTTTTACAAGATCACCTGTGCGATAAAATCCATCCTTTGTAAATGATCGTGCATTATGCTCTTCTGCTTTATAATAGCCACGAATTGTATAGGGCCCTCTTGTTAATAAACTACCTACTTCACCAGGTTTTACATCGTTATCATTTTCATCAACGACCCGTACTTCATCGAATGTAGACATCGGTCTACCTTGTGTATGAATAATGATTTCTTCCGGATCATTTAATCTCGTGTAATTTACTAACCCTTCTGCCATACCGAACACTTGCTGTAACGTACATCCAAATGTAGGGCGAATACGCTTTGCAACTTCGGCACTAAATTTCGCACCACCTACTTGAATCACTTCTAGGCTCGATAAATCGTTATTACGGGAAGATGCAGCATCAAGCCAAATCATTGCTAATGGTGGAACGAGCGCTGTAATCGTTACTTTTTCTTTTTCTATAAGAGCAAATGCCTCATCTGGACTCCCTCCAGTTGCTAACACTACTTTTCCACCCGCATAGAAAGTTCCAAATGTCCCTGGAGAACTCATCGGGTAATTGTGCGCTACTGGAAGAACTGCCATATAGACACTTTCTGCATTTAAATTACAAATTTCAGCGCTAACACGTAAACTATAAATATAGTCATCGTGTGTTCTAGGAATTAATTTAGAAAGTCCTGTTGTCCCTCCTGATAATTGGAGAAACGCAACATCACTTGGCTGAACTGCTGGTAATGGAACGGGATCTATATACAGATCACTTATGTTCACAAACTCTTCTTCTTCTCCCACTACAATTACATGTTGTAAAGTTGGTACTTTCTCTTTCACTTCTCTTGCTAGTTTTCGATAATCAAAGCCGAGAGCCTTATCTGAAATAACGTAAGCACTCGCCTCACCAAACTCACAAAAATAACTAATTTCACTGCTTCGATGTGAAGGTAGTGCAAAAACAGGAAGTGCTCCAATTCGAAATAGCGCAAAGCATATTTCGAAAAACTCGATAATGTTGGGTAACTGTATTACAACCCGGTCCTCTTGCTTTATTCCTAAATTCAGTAAACCTGAAGCTAAGCAATCTACTTTTTTATCAAGCTCACTATACGTCATATGCATATTACCACTTACAACTGCAATTTCATCTCCATACTTTTCAGCACGTTCTCTTAACATCGAACCAAATGTTTCTCCAAGCCAACATCCTTCTTCTCGATAACGATTTGCAAATTCTTCTGGCCATTCCGTGAAACCTGATAACATTATTTCTTCCCCCTATTTTTCATTCAGCGAATTATCTCTTAATCCTAAAGCCTTCAGCATTGTTTGGAACTTAGCTGATGTTTCTGCTAACTCATCTTCTGGTTTTGACTCAGCAACAACTCCTGCTCCTGCATATAAACGAAGTGTATTTTCTTGCACTTCAGCACAGCGAATTGTAACAATCCATTCACCATCTCCATTTAAATCACTCCATCCTAGCATTCCTGTAAAGAATTCACGGTCAAATGGCTCAATTTTTTGAATCGCCTCTCTCGCTTCTTCCATCGGTGTTCCGCAAACTGCTGGCGTAGGATGAAGAGCAATTGCTAATTCCAAAGAAGTAGTATTCGGATCCTTTAGTTCACCTTTCACTTCAGTAGACAAATGCCACATCGCTTCACTATGAATAACGGATGGTTTTTCCGGAACATGTAATGTATGACAGTATGGACGAAGCGCAGCAGCAACCGCTTCCACTACTACCGCATGTTCATGTAAATCTTTCGGAGAAGAAAGTAATTCCTCTGCTCTTCTCTTATCTTCTACTGGATCATCACTACGTGGTCTTGAACCAGCTAACGGATTAGAAATAACTTGCATACCATTACGTGAAACGAGTAATTCAGGACTTGCTCCAATTAATGTTTTATTACACTCGTTTTCATCTTCCGGTAAATTCACAGCAAATGTATAACCACGCTTATTATGCTCTGCTAATTCTCGAAGAAGTTTTTGCTTATCAATCTTTTCGGAAGATTCAACATCTAACGATCTGGATAGAACGATTTTCTTTAAATCGCCGTCCTGTATTTTTTTAATCCCTTGCTTTACACCATTCATATAAACTTCAGGATCTGGTACAGGCGTCATTTCAAATGCCAGTTTCTCATTTCGTTTTATCTCATTTGTTGTCTCTAACTGTAAACGCTCAGTAATTCTACTATGTTCTGGTACGATAAGTTGAACTTCTTTTCTACGATCAAAAGGCAAAGCACCAACAACGATAGGATTCGGATTTCCAGCTTGTTTTGCATTACGTAATACCGCTTGTACAAGTTCTGTAAAACTTTCAATATCATGATGTTTTACTGTAGTAAACTCTCCTTCTGTCAATATCGTTCGAGTTGGTGAAGCAAAAAAGAACGAAGATTCAGTTTTATAATCTTCTAATAATTTTTCCGACAGTTCCTTTACGGCTATAAGTTCATTCATAGTATTAAAACCTCCTGAATTTTTTATTAAACTCCTAATGTAGCTCCGCCATCGACACATAAATTGTGCATTGTAATATGACTCGCTTTATCAGAGGCTAAAAACAATACTGCTTCAGCAATTTCTGAAGGTTGTGCAATTTTTTGTAACGGAATACCGAGTCTATATGTATTTTGAGAACCAACAATTATATTTTCAGCTCCATTCTCATCAGCCCATAATAATCTTTGCATTTCAGTTTCAGTAGAACCTGGAGAAACTAAGTTACAGCGAATATTGTATGCTGCAAGTTCTAACCCTAAACATTTCATAAACATCGTCGTTGCAGCTTTTGATGCAACATACGCAGCCATCTCCATTCTCGGAGTATTTGCCGCATTTGAGCCAACTGTAACAATTGCCCCTGACTTTCTTTGCATCATATATTTACTTACTGCTCGGCACATATAGAAAACTCCTGTAGAATTTACAGAGAATGTTTTATTCCAATCTTCATCACTTAAAGAGTGAATCGCTCCCATACGTAAAACCCCTGCAACATTTACTAATATATCTATCGGTGCTATATCATTTTCAATCCGTTCTACTACTTCTTCAACAGCGGCACTATCACTCACATCTAAACGAAACGTTTTCACACGTGTTTCATTTAATTCATTTTGATTTAAGAGTACGTTTAACCCCTCTTCAGTTTGATCAGCCCCAATAACTGTAGCTCCTCTTTCTAAAAACATGTTTGCTACAACACTACCTATACCTTGCGCTGCACCAGTTACTAAAACCGTTTTCCCATCAAATTCCCCTATGTTCATTTCCTCTATCCTTTCATATAAAAATTAATCCAGTTTAACATCATCAATGATAACGATTTTCATTATCATTGATGATGTAAAAAATAATACACTTACTAAACTAATTGGTCAAGTGTACTTTTCATCAAAATATTATTCATTGATAATGTTTTTCATTTAGCATTCTTACACCGAAATGATAATCTTTCTCAACGAACTTGTCAACCTATTTTTATTTTTCAGATAAAATATTTTATTGATTCTCAATAAAATTACATCTAAAAGCATTAATAAGTACTTACATTACACATTTAATTCATATTCCTCTTTTTAAACTTGTAGAAGACTAACTGTAGATACCTTCATTTACAAAGCCTTATCAAAAACTCAAGTGTATATTTTCTCAACATTTTTCTGAAAATACCGAGAAAATATATCTTGCAATTATTGATGTATGTCTTGTTTATATTTTAAGATTTAATACGTATTTCGGATATAATGTATCATTTTTAATATTCCAATATAATCCAATTGGGTATTTCACTCGCTTTTTTGTCTCGAAAATCCCAAAGATTATATAACCTCCTTGCAATCATTCATAAAAAAAGCACCCTATTTAATAGGATGCTTTTTCGTATTTATAGTGTGATAGAAGATTTATATACTTATGCTACGCTACTATACTCTTCTTCTTGTTCTTTTTTCTGCTTAGGTGCTTGAATTAAAATTGCGATAACAAATGATACGACACATAATACACCGATTACCATGAAGGTTGGTTTGAATCCACCTAGAAGTGCACCGATAAAGGAACCTGCAAGTGCTCCAAATCCAAATCCTTGATACACAATCCCGTAGTTCTTACTATGGTTTTTCATACCGTAGAAATCACCAACGATAGCTGGGAAAATAGTGATATTTCCACCAAAGCAAAACGCTACGCTTGCTACACATACGAAGTAGATACCATAATTTAAATCTACGAAACTTAAAACCAAGACTGAAGCTGCCATAACAACAAATGTACCAGTAACGATTTTTAAACGGCCGATTTTATCTGATAACGGTCCTAAAATAATACGACCTAATGTATTGAAGATTGCAACCATAGCCACCGCATTAGCTGCTGTCGCTGCGCTAAGCCCTACAAGTTGAACACCAATGTCTTTTACCATACCAATTAAGTATAAGCCACTCATACATGATGTAAATAACATAATAAATAATAAGTATACTTGTTTTGTGCCTAACATTTCTTTCGTTGTATATTCCTGAGTTTTTGTTTCATGAACTGCTCCTTGATCTGCAGCTTGATGGATTAAACAAGCGCCAATTACAATCATAGCTGTAACAATTAAACCCCAGTATATAAACGCTTGTGATACACCAACTGATTCAATTAACTGTGCGTTAACATATTTAAAGATTAAGCTACCCGAACCATATGCAGAGACAGAAATACCAGCAATTAAACCTTTACGCTTTGGAAACCACTTTATTAAATTGGATAGTGAAGTGATATATGCTGTACCATCTGCATAACCTACAACAACCCCTGCTAGTACATAAAGCAATATTAATGAGGAAGCTTGTGAACTAAGTATTAATCCTAGTCCTAATGCTAGTCCAGCTATCATAATAAGTTTACGAAGTCCCCATTTTTCTTGCAATTTACTCGCAAATAAAGTCGAAAACGCTAAGGAAAGACTAGTAATTGAGAAAGTTATAGCAACTGCGTTAAGACTCCAACCGTATTTACTAACTAAAGGCTGATTAAATAAACTCCATGTATATATCGTTCCAAGTCCCATTTGTACGATGACTGTACCAAGGACAACAAGCCATGGATTAACATTTGATTTTTTCATACCTTTCCGCCTCCTCTTTCTATTTCAATGCTATTCGCTAAATTTTCTTTTTTTATGTTCATTTTGACCACCTCTTTTGATTTAACACCTTCATTGTATAAGATGTTACCGATTATGTAAGCACTTACAAGATAGAGCGTCAAAAATATGGAATCAGTTACAGAAAACGAAGGACGAAATACAAAAAACGAATTATTAAATACGTAAATAGCTATTATTATGTTTTGCATTCATACGACTTACAGCTGTTTTATCATCTTTTTTTATAAAAATTATGTCTCAAGTTTTATCATAACTAGATTACAAAATTTTGATTTTCCTATACAACCAAAAAAACTATTTTTATACTACGATGCACTTTATTTTTTATAAAATAAAAAATATTTTATTGATAAACAAAACTAAATATTCACTAATATATCTATACGTGGTTTAATATATATAATAAAAAAATATTTCTGTCTTTAATAAGGAGGTACTATGAAAGCAAACGTAGGGGATACTATACTTTTTCAACGAAATAATTTAAAGATTACAGGATCTGTATTAAAACTTTATACTGAATCGGTCTTAGTTGAAATTACAAATGTAAGCGGTGGTACTTTTGAATTTGATCGAACGATTGTAAATCATAAAAACTATAAAATTTTAAATACGAATACATAAAACAACAAAAAATAGCCCCTGCTCACCAGCAGCGGCTATTTTATATGAAAATACTTCATTAGTTTATATATCCTAAAACACTTACAATCTTACTCGCTTTTAAATTATTAATATGATAATAAATTTCTAAGCCCCTTCTCTCAGCTCGTAACACTTTACCTTTCATTTTTGATAAATGTTGCGAAACAGTCGATTGTGGAATATTTAGTAATTCTGTTAATTGTGTTACATTACAAGTTTTTCTCGTACTTAATTCATTTACAATTTGTAATCGGATTGGGTGAGCCATAATTTTTAAAATATCTACATCTTCTTCTGAAACTAAACTTTTTCTCATTTCACTCGTATATGTTGTCATAAGACATTCCCCTTTTATATGAATTTCTCTTATTTATATCTATTTCCAAAATATTTAAAACTCCGATGTGAAACCTTTATATAAAAATAATAGAATTTTAAATGTTTAAAAACAGAACGAAATACAATTCACTTTATTTATTTGGTACATATACATAATACAATGTTAATATGTGCTCTATGTGAAGTTAGCATATATTTATAATGAAGATTTTTCAAGCAATTCACATCTAACTATATACTTCCTCATAATACTATCCAGTGATTTTAACATATTTTAGGCATTTGTATATACTATCTACAAAATAAATGTTGTTTAGGAGGAATTCAAATGCCAACAATGTTACAAGAAGAAGTTGAAGAAGCACGCGAAACATATGTCAGTCGTATCATTTTGGTCGGTGGATCAGCTTTATTTTTAGTCGGTGGTGTTATCTCGGCAATTTCGGCCTTTAAGACTTATAATCGATTGGAAAATACACCGCCTTCTACAGATAACTCCTAAGTGAATTATTTAATTTTGAATCACAAATAAATGCCGTCTCTAAAAAGAGGCGGCATTTGTTTTATCATAAGTTCTTTACTAGAAGATCACAAACAATACTTTGAATTACACTTGAACTTACTTCACCACAAAACGAGTCTGACTACACCCATCCTTCTGCTTCGTTACTTCTAATACAGCTGGCATTGCGTTTTTCAGTTCTTGAACGTGTGAAATGACACCGATAAATCGGCCTGATTTTTGTAAGTCAATTAAGGCGTCAACTGCTTTTGTTAATGACTCCTCATCTAATGAACCAAAACCTTCGTCGATAAACATCGTTTCGATGGAAATACCGCCTTCATACGATTGAATGACGTCTGCCATTCCAAGCGCTAAGCAAAGCGATGCATTAAATTTCTCACCACCAGATAATGTTTTTACATCGCGTGTTTGGCCCGTATATGCGTCGTATACATCTAATCCTAATCCACTTTGACGATTTCGCTTTTCAACTCGTTCACTTCGTTTTAAATAAAATTGTCCATTTGATAATTTACGTAATCGTTCGTTTGCAATTTGAACAATTTGTTCTAAATACTCTATTAAGATGTAACGTTCAAATGATATACGGCTTTCGTTATCACCTTTCATTACTTCATATAAATCAACAAGTTCTTGGAACGCTTTTTCTTCCTCATGAATTTGCTCATCAATACGTCTAATGTTTTCATGTAAATCAGAAATATACGTTACCGCAGTTTGCGCACGTTGGCGTTTTTCTTTTATTATATCGAGATTAATTTGTAATTCTGTTATGTGTTCACCTAACGCCGTAATATCCATGTACTCTTTATCTTTTAATTCAGCATGTAACTCTTCAATTTGTTTTGTAAGCACTTCAAGAGATGAATAATAACTTTGGATTTCTTTTTGTAACATCTCCATTTCAATATCACTTAATTTAGCTTCTTTATACGTAATTTGATCGGTAAATCCGCTCTGCTCAAGCTCTTTCATAAAGCGCGTAAACGTCTCTTCTTTCTTCAATTTTGTACTTTCAAATTGATTAGAAGCACTTTCCTGTTCTGCTTGAATACGTATATTTTCATTTTGCCAATGTTGATACGCTTCCTGCACTTTCTTCCATTCGTCCTCCATTAATTTGAGTTCATGCATAGCTTGGTCAAACTGGACTTTCCAAGCTTGGACTGTTTGTAAGTTTTCAGGAATATTTTTCTTATCATGTTCATATGACGTACGAAGTTGCATACACTCCATTTCTATACGGTGCTGTACTGTTTCTACCTCACGCTTTTGTTTCTGAAGTGCATCTACTTTTTCTTCTACACTCTTTATATTCACAGCAGTTTGCTTACGCGTTTCTTCACTCGCTTTTAGCGTATTTACTTCAGTTGCTAATTGTTTTCCTTTTTGAACAAGTGCACTGTATGTTTCAACTAATTCCTCTGAGCGATAGCCTCGCTTCTTAACCTCCCCTATTACCTGTTCATATTGTAGATGATAGAAATTCCATTTCTCCTCTAATTGAACATGTAATTTTTCAGCAATATTCTTCTTATCTCTTAAATCATTTAACTCTTTTTCATCGATCGCATCACTTTGCTCTGTAGCTTTTTTCGGATGGTTCGTACTACCACATACTGGACAAGATTCGCCATCATGTAGATGAAGAGCTAATATACCAGCTTGTTCACTTAACCAGCGACGTTCCATATTTTCATATGCGTTAACTGCCAATCGCATCTTATTATATGCCGCTTCTTTTTCTTTCTCGAATTTTTGCTTTTCTTGCCATACATCATATGCTTGCTTTAAAACTTTTGCATCTTCTCGCATATTCGTTAGTTCTTCTACTTTATCTACATATTGTTCAAGTGCTCGTTCTAATTGCTGTAATTCATCAGACATTAGCTGTTTTTGATTTGTATGCTCTTCTAATTGTCGATCTAAGTTTTGCATACTTTCTTTTAATTTTCCTATTTGAATTTCTGCATTTTGTAAATTCAACTGTTTCTCAGCTAATGATGCAATAATCGGTTGTAACTCTTCTAATCTTTGAACAAGTTTTTTTGCATTTTCTCTCTCAGGTTCTTTATTCTTTACCGCTTCATATTTCTCCTGAGCAAGTTCAAAGCTTTTCGTTACATTTTCTTTTTTAGCGATTATTTGTTTTAATAAACTTTCAGCCTTCTGCTCATTTTGCATTGCTTCTTCGTACCATTGTTCAAATGGTAATAAGCGCTTCGCCTCTTCCGCACGTTTAAAAGATTTTTCTTTCATTTCAATAACTGTACGATTTTCTTGTAAAGTGTTATATTTCTCATTCTTTTGTTGTAAATCTATAAATTTCTCATTTATGGATTTCGCTGCATGAAAACGTGTTTCAGCATCCTTTAATTGCTTCGTTTGAACATCTTGTTCTACTTGTAATTGCTCCACCTCTGCCTTATACACATCTGTTTCTTGTTCTAATGCTTCTACTACTTGATGCGTGTTTACATGTTCTTGTTCCACCAATGTCTCTAATAATGCTCCATCGCGGATTGGTAATTTGAAAACATTACGGAAGTATAGCTCTCGCTCTTTCTGTTTTTCTTGTAAAACGTCTTTCCATTGTTTTCGTTTTTGATCAAGTAACTCACGCATTAACTTATAACGATCCGTTTTAAAAATGCGACGTAAAATTTCTTCTTTGTTTTCTGTCTCAGATGTTAATAGTTTTCGGAATTCCCCTTGTGGTAACATAACAATTTGGCTAAATTGATGTTTACTTAAACCAATTAAATCTTCCACTTTTTTATTTACATCCGTTACATGGAAACGATCAACAGCTGGAACATTCTCTTCATCAATCACTTCATATAGTTCTACTGCATGTCCCGTAATTGTCTTGTTCCCTTGTTTTTTATGTCCAAGTTGTCGTTTTATTTCATAACGTTTCCCTTTTAACTGAAAGGTTAGTTCTACACTTGTATACATATTATCATCAGCAAATTGACTGCGAAGCATGCTCGTATCACTACGTTCTTCTCCGCTTGCCTCACCATATAACACATAACAAATCGCATCAAAAATCGTTGTCTTTCCAGCTCCTGTATTCCCAGAAATGGCGAAAATACGATGATCTCCAAGATCGTTAAAATCGATTACTTCTTTCTGTTTATATGGCCCAAATGCTGTCATAATTAGCTGAATCGGTCTCATCCTCGTTCACCTTCCCGTTCTTGCACTGTTTGTAGTACTTCTACAAATAGACGTTCTTTATCTTCTGATAAATCTAAGCCTTTCATTTCTTTATAAAAAGCCTTTAATAACGATAAATCATCTGTTTTATGTCTTGAAACAGTTACTTCATTTGACTCTGTGAACTCTCGTCTTTGAATAGATCTTTCAACATGCATTGCATTTGGATATACAGATCGTATTTTTTCCATTGGCTGCAAGACAGGATTTTCATCTAATAATTTTACAAACACGTAATCTTCACTTACTGGATGTTGTAATAATTCATCTATTTTCGCTTCTACTGTTCGCATTTTACGACGTGGTGCAAGTAACCTTTTTTCAATTGTTGCTTCACCTTGCTCGTCCAGTTCCACAATATAATATCCTTTTTTATGTTTTTCTTCAGAAATAGAATATGCAAGTGGAGAACCTGAATATCGAATTGTCTCATTACGTACAAAATGCGCTTGATGTAAATGTCCAAGCGCTGTGTAATGAAACTTATCAAAATAATGACTATTTACGTATTCAGCACCACCAATTGAAAGTGGTCGTTCTGCATCACTTGTATTCTCTTCCGCTTCTCCCGCAGAAGTTACAAATGCATGACCAACAAATACGTGTCTTGCTTCTTTATCCATTGTTTCAGAAAGCTCATTCATAAAAATACGCATCGCATCATCATGAGAACGTACATCTTCGTTTTTCAAAACATGTCTAACTATGCTTGGATCCGCATATGGAACGAGATGGAAGTGAACCTCGCCATATTCATCATTTAATATAATTGGCTCATATGGAAATTGAAATTGTCCCACAATAAATAATCCTTGTTTCTTCATTAAACTACTTCCAAAATGAATACGATCTGGACTATCATGGTTTCCTGCAACCGCAATAACTGGTGTTTGTAAATCAATCACTATTTTTTGTAAAACATCATTTAATAAGTCTACTGCTTCCGTAGGTGGAATTGCTCGGTCATATAAATCCCCTGCAATAATTACGGCATCTGGTTTTTCTTCTTCAACAGCTTGTACAAACTGATCTAATACAATCTTTTGATCTTCAGTCATATACACGCCATGAACGAGCTTTCCTAAATGCCAATCCGCTGTATGAAATAACTTCATAGTTTCCTGCTCCTTTTAATTTACTGATTTTAGTGATACGAGTTGATAGTTTATTGTAGTTTTTCCGTTTTCCCACTCTAACTTTTGTATCATTGCACTACCAATTCTTTCTTCATTTGATTTATATAAAGGCAATATTTCTTGAACTGTAAATAAGTGATAACCATCCAATTTTAATTGAAATATGTTTTCTTCTATATGTAATCTTACTTCTTTTTCATTTGAAATAATTTTTGTGTGCATCTCAAATTTCATGACAGATACAACCCCTTTTTCTAATCTCTACACTATTAATAGTATATTGGCTATGCAAGATTGACAAGTAAATACACGACAAAGTACACACTTTTCTACCGCTATATGTTTTTTATTTTTATATATAATACGGTATGTGAAATTTTATTTATTTTAAAAATAAAAATGTCTAATGTGACATCTTTATTTTTGTATAAAGTCTTTCATTACATAATATAAAACTGTAATGAAAACGATCGCTACAAAAAATGAAAATACTGCGATAATGTACCCATCCTTATTTAATAAAATGCAAAAAGAAATAGATATGATAAAAATCGGAAATACAAGTCGTACTTTATCCTTCACTTCCTCTGTCGTATCTGTATGATGAAAATACTGCGTTATCCCTATCATTAAAGAAGACAAAATAATCACCGACAATAGTAAAGGTCCTGGCATTCCGATTTCTCCTTTCTCTATTTCTAATGAAAAGCAATTTTTCTTTCAGCATAATCACTTCAAATACTCTTTTTGAAGTGATTATGCACAATTTACACATATATAATAGCGTGTTTATCATGATAATTTCAAATAATTACAATTACAGTAATGTTGTAATATTCATTTTCAACCTCAGAAATCCTGCAAATATATCTCGTCAAAATATGCGGTATACAAATTAACACGTACCGTCAACTTTAGACAAAATTTATAAAGGACATTTCAGTACGTATCAAGAATTAAGAATAAGAAGATATGTAAGGGAGGATGAATTATGACTGAACACGTTTTATTTTCTGTTAGCGAAAACGGCGTTGCATCAATTACTTTAAACCGCCCAAAAGCACTTAATTCTTTATCTTATGACATGTTGCAACCAATTGGGCAAAAACTGAAAGAATGGGAACATGATGAGCGAATTGCGCTTATCGTATTAAAAGGAGCTGGCACAAAAGGTTTTTGTGCAGGCGGCGACATTAAAACTCTTTATGAAGCGCGTTCAAATGAAGCTGCATTGCAGCATGCGGAACGCTTTTTTGAAGAAGAGTATGAAATTGATACATATATTTATCAATATAAAAAACCGATCATCGCTTGTTTAGATGGAATTGTAATGGGCGGTGGTGTCGGTATTACAAATGGTGCGAAATATCGAATTGTAACTGAGCGTACGAAATGGGCAATGCCAGAGATGAATATAGGCTTCTTCCCAGATGTCGGTGCTGCTTATTTCTTAAATAAAGCTCCAGGGTTTGCTGGCCGCTATGTTGCTTTAACAGCATCTGTTTTAAAAGCTTCTGACGTATTATTTATAAACGCTGCTGATTACTTTATGACATCTGATTCATTACCAATTTTCCTTACTGAACTTGAAAGTGTAAATTGGTATAAACAAGATGATGTACATACTCATTTAAAAGAATTCATTCGTACATTTGCAACTGCTCCAAACTTAGAAAGCGAGCTTTCTACTTCATTAGAAGAAATTAATTCACATTTTGCATTCGATACAATTGAAGAGATCACCGATTCATTGGAGAAAGCTCAAAGTTCCTTTGCTTTAAAAACGAAAGAAACGCTATTATCAAAATCCCCTATTTCATTAAAAGTAACTTTAAAACAGTTTATTGATGGACAAGATAAATCCGTTGAAGAATGTTTCGCTACCGACCTTGTACTTGCTAAAAATTTCATGAGACATGAAGATTTCTTCGAAGGAGTACGATCCGTTGTCGTTGATAAAGATCAAAATCCGAATTATAAATATAAGCAATTAAGTGATGTTTCAGAAGAAGATGTAAATCGGTTCTTTAACTTACTTAATGCATAATAAGGTGAAACATTAATAAGTGGGGGTTCATTACCCGCTTATTATTAGCCCTCACCGATCGTCCGGTCATGCGGGATAAAATTGAGGCTATATAGTAGTGGAATTTCACTACTATATAGCCTCTTTCGCATTTAATAATTTTTAATAAAATTTAATTTTATTAAATCAAAAATGTGTGCTACACTATTTTTAATCAAATATTCTAAAAATAAAAAGGAGGAGCAACTATGATTGAAAATTATTTTCTTTTCATCATTATGTCTATTTGTCTTATTATTTTACCCGGTCCTGATACTGCAATGGCGACGAAAAATACATTGGTTGCCGGTAAGGTCGGTGGAGTGAAAACAGTGTTCGGTACATGTGTTGCACTTTTAATTCATACTTTAGCAGCAGTAATCGGACTTTCCGCAATTATTGTAAAGTCAGCTCTTTTATTTTCTATTTTCAAGTACGTTGGAGCTCTGTATTTAATTTATATTGGCATTAAAGCCCTTTTAGCGGTAAGAAACAAAGAAGGCTTTGATACGAACGATATATCTTTAAATAATGAAGATGAACACACTTCTTGCTTTCGCCAAGGGTTTCTTACGAATTTATTAAACCCTAAAGTTGCAGTCTTCTTTTTAACCTTTTTACCTCAATTTTTAAATCCAAATCATAATACGTTTATTCAACTTCTCGTAATGGGTCTTACTTACCTCGTATTAACAGTTATTTGGTTCGCTTTTTATATATTTTTAATTGATAAAATTAGTGCTTTTATGAAAAAACCGAGGACGCAACGTTATATTCAAGGCTTAACAGGAATCGTCTTAATTGGTTTTGGTATTAAACTAGCTTTTGAAAAAAATAATTAACAAGACGAAAAACACCACATCTTCAGAGTGGCGTTTTTCATTTAACAACTGTTTTGGCTGTTTACTCTCTATTAAAACCAGCGCTCTGTTACAACTTTTTTACGTGTATAGAATTGAACACCATCTGTACCATTTGTACCTAAATCACCAAAAAATGAAGCTTTATTTCCTGCAAATGCGAAAAATGCCATTGGTGCTGGAACGTTTACGTTTACACCGATCATACCAGCATCGATATTATCACGGAACGTTTGTGCATGTTTACCATTTGACGTATAAATAACCGCGCCATTTGCAAATTTAGATTGATTTGTTAATTTAATACCTTCTTCTAAATCTTTAACTCGTACAATGCTTAATACTGGAGCAAAAATTTCATCTTGCCAAATTTTCATTTCTTGATTTACACCATCAAAGATTGTCGCACCTACAAAGTAACCTTCTCCAACTTCTTCCTTAATTTTGCGACCATCAACTAATAAAGTTGCTCCATCTGCTACACCGCTATTAATATAGCCTAATACGCGCTCTTTATGAGATTCACGAATTAATGGTCCAACATAATTATCTTCGTGGAAACCGTCACCTACTTTTAACTTCTTCGTCTCTGCTACTAGTACGTCGATGAATTCATCAGCAATTTCATCAACTACTGCTACTACTGAACATGCCATGCAGCGCTCTCCACTACTTGCGAATGCAGATCCAATTACACCTTGCACTGTTTTCTCAAGATTGCAATCAGGCATTACAATCGCATGGTTTTTTGCACCAGCTAACGCTTGTACACGTTTCCCGTGTTTCGTACCTGTTTCATACACGTAACGAGCTACCGGCTCAGATCCAACGAATGAAATAGCTTGAATATCTTTACTTTCTAAAATGCTATTTACAACATCTTTTCCACCTTGTACTAAATTCAATACCCCTTTTTGAAAACCAGCTTCATAGAATAACTCTACAAGTCGCTCTGCTAAAAGTGGCGTTCTTTCTGATGTTTTTAATACGAACGTATTACCGCAAGCAATTGCAAGTGGGAACATCCATAATGGAATCATCATTGGGAAGTTAAACGGTGTAATACCAGCAACAACTCCAATTGGGTAGCGCCAAATCGATCCATCAATGCCGCTAGCAATATTCGGAAGAGCTTGTCCCATCATTAAATTTGGTGCTGATGTTGCAAGTTCTACCGCTTCAATCCCTCGCTGCACTTCACCAGTTGCATCCGTTAATGTTTTACCATTTTCTAGCGTAATGATTTTAGCAAGCTCTTCTTTGTTTTCTTGTAAAAGCTGTAAATATTTATATAATTGTCTTGAACGATTCGGAACTGGTACTTTAGACCATGTTTCGTATGCTGCTTTTGCCGCTTCAACAGCTTTTTCAACATCTTCTTTCGGAGATAGCGGAACGTAAGCGATAATTTTTCCAGTCGCCGGATTCGGAACTGCTTCTACTTCTGTACCAGTAGATTCTACCCACTCACCATTAATATGATTTTTTACTCGTTTAATTTCAGTTGTAATCATTATATTCTCTCCTTTTTTATGATGTATATAAGTCTATTATTTTTGATTAGAAATTAACTGTTCACTAACTTTCTTATATAAAGCAGCCATATCGTTTTCACCATATCCTGCCTCACTTGCTTCTTCATATACGTTTAATAGCATTTCGCTTACTGGTAAGTGAAGTTCGCTTTCTTTCGCTAAATCTACTGCAAATCCTAAATCTTTCTTTAATAAATTCACAGTAAATCCTGGATTGTAGTTTTCAGTTGCAATGAAACTTTTATAATTACGCTCATAAATTCTACTTTGACCGTAACTTACATTTAAAATATCAAACATTTTATCTAAATCCATATTATTCTTTTTCGCTAATGTTAAAGCTTCACTCACACCAGCTGTATAAAAACCAATTAATAGGTTATTAATTAATTTAACTGTTGTGCCACTATCAATCTGCTCACTAACATGGAAAACATTCGCGCCTAGTACGCCCATGATACATTCCGTTTTCTCATATACTTCTTTCGATCCACCAACCATAAACGTTAATGTACGGTTTTCAGCTCCAATTACCCCACCACTAACAGGTGCTGCTAAAAAGTCTACTTTCTTTTCCTTTGCAGCTTCCTCTAACTGTTTGTTTAATTGTGGAGATACAGTACTTGTATCAATTAAAACTACATTCGATTGGCTATTTTCAAATAATCCTTCTTCCCCAAAATACACCGCTTCAACAGCGCGAGGTGAAGGTAAACTTGTAAAAATCACATCGCATGTTTCTGCTAGTTTTGAGATTGATAAGCCAATAATTCCTCCTTCATTTTCAAAGGAAGCTTCGGCCTCTTTATTTAAATCCACACCGTATACTGTGTAACTCGATTTAACTAAATTTTTAGACATTGGAAGACCCATATTACCTAAACCGATAAAGCCAATCTTTTTCATATCGCTTTCCTCCTATTTACACAATATACTTTCCACGATTTATAATAGCTTTCGCAATTTCTCTCTTTTTTGTAAATACGTTCGTGTATAAAGGCACTAATAATTGACGAATTCCAGCTAAAATTACGTGTCTATCTTGTTCTTCTGTGACAGCCGCTGAAAGTATAGAAATCGCTGCTTCTTCTACTTTACGATAGCCTTCTTCACAAATAACATCAGTTATCATTTGTTTCGTACGCTCTTTCTCTTCACCGTTTTTACTAATTGCTTTACTCGTGCGTAAAAATGCTGATTCCATGACGTACACGTCCGTTAACATATTTGATAATACACGTGAATATTCTTGTTCTTGGTCAATTTTTAACCCTGGAGTTTTAGAGAGCGTTTTCAAAGATTGTTTCAACAATTTTTTCGCTAATAAAATGTAACGATGGTTTCTTTCAATATTTGCTACATCAACTTCTACTTCAGTATCTTCAATTTGTTCTATTTGCTTCATTAACATTTTAGCAACTGTTAATCTATTAATTTCGTTTGTTCCTTCAAAAATACGACTAATTCTAGCGTCACGATATAATCGTTCTACCTCGTACTCTTGCATATAACCGTAACCACCATGAATTTGTACAGCTTCATCTACGATGTGACCAAGTGTTTCAGAAGCATTTACTTTATTAAGTGCACATTCAATTGCAAATTGAGACATTTTCTTCATAAGATCTTCATCGCTCTCATGAATTGCTTCATCAATTACACCTGCTGTACGGTAGGCTGCACTTTCTGCTCCATATGTAGCAATGATCATATTTGCAATTTTCTCTTGAATCATCGTAAAATCTACTAATTCCGTTTGGAACTGTTTTCGCTCTTTTCCATATTGAACCGACAAACCAATTGCTTGTTTTGCTGTTCCAATATTTCCAAAAGCCAACTTTAGTCTAGCGAAGTTAAGAATATTAAGAGCTACGTGATGCCCTTTTCCAACTTCCCCTAAAACATTTTGAGCAGGGATGACAACATCTTCTAAAATTAGGGTAGCCGTTGAAGAACCTTTAATCCCCATTTTCTTTTCTTCTAGTCCAATGGATACACCTTCACATGTTCTTTCGACAATAAACGCTGTCATTCCTTTATTTGTCTTCGCAAAAACAACGTATACATCTGCCATATGAGCATTTGTAATCCACTGCTTCTCACCATTTAACTTCCAAGCAGTACCATCTTCATTTAATACTGCACTTGTTTTTGCACTTAAAGCATCAGAACCAGCATTTGGCTCAGTTAAAGCATACGCCCCAATCCATTCTCCAGACGAAATTTTCGGCAAATATTTTTCTTTTTGTTCTTTCGTTCCGTAATATATGTAAGGCAATGTACCTACACCAGCGTGTATATTAAAGGAAACACTAAATGCACCAGCGTATCCCATTTTTTCTGCTACAAGCCCTGAAACTGCCTTTCCTAACTCAAATCCACCGTACTCTTCTGGGACTTCGATACTTAATAATCCAAGTTCTCCAGCTTTCTCAAATAATTGACGAGAAATTTTATAGTTATGTTGTTCTATATTCTCCATTTGTGGAACAATTTCTTGTTTAACGAATTGTTCTGTCGTTTTTGCGATTAAATCTTCATCTCCTGAAAAATCTTCTGGCGTAAAGAAAGTATAATTCACATCTTTATTAAGTGAAAAAAATTCATCCCACGGTAACTTTGTTTTCTCCATCTGAATCCCCCTATCATTTCGGCCTTACTTGCTACTACGTATGCTCGTCTACGATGAGTGGAATTTCTTATTTTTGAAAACAGAAGGCGATGAATTGTCACATCAAGCAGTTCGTTTTGCCAAAGATGTATTCTCATCGCCTTAGTTGTTTTATCTATTGATCCTCTGATAATACTGTTTTTGCAATTCCAGTATCTAATTCTTCAAAGTCATGATATGAAATTGTTTCATATAACTCACTTCTCGTTTGCATACTTGAAAGTGCATCTTTTTGAGAACCTGTTTCCTTAATTAAAGTAAACACATTTTCATATGCTTTCGCTGCAACACGAAGTGAAGTTACAGGATAAATAACTATTTGGAAGCCCATATTCGCAAATTCCTCTGCACTATAATATGGCGTTTTCCCGAACTCAGTCATATTCGCAAGTAAAGGCGCATTTACTTTACTATTAAATAGACGGAACTCTTCTTCTGATTGAAGCGCTTCAGGGAATATCGCATCTGCACCTGCTTTTACATAAGCGTTCGCTCTTTCAATCGCTTCATCTAAGCCTTCTACACCGCGAGCATCTGTACGTGCCACAATATATAAACTTGGTGCAACTTCTTTAATCGCTTTAATCTTTTGAACTAATTCTTCTGTAGTAACGAGTTTCTTACCATTTAAATGTCCACATTTCTTCGGTAATTGTTGATCTTCAATTTGAACAGCCGCAACTTTTGCTTCCACCATTTCTACTGCTGTTCTCGCTACGTTTAATACACCGCCAAATCCTGTATCAATATCAACAAGAACTGGTAAATCTGTAGCTCTTACTAGATCTCTTGCTCTTTCTGCTACTTCAGTAGACGTCACGATTCCTAAATCTGGTAGACCTTTACTTGCAGTATAAGCAGCTCCTGATAAATATAAAGCTGAAAAACCTGTATTTTTCGCAACAAGAGCAGCCATTGCATCATGAGCACCTGGAATTTGCAAAATCCCATTTGCTTCTACTAAAGCTCGGAAGCGATTCGCAAGCTCCTCTTGTGTTGACTGTTTATTCACAACCCAAGCCATTCTAAATTCCCCCTATTATTAATTTAAGAATAGATCTACAAATTCGTTTACATTCATATTTTCTAGTTTTTCTTCATTTAGACAAACTTCATGAATTTGTTCTTGTTGCTTACTAGAATAATGACCTGCCATATTTGCAGTGAATTTTTGAACAACTTTTGGAATTGCTTCGTCTCTACGGAAACGGTGACCAAGTGGATATTCACATTCCACATTTTCTGTTACAGTGCCATCCTTGAAATGAACTTGAACAGCGTTGGCGATTGAGCGCTTGTTCGGGTCAAGGTAATCTAAACTGTACTGTTTGTTTTCAACAACAACCATTTTATTACGTAATTCATCTACACGTGGATCATTTGCTACTACATCCTCATAATCATCCGCAACGATATCTCCTTTTAACAAACCAATTGCCGTAATGTATTGTAAGCAATGATCACGATCAGCTGGGTTATTTAATGGACCTTCTTTGTCGATAATACGAATTGCTGATTCATGAGTTGTAATCGTAATACGATCAATTTCATCTAATCTTTCTTTAATTTCTGGATGTAATTTCACGGCACACTCTGCAGCTGTTTGTGCATGGAACTCTGCTGGATATGAAACTTTAAATAATACATTTTCCATTACATAAGACTCTAATGGTCTTGCTAACTTTAATTCTTGTTTATTGAATAATACATCTTGGAATCCCCAGCCTGGTGCAGATAATGCTGTTGGATATCCCATTTCACCTTTTAGAGCAGTCATTGCAAGATGAACACCGCGGCTTGTTGCATCACCTGCTGCCCATGATTTACGTGAGCCTGTATTTGGTGCATGACGATATGTACGAAGACTAGAATTATCAATCCATGCATGTGATAATGCATTAAAGATTTCTTCACGTGTTCCGCCGAGCATTTTTGCAACTACAGCAGTTGTTGCTACTTTTACGTATAATACATGGTCAAGACCAACACGATTCAAACTATTTTCTAAAGCTAGTACACCTTGAATTTCATGTGCTTTAATCATCATTTCTAATACTTCACGTACTTTTAATGGTTCTTTTCCTTCTGAAATACGAACACGGCTAATATAATCTGCAACTGCTAAAATACCGCCTAAGTTATCAGATGGATGTCCCCACTCTGCTGCAAGCCAAGTATCGTTATAGTCTAACCAACGGATCATACATCCGATATTAAATGCACCTTTCACTGGATCAAGCACATATGACGTACCTGGTACACGTGTACCATTCGGCACGATCGTTCCTGGTACAACTGGTCCTAGTAATTTCGTACACTCTGGATATTGCAATGCTAAAATTCCGCATCCAAGTGTATCAAGTAATACGTAACGAGCAGTACTGAATGCTTCTGCGCTAGTTACCTCTTTATTTAATACATAATCCGCAATTTCTTCTAATAATGCATCTTTTTGTTTAATTTCATTTGTTTTAATCATACTATTCTTCCCTTTCTGTCGAAAATTCGTTATTATTAATGATGGGTGTCGGTCAAACACCCATCTAGCGGGCGGCGCTAACAACTCCCCAGTTGTTCTTATTTACTAAGTACATGTCGCTCGCCAACATAATTTACACGTGGACGGAACAATCGATTGTTCGCATGTTGCTCAATTACGTGCGCGCATAGTCCTACTGTTCTAGAGCTAAAGAAGATTGGTGTGTAAAGTTGAATTGGAATACCAAGCATCCAATATACTGGAGCTGCGTAATAATCAAGGTTCGGATAAATTCCTTTTTCCTTCTCCATAATCTTTTCTCCAGCTTCACACATTTCATATAGTGTATAATCGCCTTTTACATCACATAACTGCTTTAAAGCTTCCTTCATCATCAGTGCTCTTGGATCCATCTTCTTCATATACACACGATGTCCAAAGCCCATAATTTTTTCTTTGTTATATAGTTTCTTCTGTAACAACTCTTCAAACTTCTCAACATTACCAGCTTCTAAAAGCATGTACATAACCGCTTCGTTTGCACCACCGTGTAAGCTACCTTTTAAAGATGCAACTGCACCTGTTAAAGCACCATATAAGTCCGATTGCGTTGATGCAATAACGCGCGCTGTAAATGTAGAGTTTGGCATTTCATGTTCACTATATAAAACAAGGGAACGATCAAAGATCTTCTCCTCAAGTTCAGTTGGTTTTTTACCTGTTAACATATAGAAGAAATTCGCGCTATATGTTAATTCTTGCAGAGGCTGAATTGGCTCTTCATTATTTAAAATATGATAGCTATTCGCTACAATGTTTGGTACTTTGCTCAATAATTTGTACCCGCGGCTTTTGTTTACTTCTAACGAGCGGTTTTCGATATCATTATCGTAACCAGCTAATGCGGACACACCTGTACGTAATCCATCCATCGGGTGCGTTTCTTTCGGTAATGCCTTTAATACGTTGAATACGCCTTCTGGTACCGCGTATTCTTCTTTTAATTTCTTTTCAAGTTGTGCTTTTTCATCCTCATTCGGTAGATGTTCTTCCAATAAAAGGTGCACAATATCTAAATACTCTTTTGTTTTTGAGAGTTCGATTAAATCATACCCTTGAATTACAATTTCACCTTTCACTGTGTCAAGAAACGAAATTTTCGTCTCCGCTGCCACTATACCATCTAATCCCGGGGAAAATTTTTCTTCAGCTTTCATCATTATTTCCTCCAATCCTAATAGATCTTCGTGCACATAACTGTAAGCCTTTACAAAATCGTGAAACTACATTTCTATTTCAATGTATCAGAGTTTTTAGAAGATTTCAATTTATTTTATAATGATAAGTTCCCTATACTTTTACCGATGTAACAATACAATTTTTCAAAAATAATTTTCATATTTTATAAAGAAAGGACAGACTTCTTTGTTCGCCTTATTAAAACAAAATATAAGGATGAATTAGAAAATCCTACAGAACATATCATTCTCCCATTTTTTTTAGAAAATAAAAAAACGAGCTGTACACATATACAACTCGTTTCTTCATAATATTTATTTCACTATCTCTTCAATATAATTCTTATATAAAACTTATTTACTTTTAAAAAAATTATTATTTTACATAATTAAATTGAATTTCTTTCGTTTCCTCATAGTAAAATTTAACTAAATGATAGTTTTTAAAGTACCAAAGATTATAAACATCTCCCAAAATAGAATGACTTTTTTCTCAACTGACACGCTTTCCCCATCTGATTTCTCAGAAACTATCCCTAAAGAATAGTCCGGCTGAATTGAATTATTATTATGTTATCCTTTAACCATTGTAAATCGTTAAGTTCGATTGAAATTTTGATCTTTGTTCCTCTCGTTTACGTAAATTCTTTTTTACCTAATCGCTGTTTTACAAAAATGACAAAAATAATGAAAGCGATTAGTCCTGAAATTGCACTACCTGCAAATAAAATACGGTAACCGAACATTTGCGAAACAACTCCAAGTAAAATTGCACCAAGTCCAATCCCTAAATCAAATGCGGTAAAGAATGAAGCATTAGCAACTCCTCTTTTACTCGGATTAACAATTGTAAGCATCGCCGCTTGTAATGCGGGCTGTGCTGAACCGAATCCAACACCGTATAATGCAGCTGCGATAACTACACCCATTAAACTATTTGAAATCGTTAATACAACTATTGCGATAATCGTAATACATAGTGCCGGGAGTATGATAAATACTTCTCCATACTTATCTAATAGTTTTCCTGAAATTGGTCTTACAATCGTTAAAGCAACTGCATATACAAGAAAGAATGTCCCAGGATTCACATCAATTGACGATGCAAATAGCGGTAAAAACGTCGTAATCCCTCCATATGCAAATGATAAAAAGAAAACAACAATCGTAATTGATAGAACGGATTTTTCAAACAGTTGCATTTTCCCTTTTTCTTTTTGTGGTGTGAATGGCATTTTCGTCATGAACGATAATAAAACTGCCATAAAGGATAAAAGAGTTGCTAACAAGAATAGGCCGTGAAATGAATAATGTTGTACAACCGATAATCCAATCATTGGGCCGATTGCCATTGCAATTGTCATAGCCATCCCGTACCAACCCATACCTTCACCACGGCGTGAATCTGGAATAATATCAGTTATCGCTGTTCCAACAGCTGTTGTAGAAACAGCCCATGTTACCCCGTGAATAACACGTAAAACAGCTAAAAGGACAATTGTCGTCGCTAAATTATAAGAGTACATCGTTAACCCAAAAAAGATGAGCCCGAAAATAATAAACGATCTTCTACCATATTGATCCAACATCCCTCCAATAATCGGTCGTATTACAACTGCCGCTATTGTAAACATTCCCATCATAAGTCCGACTTGTGATTCATTGCCGCCTATCTCTTTAATAAAGAGTGGGAGCGTTGGAACTAGTAAATAAAATCCTGTAAATAAAAATAACATTGCGAAAGTCATTTGAATAAATGATTTCGTCCATAATCGTTCCATTAAAATTCCTCCATAAACACGTATGTTATTGCAATTAACACCTCCATTTTACATTTTCTTAGTCCCTGTTCCCTCCGTAAATAGACGTATCTTTTTATAATAAATGGTCCACCATCAATTTAAATTGGTCTTACAACTTTATAAGTATACATTAGCCTAAAGTCCTATCTATATGTACCTTTATACGCGTGAAAAGAATATACTACTTTATTATCACAACTTAGGAGTGATTATGTTATGTGGGTGTCTTCAAGAGTAACAGCCGTCGTTCCTTCGACTCCTGGGATACACGTTCCAGCCGTTCATACAGCTAGTTCCGATGCAGGAATTGAACTCCCTGCAACTTGGCAACACTATCAAATTCCCGGTCAAATTACTCCCTCATTTTGGCATCATGGCGCACATCCAAGTAGTACTACCTTTTACAACCCCAGTTATACTCCATTGCCTCAGGCTCAAGTCTTTTATCATTTCCCTTCAATTTATTTTCAAAATTTCTATGGTACTTTTAACATTTAAATTCATCATTGCATAGCTGCTGCATTTTAACGAAAATAATACTTCAAATAGAAAATTATGTATTAATTTCACATAACAACTATTTAATCCTAAAAACCTATAAACTGCTTACTATAGAATTTTCTGTAGAAAATCAATAATCAATATTTTAATTTAAGCGATAAAAAGCACTTAAGATTGTAATTTTCACAAATCTTAAGTGCTTTTTTGTACTTTTTATTAACTTCTTTTATTGTCCATTATTGACAGGGGCTTCTCCTGCATTCCCGCCAGTATCTGGTTGTGTGGTCGCTGGTGGTGTTGTATTTCCTTGACCTCCTCCGTTATTCGCTGGAGGTGTCGTATTTCCTTGGCCTCCTCCATTATTCGCTGGTGGTGTTGTATTTCCTTGGCCTCCTCCGTTATTTGCTGGAGGTGTCGTATTTCCTTGGCCTCCTCCATTATTCGCTGGTGGTGTTGTATTTCCTTGGCCTCCTCCGTTATTTGCTGGAGGTGTCGTTCCTTGGCCATTTCCATTATTTTGTTCATTTTGTTTCTTTTCTTCTTGTTTCTTTTGCTCTTCTAGTTTCTTTTGTTCTTCTTGCTTCTTCAGTTCCTCTTGTTGCTTTTGTTCTTCTTGTTTTTTAAGTTCTTCTTGTTTCTTTAATTCTTCTTGCTTTTTCTCTTCTTCAGTTTTTTGCTGTTGATCTTGTTTTGGTTGTTCCGTTGTATCCGGTACGCTCGTATTTGGAGAAGAATCACGTTTTTCCCCTTTTATACGCAGCTCACTACCTTCTTGAATTACACTACTTGGCATTTTAAATCTTGATTTATCTGTAGCCATCTCGCTCATCATTTCTTTAAAGATCAACTGTGCAATTTTCGTATTTTTACTACTAATATACTCGTCTTTACCATCTTTCATATATCCAGTCCATACTGCCATCGTATATTGCGGCGTATAACCTGCAAACCAACTATCACGAGTCGCACTTTCTGGAATGTTATATTGAGCTAATTGTTTTGAAGCATAGTTTGTTGTACCTGTTTTACCAGCTACATCTAAAGAACTTATATTTGCTGCTGTACCAGTACCTGATGTTACTACTGAACGAAGCATATCAGTAATCATATATGCTGTAGAGTCAGCTATAACTTGTTTTGGTTTTTGCTCAAAACTTTGTGACTTGCCGTCTGGATAAACTACTTTCTTAACAAAATGCGGTTTTGCATATTTTCCACCATTACCAAATGTCGCATAAGCACCCGCCATTTCAGTTGGTGATACTTCGTTTGTACCAATAGCTGTAGATTCTTCTGGCGCTTTATCAAATGTAATACCTAATTTCTCAGAGAATTCCTTTGATTTATTAACTCCTACTTCTTTTGCAGTTTTAACTGCTGGAACGTTACGTGACATTTTTAATGCTTCACGCATAGTAATTGGGCCTAAATGACTTCTGTCCGCATTTCGAAGTTCTTGTCCAGTTGAATATTTAAATGGAGAATCATCAATTTGATGATACGTAGCCCATTTTAAGTATTCAATTGCAGGACCGTAATCAAAGATTGGCTTCATCGTTGAACCAGCTGCACGATCTAATTCAATTGCCATATTATGCCCTTTAAACACTGCTTTATTTTCACCGCGTCCACTACCTATAGCACGAACCTCACCTGTTTTCGTATCCATAAATGTGAAAGCACCTTGGAATTTATCATTTGGATAATTAATAATATTTGTATTTAAAATATTATCAGCTAATTTCTGTGCTTTTGGATCCAAAGTTGTATGAATTTCTAAACCATCTGAGCCAATATTAGCATCGGGCAATTCTTTTTCTACTTCTTTCACAACTGCATCCATAAATGCAGGATATGGCATTGCTTGTAGCTCAGCTGCACTCTTAATATTTTTATCCACTGGTACTTTTGATGCTTCTTCCATTTCTGCCTTTGTAATATAACCATGTCGGTTCATTAATTTTAGTACAACATTTCTTCTTTCTGTTGCCCTTTGAACATTTTCTGGTTTCGATGGATCATAGTTATTTGGTGCTTTCGGTAAACCTGCAAGCATCGCAACTTCTGGTAATGTTAAATCTTTCAATTCTTTACCATAGTAGTTTTGTGCTGCTGTTGCGATTCCATATGAACGGTTTCCTAAATTAATTTTATTTAAATACATTTCTAAAATTTCATGTTTTGAATATTGTTGTTCTAGCTTATACGCTAAATATATTTCCTGAACTTTACGTTTTGATGTTTTTTCCATCGATAAGAAATAGTTTTTAATAACTTGTTGCGTTATTGTACTTCCACCTTGTGAACCGTAATCTCCTTTAAGACTCACCAAGACAGCACGGGCAGTACCTTTAAAGTCTACTCCACTATGCTCATAAAAACGTGCATCTTCAGTTGCTAAAAATGCATTTTCTACTAATTTAGGAATTTGATCATACGTAACATTCGTCCGTTTTTCTTTCCCGTATTCATATACCAAATCGCCATTTTTATCATAAATTTTTGAGGATAACGGATTAACAAGTTTTGCTTTCTCAAGTTTTGGTGCATCCTTAATCATTACGAAGAAGGTAGCAACCCCCGCCACTAAACCAACAATACCAAGTAATAAACAAGTAATCAAAAACTTACGAAAGAACGATGTTTTACCTTTTGGTTTTTGTGTTTTAGAAGCTGGCTGTTTTTTCTTTTTAACTTGTCGTCGCTCCTCTCGAGAACGATAATTTTCTGACATGTTACTTTCTCCTGCCTTTCAATTCTCCCGTTGATTTACTTAAAAATATTGAGGTCACTTTCTAAACTGAATTTAATTAAGAAAGTATATTGACCTGGAGCATTCAATATTTTCCTAATTCACAGATTATAAATTTTAAAATTCTTCTTATACAAACTATTTTCACTGCTATTTTTCCTAATAATGCTGCTCCTTGAAGCATAGAATGTAAAAAGTGAATTTTTCATACCTCGTATAAATAATATACCTTTTTTTCAAATGGTCAATATTTTCTTATTTATAAATCAAAGGTGAAATAAAAATAGCACAACGATATGTACTTCGTGTGAACTTCCTTATCATTACGTATAACAAACATTTAATATATTGCATATAAGTATAATATCTCTTTAATTATAAGGATTTCAACACTACAACCTCAACATCTACAAGAAATTATTAAAAATGAAAAGTGAGGAGTTGCATAATGATGAAGCTATCTCCCGTGAGTTCCAAAAATATTGTTGCTGTTGGCTATAATCCTTTTTCTATGATTTTACGCATTCAATTAAAGAATGGAATGTATGATTTCTTTAACGTGCCTGAAAACATTTACACCGGTTTATTAAGCGCACACTCTAAAACTAATTATCACAATACTTATATTAAAAATTCTTACCGCTATACTAAAATTTAAACTTAAACAGAATGAAAAAAAGAAAGGAGGTAGTCCCCCTTTCTTTTTACAATCATTTCACGACTTAGCTATCTTCTATTCCTCTTATTCATTTCATCATATGCTTCAATTTGTTTTTTTAATCTCCGGTCTGCTTTTTTATCATGTACAACTAATATCGCATGTATAACTCCTGGAACCCAAAATATTAATGTTAATAGGAAGTTAATTATTGCTTGAAATGGTTTTCCACAAAATAATACGGCTACTGGTGGTAGTAGAATTGCCAATAAATACATCATCTCTTGAAAACTCCTTGTTTTGTATTTTTTATCTCTCTTCTTTTCATACGCTCACAAAACCAATTATTTTTATATTTCATACATTCCAATTAAGCATGAAAAACGTTTCTACTCTTATATATTCTATTCAAATGCCTAAAAACCTACTACTTCAATCTTACCACGTATGTAAAATTGAAATCCCCCTTCCTTTATCAAATGTGTATTTTCATATTTTTATTTTTTCTAATCTCTCTTCTTTCTCTATTATAGTTAATCCAATCGCAGAAATAATAGTTCCTATTGCTTGTATCCAAATACCAATGAGTGCTATTATCTTCTCATTCTTTTTATCAACCATACTGCCTTCATTTTCTATTTCGTTCTTTGATACATTAATAATACCTTGATACGCTTGAAGTCCAGCACCTAAACTTTGCAAAGAATTACCTAGTATTATAATTCTCTGTATTGCTTTCATCTGAAGCAAAGCTGCTTCTACTCCTAAAAAAGCACCAATCGATTGTAAACTGTTCCCGACAATTATGAGATAATCATTCTCTTTCAATTGTTTATTTATATTAAAATATGTTCCTATTACATTTGATATATTCCCTAATGCTAATAATTCAATGCCCATTTTATCGAGCATTTCACTTTTATTCTCCAAACACATATTTTGATTTTCTCTTTCAGCTTCATCTCCGGTATCATTACTCGCTATTATTTGTAATATATAACCGAGGGCTTGTAATGAGCTTCCTACAATTATAAGATCTGATTCAACTTTCTCTTCTCCAATAAATCCTCTTGTCGTCCCAATAGCCGCAGTAAGATTTCCTCCTACTTGAAACCATGCTCCTGTCACTTTTAAACCGCTTGGATTCATTTTTATCACCTATTTAGAAATTTTCTAGTGCTTTTTTCGCCATACACAAATGACATCCTTTATCTCATATTTATTTTCTATATGTAATTTTGTGCATTCTAAAATGTGTTAATCATACAAAAAAGCACCTTTAAGGTACTTTTTTTTAGACAAAGCGTATATCACTGAAAATATGCTAATTAAAAGATACGTATACAATTCAAAATATATTTACATACATTCTGGGCATGTCAATGAAGCTCCATTTTTATCTATTGTTATATTTAATATATATTGAATCGCATTACGTGACCACATTTCAGGTGTGGGTGATTCATTTACATACTGTGGTGCACATGAATACAGCATTGAGGTCCTGATACTTCCGCCCGGATCTAAAGCAACAACAGCCATACCAGAGGGTAATTCAAGTGCCATAGATTTCGTGATACCTTCAATTGCAAACTTTGAGGCACAATATGGCGCAAGCTCAGCTTCTCCCTCTCTGCCCCAACTAGAACTCATATTAATAATCATTCCTTCTTTCCTAGCTACCATCGCTGGGACAAATGCCCTAATTACATTTACTACACCATTTACGTTTACATTCATTATATTTTCGAATTCTTGAGCGGTTACTTTCCACAGTGGCCCATTTTTATTAACAATCGACGCATTATTTATTAACAAATCTGGTGCTCTATTTCTATGAAGTATATAATTTGCCCAACTACTTACTTGCTGGGAGTCTGAAACATCGATTATTTGAAAATCATGTATATTACCGTAATATTTTTTCAATTCTTCAATTTTATCTTTGGAACGTCCACAGCCATATATATTCCATCCCAATTCATGAAATCGATCAACCATTGCACGACCTAATCCTTGCGTCACTCCTGTAATCATTACAATTTTTCCAGTTTCGTTTCGTTGCATGTACCTCTCCTCCTTTATAAAATTTTACACTCTCCCTTTTCATTCAGCCATTTACTAAAGTATCAACTCATTTCATACTTTAGTAGGAGTTTTTATGTAAGCAAAAAGAGTAACCATAACAGTTACTCTTGCTTATATATCAAAAAAATCATTATTTATTTCGTTATTGCTTTTATATTTCAGCTTCTCTTTCCCGCACTTCTCACATCGATACATATAAGCTACACCTAACTTACCAGTTTTAAAATCTTCATTATCCTGCATCTTAATAAAACTATATTTATGTTTACAGCGGGATTCATCCCCAAAAATTTCAAACCATTTTTTCAACATAGAACAGTTCACCTCTATGAATGCTTCTTCATCTATTCTTATTACATACTTTTATTTAAATTCTCAATCTCATTTTGCAACTTTTTGAATTGTTCAAAATGCATAGTGATAGATTGACTGTTACCATAATCAACACTATGCTTCACAAATAAGACACCAGTGTCATGAAAAATTGCTTCCAGTTCTTTTCTGATGGTTACTTTCATTATATGTGCTGTTTTAATAGCCGATAAAATTGCAATTTCATTTAACTTTAATTTTATTTCATTTGGACAAAATGCTTCTTCAACCAAAATAACTTCATTGCTATAAATAAGTGCAACAAGATTACTTGATTTTGCATCTGTTAAATCTACTTTTTTTATAACATTATTCATTACATTTTGCCTCCTTTGATTTCGCATATATTAATTATACAATTGTTTTTTAAAATTAATCGACCTTACATTAATTTTAACATACTTTTATTGTAGGATTAAGCTACACTTCAAACGTTTTACTATTCCACAATTTTTGTTACATGAACCATTTGGACTATAAGACCATATAGTAGTGTTAACAAATGATTGTAAAGCGGGTGAAAACTATGCCCTCAGTTGTAGGGAATTTAGTTGTACAAAATAGTAACGGTTCATTTAATTTAGGCGATTTCTACAATGTTTCTCCGAAAGAAAATACGAAGGCTTATAATGGATCTGGTGCTTCAAATGTTGGTTTTGTTGTTAATACTTTTAATGGCGTGAGCGCGACTAATACGTTTGATTCTGACCTTGCAGATCAAAACCAAGTAGGTACAGCTTAGTCCTATTTTTTTCATCGTACTGTTTAGGAATAATAAATTTGTCTATACTATAATCAGGCTGTTACACAGCTATTATTGATTTTTGGAGTACCCTATCTTTTTCTCCCTTTCCCTGGGGCTTAGCAGCTAGTATGAAGCTAGCTGCTTTTTCGTTTCATTTTTTCTGTTCCTCATTTAACAAAAATAAAAAGCTAAAATTTAAATTTCAGCTTCCTTTACGTTATTTCAATAATATCTGTAGTATTAAATACGTAAGTTTTATAAAATGCGTCCGTACATATTACAATGCGCTTTAGCGGGTTTATATGCACTACTGTCATATAACTTGTAAGGATGTAACCATCTTCAAAATATGTCACCAATATTTCTTTCTCAGACAATAATGACGTTAATAATTTATCAGAAATTCTCTCTTTTGCTTCGTTTGTTAAGAGCGGTTTTTGTACTTTAAACTTCTCTCCAATAACCTTTCGCAAACTTAACAACTGTTCGGACATTACTGTAAATGGAACCCATTCTCTTTCTATTTTCTGCACCTTTACATCATTCATTTCTTTATCTCCTTGATCATTTATCCATTCAATTTCACACATAATGGTACTCAACTATTCTTTCATAATGCTAGGCTCATATTTATCCGGCATTAACAGGTAGTGAAGCTCCTACCTCAAAATCCGCTATATGCGAGAAGGTAAGACAAAAATCAACTGCCCGTAAACGCTTAATTGGTGAAAGCTAATAAATAACGGACGATGAACACCCAACTAATTAAAGTTTCACTTTATTTCTTATTCGTATACTATCTACACATACAAGAACGTTCGTTCTAATTATACACGAACCTACGTTCTTTTGGAATGATTTATATTATATTTTTATCCATCATTTATTTTTTCTTCATCAAGTGAGCTTTTCACTTCTTATATAATAGGCCGTTCACATATCAACAGAAAAAGCGACTTCATACAAAGTGAAGTCGCTTTTTCTAATAACGTATATTTCTATATTTACTTTTCTATCCTGACAATCGTTCTTTCCGGAATACAAATCTCATCTATATTAAAATGATTTATTTTTAATTTTAATTCTCCCACTCGTTCCTGATCTTCATCACCAACCCAACAACTGAATAATTCAAAATAGTCCCCTCATTTAAATAACTTTCCATAATCGAGCATAAAGCTAATAGCTTTTTTTAGCTTCTTTCTTCTCCTTTTCACTTTGCCACTCAACAAGTTCAATGCCCCAGCTCGTTGAAACTTCATACGTGTAACTTGTTTGAAATTGAAACTCTTGTACAATTTCAAGCATACTCTCATCTAAAAAGTACGATCCAAAAACAATTGCATCATTAGAATCTGGATCCGTTAACGGAATTTATACATTGCACCCTATATAACTTGCTAAACTCATTTTTACTCCTCCAATATTCGTATACAAAATACTTTATATGAACATTTATCTACTCGAATATAAAATCCCTGCATAAACTAAAAAGTTTTAATTTTTCAAGTTTATTAGCCAACTATAAATGAAAGCATATATTATAAAGAACGAACTCACAAAATTTAAGGGATTTATAACGAACCACAATTCATTCCTTATGAATTTTTATGAAAAGAGAGCAATTTAAACACTCTCTTTTCGTACATAATGTATAAAACTATTTATAAATAATTGCCCCTTATTATTACATATATTTTGGTTGTACTATTATATGTAACTCCCTCTCTGTTACTGCTTTTTTTGGGTTACGAAAATACTCTAATTCGTATTTTAATACTTCATACTCAACCATCCCAATCTTGATCCCTTTCGTTTCTTTTAAAATAGCTAATAAGTTACTTATATCTTCATCATGCGATTCAAAAACCTTCCCTCCGCCTTCTCTCTGAAAAATTACTTTCATATTTTCTCCTCCTACATAATATATTTATCTATTAAGTAATTCGTTTAAAAGCATTCTTTCTTTATTCTAAAAATTTCATACTAAAAAGAACATCCTTTTTTAGTAGAATGCTCTGCTTTTCACTTCATTTAACATCAATATTTTTTCAATACTATTGTATGTTTCATTCTGCAAATTATGTTTATCCACTTCAATAAAGAAAAACTTAAATCACTTCAGGTTTTAATTGGCCCGCGCCAATCAGACTACATGCAAATAGTGGAATGAAATTAAGCAAACGAAACATTATAATATCAACATTCTATGAAGCATTGATCATTCCAATTTTTAAAAAATACATAAATTCCCATTGTAATTCTTAATATTTAAATGTAATATTATATTGTCTTACTATCTATTTATAACACACACACTAACTAGAAAAGGGAACCTATATAGGTTCCCTTTTCTAATTACAATCATTATTTCTTTTCTAGAAATTCAAATGTATTTTTAAATTCTTTATTATTCACCTTAATATCAGCATCTTTCAATAAATCATTGACTACTTGTTGCTTCCATTTACCTGTCGTGTCTTGTAGTCTTTGCTGTTCTAAATCTTTACGAATATTATCTTTCACTTCATCAAATGGCTTCAATTCTTTTTTATCTGTCACTTTAATAATATGGTAACCGTAAGTTGTTTTTACCGGATCACTTATTTGTCCTGCATCTAATTTATATGCAGCTTCTTCAAATTCTTTCACCGTTTGCCCTGGAGCAAAACCAGCTATTTCTCCGCCTTGTTCTTTTGAACCAGTATCCTCTGAGTATTGCTTCGCTAAAGCTGCAAAATCTTCTCCATTATTTACTTTCTCTTTCACTTCTTTAGCAGTCTTTTCATCTTTCACTAAAATGTGACTTACCTTCATTTCTGGTTTATAGTTATCTTTTACATCTTTTTCTGTGACAGTCGCTTTAATCGCTTTCTCAAATGCGATTTCTGGCTTCATTTTTTCTTTTAATTCATCTTCATTTTTCAATCCAACTTGCTCTAAAGTCGATTTGAAGTTGTCACCCATTTTATCTTTTGCTTCTTCTACTTGTTTTTTTGCTTCCTCATCTGAAACTTTATATTTATCTAGCAACGCCTTACTTAACACCATTTGGTATAAAGTACTTTCCCCATATTTTTGTCTTAATTCTTTACTTAACTCTTTCTCTGTAACATTTCCTACTTTTGATGTTACTACATTGTCTGAGGAACCACATGCCGATAATGCCAATACTACGCATGAAATAATTGTTCCTAAAAATAGCTTTTTCTTTTTCAATTCAAAATACCTCACTTTTATTATTATATAAGAATAACTATACAATGTACTTGTGTTAACAATGTGTTTTCCACATGTAATTCATTTCATTTGAATAAACTATGTATCTTGTTCTTTTTTGTTCAAATATTAAAGGTCATCTTACTATTTATCAGTAAAATGACCCTTTACGTATTCCTATAGATTCTTAATAGTTACATGTTCTTCCAGTATCCAATTATTTTGCCCGATATCTACCGCATTTTTGGCTCTTCCCCACACACGAAAAGATTTTGATCCATCAATATTTCCTTTATAATTTATACATTCAGGCTCTGCATAATAATTCACTCCATACCCAACAGGATATTTTGAAACTGCATAAAACCATTCTACATCAAAATGTTTTACATATACCCACTGTTTATCATTGCCTAAGCAAATCATATCTTTATCTGCGTCTTCCCAATAACCATGTAAGACTAAATATGGATTTTTTTGAGTGATTGTACCTGTAAACTGAGGATTCGTAGGATTTTCATATACGTTTATGCCATATCCATCAGGATATTTTGAAACTGCAATACCAATACCCTTTGATTGCTGTATATTCTCTTTGTTAAATTGAATAGATTGATTTACTTGGTCCGAACCTATAAACCAAGAAAGCGACTTATTTCCTATTAATTGATTTAAATCACATTTCCCAATACCAGGAACATTTCCCGCATCAGTATATTGCCAAATATCACACGGATATGCTGGCTTATTTCCTCCATAACGAGGAATCCATACAAAATCAACTTCAATATTACGTGCTCCAAATGATACATACGTGTGATGCCCCACGTATAGTCCTACTTTTTTCGCACCTAAACGGCGTAATTCATCTATAAACGCTTGTGTTCCCCCTTGCATATCCATCATCGTTTGAATTTCTACGTCCACCACCCAAAACTTAGCAGATTTATCGCCACGACTCCAAAAATCTTGTGCCTCTTTCCTTGCATCAGCAATAGATATAAAACGACAAAATGCATAATTACCAAATGGAATACTGCGTTTCTTCATTTCATTCACATAATTTTGATACATAAAATCTACCGTATTCGAGCCATCTTGAACTCTAGCAATAACTAAATCTAGCCGAGATGCTGCAATATCCCAATCAATAGTTCCATTCCATTTTGAAATATCGATAATATACCCCACTACAATTCATCCCCTTTTTAATATCATATTCAAAGCTTGTCTTATTGAAAGCCCCTTATGCCTAATACTAGCTATCTATAATATAAATAAAGAAAATCTATATTTTTTTCAAAATATACGATCTTTTAATTAAGTTTCTACTAGTTTTTCATAATCTAATCACACCATTAATCTCCATATCATTATCAACTCAACTAAAAATTTCATATTATATATTAATACGCCTTTACAAACTCAACAAAAAACGCAGTATACAATACTGCGTCTTAGGAGCTGATTTCATGGAAAAAAAACCTATCGTGGTCAAAGTTCCACCCAATTCAAAACTAAAAATTACATTTTTCGGCCCTTGTAACGAGGTAATTACAAATGTTTCTATAATTAATCAACTTTCCACACCTAAGTGCCAAACTATTACGCAATATCCAAACTATAAGAAATTTGAAACTGAAGTACAATCATTATCCAGTTGTTAATCCGTTTTATTCATACTCCTTACAATTCGGTTAGCTTCGCGACTTTGGTAATAGACCAACATTACTCATTTCATGCTATTCCATTGATAATCTATTGATTTTTTACACGTTTTTATTAGTCGAGCATATATTATCGTATGGAGATTATCCACTCATAAAACCTATCTTTCTTTAGAGCGTACTTTTTATGTATGCTCTTTTTTATTTACCTCTCATTCTGTACACATAAACCTGCTCACTTTTATATTTCACGGGCAATCAACCTACCTGCTGCTTATAAACAATTTAATCAATGTGTAATCAACAATACTCCTTTATTTATTATACATTCACTACACTGTTAAATTAGTATATTGATTCAATCATCTTTCATTAATATATTCCCCTTCTAAATTGACCATAAATGTATTAAAATTCTTTATATACTCAAGGAGGTCAAATATGTTCAAGTTGTATCCAATACTACTCATCTTAGGATTTATTTTATTTTTATATAGTGTAATCGTCTTAATATTTTTCCTTTCTATACAATAGCAATACCTACACAAACCTATGTTAAATATGTAATTTCTATATAGTAAAGAAAACGCCCGTAATTATACGGCCCTTTATGTATTTATAAAATAAGATGTCTTTTCTATTCCATAAGACGACTAGCAAATATAATGCCTAAGAACTTTCACAACCATGTTACTCGTTTCGTTGTACGCTTTTTATTACCTGCAGAATATCTAATACTCATAATAAGCTAGCACTTTTAACCTTACATCCTAGCATGTGAAATTCTCCTGAAACAAACTATATTTAACCTATTTACTTATATATTTTAGAAAAACAATAATAATCCCCCACCATTTGGTAAAGGGGATTAACTAAACCTACTGAAAAGTAATATATTCTCTTCGTTATTTTATTGGTGAAGGAAATCTTGCAGCTTCAAAATGAACCGTATTCAAACCATTAACATTTTGAACAATTACTCCAGCAACACTACTCTCAGCAAAAACTTCAACTGAATCCCCTGCTTCTAATTGAAGAATAGACGTTACTGAAACATCATTGTTAAAAAATACACCGGTCCCAAAGAAATCATTATCAATTGCTATTGCTGGATTTCCATTCACACGAATTTCTACTCTAGCTCTGTAATTTACATTAAAATCATTTGGAGAGAATGTTATATTCCCTAATACACTATATACCCCTTTAGTCTTCGGAATAAAAATAGATGTTGCTGCATTATATTCATTCGCTAAATCAAACTGTTCATTTTGAAATAATACTTTAACTGAAGTATTTTCCGGAACAGGTTGATTCATTGTATTAACAGCTCTAAATGCAGACGCCCTTACAAGCTTTTCTTTCTTATCATCACAACAATTCACTTGTACATACTTTCTATCACATTGACTATTTTTTCTAAAACAATCGTGACTTTTCTTTTTGTAATCTTTACAATACTTACAGTAATAATAAGACGTAGTAAGTCCCCCTTTAAATTTATTATTACATACTATGCAATATAGATTAGAATAGCTTGGACAAACTGTTACTATTTTCAATAGAATAAAATATCCCCACCATCTTGGTGAGGATTATTCTTTCTCTTTTGTTTACTCGACTTTATTTAATTGGAGAAGGGAATCTTGCAGCTTCAAAATGTGAGCCGTCTTCTGAAGGACTTAAAACTCCGTCTATGCTACTTTGTGCATAAACCTCAACTTGATCTCCTTCATTCAATTGAATAATCGTCGAAACACTTACTACATTTCCAAAACCTATTGGACCGAAAAAGTCATTATCTATAGCTATTGCTGCGTTTCCATTTACACGAATTTCTACACGAGCTCTATAATTTAAGCTAGGATCGTTTGGAAAGAAACCAATCGTTCCAATAATAGAGTAAACTCCTCTAGTCTTCGGAATAAAAATAGACGTTACTGGATTATACTCATTTGCTAAATCAAATTGTTCATTTTGGAACAATACCTTTACAAAAGTATTGGCAGGAACCGTTTGATTCACCGTATTTCTAGCTCTAAATGCAGATGCCCTAACAAGCTTCTCCTCGTTGTCATTACACTTACTCGTGCTCTTACAACAATCATGCTGTTTCTTTTTATACTCTTTACAATACTTACAGTAGTAATAGCAAGACATACTAGTTCCCCTTTCATGCTTATTACTACATATTATGTAAGAGGGATTCGCAATGTTTGGACGAGCTATTGTTTTAGCACTATACTTGTCGCCTATTCATATACACTTGAGAGGAAAACATATTAATAAAAACACAACCTAGATGTATCGTGCAATCCATTCAAATTTAATGGATTGCACGATACATCTATTTTACTTTCAATACAAAAAAGAGCGAATCTACATTCGCTCTTTCCCACATATTTATGGCCCAAAGCTTACCATCCAACCTAACATAAATCCAAATATAGCAAACAGTAGCATAAAAACAAATAAACTACATGCCCACAATGCATATTTTCGACTTTTGCTTTTTGTGATCATACCTACGACTGAGCACACCACTCCAATACCAACTATTTGTAGAAAACCTTTATCTATAAATGTTTCTTGAAAAAGCAATATAATATTTAAATACAATAACGCTAAAAAGGCAATAATTAATGAAAGAGTCCCCATCCACGTTTCCTGTTTATAAATACGATTCTTTCTTTTTTTTAAGAATGCCAATTCCATAACCTCGCTTCACCTACTTTCAATTTTCTAACTTTTTCGTGGCTCATCAATTTTTCAACTTCTACTTTAGGCCCAGTTACAACCATCCCGTATGTTTTTACCCCATTTTTTTCAAGGAAAGAAATACGCTTTGACAACTCTAATACTTTTGCTCTAGATAGCTTCACTGCTAAATTTTCATGCTTCTGTAATGACTTTAACACCTCAATAAATTGTTCCTCATGAGGTGAATCACTCACAAAAGCACCACTTGGTCTTGAAATCATATCTGCCGGAAAGCCAATCGGAGCAACATACATACCCTCGTCATTCGTTTGCTTCTCCTCTAACCCTGTATTAACGGCATACCAGACGATATCAATAGTGGGAAACATATTCGTTACCTCTTGTACACTCAACAATTCTCTAAAAGATATAAATGCTTCTACAACAGATTCTTGCGGAAGACCCTTTAATACCTGCGCTTCTTCACTACTATTATAGGATGCATTATAATTATTAGGATGAGACAATACCTCATTATCTATATATGGGACTTCTGGAATTTTTTCATCTGTTGTATATTCACGGCTAACTTTCGTTGCTCTACTAAATACATAATCTGTTTTCTCTTCTCCTATTCGAATATCTTTCTTCCCTACCCTTTTATACAAATCAAAATGCAATTGTAAACTAAGCGGTAACAATGTTTGCTCCATGTCCCTATCTTTCAAAAATACATTTGGTTCTGTTACACTTAATGTTTGATTTACTACATTCCGTATCTCCATTGCGTTTGTTGGTGCCAATGTATAATATAAGAGTGTTGATATATATAAAATAGGTTGAATAAGTAATAAAAAAGTAAATACAATTAAAACATTCGTAATACGCGCTCTTTTTTTACCTATTTTCAACACTTGCTCTTGTTTTCCATCAGGAAGTGAAGCCGGTCTTTGATGAAGAGCTTCTTGTAACAATTCTTTATAATCATCTTGTTCAGAATGAGGTTTATCATTTTTCATTTTGACTCTTTTCCTCCTTTAACAATTCTTTTAATCTCTTTCTCCCACGAAATATGTGACTTTTATACGTATTTAACTTTAAATCTAGTACAGAAGCACCCTCTTCGTACGTTAATTGATGTACGTCACATAATAAAATAGCTTGTGCCTCTACCACCGGTAAATTATGAATAATCTGAATTAACTTTTCATAACTATTTTTTGCGACTACATACTCTTCTGTAGATTCCCCCGCTTGTATCGTCTCTAATTCCTCAGTTCCTACAAAAGTTACTTTATTTTCTTTCCTAACAAAATCAATAAAAGTATGATATGCCACTTTAAAAAGCCATGATTTTACCTTTTGATTTTCATAGTCTTCTAAATAAAGATACGCTCGATAAAAAGTCTCTTGCGTCAAGTCCTCTGCTACGTGATGGCTACGAGAAAGGGAAAATAAATACCGGTACACATCGTTTATATAAACCTTATATATTTCTTCAATCTCCATCCCCCTCCTCCTCTCATATATAACACGAATAAACAAATTAAAAAGTTGCATTATTTTTCCTATTTTTTTTATTAATAAAAAAATAACATTTACACATTTCAATAACTATTTACAATTATAAACAAAATACTAGATATTATGGCTGTAAATATCTTTCAAACCCAGTAAAAAAACAATTCAGATGTTCTCCTGCTTTTTGTAGGTTGATAGTTATAGGACAATCATCCTGTACGATATACCCGCAGATAAGACTTCGTTGTTACATCTGGATCTGGTCCGCGTAAATAAATGTTCATATATCCTTGCATACAGAGCCACTAACCATCATTTGTCATAATAAGATAATTCTCACTTTTTCTTTAATCGGTATCTTCTCATCAAAAAAAACACTTGTAGTATGTACGGAGATTATCTCATCGGTTAATTACAAATTGTAGGTGAGGACTATTTGGCGCTTACATATACCCCTCTCCATTTGCGGGTAATAAGGCTCCCAAAAAAATTTCGGAACATGCAAGAAAGGTAGGTAGGAGCCGGATCGTCCGTATATGTCCAATTGGTGAGGACTAATAATCAGTTTGGGATACCTGCCCCCTACTGATTAAACTTTCAATTTATAGATTAAATACAGTTCCATATGGGATAGTAAGAAAAGAACTTCCATACGGTGTGATTTGATGCACTGGGTAAAAATACTCCATGGATGAATAATACGGCTGGATCCCTTGTTGCTGCATTTGTTGTTGCATTTGTTGTTGCATTTGTAACGCTTGTTGAACAGCTTGAACTGTACTTTGTGCTCCGCTAAACGTTATTGATGTACCATACGCTGGGCGAATATCTGCTTGAGAAGCAAAATATGAATAAAACATTTTCCCCACCCACTTCCATATCATTAAATAAATCTGTTAAGCTACTTTACATTCGCTTTATCCCCAAGAGAAATGATAAATATATTCTCCCGTTACACTTTGATTAATCCCATTAATTCTAGCAAACCGCATTAAGTCCGCTCCTTGAAGAAAATACATCGCAAGCATTACTGGCACTTGTGACCACATAAACTGATAAAGCTCCTCGGCTCTCAAGTTTGTCGAAACAATTAAATCATTTACAGGTCCTTGATTCCATACAGAAGTTCTAACTGAAATAAACGGAAGATCCTTTCCATTTACCACTATTCTTGCCATACTTTGAGTTATGTCCACATCAATTCCCTCCATCATTACAAAAATCGGACCTGTGTATTTACTCCTATGGTTATAAATATTCTTGACTTTCATAAATGACTAATGCAAACCTCTATTTTTCGCTTCTATTCAAATGAATTTATTTATTACAGTAAAAAACAAATGAAATTTTAGTATTACTCTCCCTCAACTTCCGTATCATTTAAATATTCCATACCCTTGTTCACTTTAAAAATCTGATATGCAAAATTACATATCTTATTATCTCAATATCACTTTATTAACTACAATTTGATAGAAATTCATTTAAATCACCTGACAAATCAACATTTGTAATTTAATTCCTTATTTAAAATTCTACCTTATTACCCTTAAATACTATATCAGAATAATTATATCGGAATTTCTTGTTGTATACACATCTATCTTTTTCATGTAATATATACGAGAAGAGTAAGGTAAGAGTTACTCTTTGCCATTTTAGGAAAGGTCCTGTTGGAAACAACAGGACCTTTTTTTATATAATCTCATTCCCTTTTATTTCCATAATATTATTTATCAAAAACACTATGCCCACGTAACAAATATCTGTAAATCCATGAATATGCATGCGCTTTATAAAAAAAATAAACAAGCACGTTATTCGTCATTTTAACGATAGCGCGCTTCACTCATCTACTTTATTTGGTTTCTTTGATTTTTCATTCTCTTCTTTTTGGTCTTTCCCACTGCTTTTAAAAACCCTTCCAATGTTTTTTTCGTATTATTATCATTTACTGGGTGTAGATCCATTGCTGTTACCTCCTCTTAGAAAGTATTCCATGAATACCAAGCTCAAGAAATACAATAGCCATTGTGTATGAACATCGGTTTTTCTAGCATCTAGTTCACCTCCTTAAAAATGCAGGATTTCCCTTTCCAATATTGAATTAGTAACATTTGGAAAGGAGGTGTAACATGGCGGAAATTAAAGTGGGACTTACACAATTTTTAGACTTCACACTGAAAAGTAGTGCAGCTAAAACAAATTTTGTAAAGAATTTAAAATCTCAACCTGAATATCACCCGGTTTTTGATTACTGGAAACAATTACGAGAAACTGTTATTAAATTTCATAAAAACGAACTATCTTTTGATTGTTTTGAAACATTAGTACAAACTGTTGATCAGAAGAAAAAGCAAAACTACATTGATGTTATAAAGCAGTACAAAAAATTTATTAAAAACAAAGAAGTCTCTTGGTTTGATCCAGGTAAATCACATTGGTTATCAGATAATTTAATCGTCCGCTCATCACCTGAACTCGGTTTGCTCATTAATGATGAGCCGCATCTTATTAAACTATTTTTCAAAGGAAAAAAAGAGCGAATTGATAAATATAACATCAATTCAACACTGACATTATTAAATGAATCAACATTTTCAAATAAATATAACGATGTGAATTATACTGTCCTTAACATCCAAAAGAACAAAATGTATACGAATAACACTATTAATAATGATCATTTAATAGCTCTTGAATCAGAAGCCCACCAGCTTTCTTATTTATGGAATAAGGTGTAAAAGGGTATAGGTATCTCTTTCAATACCTTGTTCATGCGTAATTCGGGCACAATTTTCACAAATCCAATTCGTTTCTTTTAATTGAAGCTCACCTTCTTGTTTCTCACAAACAATGTGAAGTGAACCCGAATAGTGGTACATGAAAAAAACACCTCCTAAATTCGCATACTAAGTATGCAAATTCAATGGAGGTGTTTTTTCGTATGACGACAAGAGTTCATTACCCAGAAGAAACAAAGTGGAAAGTAATTGAAATGAAGAAAGATGGTTATTCAAATCGTACAATTATGGAGAAACTCGGAATTAAAAATGTTTCCCAAATTAAGACATGGATGAAATGGTATCGTACAGATCAAACGTATCGTTTTCAACAACCTGTAGGAAAACAATATTCTTATGGAAAAGGACCAAAAGAGCTCAGTGAATTAGAACAACTACGTCTAGAAAATAAGCATCTAAAAACAAAATTACTTGTATAGGGAAAGTATCTGGAAATCGAAAGGGGCTGAAACCAGAAACTGTAGTTACTTTATGGAAAAATGTAAAAACAAAAATAACGATAAAAGAATTGTGTAACGTATTAGAATTACCCCGTTCCACATTTTATCGCTGGTTACAACGAACGGAAGATCGGAAAGATGATATAGAAGAGAAAGTAAAGGACATCCGTCTTAGGCATAAATTTCGGTATGGATATCGAAGAGTGACCGCTACTCTTCAAAAAATGGGACTGTGTGTCAATCATAAAAAAGTATTACGAATCATGAGACAAAATCACATTCTTTCAAAAGTACGTCGAAAGAAAAAGAAATATATCAATGGTGCGGAACCAATGGTAGCCCCTCATCGATTGGAGCGTGAATTCGATGCATCCAGACCAAATGAAAAGTGGTTTACAGATGTGACGTACCTCTTATTTGGAGAGCGTACCTTGTATTTATCAACGATCATGGATGCCTTTAATCGTGAAATTATTAGTTGTGTCATCAGCGAATCACAAACACTGACATTAGCGATGAAGACATTGAAACAAGCAATGAGAGGGCGAAGAGTAAAAGATGTCCTTCTTCACTCGGATCAAGGAAGTATTTATACAGCAAAAGAATTTCAAGCGTATGCCAAAGAAAACGGCATTATCACCAGCATGTCCCGGAGAGGAAATTGCCATGATAATGCCGTCATGGAAAGCTTCTTTGGTCATTTGAAAAGTGAAGCTTTCTATTCACAAGAGATAACAAAAGTATCCAACACAACTGTGCG